>JBARRT010000183.1:0-5224 GCA_049644365.1 Candidatus Acidiferrum sp. | reverse complement strand
GCTGCTGCTCGAAGAAGCCGGTGTGGCCGGAATCGCCGGCGCGGCGTTTGGCGCGGGCGGCAAAAATTATTTACGCTTCTCGCTCGTCGGCGCAAGAAACCTGCTGGAGGAGGCGCTGGAGCGCATGCAGCGCGTGTCCGTGCACTGGCGCGCGGCGGTTTCGCGCTAGTCTCGACGCCGCCGATTTTTTGGGGTGAAGCGCCACGCGTCTCGCAATTCTTCGGTGGTTGCGAAGCAAACAAGCGATCGTGAGGCATCGGGAAAAATGAAACATTTATTTCACTTTGGCGCGGCCCTGCTCCTCGGATTCGCCGGCGCAAGAACAGCGCAAGCGCAGGCGAGGCCGCTGCCCAGCGCGGATCGCCAGAAAACGTACGACAGACTGCTGAAGCAGATCGACCGCATCCCCATCTACGACAATCATTCTCACGCGACTTTTCCCGACGATTCCGACATGGACGCCATGGCTTCACCGCCCGGGGAAAGCACCGTGCTGCGCCTCCGCGATACGAATCCCGAATTTGTGGCCGCGGCGAAAGCGCTCTTTGGTTACCCCTATGACGATTTCAAGCCCGAGCACGCGAAATGGCTGATCGACAAGAAAAAAGCCGCGGAAGCCGCAGGCGGTACGGCGTACTGGAACAGCATCCTCGACAAAATGAACATCGAAACGTGCCTTGCGAATCGAGTGGCTTTAGCTCCGTACCTGGACCCGAAACGATTTCACTGGGTATTTTTCGTCGATTCGTTCCTGTTTCCTTTCGACAATCACGAGCAGGCCGCCAGAAATGGCGACATGGGCGTGTATATCCCGCTGCAGGAAAAAGTGCTGCAGCGTTACATGAAGCAAGCTGCCGTGAACGGCCTGCCTGCCGACTTGGCCGGTTATGAAGCATTCGTCCGCGGAACACTCGCCGAGAATCAGAAAAAGGGCGGCGTGGCCATGAAATTCGAGGCCGCCTATTTCCGTTCGCTCCACTTCGCGGATCCGACGCGGGAGAAGGCGGAGGCGATTTACTCCAAGTTTCACGCGGGCGGCGTGCCCGCCGCGGAAGAATACCGGCTGTTTCAGGATTACATCTTCCGCCTGTTGATCGATCAAGCCGGCAAATTGAAGCTCCCGGTTCATTTTCACAGCGCGGTCGGCATCGGCGACTATTTCAGCTTGCGCAACGGCAGCCCGCTCAATCTCGAAAACGTTTTGCGCGACCCGCGATATAGCAACGTGAATTTCGTCTTGATCCACGGCGGATATCCGTACACGTTGGACATGATCTGGCTGACGGCCGCGAAAAATGTGTACACCGACTCCTCGCTGATGGGCTATTACGTTTATCCATCGGAGCTGAAAAACATCCTGAAGCAGTGGATTTCGCTGTATCCCGAAAAAATCATGTTCGCCTCGGACGCTTTCCCGTTCAACGATGCGGTCGGCGCGGAAGAAACGTTCTGGCTGGCGGTTCGCTCCGCGCGGACGGCGGTCGCAGCAGCGCTGGCGGAACTCGTCGCCGAAGGCGCATTCACGGAAGAGGAAGGCATCGAATTGGCGCGCTTGTACCTGCACGACAACGCCGCGAAATTATATGGAGACATGAAATGAGCACTCCGTCCCAATCGAAACATATCGCCTGGAAGAACGTGGAACGTGAAAAACTGAATCCGTTGATTGACCGGGAAATGGTGGTCGGCGGCAAAATCATGCTGGCGCGCGTGCTGATGAAGAAGGGCGCGCACGTGCCGCTGCATCACCACCACAACGAGCAGGTGACGTACATCCTCGAAGGCGCGCTGAAATTCGCAATCGACGGCAAGGAAATCGTTGTGCGCGCCGGCGAGGTGCTGTGCATCCCCTCGATGATGCCCCACGAAGCCTGGGCGCTGGAAGATACGGTGGACCTCGACGTCTTCGACCCGCCGCGCGAAGACTGGCTGAACAAAACAGACGACTACCTCCGCCACGGCCGCTGATCAGCATTCTCCTCAGGAATGCGAGCGGTGGTGGATGAGGTGGCGGGCTATTTTTTCTTTTATCCCGCTCGGCGCGAAAGAAGATAGACAAAGGGCCTCGGTGTTGTTTACCGTAGCAAGGTGGCCATTCCCAGGCGTGGGGCCAGCCCTCTGAGGGGAGCATCATCATGAGAATTTTTGCAACGGCGTTGCTCGTGCTTGGAAGCGTGTGCGTTGCGCAGGCGCAGGAGACCGGGCCCGCTGAAAAGAACGACAACGCGGAAGTGGCAGGAAGTCTTACGGCAGCTTCCGCCCCAAGAATGACAACACTCCATTCCCTGACCGGTAACGGCGTATTTTTCCTTCCAGTGGCAAAGCAGATGAATGCGTTTGAGGGGCCCGTTATTGCTACAGCGTTGACCGTGCCGCTCGAGGCTGCTGAGCCGGCTGCTCCTGCACCTAAGCCGAAGTTTCTGTATTCCCGGAACGATATTGTCCGCTGGGAGTTAGGAATCGGAGTCACCTGGATCCGGTTTCGCTCCTCCATCTTCAACGCCAGCGCTGTGGGCGTGAAAACATCAGTGGTGTATAACACGAACGAATGGTTTGGCATTGAAGGAAACGTCTCGGCTGCATTCGCGCCGGAGATTTTTGACCGCGCACACGTGAAACTGCTGGTTTACGGCGCGGGGCCAAAGATTGCCTGGCACCGATACGAGCGGTGGGATCCCTGGCTGCACGCAATCTTCGGCGGAGCTCACGAGCAGCCCCAAACCGCAGGAAACAGCAGCAGGAGCACCTATAGTATCCAACTGGGAGGCGGCGCCGATTACAACTTTAACTATCGATTTTCGGGCCGCCTCGGAGGCGACCTCGTCCGGACTGGCTTTTTTGGCCAGGGCCAGAACAATTTCCAGCTTACCGCTGGAGTTGTCATGCATTTCTAGAATAAGCCTTTCGAAGCCCACGGGATTTCCTGGCATCCACGCGGAAGCCCGTCACCAGATCTTGCAAGCCTTTTCGCGAACCATGGCGTCGCCCTTTTTGCAGCCGAACGCTTGCGCGAAGATGGCCAGGTTGGAGAGCGGCCCGTTTCCACGGAAGCGGGCCAGCGGATGCGGATTTGTTTTGGTCTGTAGCCGGGCCGCCTCCGGCCGCTGATTCGCACCCCAAACCTGCGCCCAGCCGAGAAAGAAACGTTGCTCGGCCGTGAAGCCGTCGATCTTCTTCGGCCGTGGCTTGCCTTCGAGTGATTTTTCGTACGCCGCATAGGCGATAGCCAGGCCGCCCAGGTCCGCGATGCTCTCGCCCAGAACCAACTTGCCGTTCTGGTGCAGACCGGCCTCGACTTCGTAACCATCAAATTGTCTTTCCACGCAGCCGGCGCGCTCGTCAAAATTCTTGCGATCCTCCGCGGTCCACCAATCGCTCAGGTTGCCCCTGGCGTCGAATTTCGAGCCTTGGTCGTCGAAGCCGTGCGTGATTTCGTGACCGATGACGGCGCCCATGCCGCCGTAGTTCACGGCGTCGTCCGCTTTTGGATCGTAGAAGGGTGGCTGCATGATGCCCGCGGGAAACACGATTTCATTCATGCTGCTGCTGTTGTAGGCGTTGACGGTGGGCGGTGTCATGCCCCATTCCGTGCGGTCCACTGGCTTCCCGATTTTATCTAACCGGCGTGCGAACTCAAACTCTGCCCCGCGGAAACTGTTCTGCAGATAGCTGGAGCGCTCGATCTTCAGCACGGAGTAATCACGCCATTTGTCCGTGTAGCCGATCTTCACGGCAAAGGCTTTCAGCTTCGCGGCCGCCTGCGCACGCGTTTGCGGACCCATCCAGGAAAGGGTTTGCAAGTCGTCGTTAAGAGCGGCGATCAGATTGTGCACCATTTCGAGCGCGCGGATTTTGGCTTCGGGGGGAAAATATTTTTGCACGTAAAGTTGTCCTAGGGCCTCGCCCAGGGTCCGGTCGGTGGCTTGCACGCAGCGTTTCCAGCGCGGCTGAATTTCTTTGGCGCCGGTCAGAGTCTTGCCACGGAAGTCGAATTCTTCGGCAACGAATTTCTCCGGAAGCTCCGACGCGGCGGCGTCGACGAGATGCCAGCGCAAATAGGTTTTCCAATCCTCGAGCGGAGTCGCGATTAGCTGCGCGTCGAGACCCTTGAAGAAATCCAACTGCCCGACGTTGATTTGTTTCAGTTCCGGATGGCCTGCCGCCTTGAAATACGCTTCCCAAGAGAAATTTGGTGTGAGCGTCTTCAGGTCCGCGAGCGCCATCATGTGATAGTTCTTCTCCGGGTCGCGGAGATCGGTGTTTTTCGTCGACGCGTTGGCCAGCTCCGTTTCAATCTTCAGGATCACCGCCGCTTCCGCCGCGGACTTGTCGGCCGGATCACCGAGCATTGCGAGCATATTGGCAACGTGCTTTCCGTAAGCATCGCGAAGCTGCTGGGATTTTTCGTCGGTCTTCAAATAATATTCGCGCTCCGGCAAGCCGAGCCCGCCCTGCGAAGCGCCGCCAATCACTATGGTGCTGTCCTTGAGGTCCTGCCGAGACGTGAAGCGGAAAAGCGCGCCAGCGCCCATGCTTTGCAGGCGTTCGGCTTCGGTCTGCAAGCCGGCTATGGTCTTGATATTCGCGATGCGCGCCAGCTCCGGCTCGATGGGCTTTGTTCCTTCAGCGTCAATCGCCGCGGTGTCCATGCAGCCGGCGTAATAGTCGGCAATCTTCTGTTCGTTGGATCCTGGAGCAGCCTTGGCCTTGCCGGCATCCTCGAGAATCTGGCGAAGATTTTTCTGGTTCTGATCCGCAAGCCGCGTGAAGCTGCCGTACGTGGAGTATTCCGCCGGGATCGGGTTGGACTTCATCCACCCGCCCATGGCGAATTGATAGAAGTCGTCGCAAGGTTTGCAGGTTTTGTCGAGATTGGCTGTTTCGAATCCCCATGAACCCGGCTGATCCGCCGCGCGGGAGGACGCCTGCAAGCCGATACCTACCAGCGTCAGCGCCAAGCCACACACGACCGCAAGGATGCAACCAGCAGAAAGAAGCCGCTTTGACATTGTTTGCCTCTGTTTGAAATAAACGCACAACCGCAGTAGTCGCCACTCGTCATGGATTCCAGCTGCCTGGCGATCAGTTCGTGTGACGCGCAAAACGGCTGCGGCGTTACGCGAACGTGGATTGCATCTGCCCCGATCGAAGTGGTACCTGAAATTCACCGAAGCACGGTTCCGTAAAAAACGCCTTTGCCTCCGCGCAGATCGCGGCCATAGGA
>JBARRT010000182.1:0-7097 GCA_049644365.1 Candidatus Acidiferrum sp. | reverse complement strand
GTGAAATCCACGATGAAGACGAGATCCCATGCGGGGCGCGACCACTTCAAGGGAGACCAGATCATCGTGCCGAAGGACGTGACCAGGTCGAGCAGAATGTGGCTGAGGATGCCGACTCCATAGATTGCGGTCAGTGCTGCGAACGACGGCGCTTGCCATTTTCGCGAATTCGCAAACGCGCGCGTAATGGCGGCGAGAAGCAGCGCCCAAAGCGGAAGCATCAGAAGCGAGTGCGTGATGCTGCGATGCCAGGTGATGATCAGGAGCCGGTCGCTGGAGAAAGTATCGCGGAGCACGTCGGAATCCGGAAAAATCGCGCCGAGCGTCAGCGACCACGTGAGGATGCGCCCGCGGTTCATCGGATGCGAGGCAAACAGGTCCTCGCCGCGGAAGATAGCTTTTCCGATCAGCGCGCCGGCGATGCCGTGGGTGATGGTATCCATTTTGGAAGTTTACCGGATGCCCGCGATCGTCATGATTCTAATGAACAAAGAGAAGAGGGTGTTTCTTCGGGACGACTTTTCCGACGCGGCGGGCGGAGACGCCGTGATGCTGCAGGGCGGAGAGAGCCGCTTCAGCGGATTCGGGTGAGATGGAGATGAGCAGGCCTCCAGAGGTTTGCGGATCGAAAAGCAAATCTTGAAATTCGAGCGGGACGCTGGCGTCAAAAGCGACGCAATCGCCAATGAAAGCGCGGTTATTCTTCAGCCCGCCGGAGAGGTGGCCTTCGCGGGCAGCTTCCACAGCACCGGGAAAATAGGCGAAGGCTTTGTGGTCGATTTCGAAGGAAACCTGCTCGATGCCGTGCGCCGGATCACCGAGCGCCATTTCTCGCGCGTGCCCAAGAAGGCTGAAGCCCGTAACATCCGTGACCGCGTGGATGCGTTTCGCGCAGGCGGTCATTTCGTCAAGCTCCTGCAGCGCGAGTGTGGAATCGCGATTCAGGGTCGTCATCGCAGTTACAGCAGCAGCAAGCGATTCCGGCGTGGCGCGATCTTTTTTCAACGCGGTTGTAATAACGCCGGTGCCAAGGGGTTTCGTGAAAAGCAAAACGTCTCCCGCGTGCGCGCCGACATTTCGCCAAACTCGATGCGGGTTAATGACTCCGGTAACCGCGTAGCCGAAGAGCATGTCCTCGTTTCGAATCGAGTGGCCGCCGATGACGCTGCACTTCGCTTCGTTCATTTTCGAAAGGCCGCCGCGAATGATCTCTTCGAGGATGGCAGGATCGCCTTTTTCCGGAAAACCGACAATGGACAGCGCGGAAACCGGGCGCCCGCCCATAGCGTACACATCGCTGAGCGCATTGGCTGCGGCGATCTGTCCAAACAGGTGGGGATCGTCCACGATAGGCGTGAAGAAATCGACGGTTTGTACCAGTGCGAGCCCTTCGCCCAGTAAATAAATGCCGGCGTCGTCATTGGTGTCGAATCCGACGAGCACGTTGGGATCGGTCTGCCGCGGCAATTTGCGCAACACCGCATCCAGCGTGGCTGGATTGAGTTTTGCCGCGCAGCCCGCAGCCTTTGCCATGGAAGTGAGTTTTACGGATGAGGCCAAGTCACACCTCGCTGTAAACCACCTTGATTATAGCGAGGTGGCGCGGTTCGTGCTTGCGCACCTAGAGACCCAGGCGCAGGAATCTATTTCGCAGACCAAGCGCGGGAAGCGATCCGCTCGTGCTGATTTCTCAACCAGCGGCGGCTTCAGTGGATGTCTTTGCCGGCGCTTCCGTTGCTGCCCCGACAGCCTTGGCCGTAATTTCGAGTCCATTCTTGTTCATGTCGAATCTCTGTTTGCGGTCCAAGCCTTTGACAAACTCGCGTGTCGCCTTAGCAACGCCTCCAGGAAGACTCGACGCATCCACTTTTACCGTCGATTCCACGGTTCCTTCAGTTCGATCCTGATAGCGAAATTGCACCTCAAACGATTTCATGCTCTTTCCCTCCCTTTTCTGACGATGAAAACTGAAACTGGTTCGCGCATGCCAACCACATGCGGGTCGTAAAACTGCCGGGACCTTTACCTCCGACGACGTGTTCGACTCGTAGCTTTTTTCCCAGAGTGCTTCGTTTTGCAGGCCTTCATCTGTGCCTTCAGCGCCTCGTTCTCTTTCGTCAACGCATCGCGGGCAGCCGTCATGGTTTCGAGCTCGTTTCCCGATTGCCCGTTCTCTTTCTGAAGTTCCGCCACGCGGGCCTTCAACTGCTCGTTCTCTTGCAGCGTTTTCGCGTCCTTGCAGGCAGTCAGGGGCAAGCTCAGCACTACCGCCACGGCAAGTCCCGCCCAAGTGTTTTTGCGCGTCATGCGTCCATCCATCCTGCACAAGAATTTGAATCGCAACTGGAACCACGATAGCGGGTGAGGGGGGAAGATGCCGCCGGCAACTGGGCCAGCGTACTGGAGTTTCTTAGATGGCGCAAGCTTGATAAACGCCACTCTCGGAAACTGCCTGGTTGCAGCAACCCACTTTCCGATGACCGACCTATCGGGAGTTGACCCTGCCAGGGTGGATAACTAGCGGGAGCCGGAGCCGGATTCGGATTCCAACTAGGCGTTCGTAGCTCCTACCGCGTACCGCTCCAAATTCGGGCGATCCCAATTTCCAAGAATGGCTCCTGCCTCGTAGGTGCTCTGGCAAAAGTCCAGCAACAATTGCTCGGGAGAGTCCGACGATCGAACATCGTCATACATCAGAAAAAATTCGTTTTTCTCCTTACTATAAAAGGCTTCTGCGGGGCGCACCCGGCGTTCCTTAAATCCCGCCGGCTCCGGAGCGGCATATGCGTAGAAGGCTGCATCCTTCACGACCTCGCCATCGCCAGGCCAAAATCCCACGCTGATTACCTCGTGGGAGTAGGCCTCTTTGGTGATCGGGTCGGCGCCCGGACGCTCCGGCGCGCGTCTGCCGGAAAAGCGCGTCACCGCCAGATCGAAACTGCCCCAGAAAAAATGGACGGGGCTGACCTTGCCAATGAATCGTGAGCGAAATTCCCAGAAAACGGTGTTCACGCTAACGAGAATTTGCCAGAAGCGATGGGCATATTCGCTATCGTACGCCGCATGACTCTCATCCAGATTGAATCGAACAGGCCGGGGCACTTCGACGGGCATGGGCCACACTTTCACGTCGATGCCGAGTGAATGCAGCGCGCCCATGAGTTTTGCATAGAATTCGGCAACCGTGCGGGGAATGAGACGGAAAGCCCTGGTTTCGCCGAGGCTGGTCGCAATCTCCAGCGCGTGGGCGATGAAATCGAAGTTAATTTCAAACACTCCCCTGGCGTAGGGAATCGGCGAGCTGGTCAAACCGCGAGCGCTCACGTAGAGAGTGGTTCCCCAAAAATGGTTGATGGGCGGGCTCAGCGCCAGACGGACTTTGCCCACGATTTGCGTCCACATGTGGAGAGTGGCATACGTGTCCTTCCATTCGGCGAGCGGAAGTGCGGGCCACGAGTCAGATTGTTTCATGCAAGCTCCTCGTGCTCAGGAACGAATCACGCGCTAGTCTTCGATTTTCCAGAGACGTTTCGAAAATCCTGTGCACCGAGACGGGTTGCTTTCATCGAAGACAGCTACCGAATGAGAGTTTATATCAAACCGGAGATTACAGGGCTTATCAGCAGGTAGGAGATCCAAAGCCTGATTGATTCGCTTACCGGACGTCTCTAACAATGCTGGCTATGTCAACCTCTTTTTGAGCGCACTTCTCCATTCACTCTTGAGAGTGGTCTTGTTGGTTCTGTTCTTCCCCTCTTCATCGACGACCACGGCTCGTTTGTAATCTGTCGGGCGAATTCAGTCCGACCCAAACATCTCTTCGATCAAAACTTCGACCATGATTACTACTTCAAACTCCCTTTTCAGGGAGCGGGATGCCCAATCAAGTGGACGACGCTCTAGTTCACGCCATGTCCGGTAGCGAGCTTTCCCGCGTTCGAACCGAAACTGACCAATTGCGAATAGTCCCAACCGTTGCGCCACATCCAGTACAACCGAACAGCGAGTTTCCTGGCCATTGCTGCCTTGGCAATGTTCTTGTGTCGACGCATCGCCAGGTGCACATACCGTCGCCGCCAGTCAGGGTTACACCGTGTCGCTGCTTGCGCTGCTTCTCCCAGCAAGTAGCGCAACAACGCATTGCCTTGCTTACTGAGATGTCCCAGTCGTTGCTTGCCGGCACTGGAGTCCTCGCAAGGGATGAGTCCAATGTAGCTACCGATCTGCTTGCCACAGGGAAACCGATCCGGTGTCCCAATGACCTGAACGTAGGCCAGCCCGGTGATGGCCCCCACCCCAGGATGCGTCATCAACCGCAGCACGTCGGGCCGTTGATTGGCTTCTTGCTCGACTGCTGCTGTTAACTCCGCGATTTTTGGATTCAACTGATCCAGCAGCTCCAATAATTCTTTCCGGCGCCGATTGGCCCAGGGAGCCAAGGAGAGTTTCTCCAGCAGTGCGCGCCCCTGTTCGCTAAACAGTTTTTTCTTCCAGCGATAGCCCTCGTTCATCGCCACCGCCTGCAGCTGATTCATAATCCGCGTGCGCATCTGCACCAGTCGATGCCGGTGCCAAAGCAGTTGCCGCACGTCACGATTTTCCGGACTCGGTACCCAGATTCGAGGAAAGCGATTTTCCAGCAGCAACCTCAGCAAAAGTCGGGCATCCTCGCGGTCGGTTTTCTGCTTGCGGACTCGTTTTTTCTTGATCTCCGCGGCATCGCCAATCCACACCTCGAAACCCAATTCTGCCAGTAACCGCTCGAACCAGCGTGAATATCCGGTGGCCTCCAATCCCACGCGCACGCTGACTCCTCTCTGCTTTAGGTCTCGAAAGTACTTTTCTGCTTCTCCATCACTGTGATTTAATCGCCGTTCACCGCACTCGCCAGTTTCTTGATCTAAAAATGCCATTTGCTGAAAGCTCGGGTGATAATCTACGCCTATAATCAACATGTCTGGCTCCTTCCTCCCGAGCCTTGGTCGCTGAACAACCACAGTTTACTCGGGTCGGGGGAGCCAGCATTGTTATGAAATCAAGTGAAATCTCGCTGAGTTTCCGAAGTCCGCTTCTTGGGGATGACCAGTTCACCCAAATGATCCACGACTCAGAACTTTGGATACTTGCGCGCAGGATATGAAAAGTGTTCCTATCGGCGGATGTCTTGGGACATCGCTTTGATTTTTTTCGTTCTTGGCGTGATTCTGCCATGGCGCGGTCGCGCGCGCTTAAAGAAGCTGATGGCGATGCCGCACGTCGACACGATGGAGCGTCTCGCACTGTACGCGTCGACCATTGGCTTTCAGTGGCTGGCCGCGGCGGTCGTGGCGTGGCGCGCCTGGGCGCATGGCTACACGGCCGAACAGCTGGGGCTGGCGATTCATGACAGAACGAAGATTCTGGTGGCTTCCCTTGTCGGCGCCGCGACGATTGCCACTCTTCAGTGGCTCAACTTGCGCCGCATGGGCCGCCTTCCCGCCAAGGCCCGCGGACCCATGCAGGCCATCGCCGAACGGATCTTGCCGCAGTCCACGATTGAGCTGCTCCCCTTCCTGGCACTAGCTATCACGGCTGGGCTTTGCGAAGAATTCCTCTACCGGGGATTCGCGATGGCTGTGCTGGGGCACCTGGGGTCGCCGGCTTGGGCCACGGTCCTCCTTTCGTCCATCCTCTTTGGATTGGCGCATTTATACCAGGGGCGCGGCGGCTTCTTCAGCACCCTGGTGATTGGGACAGTGTTCGGAACGGGCCGAATCGCGTACAATAGCCTGGTGCCCGTGATTTTCTGGCACAGCGCTGTGGATTTGGTTGCGGGAGTTGCAGGCCCGCGATATCTCGTGGAATCTACTGTAACTATAACAAAACAAAGTAGTTAACATAATTCTAGCGATCCAACACTTTCATGCCGACACCCAGCCCGGCTGCGCTCTCTGCGGATATTATTCGAAGGGCCCTGGGAGAGTTCCAGATCGCCGTAAGTGACTCACAAGTACTTCAAATTCAACAGTATACGAGAATTCTACTGGCCTGGAATGAGAAGATAAATCTGACCTCGATTCGCGATCCCTTGGAGATCTTGAATCGACATTTTTGCGAATGCATGTATGCTGCCTCAACGGTCCCTGTGGAGTATGGTCGGCTCGCCGACGTGGGTTCTGGAGCCGGTTTTCCCGGTTTGCCACTCAAAATCATCCGGCCCGAGTTGCAGGTTTTCCTTATCGAGTCCAACGTCAAAAAGGCGACCTTTCTTGCGGAAGTCATTCGTGATCTTGGACTTGCAGGCGCTCGTGTCCTCGTTAGCCGTTATGAAGAGCTCGGCGAGGAAATTGCGCCGCTCGATTTCGTCTGTTCGCGAGCGCTGGGGGAATTTGGACCCTTTCTCGAGTGGGCACACTCGGAAAAGGTTGCAGCGAAACAGGTTATCCTCTGGATTGGGGCTAGAGACCTGCCAGAAATCCAAAAAATACAATCTTGGGAGTGGTGCGAACCCATCCCGGTACCGCATTCGTTGAGGCGGCTCCTTCTAGTAGGCACAAGAAGGATTCAGCCCGCCAGCACATCGACTTGATCCGACGTAATTTCTTAGATTCTTGTACTCCGGGTCCCGCGCCTTGTTCCACGTGAAACGCTTGCACAGTGTTCCACGTGGAACATCCACAGTCGGCAATTGAATCTTCAATGTTCTCAACTCAACTCCGTCCCGATATTCCGACTTCCTTGAACTCCATTTCTGAAAATCGAACCCGCAAACTAGTTTGCGGTGCAAACTGAATTCCGCTTGAGATCCTCCAAGGCAGCGCAAAGCCACATTGTTTCACGTGGAACAGCCGGCGGGAGATATTGGATTCATAGATGCGGACAGTTCGTTCCACGTGGAACACTCACAAAATCAACACAGATTCTCACTGGAAAAGGTGCAAAAGGCGCTGTTCCACGTGAAACATCTTGCATCTCTGCGTTGGCTTTGCTAGATTTTCGCTGCGAGGTAGCGTTTGTCCCGAATCATCGCGGTTGCGAACCAAAAAGGCGGGGTTGGAAAGACTACGACGGCGGTAAACCTAGCCGCTTGCCTCTCTGCCGCTGGACAAACTACGCTG
>JBARRT010000181.1:0-6605 GCA_049644365.1 Candidatus Acidiferrum sp. | reverse complement strand
GTGAGAGGGTTCTGTGGTCTGGCGTAGCGCGAAGCCAGACGAAGAAAGAAATTGCCGCGAGAACTCACTTTCAAACACTCATCCCGCAACTTGCCTTTGAAACTTTCCACATATCCGTTCTGCTGCGGCTTTGCCGGACCGCATCATCGCTTTGCCATCTCCATGCTGCTCAGCGAACGCCGGACGCCACGCGCAGTTGCTGCTCCTGGGATTCGATGATCAGTTTCAGTATCTCGTCGAGCCCCACGGTGATGCGCCAGTTCGGGTAATCACTCTGGAACTTCTTCAGGTTCGAGATGTAGCAGATGTGGTCGCCCTTGCGCGCCTGGTCCACGTAGTTCCATTTCAGCTTCTTGCCGCTCAGCTGCTCGATGCGCGCGATGGCCTCCAGCATTGAGACGCTGTTGGCGCGCCCGCCGCCCAAATTATAGACCTCGCCGGGGCGGGGATTGGCAGCAAATTCCTCGATGGCGCGCACCACGTCATGGCTGTGAATGTTGTCGCGCACCTGCTTGCCTTTGTAGCCGAAGACGGAATAGGTGCCGCCAGTGAGTGTCACCTTCACCAGATAGGACAGAAAGCCGTGCAGCTCGACGCCAGAATGTGACGGCCCGGTCAGGCAGCCCCCGCGGAAGATGCCCACCTTCATCCCGAAGTAGCGCCCATATTCCTGCGCGACTAGATCCGCTGCGGCCTTCGATGCCCCGAAGAGCGAATGCAGGCTTCGGTCGATGCGGCACGTTTCGGCGATGCCGTCGGAATCCTCTGGACGCGCGTAGTCGTAGCGGGTCTCCAGTTCCTTGACGGGAAGCTCGTTGGGCGCGTCGCCATAGACCTTGTTGGTACTGAGAAAAACGAAAACCGCCTCTGGGCAGTGCTGGCGCGTGGCCTCTAGGAGATTCAGCGTGCCCATGGCGTTCACTTCGAAATCGAGCAGGGGAATATCGCACGCCTTGTCATGTGAAGGCTGCGCGGCACAGTGTACGACGAGGTCGAAGTGGTTCGCGCGAAATAGTTCGTCGAGCGCGACGCGGTCGCGGATGTCCAGGTTGGCGTGGGTGAAATTCTTCGCCGCCCCCTTCAGGCGCTCGAGGTTCCAGGTAGTGTCGCCGGGCGCGCCGAAGAAGACGCGGCGCATGTTGTTGTCCACGCCGACGACGCGATGTCCTTGGCGATCGAGATGCTCGACCGCTTCCGAGCCGATCAGCCCGCTGCTGCCCGTGACCAAAACTGTTTTTATCTTCATAAGGGGATTGCCCAATGATTTTACGCCCGGGAAATATAGCGAGTGCGAAGTTCGACTTCGTTCTCGCGGATCCAGTCGAGGATGTGGTCGAGCCCTTCCTTCAGGCTGACTTGCGGCTTCCAGCCCAGCACCCGCTCCACCTTGCGATTGTCCGTGGAGTAGAGCGCGAGATCGGCCTTGCGTGGCGCCTCTTCGTGCGTGATTGTGAGAGAACGGCCAGTCGCATTGGTGAAAAGCTGCGTTGCCTCGAGAAGCGAAAGAGAGTTCTCCACTCCGCCACCGGCGTTGAAGACCTCGCCGCGGAAGCGCGAGATCTGGCCCATCTGCAGGTCCACAAGGCGGCAGACATCTTCGATAAAAAGAATGTCGCGCACCTGCTTACCTTTCCAACCGATGTACTTCAAGGATAAGCCAAACCAATGCGCCATTGCCCACCATACAAACCAACCCTGGTCAGTCTTGCCGAATTGCGCGCTTCCGGAAATGACCCCGAAACGGTTGACGACGATTGGCAAATCATACGCCTGGGCGTACTCCTGGCATGCCGCGTCCGCAATCAATTTGCTCAGACCATAAATGCTGTGCTGGCCGCCATCGACGCTGAACTCTTCGGAGATGCCGTGCCGCGGATCGAAACCCCAGGGGCGCTCCTTCTGTGGCAGCTTCTGCCAAGCCATGGCATCCCATTCGAGGCGCGTTGCGCCTTCGCGCCGAGGCAGCGCGTTGATGCGGTCCGCACTGTACACGCGGTTCGTGCTGCAGAAAAGAAGAGGGCAGCGGCGTTCCCGCACGTATTCCAGCACCCGAATCACGCCGAACGCGTTGTTGGCAATGTCGAAGATGGGATTCGCGTAACCGGTGACGACCGAGGGCTGCGCGCTCGTGTCACAGACGAATTCGATTCCCGCGGGGAGATTAGTAAAGTCCTCGGCATTGCGCACGTCTCCGTGCACAAACTCCACGCCATGCTTCTGCAGCCGCTCGATATTCGCTTCGCTCCCGCGGCGCACCAGATTGTCCAGAGCCACCACGCGGTGGCCACGCTCGGTGAGGTGTAGAGCGAGCTGCGAGCCCACGAATCCGCAACCACCGGTAATCAGAATCAGCACGGGTCAAACCTCCGAAGTGATGCGTTGCAGCGCGGTGCCGCGCCGGAGTGCGCCTCAATTTACCGCCGGAAATCCCGGTACGGAAAATAGCCGAGCCCCAGAAGGTCCCGACCCAGCAAGCCGAAGCGCCACCAGCACCAGTAGGTGTCCAATATCGAGCGAATGGTGTCTTGCTTTCACATCAGCCATCGTCAATCATGAGAATCTCGTCTGCCGGTTGAGTCAGAAGGGGTATTCCTCCGCCCGCGCGAGGGAGAAACTCCGGAGGATTGTTCGCAGGAATGTATCACTGACTCTATTCACGTCGGTTCAAGTTGGTCTCGCGAATCCTATCGGCCACGGCAAAGTAGTTCCCACCGCCGAGGATTATTTCTGGAGCGAGTCCAAGCGTAAAACGGATAAGTAGTGCCCGCAGCCGATTCTTCCAATTGCGAGGATGCGCGCCGTCTACGGTACCTTCAGCGGTAACATCATACCCGAAGCGCGCCAACATTTTCCGGATTACCCAGGGCGAATAGGGGGCCAGATGTGATGGGACATTCATGAAGAACTGATGACCGAGCACCGATTCAGTGTTCGGGGTCTGCAGGATTAAGCGGCTTCCTACTGGCAGACTTGCGAGCAAGCGGAGGTTCAACTCGAATGGCACGTGTTCGATCACGTCTATGTAGAAGTACACTGCCGAGCGAAGCGTCTCTTCCTGAAGATAAGTAAGAAGGTCTTTGCAGAGGACGGGCACACCAAACGACTCTGCGAGAGTGCAAAGTTCCTGGTTCGATTCCACGCCGGTAAGTTCCGTCCTCCCCAATTCCTTCAGAGCGAGAAGTAACCCGCCCTCGCCACAGCCAAGATCCACGACCGGGCCCGGGCGGAGATACCGCTCGAACTTGGGAAGAGTCGATTCGCCTTTCTGCAGCGCGGATTTCTTGTCCGCAGCATAGTAGCAATGAAATTCCGCAGCGCTGACTGCAGTCATGATAGTTGGCCCCGATGTCGGTACTGCTCGGATGAAGCTCCGGCGCACGTCTTACCTATTGGCTTGTTCATCGCAACCATGCAGTGCCCCTGCTCATGCAGATGGAGTACGAGATACGAGCCTGCAGACCGACGCCGTTTTGTGATGAGCGTCTCCAATATTTCACATCGCTGAAGAAACAAGCTGCGGCTCGGAACTGGATTGTGAAGCGCGCCATCGTCGGAAGTCGCGATAGGGATAATATCCCAGTATGAGCAAGTCGATCCCCAGGAGCTCGATGCGCCGGGAGCGCAGATCGCTGAGGACAAAAGAAAGAAACGTATGGCGGAAGTTGACGTACACGGAGCGGGCGACCACGAACCAAATTGCAGCGTCTTTCCCACATAGCGGAATACCATATTGTCCCCAGCGCCATGACGTATCCAGGATGGAACGGATCGTGTCGTGGCGAAGATGGGTCGCGCGCGCCTCCGGTTCGTACACCATGTTCCAGCCCTTTGCACACAGCCTTCGTGAGAGATCTGCGTCCTCGGCGTTGGTCCGCATCGCCTCGTTGTAACCGCCGACTTCGATCACCGCGGACTTGCGATAGATGTTGTTGCAGCCAAAGAGAAAGTTCGTGTTGCGCAGCAGTGACTCACCGAGTTCCTGCCGCATATGCGCGCACCGCCAGCGGTCGGCCATGGTGCGTCGGACGCTCTCGATGAGACGTCCGCCAACACCCACGACATTGGAATCCTTCAGATGCGACATGAGCACGGCCAGCCACGTGGGGTCCGGAACGCAGTCGGCATCGAGGGATGCGACGAACTCGTTGCGTGCGGTTTGAAACGCAGTGTTGCGCGCTGCGCCGAGCCCGCGGTTGCGGTCATGGCGCACAAGCGTCACGGTTGGATACCGCGCGGCAATTTCTGCCGTGGCATCGCGCGAACCGTCATCAATCACCAGAATCTCGTCCGCTGGATGCGTCTGCGCCAGCACGCCCTCGATGGCGCGAGAGAGAAACTCCTCCGCGTTATAAGCTGGAATGTAGACACTGATGTTATTCACGACTGTATTTGCGCGCCTCTCATTTCTATAAAGGATTCGACTGGTCTAACCCAGCACCATCGGTATCCGCATACTTCTCCAGTCTTAGTTCGGTGCAGGCCGGGAGCGATCAAGCGATCCACGTGTAATTTCTTTGAACCGTTGAAGATCTGTTCCTCGAACCGTTCCGGTCAGCCATGCGCCACCCGCGTACAAAACAACTGCGACCAGGAACTTCAGAACAAAGTGCACAGCCCAATGTTGCAGTGCGAACGAGATCGCCAATGCCAGTGCGAACGGGGGAGCGGCAATCGACAAGCCTTGCCAGGTGATGAAGCGAGTGGGCTTAAACAGCAGAAACACGAGAGCGGACGAATAGCTGACAACCGTAGCCCATGATGCTCCCAATGCTCCCCACTTCGGAATGAAAAGGAGATTCAAGGATATGTTCATGGCCGCAGCAATGATGGGTGTTATCGGAAGATATCGCTGCAGATTCTTCGCCACGAGCGCATTCGTCAAGACAACCGCAAGGAACAAAGGCGCTTCAGACCAGATCAAGACATTTATGAGAGCCGCTGAGGAAAGAAATTCTTTGCCATAAAACAATTCGACAAGCGGCGCCGTTACAGGGGTGACCACCGCACAGAAAAAGAACGCCAAGGCCATCAAAAAGCGGTAGCTGACTCCAACATAGTGCAGAAAGAGATCTTCCCGGTTCGCTGCCCGCGAGAGCACAGGGAACAGCGAAGATAGGAGAGCTACTGGAAGCACGCTGATCTGTTCCGTCAGCATCACGGCGACAACGTACGGCCCCAGGACGCGGTCCCCGCTCATCTTATGCAGCATGACCTGATCGATGCGCTGGAACAGTCCAACGGCAACGGCGCCAAACGCTATCGGGAAGCCGTAGTGCAGGAGGTTCCGCGCTTCCACCCAGGAAAAGACCCACGGCCCCTGCAGAAGTCCTCTCCGCCAGCAGATTGGCAGCGTAATGGCAGCT
The DNA here is from genome assembly GCA_049644365.1 of Candidatus Acidiferrum sp. Lineage (GTDB taxonomy): Bacteria > Acidobacteriota > Terriglobia > Acidiferrales > UBA7541 > Acidiferrum. The sequence continues at coordinate 1,242 of JBARRT010000181.1, read as the reverse complement.
GTGACTAGGCCGACAAGCGTGCGCACCAGGATGACCCAGAAAAACCCCGCCTTCCCGAACGCCAGCAAAGCAACAGCCAGAAGCCAGAGCGCCTGGCGCAGCAGGCCGAGCCCGACCGCATACCACTGGCGCATGTCCACCTGAAAAACAATCCCGACGAGGCTGGCTGCCGGGAGCAGAAGGCTGTCCACTGCGGCGAAAAGGACAAGAATGCGCAACCCGCCACCGTACCCAAATGAAGGAGCCAACAGGAAAGAGAGCGCGATGCCGGCAACAGAAAAACACAAGGCAACAGCCGTGCCGGTCAGGATGATGCTGCCCGCCTGCGCGCGGCGCTGCGAGGCTTCGCGCGTCAGGATCTGCTCAAGACCGAACGTTGCGAGCCAGGTATAGAGGGCTAGATAGGCATAAATCGCACCGTATTCGCCCATCCGTTCGCGGCCGAGATAGCGCGCCAAGAGAATCGACGTTGCGGCAGAGAGTACCAGGCTGACGCCGCGCCCCCCGAGCTGAGCAATCGTGTTCTGAAAGATGCGCTTGCCGATTGTGGCGCCGGCGGCAGGCGAGCGGGATGCGCCGCTGGCCGAAGCCATTCGCTCATGCGCGCTCTCGCCCCTCTCTTCAAGGACACCATTAGGCTTGCTCAGGATAAAAAGACCCTCTTCTACAAGATTCCAAGAATATCAAATAATATGTCGGGCCCGAATTCTAAATCCCCTTCACCAAGGATAAGGATGACCTCCATCGGGCAGCTGTTTCTGGAGCCTAGGAAAGGCGTGTGGTGAGTGGAGGCGGCGCAGCGGTCGCGCTATAGGCTTAAGGGCCATCGTCTGGGTTGCAGACAGCATGTCTTCGAAGGAATCGAAGAGCCAAACGGTGCAGGGCAAGCAAGAGTGCGTGGCCAAGCGGCGAGAATGGCTGCGGTGCCGCCTTGGTAGACGCCGCATTCGATGTCACCCGGGATCTGCTCGCCCTCGATGCGCTGGGCGAGGTGGGAGAGATTCTGGATGAGAGAGCGACGAGAGTGGGGCAGATGCCGTGGAGGAACTCGAGCTAGGCCTAGACTGCTTCTGGATGTCGCGACATCCAGGTAATCACCCCCGCGATTGCTGGTTGGCAGCACCGGCCTTCCCATCCGCTCGCGCGCGTCAGCGCTCGGTAAGCATGCGGGTAAAAATGCGCTTAACCTCGTCGCGATCCCGCGTGGCGTAGTACCAGTCGATGGTGCGCTTCAATCCTTCT
>JBARRT010000180.1:0-7127 GCA_049644365.1 Candidatus Acidiferrum sp. | reverse complement strand
CGAAGTACCGGACCGTTCCGGCTTGCCTGCCATCGAAAAATACGCGTATCTCATCGTGCCCGGCGATGGCTATCGCATCGTGGGTTCGACGGAGGCCAGCCGCGGTTGCAAACATCTTTGCCGGCACTGTCCGATCGTGCCGGTATACAAAGGTGTCTTTCGAATCGTCAGCCGCGATATTGTTCTCGAGGACATTCGCCGCCAGGCGGCTGCCGGCGCGCAGCATATCTCTTTCGGCGATCCGGACTTCTTCAACGGCATCCGCCACGCCATGGAACTCGTTGAGGAATTCCACCGGGAATTCCCGAAGCTCACTTATGACGTAACGATTAAGATCGAGCACCTGCGCAAATATGAGGAGCATCTCTCCACGCTTCGCGATACCGGCTGTCTCTTCGTCATCAGCGCGGTTGAGTCGGTCGACGATGCCGTTCTGGAATTCCTCGACAAAGGCCACACGCGCGAGGATTTCCTGCACGTGAACAAAACTTTCCGCGAACTTGGCATGACCCTTCATCCGACATTTGTACCGTTTACCCCGTGGACGACCCTGGAAGGCTACCTCGACTTGCTCAACGTGCTGCAGGAGCAGGCCCTCATCGAGAATGTGGCGCCGATTCAGCTTGGCATTCGCTTGCTGATCCCGGAAGGCTCGCGAATGCTCGAATTGGAAGACGTGCGGGGAATGGTTGGCCCGTTTAATCCGCGGTGGCTGGCCTATCCTTGGAAAAACGCCGACTCTCGCGCGGATGCTCTCAGCGAGACTGTTCAGGAGATTGCCGCCGCGGCGGAGCGCCAAAAGGAAGCGCGACTGGCAACTTTTGAACGCGTCTGGAAGGCTGCGCACGCCGCGGCTGGTCTCCCTGCTCCGGCCATCGCCGCTGCGAAACATTTTGAACATGTCGTTCCCTATCTCAGCGAACCTTGGTATTGCTGCGCGGAACCGACGCGGGATCAGGTGGTTTCCATCGGCAGCGTGAAACCGCAGATGAAAAACGTGCTGGCAACTGCCGATGGCTTTGTGTAATCCGGCGCAGAAACTCCTCCCACATGACCACTCCATCCAAACGATTGCTGCTCTTCACCGGGAAACTCGGTTACCAGACGCGAAGTTTTGAAGAATCCGCCCTCAAACTGGGCGTGGAGCTCGTATACGTCACGGATCGCTGCCATCAACTGGAAGATCCCTGGGGCGACCGCGCCATCGCAGTGCATTTCGAAAATCCGGAAGTGGCCGCGTACACCGTGATGGAATCTCTTCGCGGCCAAAGCATGGACGGAATTCTCGCTCTCGGCGACCGCCCTGCCGCTGCCGCCGCCTACGCCGCGCGAGGGCTCGGAATCTCGTACAACCATCCCGCCGCGGTCGAAGCTTGCCGCAACAAGCTGCGCATGCGGGAAATTTTTCGAGAAGCTGGATTGCGCGTGCCCTGGTTTCGAAACATCTCTATCCATCCCGCACCCGAGCCTTCGCTGCTCGGCATTTCGTATCCTTGTGTGTTGAAACCTCTCTCGCTTTCCGCTAGCCAAGGTGTGGTGGGAGCGAACAATCGCGAAGAATTTCTCGCTGCAGCCGCGCGCGTCCGCCGATTGCTCGAGTCTCCGGAAATTCGCTCCACCCGCGAACTGAATCTCGATCAAATGCTCGTCGAAGGTTATATTCCTGGCAGGGAAGTCGCCGTGGAAGGACTTGTCTCCGATGGAACCTTGCGCGTGCTGGCCATCTTCGACAAGCCCGATCCCCTTGAAGGCCCGTATTTTGAGGAAACCATTTACGTCACGCCCTCACGACTCCCTGCCGCGGAGCAGCACGCCATCGAGCAATGCGCCCGCGACGCCGCCCGCGCTCTGGGAATTTCCCAGGGCCCGATTCACGCGGAATTTCGAATTAACAAAGACGGCGTCTGGCCATTGGAAGTAGCTCCCCGGCCCATCGGCGGCCTTTGCGCCCGCGCCTTGCGGTTTTTGCTCGGCTCAGAAAAAGATCTGATCGGATTGGAAGAATTGTTGATGCGCCACGCACTCGAATTCCCAGGAAGTGATTCTCAACGCGAGCAGCTTGCCGCCGGTGTGATGATGATTCCCGTTCCGAAAAGCGGCGTGCTGGAAGCGGTGACCGGCGAAGACGCCGCTCGCGCAGTGCCGAGCGTCACCGATCTGCTCATCACGGCGCGGCTACACGACTACATCGCGGCCTGGCCCGAAGGTTCGAGTTATCTTGGATTCTTATTCGCGAGAGCGAACGATCCTGAAGAAGTTGAGCAGGCCATCCGCAAAGCCCACGAAAAATTAGCATTCACGATTTCGCCGCGCCTGCCTGTCGAACACCCTGCGGCACGACGAATGACCAGCGAGGGCAATTAACCTTTTGCTTTCGGCGGCACATATCCTTCCGGCAATTTGGATCCTTCCCCGAAAAAAAACTGCTCCATCTGTTCTTCCATGATCTTCTGCGAGTTGGGATCAAGCGGATTGAGCCGGTATTCGTTCATCACCATTTTGGAGTGCTCCAGCCACAGCTTCCACGCATCTTTCGAAACGCTTTCGTACACACGCTTGCCAATCTCTCCCCGCCAGGGAATGCGATCCAGCCCCGGCAAATCCTTATCGAACTTCACGCAGTGCACCATCCGCGTGCCCGGCTTGACCGGTTCACTCGGCGCGGGTGCTGGATCGCAAGATTCGTTCGCCATTCTGTTCTCCTCGGAAAAACCGCTCTTTTTCACCTTACTGCAACTCTGCGTAAATTCCTAGCGGCCCGTCTCCTTCAAAGGAGCTGGAGCGGACCGGGGCCGTCCCATCTCGAATCTGATAACTACCTTCGATAACCCGGCCCAAAAAGCGTACTCTAATCCGCTGAACCCGCATCTTCTGCGCATCTGGGTTCATCTAAGAGACGTCGCGCGGAGAAGTCCCACGCGTGTCCAAAGACCGGAGGTGTCGCGCCCGTGGCGAAAATCACTACGCTGTTTTGGGACATCGGAGGCGTCATCCTCACCAACGGCTGGGATCACGTCTCGCGAAAAGAAGCCGCGAACGCCTTTGGTCTGGATTGGGATGAATTTCGCGAACGCCACGATCTCTCTTTCCCCGCATTCGATTCCGGCCTTATCACGCTCAATGAATATTTGGACAGAACGCTCTTTTTCCGCCCCCGCACCTTCACACGCGAGGAGTTCTCCGCGTTCATGTTCGCCCAATCGAAAGAATATCCCGAAACTCGCGCGATTCTTGACAAGGTAACCGCCTCCGGAAAGTACTACATGGGTGCCATCAACAATGAACCCCGGGAGCTCAACCAATACCGCATCGAAGCCTTCCATCTGCGAAGAAACTTTCTTGTCTTCTTCAGCTCCTGCTACGTTCGAACGCGCAAGCCGGAAGAATTGATCTTCCGCATCGCCCTCGACGTCACACAACGCCCGCCCGAAGAATGTCTCTTCATCGACGACCGCCCGCTCAATCTGGAAAGTCCCCGGCGTCTCGGAATGAACGTCATCCACCACCAGAATGCCGGCCAATTGCGCTCTGAGCTTGGAAAGTACGGTGTTGAGGTATAGTTTGAGGCTCATTTTGTTTACCTGAACGGGACACAGTGCAAAGGGAGATAAATATGGCGGCGGACACGAATCGTTCCAGTTCAGGCTACGGCGGCGTGACGGAGCCCTGCACTGTGATTCTCTTCGGCGCGTCGGGGGATCTCGCCAAACGCAAAGTCATACCGGCGCTGTACGATTTGGCAATTCACAAAGCGCTTGGTCCGCGCTATGCCCTCATTGGCTTTGCCCGCACACCCATGACCGACGAAAGTTTTCGCACCACTGCGGGCGAAGCGGCGAAGAGTATTTCAGAAGTCGGGCCCATTGATCCGAAACAGTGGGACGAGTTCGCCTCCAACATGTTCTACTCCGCCGGCGATTACGGCAATCAGGAAGCCTACGCGCAGCTCGCCCGGCGCCTCTCCGAAGTGGAATCTTCGAAAAACCTCGGCGGCAATCGCCTTTTCTATCTTTCGACGCCGCCCGAAGTCTATCCCGACATCGTCGAACAACTTGGCCGCGCAGGTCTGGCTCGTCCCGCGTCTCCGGATTCCTGGGTGCGCATCATCATCGAAAAACCTTTTGGCCGGGACTTGGCCTCCGCAAAAGAATTGAATCGCATCGTTCTTAATGTTTTCGACGAAAAGCAGGTCTACCGCATCGACCACTACCTCGGCAAAGATACCGTCCAGAATCTGCTCGTTCTCCGCTTTGGCAACGGAATCTTCGAGCCGCTCTGGAACCGGAATTACGTCGATCACGTCCAGATCACCGCGGCCGAAACTCTGGGCATCGAGCGCCGCGGCGGTTTCTACGAATCCACGGGCGCGCTCCGCGACATGATTCAGAGCCACGTCTTGCAGCTTACCTCGCTCGTCGCAGTAGAACCTCCCGCCTCTTTCGACGCCACCGCCGTTCGCAACGAAAAACTGAAAGTCTTGCAATCGATCCGCCCCTTCAATTTGGGAATGGTGGCGCAAGACGTCGTTCGTGGCCAGTATGCGCCCGGAAAAATCGGCGACAAGCCCGTGCCCGGCTACCGCCAGGAGCCCGGCGTCAACCCCGCCTCCCGGACCGAGACCTTTGTTGCCGCCAAACTGTTGATCGACAATTGGCGATGGGCCGGTGTTCCTTTCTATCTTCGAACCGGCAAGCGCCTTGCCAAGCGCACCACGGAAATCATGATCCAATTCCGGTGCGCGCCTCACATCGTTTTCCGCGAACGCGAGGTGGAACCCAACCGGTTGATATTGAACATCCAGCCCGATGAAGGCATCTCCGTTTCTTTCGGCGCGAAGCGGCCGGGAACAGAGATGAGCATCGGCAACGTCACAATGAACTTCAGTTATCGCGAAGGGTTTGGCGGCGTCACACGCAGCGCCTACGCGACACTGCTCAACGATTGTGTGCGCGGCGACGCCACGCTCTTCGACCGCGGCGACAGCGTCGAGGCCGCCTGGTCGCTCATCGACCCCATCCTCGATGTCTGGAGCGCAGCCAAAACCGCCACCGTGCCGCAATATTCTGCCGGTAGCTGGGGCCCGCGGGAATCCGATATACTGCTCGAGCGCGACGAGAGAAAGTGGTACAACCCGTAGTCGCAACATTTGGCTCATTAAATCGATTCAGGCAGTTCAGGGGGAACTGGTGATTCTCGCGGGAGACGTTGGCGGCACGAAGTGTAATCTGGCGCTTTTTTCGGAAAAGGGCGGCACCCTCACTCCCGTCTTCAAGCAGCGCTTTGCCAGTAAGGAATTCGCGCAGTTCGACCTGATCGTCAAGGAATTCGCCCGCCAGGCCGCCGATCATCTGGGCAGCGAACGCATCGCCGCCGCCGGCTTTGGCATTGCCGGCCCTGTTATCAACGGCCGCGTGCGAGCCACGAATCTTCCCTGGATCGTCGACACTGCGACGCTCATCAAGGAGGTGGCAGTCCCCAATGTCGTTCTCCTGAATGATTTGGGAGCCACCGGTCACAGCCTCGAGCACCTTTCACCCGAGGATTTCTGCGTTCTGAACCCGGGTGTACCTGAGCCTGGCGGAACGCGCGCTTTGCTTGCTGCCGGCACCGGTCTCGGTCAATCGATCCTCGTCTGGTACGGCGGGCGCTACCGCGTCGTGCCCTCCGAAGGAGGGCATTCCGATTTCGCTCCGCACACCGAGCAACAGATCGAACTCCTCCGCTTCATGCGCCGCCGCTATCCGCAGGTCAGTTGGGAACTCATTCTTTCCGGGCGCGGCTTCCGCACCCTTCATGAATTCCTAGCTCCCAACGTGAAGCACGCTTCGTTCGAAGACCCTGACGCCGATCCCGCCCCGGAAATCACCCGCCGCGGCTTGGACAAATCCTGCCGTGTCTGTTCTGACACTCTGGATCTCTGGACCGCCATCTATGGCGCGGAGGCCGGGAATCTGGCGCTGAAAGTTCTCGCGCTCGGCGGCGTCTACGTCGCCGGCGGCATCGCCGTGAAAATTCTCGAGAAAATAAAAGACGGCACCTTTTTCCACGCCTTCAAGGATAAGTGGAAATTTGAAGGTCTCCTGAGCAACATCCCGGTTTCCATCGTCCTCAATGAATCTGCTCCTCTCATCGGTGCGGCCTACGAGGCCTTGGCCGCGGTGGACAAGTAGCGGCCGCCCCGCCTCTGCGCGTCGTTGCGTCCGTCTCTTCGTAGCGCGCATCCCTGCTGGCGTTTTTTCTCACTGCCAACCCCGAGCCACAGGCCCAGATTGGGGCGCCCCCCGTAATTAATTGCCAACTCCCGCGCGAGAAACGCCCGCTAGCTTCCTCGAAGAAAAATTCGGCGATTGGAAGCCGCTTTCGCGCGGTGCCGGCATCGCCTGGCTCTGCGTCTACGCGCTATTTCTTCTCTACGCCTTCTTTGACCGCTCCGGATTTCTATTTCCCGATTTCGTCAATCTGATCATCCACGAGGGCGGGCATTTCTTTTTCAGTTGGTTCGGTCACACCATCATGATTCTGGGTGGAACCCTCGGCGAATTGCTCGTGCCGCTCTTCTGCGCCGCCGCTTTCTTCTGGCAGCGCGAACCCGCCGGCTTCGCCTTTTCCACCTTCTGGTTCTTCGAAAACTTTCCCTACATCGGCACCTACATGGCCGACGTCCGCACTGCGGCCCTGCCCCTGGTCGGCTCGGAGGAAAGTGACTGGACGATTCTCTTCACTCAATGGGGCCTCCTCGCCCAGGACCAGAAAATCGGCGGAATCATGCGCACCCTCGGCTGGCTCGGCATGCTCGCCACCATCGCCTGGCTCGCCAACCGGACACGCCTCGACGCTACATCAAAGTCGAACTCACCTTCCTGGTAAAACGACGAGAGCCCACGAGCAAATTCTGCGACTCGCGTGTTCCTCTGTGCTCTGCGCGTCTCTGTGACCCTCTACGTTAATTCCTTCATTTTCTTCCTTTTGACGTGCACCAGATTTATCTTGACACGTACGGTACTACTGTGCTAACATTCTTTGTGATTTTCAGCCGTCATTCCCGCCGCTCCACACCGTTTTGTCACCGTGACGAAAAACCCGTCACAGTAAACCCTTTAGAATCTGCATTTACAAACTGTGACGCC
>JBARRT010000179.1:0-26880 GCA_049644365.1 Candidatus Acidiferrum sp. | reverse complement strand
TGGAACCAGACGTGGAAAACCCCACCGCTTCGACGCACGCGTTCCAACCCTTTTCTCAGCCGCCGCAAGCGACTCGAATCCGGTATGTACTTACGCCAGCCGGCTGCGCACCGGATCAAGAGCGATCCCGGAATGGAGACGATCCCCCCTTTGAGCGAAGGTTCGATCATGCGCGGTGATAGTCCGGCGAAATCTGCCAGTACCATGCCAATGGAAGTAAGCTTGTTGCTTGCAAAGCGAAATGGTAGTGCATCAACGTCACGAAAACATCTAAACCCAGCATCTCGAAGGTCAGCGAGGTAAGCAACTAAATTCCGCGGGAAAACGAAACACGTCGTAGGGATTCCAAATTCCCGGGCGGTCTGGGCACAATACTGATACTCAGCGATTGCCCGCTCGCGCGTCATGCCTGCGCATCCAAAGGGGACGTGTGAAAAGGAATGAAATCCGATTTCCTGCTCCGGCTTTGCGCTCTTGATCATTTCTACCAGGCGCGCGCCGAACCACTCGGGATGAGTCAGTTCGTCGCCTTCTTTTGGAACATAACTGAACCAAGGCTTCGAGAAGTGAGGGAAATTGACTTCTGGCAGCCCGGAGACGTCAGGCAACGAGGGACGCATCATCGCACCAACCACGGCCCAAGTTGCCGATATGCCGTTGCGCGTGAGGTGACTCAGCAAACTCGGCGCGCCGATGTCGTGAGTCCACCGGCCCATTTTGACTAGGTCCTCATCAAATGAAAGATCGAAACTTCCCCAACTGAGTTCCAAATCCAGGCTGATTACAACCGTTGATTGGGTCATTTCCTCTCCAGTATTGGTTGCGCCTGCGGAAGGGGCGCGCGGCGGCGCGCTCTGTTATCGAATCGGGCCAGAACCGCCGTTCACCCTCAACTTTTGGTGGGACATCTTTTCGCAGACGGGACGCCGTTTCGCAGACCCTTGTATCCGTTATAAAAGTGCTTGTAGGCAAATAGGGGCAGATCCAGCAGTCCAGGCAGAGGATCGTCTGCAGCCATCAGGGCGAACTCGACTCGCCCGCGCAAAGAGCGCAAGTAAGCGCCCAAATTCAGGCGGCCACGAAGCATCTCGTGAATCGCGGCCGGAACATCCGTACTCATGCGGACCCAACGAGCGCCTGCGCGCCCGGTCCGTTTCGTCACCGGGTGACCTACCATCATTTGCCAGAGAAGATAGGGAAAGTCCACGCCCGCGCGACCGCCCAGCGCAGCCCAAGTCCATAACCTTGGATTGATATCCAGAAGCTTGTAACCTCCGTTTGGGCCGTCAAACTTGAACTCCACTTCAACGAGTCCCGTATACCGCATTGCGGCCAGCAGACGCCGTGAAGGTTCCACAATCTCAGGAACGTCGAGCGTTTCGACAAAGGAGCTTGAATAGCCGAAGTCGATCGGGTATTGCCGCGTCCGGCGCGCGGTGAGAGAGGCAATCGGTTGTCCGTCACAGCAAAGCGCCGCGTACGAGAATTGGCACTCGCCCCCACCAGGGATTAGCTCCTGAACGAGAATCAAATCTGGAGGAATCAACTCCCGGGCTTGACGGTATCGTGCAAGAAGCTCTTCGTGATTCGCCACAGGCCAAGCCTTGTCCGCTGTGAATCGATTAATCATGGCGTGTGTAGCAGGTTTCAGAATGGCGGGAAAAACACAGCGGACGGCCATGAGATCGGCTTCGGTGGCGGGATAGATCGTTGACGGGTAGTCAACTCGTTGTTCGGCCGCTAATCGATAGGTAAGACGCTTGTCGTAAGCCCAGCGCAGGACATCCCACGTAGGGGTCGACACGCGGAATCGGCGCGAGAGCGCGGTGTGAAATTTCGAGAGCAAAGCAGCCGTTTCGTCGCTGGTTGGAAACAGCACCCACTGGTCAAGCTGGTAGCGTTCGGCGAGTTCCAATAGATATGCGGCTTGTGCTTCAGAGTCTCCGTCCGGCCAGGGCAAAGTCCGGAGCGTATACCGAGAGAAGCTGGCCAGCTTCATGTTGGGTGGGGTGGTCACCCAAACCGGTACCCCGTGGCGGCCCAAACTCCTCGCGATCGAAAGGCCGTTGAGGTTTCCCCCTATTACCAATGCTCCTGTCGCTTCACTCATAAGAAGAAGACCTATGCCCGACAAAACGCCGGACGGTAAAGTTGTGTGCTCATGGCGAGGAAAGAATTATCCGAGTTCGGCGACGAGTGGTTCGCCGACCCGAACGCGATCGCCCGCAGCTTTCCCGGCGACGCAACGAAGTAGTGCGCGTGAAGAATAATGCGTGCCGACGACGAATTGCATCAGCGGGCCGAAACTCCAAATGGCTGGCGCCCCAAGAAAGTGCAATCTCGGCACGGACGATTCGAAACCCTCCTTGAGCCGAGGATATCCTTGGAAGCGACTTATGGACTGCGCCAGCTTTGGGGCAAGGAAATCGTACTTGGAAACGTCCACTCGATATCCCGTTCCCAGAAGAACATGGTCGATGGTTCTGTCGCTTCCGTCATTTAGGTGCACTTTTATCCGTTCGCCCACCGGAGCAGCGGAAACAATAGAACGGCCAAGGTTTATGGGTACGTTCTGGAGCCGCGCCACTAGCCATCGCGCGCCGGCCGGCCGGATCGATCGTTTCCGGAGCCAGTCCTGAATCGACCGGGGCATCCTCCTGACCAAGTCGGGCCGCGCCACCACCTGGCTGATGCCCGCGGGACCAACGTCGGTGGGCGCGTAGAGGAGCTTTGAGATCGTGGAGCCTAATCCGTGCTGCATCGTTCTGGAGACTAATCCACCAAGCCAGCGAATATGACTCGCCCGCGCTACGATTTCGACTTCGGCACCACTTTCGTGTAGCAGTGCAGCCGATTCCAATGCGCTCTGACCGCTTCCGATCACAAGCACTTGTTTTCCAGCAAACGTTCGGAATTCGCGATGTTCGAATGTGTGAGACGCTAGCGAACATGGGAGGCCGGCAAATTCGGTCGGGCGCCAAGTGAACGAACCAATGCCGGCAGCAACGACTAGGCGGCGCGCAAGGACCGTCTCACCGTCTTGGAGCATGAGTCGGAATCCGTTTGAATCGGACTCGACGCGGGCAATCTTTCGTTGATCTAGGCCGGGTGCCGCCTGGCGTTGATACCAGAGTCCATAGTCAAGGAAGTGGTCGAGTGGCACAGGAGTGGAAAAGTGAGTGCGACTTGCTGCTTGGTACGCCTCCATGGTCAATGACTCGTTCGGATCGGCAATTTGCGATGCTGCCCAGCCCGAGCGGAGCAACATGCCCTTCGGCATGTTGCGTTCCCAAAAAGACATGGGTTCGCCGAAGGTATGCACGTCCAGACCTTTGACCGTGCGCAAGTGAGCGGCAGCGGACAATCCATAAGGGCCAGCGCCGATGATTGCTACGTCACATTTTGCCATTTTAGCTCCTGTGAATCGAAATCAGTATTTGGTAATCCCAGCCGTGATGCGAAGTTCCGCACGGGAAACTTTTTGATGTGAATAGTTTGGACTCCGGGAAATCCGTTCGCTTCTATGGAAGTGAAAGCTGATGGAGTTGTTGCCCCAATTGCAACCGTGCAGCTTCCAGGGCGTTCGGGTCGTGACTCCAGTTGGTCCAGCTCGTAGCGATCGGCACGATGATGGAGTTCGTAAAGTCCTCTTGCCCCAGGTTCTTGAGAATCTGAGCGTATTCGTAGTCTTGAATGCCGTCACGAATGGCCTTCAGACGGATCCCTGGAGCGGACTCCGTCGAAGCGATCGGGCCCGGCGGATACAGGAAGATTCCGTCACCCGGTCTTCCCAGGCCGCCGCCGCAAGCGGTTGTATTCACATTGTTCCAACTGCCGATGGCGTTCCCGGCGGTCCAGCCGTCAGCGCGATAGTAAAGAATTCCAGTGGCTCCTTGCGTCCAGTTCAAGAACCCCGCCTGGATACGCTCGTTGATCGGTGGGTAGTCCACCAGCCATTCCGGAGCGTTGCCAGGCCCAGTGTTGCAGCTGGTGTAGCTCCACAAATCCCCAGGTCCCGTCCATGGCAAAGAGGGCCACTGTTGCACGGAATCGAGCAGCACCCAATGGTCGATGGCGCTGCGCCCATCGCCCTCATTGTAGAGATTGGGGTCCGGAGTGTTGAGGGTCATCATGGTCTTGACGCTGCGATTGGCGGCATGGGCATTTAAGCCCATGGTTTTGAGGGGGGAGTACGCACTGCTGCAGCCAATCAATTCGTCAGCGAGGTAGAAATCCAGCCCGAGGCCGGCCGGGAAATTAGCCGCTGCCGCGTTGATTTGGCCAGTCGAAGGGATGCTGCTAAAGGAACCGTTGCACTGAATGCCGATAAAGAAGAAGCCGTCCAGCCCGGAACGATTGAGGCCGAAATTCGTCACGTCGGAAGATGCGTTGGCCGAAATATCATACATAACCTTGTTGCGCATCAAGGCTTTACCCAAACTGGCTATCGTATTGCCAGCCGCGGGAGGCCAGAGCGACCAGACGGAAAGTTCCGAGGGCTGCACGGGAAGCTCAAAGTTCCATACCGTGAGCGTGACCGGAATGGTGACAGTGCCCTGATCGGCGGTAACCGAGATAGTGCCGGTATAAGTTCCTGGCGGACTGTTCGTAGCTCCATGCGGGACAAAAATATCGATCCAGTAGGGTTGATTCTGCCCCGTGCTGACGGTCGCGTTACAGGCTTTGAGCGTGGCTGCCGATCCGCACAACGGCGCCCCGGTCACCGGATCATTGAAAGGGATGAGCGGCTCGGGGTAGGTTCCCGAACCCAGAGGTGGATTGCTGCCACCACCGTAATTCGCCGTGCCCGTCACGGTGATGTAGTACTCGCGGTAGAGCGTCACATTGGATGCCGCGATCACGGCACCACCGGGACCAGTGAGCGCTGACGTGCTCAAGTTCACGTTCGTCAAGCCGCTAGCCGGAGCCTGCACGATAACTTGGGTGTCCACGGTCTCCCCGCGCGCGCTGAATAGACTGATGGAAGAAGCCGTTCCGGGCGCGTCGGTCTGCCCCACTCTGATCAGACTGGATTCCACCCACAAAGGAAACGCCGCGCTTGATGTTTGGCTGGCAGCAATGAAGATCGTAAAGACTACGAACACTGCTGCCGTCAACAGCAGGCCCTTAGAGCGCCAAAAGGTCCTGCGTGCATATTCCCCGATTCGCCTGACTGATTTGTCGTAGATGTCCATGAGCGCGCTGGCTCCTCAGCAATTGTTTTTCGGGCTGGGGAGGAATAAAACGGACCGGACTCTATTTTGTTGTGATATTTCTGCAGCGCGGCTACTCGTTGGACCCAGCTACAATACTGCCGCTCTCCTCTGTGTAAGACATCAAGGATGGCGGCGGTTCTTTCATTTGCAAAACGGCGAAATATGCTCGGTATAGCGCTTCCCAGATCCGCTCTTGTCGAAACTTGCGTTTGACTTGTTCTTGGCCTGCAAGTCCCAGTTTATCCGCCAAGCCTTTGTCGGTGATAAGCCTTGCTATAGCTTCAGCAAGCGCTGGTACATTACCCACAGGAAAAAGAAGTCCGGTCTCGCCATCCACGACGACGTCTACGATCCCAGTCGCCGACGCCCCTATCACGGGCTTGCCAGCGGCCTGTCCCTCTAGGACCACGGTAGGTAGCCCTTCCCGGTGGCTCGGCAGGACTAAGACATCGGCAATGGCGTAGTAAGGAGCTGTGTCCTGCGCCGCCCCCGCGAAAATCACGCGGGAATGTGCCTCCAGAGATTTGCGAGTGTTAACGGGAAGGGGGTCCCCGTCCTCGAAGCATCCCACCAGAAGTAGCCGGAGTTCTGGGAATCGATCAATGAGTTGTGAAAAGGCTTCCATCAGCTCCGGAATACCTTTGTCACAGGTAAGACGCCCAACAAACAGCACAACAGGCGCTTGCGTAGGGATTCCTAACTGGCGTCGCAACTCGGCGGCTCGCGTCAATGTTTCTGGCGTAGCCGCAAAATGGGAAGCATCCACACCATTGCAACTGCCAGATCCGAAGAGCAAGGTTCGCTCCCGATTTGTGAGCCCGGAAGCAATCGCCCTCTCACGGACGCTTTGACTGACACATATGACGCGATGGGCAAAGCGGCAAGCTAGGCGCTCGGCATAGATGAGAAGTCGCCGCCTCAGTCCCTTGGTGGTCTCGAACCGCAAACCGTGCAGAGTGTAGAACCGGCAAGGGACACGGTTAAGCCACGCTGAAAAACCGCCTAACAATCCTGCCTTGGGGGTCCCCACATTGGTTACTGTGGGGCGAAGTGCGCGCATGATGCGCCACAGCCGCCAAAATGAAACAAGGTCTTGGAAGGGAGCGATCTCTCGCTCCATGGGCACTTCGATGATTGGAATGCCCTCGGGGCGTGCAACTTCCCATTCGTCCTTGCGTCGCTCCGGACAGAGAACCGTCGCATCAAAGCCTCGATGCTGAAAGTACTGAAGTTGACCTTGCAGGAAGCCAACTGCGATCGCCGAATTCACCACTGTGATCAAGCGGAGCCGGTCCGATTTCCCACGAATGTTTGTGTTCTTGGGCAGTGCCTTTTCTCCTGGATGGATGACCTCGATGGAATGATCCGCGCGGGTACTGACATCCGCCGCCCTAATCAGCCTTGACGTAAAGCAGTTGAAGGAAATGAATTGAGTGCGGTCGCAGTCTCAAGCAAGAACTGGAATATCCTTATACCGGCATATCTACTGGGCACATTGCGAGAGGCCGGGGGAAGGCACACCCCGTAGTGTTCCGGCTGCCAGCTTCGCGTAGATTGCCTGGTAACGTTCCACAATCGCTGGCAGTGCAAAATGCTGCTGCACGCGACGTCTGGCGGCCATTCCGAGGCGGCGCCGTACTTCGGGTCCGGCTTCTATGAGCTTCCGCCACGCATCGGCCAGCGCATCTGGATCGTCGGGCGCCACTACTGAACCGGTTTCACCAACGATCAAGGCTGAATCTCCCACGTTGGTCACGACGCAGGGCGTTCCGCACGCCATCGCTTCACCGATTGCAATGGGAAAAGCTTCACTGCGAGAAGCAGTAGTGGCGATGTCCATCCCGGCAAAGAGGCGAGGCATATCTCGGCGTAGTCCCAAGAGATGACAGCAATCACGGACGCCCGCTGCCTCGATCCATCCCACCAACTGCGAGTTTTGCCACGTGATGCCAATGCCGCAGAGCAGGAAGTGAATTTCGGGTATTTGTTTGTGTAGCCGCGCGGCTGCTCGAACGAAGTTGCGATGATCCTTGTGGGGATGGAAGCGAGCTGCTATTCCAATTGCAAGTGCATCTATCGGAATACCCAGCTCCTCACGTACCGACACGCGGGCAGTAGGGTCGGGTTTGACTCGCTCCAGATCGAAACCGTTGGGGATGACCTCCAGTTTTTCGGCGGCGTAGCTAAGTTTCTTATGGATGCGCAGCGACGCCTCTGAGCAACATACAATCCGGGCGGGCAATTTTCCCGATAAGAAGGCGCAGGCGCGATTGACTAACATGGTGCGACGCTTGTCAACGCGAGGGTCAAGTGCGCTATGGTGGATGCCCCAAACCACCGGCACATCGCCAGCTAGTCGCGCCGCGAGAGCACCGACCAAGTTTGCATGATACATCCAAGTCTGAATAACGTCTGGTTTCGACTCGCGGATCCATTGCGCAAGGCGCATTACCAGCAAAGGGTTAGGCACACTCTTTTTCATGCCGAGTGTGCGGACGCGCACACCGATTGCTTGCATTCTCTCCGCCAGGTCTAGCACGCCGGTAAGCGATACAACTTCGTTTTCAAACCGCGTGCCATCCATCCCAGCAGCGACTCGGCAGAGCATGGTTTCGGCCCCGGCTGGACCGAGGGTCGTAATGACGTGCATGACCTTGATCATATGGTTTTTCAAGTTTCCCCGACCAACGCTCGGCTCGCGTTCTGGATCAGTGGCCCGCATCGCCAGCAACAAGCAAGAATGTTCATCGATTTCGGCTCCCGACGACTTCTCTAGCCGGAGTGCTGGACTCTTGGAACACGCTTCCCACGCTCAGGCGCTGCGAATGATCGATGAGGTTCTCGTACAGTTCCTCGTATTCCCGGACCATCGTTGACACGTCGAAGTTTTCTTTTGCCCGCCGCGCGGCGGCCATCCCCAAGGACTGCCTGGCTTCTCGATTTCGTAAGAGAGAAACCATGGAGTTCGAAAGACCCTGAACGTCTCCAGGCCGCACGATAAACCCTTCCTTTCCACTTTCGAAGAGGTCCGGCACGCCCCCTGCGGCGGTGCTCACGATAGGCAGGCCGGAGGCCATAGCCTCCATCACCGAGAGCGGGTTGCCCTCGTAGTCTGAGCTCAGAACGAAAACATCCATTGTGCCCAACACGTCGGGAATATCGGTCCGCAGCCCAAGGAAGTGGGCTTGGCCGGCCAGGCCGAGATTCCTAGCTTGCGCTTCCAGTTGTTCGCGCAAGCCTCCCTCTCCAACCAGGACCAAATGCGCGTTCGGATCGGAAGCGGGACCTTGGGCGAACGCTTTTAGGAGTAGCGCGTGGTTCTTCTGTGGAGCAAAACGTGCCACGCAGACAAACAGAACATCGTTGTCAACGAAACCCTCCTTTGCTCGCCACTCCCTCCGTGAGGTCTGCGGACACGCGTAGCAATCCGTTGGGATACCGTTTGGGATCACGCGACACCGTTGAATCCCATAAAGGCGCTCTAGACTGAGTGCTACCTCTCCTGCAACCGCGACGGGGACAACTCCATGGTTGAATGCGTAGCGCTGAAGCCAGCGGAGCACAGGTTCAATCTCGCGTTCCGCCAGGTTGTGGACCGTGTGCAACAGCGAGGCACGTTTGAGAAGCAGCAGGGATGGCAACGCATAGCGAAGCACGTGCAGGTGGGTGTGAACAATATCCGGTTGGCAGTCTCTGAGAACAGGATGCAATCTGTAGTACATGCGGTAATCGAATCCCGGGCGTTTGCCCAGGTATCGAACTTCTACGCCAGCCTCCTCCAGCAAACGGTCAAGGTCGCACCCCAACCGCCCCGTGAACGAAACTACTACTGGTTCATATCGCTGCCGGTTCAGCCCTCTCACGATATGAACCGCCACGCGCTCGGCACCGCCGGGGCTCAGCATCGGAACGATATGGACTACTTTTATCTTGTTCATGATCTCAGTTCGGGTGTCGCGCTGAGCTACAGTAGGCACTCCAATTTCGGCACGAGAAGATGATTCTCACGGGCATGATACGTCCAGAACGGATGCTCGATGTTCAGCAAAGCAGCGAGCATAACTCTGCGCAGGACCTTGCTTCTCGGCCATGCTGCCGCATTGCGCCATTAACAGGCCAAAGAAAAACCAGGTCGGTTTCCTCATCTCCCACGTTAAGCTGGACACTCCTACCACCCAGACAGCAAGAGATACGATCCACAGTCGCTGTTGGAAGCGAGGCATCGCTCTCAGCGACAGCGCTAGGACACCTAACAAGGCGCAAAAAAGCACAAAACCAATTACGCCTTGCTCGACGAGGACCGACAGGAAGGTATTGTGCGCAGGGGGCGCCGGATCACGTTCATCAAGGCGAATCGGCTCAGCCAAAACACGGCTGACGATAGGGCGGAAGGCGTTCGCTCCAATACCCAGGAAAGGATGCACGCGGAAAATCTCCCAGCCTGCTTTCCAGATGATGGTGCGTCCGGTTAATGTCCCTTGAGTAAATTCGCTGGGCAGCGTCGACAAGCGTTCCCATGAACTGGAAGGTACGAAGAGAAGAGCGCCATAGACGAGCAATGATACTGTCAAGAGGACTGCGATTCTCTGGCGGCCAGTCAAGCGCGCTTGAGTCAAAGGCACGATAGCAAGGGCGACAAGAGTCGCCAGAGTGGCTCCTCTCGAGGCCGTCAGCAAGATGGTCGTTCCTGCCAAAATAAGTTGCACTCTGTAGATCCAAGCCATCCACCCCTGGTTCTCAATGAGCAGGTAGTATGACATCGGAATGCTCAAAGCCATGATTAACCCCAGGTCATTGGCATCTAACCTAGCGCCTGCATAGCGTTGATAAACCGACTCCTGATGAGAAAGAAATGAGTATAGTGTGTCTATCCCAGAGACAAAGGTTCCAAGAACATATGCCTGCATCAGCCGCATTTGTTCTCGCACCCGAGGGGCCAACTCCCAGATCAGCCACACCATCGCAAAGAGCTGGATGTACGAGAAAGCCTGCACTAGAGTTCCCTCGGGATAAAGACTCCAGAGATAACTTAGCGCCGCCAGCAAAACAAATAGGGCCATCACGATGTGTCCTGGCGCCGGGCGTCTGACCTTCCCTCTTTCGATGACCGCCAGGACACCAAGACCTACAGTGACCATCCCGATCAAACGTACGCTTGTACCAAAATCAGAAATGGTGATTGCATCCTCCCATGGCATGGCGAACACCAAAAGCCAAAGGGAAGCAAACGCAAGTTTGCTCAGACCCGAAGACTCTTCTACTCCGACGATGGTGCGGGCGGCTACACTGCTATCAGATCTTTGCGAGGCCCAAGGCCGACGCAGCTCCCGCCCGAACACTACTTGGTGTCCCAACCAATACCGTCGAGCGGCTTCCTTAACCATTGGCCTCCACCGACGGAGGGATGCGAGGAGGTACAACTGCTCAGCCACTAGTCATCTCCATTTCCCCTCAAATGAAACGGATTTGTCCTGAGAGCAGCAACATTAGGCTGTTTCCACGCGTTCGACGCATGCAGGAGTATGCATTCGCATGCCTATGACTAGTACCAGGGCGCTCCCGGCAAGCTGCACGATCGCGGCGATCAACATCGCGAAGGTCGCACCCAAGAGCCCCTGCCGTGCAACAAACCAATAGCAGGCCGCGAAAAGGCTTAGGTTCGCCAAAATATTCAGGATAACTTGTGAGTTGTAGTAACCGGCTGCTGTCATCCCGAATCCCAAAAACTGGGCCATAAATAGAACGCCTCCCACCGCCATGATCCAGGGAAGAAGGTCTGCTCGCTCAGCGTATTCGGGCCGGAACAGAATGGTAAGAATCTCGCGTCCTGCCAGCTTGGAAATAATCATTCCGCACACTCCCAGCATGGCCCCAAAGGCTAGAAGTTTGCCGAGGAGCGAGCCAAACCCTACAAGGTTGCCTGTGGCATATGACCTGGCAAGGCGAGTGAACGCTGATTGGCCAAGCGACACCACCGCCATGTTTCCTACTGAAATCATGAATCCGATCGCTGAGAAAATACCCAGGTCACGTTCTCCGAGTGCATGCTTAATGAAATAGCTAGGAACGCTGGAATTCAAAGTGGTTAAGAGCACTACAATTCCAAGAGGGAGACTGAGCCACAGTAATTCGCGTTGCACCTTCAGATTGAAGCGTGGCGTCAGTGCGTCGTTTCGAGAGAACCATTTGGACTGCCCACCCAAACCGTGGGTGCGCTCGCAAATGTCGTAGCCGAAGAGGACGCTGGCACGTGCCAGCAACACACCTGCGACTCCCCACAGAAGACTCCCGCTGACATATGTTGCGACTGCCAGTCCAAGCAAGGATAGTAGTCCCCTTGCAATCAATGACTTGGAGATCTCAACCATTCTGTCGTGCAATTGCAGCCGCGCATAATACACATCGCTAATGGTTTCGATGCTGTACGCCACGCCCACCAGCAGAACCACCGCCGTCAGGTTTGGGCGATACCCCAGGACTTGAGTGATGGCGAAGATAACCACGAGTGCCAGCGACGTGGTCAGCAGGCGGAGGCTGAGGTAATGGCC
Organism: Candidatus Acidiferrum sp.; assembly: GCA_049644365.1. GTDB lineage: Bacteria > Acidobacteriota > Terriglobia > Acidiferrales > UBA7541 > Acidiferrum. Next base: position 15,116 of record JBARRT010000179.1, on the reverse strand, counting down.
GAAATGAGTCTGCTGCCGTGCGCCCGAGGTCATAACGGCCCGTAGTTGCATGTTCGAGAGCATCATCACGGGATATACCACTGCGAGACCCAAAGCGTACTGCCCCACCAGTTCTGGCCGAACCAGCTTGGCCAACAGCATCAGCGTCGCAAATTGGCCGCCCGCATAAATGGCATTCCCCACGAACATCCAGCTGAAATCCGCGCACAAGGAGGGACGCTTGTCTTGCTGCACGGCGAATACGCCTGGGGTGTCAGCGCTCACGGTCAGCAATCTGCGCAGGGGGAGTTAGAGGTGCAGGCGTTGATCGGGCGAGACGGGAGGCTAGGGTGTCGTGAGTCACAACCCTCTCGGGAAGATCCTTCGCTAATGCTGATGTGAAAAGCACTGCGCCCCCGGGATTGAGATGCATTCCGTCCCGCTGGTAAAACTTTGCCGAAAGAGCCGATGGATCAATCGGCACAGATATTTCCACTCCGGCGGTGTGCGTAGCGTAGACCATTTGGTTGACCGCACTCTCCGAAGATAGAGTTGGCGGGACCAGAAGAATCAGTTTGGCCCCGTATGTTTCACATAGCTCATGCATCCTCTGCAAGCGGGGAATCGCAATCTCTTCAAACGCCCGGCCCTCCGGTATGGCCGGCTTCGGATTTACGAGCAAGAAAAGATCTTCAACATGGGGAACCATGTAGCTGAGAATCTGTGTTCGAATGGCGCTGCGCGTATCCCAGAAGGTGCTCGAATGTGCAAGCAAGAGATTGCTTGTTGCAGTGCGATCCAGATGTAAATCTGAAGCCACGGCGAGGGTGTCTCGGGCATCAAAGAACAGCATGGGGGCGTAATCCTGACGGACGCCGTTCTTCAGAAAGTAATTCACACCGACACCGACGACGACCACCTGCGGTCTTGCCCCCTGACGGAACAGGCGCCGTAGTCCGTACAGCCAGTCATAGTAGCCGGTAGCCTCCAGGAAAATGGGATGGATTCGCATACGGGAGGAAGTCAATGCCTGCAGGCGATCCAGTTCGACTCCGTGCAGGAGTAGGGAATTGCCCACCATCAGCACGGATGGGGGCTCGCCCGCCCAAGCGGGGCGTATTTTAGCGGCTTCGTCATATTGCCGAGAAATCCGTGCATAGGTGGCCGAATCATGCTTGAGGAGATACACGGAGGAGATCTCGACGCCAATCATGAGGATCACGCAAATCCCGACCAAGGTCTTCGCGTAGGCCAGGGCCGTGGACTTAGAATCGGAAATAGACGAAGGCATTGAGATTGTTCCCTGAAACGAGTGCTAACGCAAAAAGAGCGATAGTCGCAAGTCCTGTCCGAAGTGCCTAAGAGGTGTCAAGGACCTCCGCCTTCTTTGGAGACGGCTGGCCGAGCGAGCCGCGGAGCTCACAGTTCTAACCTACTGTCCGACATACTCCTTATAGTCGCGGTAATTTCCGTAGCCGTAACCTCGGCTGTTCTTTGGATCCCAGCTGTTTAGAACGGTGCCTAGAACGCGAGTTCCGTCTTCGGCGAAACGCTGACGGGCGAATAACGCGCTTTCGGTCGTAGTTTGCCCTGCGCGGACCACCAAAATGACGCCATCCGCGAGGCGGCCCAGCACGCGCGCATCTGCGAGATGGATGACCGGGGGTGCGTCAATCATGACCATGTCAAACTCCGACCGCAGACGCCTCAAAAGCCCTGACATGCGAGGAGAATAGAAGAGATTCGACGGGGTTACACCGCAACTGCCCCCGGGCATCAGGGAAAGACCGGAGATTTCAGTCTCGCGAACCAGGTGTGAGATGGGAACAGTTTCAAGGGGATTGTCTGCCCACAGCAAGTCACTGAGACCCCAGGTGTTCGCCACGCCAAAAATCTTATGCAGCCTCGGGCGGCGCAGATCGCCGTCGATCAGGAGCACCTTGCGACCAATCTCCGCCATTGCGATACTGAGATTACAAGCAACTGTAGTTTTGCCATCGCCGGGGCATGCGCTCGTGAGGACAATGATCCGAGGACCCTCTCCATTCTGGCTAGGCGAAAGAATCGAAATCAGGGTGGTGCGGGTGCATTCAGCGAGCAAAGAGGGCTTGCGCTTCCAGGTAGCTAATTCGGGACAATCGCCTAGCGAAGACCTCGAGGCGCTCTCGGGAGGACGGGAGGAGGCTGAGCGATGCGGGGGCAGGCGGTTGGGGATTTGCCAAGAAACTGCGGCCTGATCCAAAGGTAAAACGCCCAACTCCGGCAAATCCAAATAGACCTGAGCGTCGCCAGGAGCACTTATTCTGCGGTCAATACGCTCCCGGAGCAGTACGAATCCAAAACCCAGGAACACGCCGCTGAACAAGCCAATCGCGGAGTTCATTGGCAAACTTGGACGGTAGGGGAGCAGCGGGGGTTTGGCGCGGTCAACGACCAGTACATTGCTGTCGCGCATGGCGGTGGCCAAGCTGGCTTCCTTGACCCTCTGCAGCATCACTTCATAGAGCCGGCGGTTCGAATCCACGTCGCGCTTCAGGGTGTCGTAGTGGATCACCTTATTGGATTGATCCGCCGCGATCTTCTCCTGCTCGGCCTGTGCTTTGGACAATAGTCTTTCACGGCGGACTGCGGCTGCATATTCGTTGCCGATGCCGCGCAGGACGTTGGTGCGCTCTTTCCGCATCTCGGAGCGCAGTTCAGTGATCTGCGCTTCCACGCGCTTCACTTTGTAGTGCTCCGGGGTCAGTGTTGCGCTGAGTTCGGCGTATTGCCGCTGCAATTCAGTCAACTTCTGGCGGTACTCGCGCATGGTCGGGTCTTCCAACATTTCCGGCACGGAATCCGCTGGCTTGCTGTGCGCTTCTTCGGATTTCGCCTGCTTTGCGATTCGGTCGGCCTGAGCTTTGGAGAGCTCGTCTTGTAATTCCTTGAGCCGATTCACCACCGGGTTTTCCTTCTCGGAGGTCAACGAGAGCCCGGAAGTGCGTGCGTAATCTTGGAGTTGCGCCTCCGAGGCTTCCAGCTCTCCCTTCATTTTGTCCAGGTGGCTCGTCAGCCATTCGGCAGTGCCCTGGGCGGACCTCCACCTCTCCTCCTGGCTTAGTTCGACGAATTCGCTGACCAGGGTATTCGCGAAATCGGCCGCCCGCTGGCGATCCGGCGATTCATATAGCACCTCCAGCAAGCGCGAGTTGCCGGATGTCCGCACTGTCAGATTGCGTTTTATCTGCCGGATCAATTCCTCCCTTTCCGGGAGATTCGAGGCTTTGGAAAATGCGAAAATGCGCTGCACGCGCGACGCGAAGCCTCGCCAGCCGGTTGTGGGCCGCTCTTTTTGGAGCTTTAGTTTGTCGATCACGTGCTCGATTACGGATTCGCTCTGCAGGATTTTGACCTGCGTCTCCACGTACGACTCTGGTGAGGCGTAACTGCCATTGGAGTCGTTGGAGCCTTTCATTTCCGGGAAGTTGGGACCCTGGATCTCGAGGGAAGTTCTCACGCGGTAGATCGGTGTCTGAACTAGGCTGACCACGATTGCTCCGAGCAATCCAGCCACCGCAAAGCGTAGTACCGTCATCCTGTGGCGGATTAGAATGTGCCAGTAGTCGAGGAGACTGTCGTAGCCCGGCGAAGCGGCAACCTCCGTCGCAGGTGACTCCACATACTTGTACACCGTGGGACGCTGCTCCGCTCCCCGGCTAAGTTCGTTTCGGCGTCGGTCAGTTTTATCGAGAGGAAATTCGGAAGCTTTCATACTATGCCTCAGAGAATGCTTCAAGGCGTGCGCCAGATTGCCAAGCCTGTTCCCGTTTGAATAGCTGCCTCGAGGGCACGCAAGGCCGCCTTCTTACCCGTGCTGCCGGGGATGAACAAAATGTCGTCGCCGCGAAGCGCAATGTCCGATTTCTTTCCATTGAGAACGTCCTTAACATCCACGGCCAGCTCTTCACGCTGATCGGCGTCGCGCTTCAACCGCAGGATCCTGGCATGCCGTGCGTCAGCAGTTCCGTTGAGCCCCTCAGCAAGCGAAAGCGCCTGTAGCACGGAGATGGACTGGTGTTCGCCGAGAACGAATCCGCCTGAGCGCTTTACCTCTCCGATGACGTACACCATTTCGGCCTTCGGAACGGAGATAACATCATGCGGAAAAATCTGAATGTTCTCTTCCGGGTTTTTGGCCTCCATGATTTTTTTCAAGTTGAGCTCGGCCACGCTGAAGCGGCCCGAGGCGTCAAGCTCCGTCTTCGGCAATGGGATGCAGCCCCACTCCAGTTGCCGGGTGATACGGACGCTGTACCCGGCGTCCGACCGGATCCCGCCGGCTAGCGCTAGCATCTCCAGCAACGTCTTGTGTCCCCGCACCTGGTGAACACCCGGCGTGTTTACTGCGCCTAGGATAGAAACCGGCTGGCTGCGCACTTCCGCGACGTTTACAACAACTTGCGGATCCCTAATGTACGTGCTCAGAAGTTTGTTGAGCGCTTGCTCAGTCTGCTGTACGGTCAGCCCGGACACATGGACGCGTCCCACCAGCGGCGCTTGTATGTCTCCATCGCCGTCAATGCGGACTGGCTTGTTGGCCAGCTCACTCAATTCAGGCCCGGAAATCTCCAGCTGGTCATCAGGTCCCAGCAAGTAAGTGGAGCGAACCTGGCTGCCGCAATTCGCCTTCAGTTCATCCGCCTTCGGTGACGAGGGAACTTGCGCAGCAGCACCCGCGATTAGGAAGAAAGCTGCCAGGCCGATCGGGACAACTCTCGTAATGACTATCAATCTAACCGCGCGCGAACCCACAGGGGAGTCGGCCAGACCAGCAAAGCCGAGTCGAGCGTTCCGCTGCCAATTCGGCGATGTCCGCGCACTGCGCTGCATGTTCATGACGGCGATCCTCATTTGTCGTAACGGATATTGATTTTGAGCTTTAGCCAGAACTTGGAATTGGTATGGGCTGACGTACCCTGGCTATTACTGGACGGGCTGTTTCGAACGCAGGTATCTGTCTCCGTTCTTTTTGCGCCTTAGCAAACCAGGAACTCTGCATTTTCTCCACAACGATCGCAATAGCACTGGAGAATTCAGTCGCCGTAAAGACGTCGAGATCCATCCAAAGAGGAGATGCCGTGTCCTTTCGATACAAAGTGAAACTGCCCAGCCGCTTTCCGTTGCTCTTCATCAGGCTGAACGTAAAACTCCAATTTGTTTCTGATGATGTTAGTAACTGATCCCAAAAGAATTGAAGCTTGGACCTACTGACCCGGTTGAATGGACAAAGCTCAACCTCCCCTGGCAATTCTGACGATAAGTACAGCCCGAAACCATCGAATCCAATAGGTTCAAGACACTGCCGCAATATCCTGCAGAATTGTGGGAGGCTAGTGCAGGACTCCAGAGCGTCTGCGGCCCGGCGAATGCTTATGTCATTGGCGATTACCTGACGTTGATTCAGAGTACGGTTCGCCACGCGGCCCAACTCCAAAAACTCGTGATAGCGTAACTGTTGGACACCGATCAAGACACCAACTCCGATCACCACTAGGACCGCGGCAATCGCGGCACCACCTGGATTGAGTAAAAGGAGACTGAATAGGCCAAAGCAGGCACTCACGCCATAAAGCACCAAGACGGTTTGTCTGTGGGAAATACCCCGTCCGAGTAACTTGTGGTGAATATGCTCGCGATCAGGGTCGAATATTCGCTTGCGGCTCAAGAACCGCCGGCTCACGGCAACGGCGACCTCCAAAATCGGGAGCCCAAGAGAAACGATGGGGATCGCAACAGCTACTATGATCGAAGATTTCTGCGATCCGGCGAGAGCGACTGCGCTGAGCAGGAACCCGATCAGCAGACTGCCGGAGTCGCCGAGGAATATCGAGGCTGGATTGAAGTTATACCGGAGAAATCCGGCGATTGCGCCCGCCAGAGCAAGCGTCAGGAAAAGAATGCCTTCACCGTGGAACAAGATCGCCACCACACAAGTCACCAGGCTCGAGAACAGCGCCGATCCTGCCGCCAGTCCATCGAGGCCATCAATTAAGTTGAAAGCGTTGGTGATCCACAGAACCCAAAGAATTGTCAGGGGAAGTCCAACCAGCCATCCTAAATGAGGATGACCCGACAGGAACGACAAGTGGGATATTCCAACACCATTGCAGAATAAAAGTACCGCCGCACCCGCCTGCACCGCAAACTTCACGTACGCACTCACTCCACGAAAATCGTCGATCAGACCAAGCAGAAAGACGATGGTTGCCGGCCCCAGTATCTTCAAAGTGAAATAAGGCAAAGGAAATTCGCGCAGGCCGAAATGCCCTGGCAGCCAATGTGTCAGCAATACCATGCACCAGAGCGTCAGGAAAATAGCAACTCCACCCAGTCGCGGTATCGGACGAGTATGAACATGACGATCCGAACTCGGAATAGAAACCCATCCGCGAGCGATGGAAAAATCGCGGACCCAGCGGGTAAGTGCCGCCGATACTAAAAGTGCGCCGACAAAAACAAGGATTTGCATGATTTTTTCGTCTTTTGCTACAAAGTTCTGAGAACCGAAGGCTCATCAGACGCAGGACCGATCGATAGTTCGTGGCTATCCGGTGGGCTGCGATTAGCGATCTCTCAAAAGCAACAATTCAGGAGCTCAGAGCACTGGCTGTAGAAACTGGGACTGGGTAGATCCAAAACGCTTCTATTTTGCATAGCGTAGATAGCCCGGGCGGGGGAATAGAAAGTGCGGCTAGACATTGGGCCGCTACAAAAGAGGCTGAGGGCTCACGGGCCTAGACGCTGTCTGATTTGCAGTTGGTCTGACGGGGTATGCTCCACCAATCCAGCTACGATCAATTTCGACAGCAACCGAGCGCTGCAACAAATTAACGGACAGCACGAGCTTCAATCCCGACTTGATTTTGATTACGATTCCGCTCATACCGCGCAGAGGACCATCCTCGATCCGAGCGACATGGCCGACTTGCACGTACGGCCAAGGCATTGTCGACAGGCCGCTCTTTCCCACACGCTGAATCGCCGCGATCTCTTCTTCCCCGACAGGAATCGGTGCCTTGCCGACCCCCACGATTTGTATGACCCCGGGTGTCATCAGCACCGGCAAGCGATTGTGCGGGTCCATCCGGCAGAAGAGATATCCAGGGAACAACGGCACTTCGACTTCCTTCATCCGATCGGACCAGCGCCGCATGTATTTGCTGATAGGCAAAAAGCACTCGTAACCCGCATTTTCCAGCAGCAGGTTCGCTGTCTTCTCTCTGCTTGTTCTGACTAGGATCGCGAACCACGGCCATTGTTGATGGCGATTCCCCATAGTGACTCCCCTAGAGATGCTACCGCCGTTGGAGTCCCAGAATTCTTCGGACCCGGAATCGGCGAAGGCCTGGGTCCCCTCGAACTCATCTGTCAGCTCAAGCTAGTTTCGCTGACGAGGGGAAAACTTGGCCCGTGCGGAACCGTAACCGATGCAGAAGACCTTCACAATCCGGTTTTAACCTTAAATATCGGAGCGGAAATTCCCGAGAACGGAAGGAATCGTAATTCATGTTTTCTGAGGAGTTGCACAATCACAATTCGTCATCGACTTCCTGTTCGTCCTGGATTCAGGTATTCCCCTGACTCCAATTCCTAGATTCAACTGATTGCCTCGTCCACATGTGTCTGAATATCCTTGTGCGTGCGGCTCACTACGGAAAACCTGGGAACAATGAGTTAACTTGGCGCCATGCTCTTTGACTCCCCAGCTTATTTCCTCTTCTTGATACCTGTCGTACTGTTGTACTGGCGTCTCAATCACCGCGCCCAGAATATTTTTCTTCTCCTGGCCAGCTACTTTTTCTACGGATGGTGGGATTGGCGTTTCCTCGCCCTAATGATCGGCAGCACCACGGTGGATTTCCTGATCGCACAGAAAATCGCACCCGGGCGCTCGGACCCCCACCGGAGGAAGTGGTTCATCTTCTCGCTCGTCTTGAATTTCATGATTTTGGGGATCTTCAAATACTTTGACTTCTTTGCGGGCTCCTTCCTAGCCGTCCTTGAAAAACTTGGAATTCACAATATCCCACTGCCCCTGATTCGCATCCTCCTTCCGCCAGGCATTTCGTTTTACACGTTTCAGGAAGTCGCCTATATCGTGGACGTCTATAAAGGGAGGATTGAGGCTTCCAAGTCTTTTTTCGAGTATGGTCTCTTCATCAGTTTGTTCCCTCACTTGATTGCCGGTCCAATCCAGAGGCCTGGGCATCTCCTTCCGCAGGTCCAGAAGGAGCGCACCTTTGACGCGGATCGATTTTTCGATGGCCTGATGCTGATTTTCTCTGGGCTTATCCGGAAATGCGTGGTCGCGGATAATTGTGCCGTTCTGGCGAACGCAGTCTTTGGCGGCCAATTCGGCCCTTCAAATTTCTGGCTTGTGCTGCTTGGAACTTATGCGTTTACCTGGCAAGTCTATGGAGACTTCAGCGGTTACAGCGATATCGCGCGCGGAAGCGCTCAATTGCTGGGCTTCCATTTTATAGTCAATTTCCGCCAGCCCTTCCTCGCCAATCGTCTTCAGGATTTCTGGCGCCGCTGGCACATCAGCTTAAGCACCTGGCTTCGCGACTACTTGTACATTCCTCTCGGCGGAAGCGCAGGTGGCCAATGGAAAACCTCCCGAAATCTCTTCATTACCATGGTTCTCGCTGGTCTCTGGCATGGCGCAAATTGGACGTTTGTCATCTTTGGCGCCATCCATGGCGTGGTGTTGGCCTTGGAGCGTTACTTTTTCCCGGCCAAGGAGAAGTCTCAGGGTGTTACTCTCCCTGGTCTCTCCACAAGTTTCTTCTCCCTTTGGGCGCAGAGAATTCTGACCTTTAACATCCTCTGTTTGAGCTTGGCGTTTTTCCGAGCGACCTCGCTCACTTCAGCGGTGCAACTGCTGGCAGGATTGTCCCATTTCGCCTGGCGGAGTGAGTACGCTGCAGCGTTCTTAATGCTTTGCATTTTCTCTGTACCTTTGTTCCTTGCAGACCTTCTGCTGGAAGCTAGCAATCACGAATATCCATTTGCCGCTTCTCCTTATGCCGTTCGGACCGGCCTCGCGGCTGCCGCTCTTCTTGTGCTCGCACTATTTTCAGGGAGCAATCTCAATGCTTTTGTCTATTTCCAATTCTAAGTCCGCGCCTGCTTTCGAAGATGCTTGTTGGAATTTGTGGCCTTCTTTCAGCCAGGTTTTACCATCTCGATGAACTCCCTCTCAATTCTGCGGGCACCCAGCTCTTAGCTTTGGTTTCCCGGACCGTGGATCATGGTTCAGTGGTTTCGCCGAATTACTGAGCCGGAAGTCACACCCGCGGACGCTTCGAATGCGTTGCTCACTCGGCCGAAGGGGAACGATAAGAGTGTGGATAGAGGCGTTTCATGACGGCGCGCGCCAGGACTTTCGATTTCTCGATGCGCACCGATTCTTCGCCAACGCCGCCGACGCTGATGCGCACGAAGTTGTCTCCTTGCAGGACGTAGAGCGCGCCCGTGCCTGGAGTTCCCACCCAATACGCTTCCTCACCGAGCCCCTCAATCCGCCGCGGTTTGCGCGCTTCTTCTTCGCCTTCAGGCTCGGGGTTCTGCGCCCTCTTGCCCGTGCCGCGTATTTCGCTCTCTTCCATGTCGGGAGCATGGAACTGCTTCCGCCAGAATCTGCGGGGCGTAAGCGCGGAGGGCTTGCCCGAAGAGCGCGTCGCCAAGGCTACGCTAACCGACTTTGCAGATGTGGCAGTGTGAAAAAGGCATTCGGAGATCAGCATCCCGCCGCTTGGCTTAATGCTCGGCCTGGTCTCGTTGACCGGCTCACCCTGGACAGCCTCTACTTCCGCGCTGGTGAGCAGGATGCACGCGTCCTTCTTGCCGCTTGCCGAAGTTGCCGCATCGCCATTCTTTCGCTTTTGAGGCGAACGGCCATGCGCTTGTCTAGTAGGTAGTGCTATCGCGCACAGAAAAAAACCGCAAAACACAATTCGGATTGCGCACTTGTAGCTCATCTGTTTTTCCAGTTACGAAGATGGATTTCCCCATCTGCGAGTGTGCCCGCGCGACTCCCATCTCGGGCGGGGCTCCGTATTCATCCCCGCTCTGCACTGCGCAAGCCCTGAGTTTAGTGCCCGTCGTGTTTATTGCAGTTCTGGCTGCCGCTGACGCCACTTGCCGGATCACCATAACAAACTTGGCCGCCGCCTACGTTGTCGCCGCTCTTGGTCCCGAACTGCGTGCCGTCGAAGGCGGCAAACAGTCCTCGGCCGCCCACTTGCCGCGCGACCGTGGCCAGTGCATCCTGCGCACTGGCTGGACCAGTGGAGGCGTTCTGCGAAGGGTCGTTCACGCACGTGCCGGTGCAGCCGTCGGCGTAGCCCACTAGTACTCGTCCAAACTTGTCCACGGTGATGTCGTTGAAGTCGAGCAGGTTGCGACACGGGTTGCTGCCGCCCTGGTTCCAAATGCAGCCGCGCTGCACGGGGTCGGCCGGTGTCGCGTCAGCGGTGGTCCACGTGCGACCGCCGTTGTACGTGAACGCGACATACAAGTGCCAGATGCCCAGGAAATCGGCCGACTGCGTGTCGCCAGGTGCTGGAGTTCCCAAGAATGCATAAGCTGCACGGTCGTCATCTCCCGCGATGACTTCGGCGAACTCCGTATTCTGAACTCCGAATGGCGTGCCTGCGTCTTTGGACTTCGCCCAGTGCTGGCCGCGGTCATGGGAAACGGCGATTTTTGCGTGCCCATCCGCATTGACGTAGCCGAAATAGATGGTGTTGTTATTGCCCGCCGCAACCGACGGGTCACTGCCCGGGTCAAAGCTCTTGGCGTCGGGTACAGTTCGCACGACCCAGCTAAGGCCATTGTCGGTGGAAACGGCCACGCCGGGCCGGCTCACATTGTTCGCGTCAAAGCAGCTCTCGTTCGGGACATAGGCCGTGCCATCCGGCGAGACACGGACGTGACCGTGCAAGCCACCGCAAGTGCCGGGGGCTACGGGGCGGTCGACACCGTTGACGCTGGCGAAGAAGTAGATGGGAACTCCCGGCCCAAAGGTCAGACCGCCGTCATCACTGCGCGAGCAGAAGGCGGTCACGATGTCCTGCGAGCAATAATAAATCGCATGTGGATACGACGTGCGAATCAGAGGCGCCGATAAGGCGTACGGGCCGCCGCCTACTGTCTGATGGTCCACGCCGGCAGGCTGGCCAGAACCTTGGGTTGGGATCCAAGTGTTGCCGTCATCATCAGTATAGGACAGCTCGCTGGTGACTCCGTTGAGCTGCGAGGAGAAGGTTCGGTTGGGGCCGCCGAAATGAGTGTCGTCAGTGAACAGGATGGGATCGAGGCTCAATCGCGCAAAGGGCGAGCGCTGGTCTTCCCAGGTTGCAGTGACGGGCTTGACGGTATCATTGAAGGTCACCCGTAGCGTGTGGTTACCCGCTTGGATGAAGGCCTTGCCTGTGTTCCAGTTGACCCCGATGGAAGGCTCGCCGGCGCCGTGCGTGCTGGCGGTCGTAGATCCCAGCGCTGGCTGGATACAGCCTGGCGGCGTGTTGGGCGCTGTGCAGTCGTCAGGCGCGGGATAGTCCACAAAGGTTGGCGCACCCGGAGCGGGCGGTGGCGGCGGTGCTGTTGTGGGCCGCGCAGCCGTGGTAAGAGTCGCCACCGCGTGAGCGGAAGCGGGCAGTGGCGCCAACGCGGCGACCGACCGAATGTGCCAGACTCCATCAACCGGATCAGTCATAGTTAGAACCTCGATTCCACTCCCGGTCGAAGTGTCGTCCGGTGAACCTGGTCCGTGGTCAGCCCCGCTGGGGCTGATGGCGAAAATGTCCAGGTCGGTCGGCACCGTGCTCGTCCACGTGTAGGTGATGGTCAGCTTCGCCGTCATTGTCTGGTAAAAAGTGGCGGCCGGGGCAGGGAGCACGACGGTCAAGTCGTGATCGTCGCATATGCCGGGCGGGCAAACGTCCTGAATACCGACATTGGTCACGGTGCCGGCGACAACCGGACCGAAATCCCACGACACCGGGCCCGAGCTGCTACTAATCGAACTGCTGGGAGGCGGAGCGATTTGCGCAGAGACAGATGGCGCGTCATGCAGCAACAGCACTACGACCGCAACGCATAGCAAACTGACCAAAGTAACCCATCCTGCGGATCGAACGATTCGCATTGACTGACCTCCACGGCGGCTATTCTCCGGAAGAAGCTCCTCATAGTTTCTCCTGGGCCTTCTTCCGGCAGACTTCGAGCCAACTTCCTCATTTCTAATGATTTCGAGCGTGTAGACACACTTCACCTGGGAGGTTCCTAAGTAACCCGGAAGACCCCCACTTCCAGGCATTCCTGCCCCTGGCTGGCGCTCGGGTCCGGAATGCGCTGCATTGTTAGGAGAAAATTCCATCCTATGGAAGCGGGTGAATCCTGCAAAAAGTTCTACAGGAATTACCTGAATGATCCTCTCGGGGCGTCGTTCACGGAACATTCACAATTGCTGACTGGGAGTGCTCATCGTCCTTTGCATTTCTGTGGAAATGGGTAGAATGAGCTAACCCAAGACTTCCTGGGCCAAGGTGACCATGCGGACCACATCTCCGGTTATCTGAATAACCAGACCTTGGCACAGTTTCCTTCTTCCAATATCCCCGATGAACTCCTTCTCCAATTCGTGCTGTTGCCTCGCCTTCCGTGCCTCTGCTATCGTAACCACGCCTTAACTCGACTCCCCAGGGGGAGTCACACACCATGCCAGGACTTTTGCAGCGGTTCTTGCCGCGCGAAGAGGATTTCTTTGACCTTTTTGCCAAGCAAGCCGTCAATATCAACGCCGGCGCCAACGCCCTTCTCAAAATGCTCTCGCATTACACAGGCGTGCCCGAGCAAGTACAGATGGTCAAAGCCATCGAGCATGAAGGCGACGAAATCACCCACGCCATCTTCACCAAGCTGAACCAGACCTTCATCACCCCGTTCGACCGTGAAGATATCCACGAACTCTGCAGCCAGCTCGACGACGTCATCGACCTCATTGACGCCGCCGCCAGCCGCTTCGTGCTCTATCGTGTGGACGCCGTCCGTGCCGGAACCCTCGACCTCGTGAAGGTTCTCGTCTCCGCAACTGCCGAGGTCGAGTCTGCCGTTCGCGCTATCGAAACGCCCGAGAGCGCCCTCAAGCACTGCATCGAGATCAACCGCTACGAGAACGAAAGCGACCGCCTCTGCCGCACCCTCATCGCCCAACTCTTCGACGAAGAAACGGACCCCGTCCAGATCATCAAGTGGAAGGAAATTTTCGAAGTCATCGAGACCGCCGTCGATAAGTGCGAGGACGTCGCCAACGTCATCGAAGGCGTCATCCTCAAGAGCGCCTGATCCGCGATGACCAGCTTCTCGCTCCTCCTTTTCGTGATCTCCCTCACTCTCGCGTTCGAATTTTCGAACGGCTGGCACGACGCCGCCAATTCCATCGCCACGGTCGTTTCCACTCGGGTTCTCACACCCTTTCGCGCCGTCGCCTGGGCTGCCTTTTGGAATTTCGTCGCGGCATTCTTCTTCGGCACCGCTGTTGCCGGCACCATCGGCAAGGGCATGGTTCACATCGAAATGGTGAACCAGCAAGTCCTCCTCTCTGGTTTGCTCGGCGCGATTATTTGGAACCTGATCACGCTAATTCTCGGCCTCCCGACCAGTTCGTCGCACGCCCTGATTGGCGGCTTCGGCGGCGCAGCGGTAGCAAAAGCCGGCCTTCGCGCGCTCATCTTCGGCGGCTGGATTAAGCCCGTCGCTTTTATTTTTCTCTCGCCGCTGATCGGCATGCTCTTGGGCATGACCGTCACCATCATCACCAGTTGGATCGTTCGCCGTCAGCGACCGCTGAAAGTGGATAAGTGGTTCCGCCGCCTGCAGCTCGTCTCCGCCGCTGGCTACAGTTTCGGCCACGGCACCAATGACGCGCAGAAAGGCATGGGCATCATCACCACGGCGCTCGTGGCCGGAGGCCTGCTCAAGTCCTTCGTCGTTCCCTACTGGGTAATCATTTGCTGCCACTTGGCCATTGCCGGGGGAACCATGGCGGGCGGCTGGCGCATCATCAAGACCATGGGCCAGCGCATCACCAAACTCAATCCCTTCGGCGGCTTCGCGGCCGAAACCGCTGGCGGGCTCACCCTCGTCGGAACCGCCGCCTTTGGCATCCCTGTCAGCACCACGCACACCATCACCGGCGCCATCGTCGGCGTCGGAGCTTCGCGCCGTCTTTCCGCCGTCCGCTGGGGTATCACCCGCCGCATCGTCTGGGCTTGGGTGCTGACGATTCCCGGTGCCGCTCTGCTTGGAGCCATTCTTTTTCATGCAGGCCGATCCTGGGTAAAATGATTTCATTGGGAGCACTAACTGCTCTCAGTTCCTACACTCTTTCGCAGAATCCGGGTTACCATACCGAATATTTACGCGATCCCGGAAACGGCCTTCGGTTCCCTGGAATCGCGCATCCCGCCGCTGCTAACTGCCGGCGCCGCCGAAGCCTTGCCGTCAAGATCTACCGCCAAGTACGAACCGGCACCGCGACGCTGGAGGATGTGCTGGCGGAGAGCCTGACCGAATATCAGAGTCCGATCTCTCCGGAAGTAATGGCGTTTCAAATCGAGATCGCTGCAAGCGAAGCCACTGCGCTGGAATTTGTGCCGCCCGTTTTTCGTCGCAAATCATCGAAGTAGCAACGATTCCGAGTCATGGCGGCGACCCGCTTAGAGTGCTACGAGTTGTGGCAGAAGCTCTGAAGTCGCCCGATTTCGAAGCTGACCTGTCGCAAGCACGATCAAAGACGGATACCGCCGTCGCCTAGCACTCGGGGGAGCAAGGCCAGCAAGAAGAACTTTGCTCTTGAGCAGGAGTTGCGGCCGCCCCTTCCGTGACCGCGACCGAGTAGAAATTCGGCGGAGATCGCTTCGCCAACTAACTGATTCTCCGAGTGAGCGGCCTGAGACATTGAGCGGCCTGAGACATAGGTAACACATTGTACCGGACACATAGGTGACACTTTTCCCCGTAAAGGGGAGGGAGTGATGCCTTGGAAGGAGTGTTCGGCAATGGATGAAAGACTGCAGTTTGTGGCT
>JBARRT010000178.1:0-3141 GCA_049644365.1 Candidatus Acidiferrum sp. | reverse complement strand
ATATCTCCGCGTTATCGATCCGGCGCAAGACAGTGGACGGTCCGCCAGCATCCTGTTTGGTTAGTACCTCAAATTGGACGCTGGCCAGAACGACGCCCTTCCAGCACGCCACCGCGCTGGTTGCATCACGCCCAGCTACCCATGCCTGAGCATTCACGACAAATCGATGACGAAGAAGCGATGGCCAAATGAGAGTCATGTCTTGATCAATCAGTGCGCGCTTGACCGCCCGTGCCAAAAGCGGCGGAGCTGCGAGCGCCCGAAAGCCATGCTCGGCCTCTTCGAGATCGTGGACGATTCTTACTCCATCACCACCGGAAGTGCCGTCCGCTTTTAGCACAACGGGAAGGCCAAGTCTCCAGACACAGTTCTTAAGGTCAGCCGCATGTTTGACTACTTCAGTGAGCGGAACCCGGATGTTTTCTTCCCGGGCCATTTCCATGAATGCAGTACGCGCATATACAAGAGGGAAACTTGCCGGTGAACCAAGCGAGCGTTCGATCAGAGCGGAGACTGTTTCGCCTGCTTTCCCCCTGTGCAGAGCTTGAGAGTACAAGTCGTGTAAGTATAAGGTTGTCAGATCGTCGCAGGGAATGATGAGATCAGGTCTGCTAGCGGCGACGGCTCTTCTGAAGGACCTCAAAGGAAGCAGGCCGTGAAAGACATGAGTGCGGCGCACTACCCTTGTCTTGCAGATCGGATGGCGAGGTGGACAGACAGCGTCTACGGTGCATCCTGAACTTGCCAAAGTCATCGCCAGCCGAGCAGGCGAGAAGCCGCGGGAGGTTGTGGCCAAGAGAACCGTCGGTTTCACGTAAGTCCAGCCCTCCACGGGACCGCAAGGTGGGATATAGATATCGTACCCGCGATCAAGGGGGATGACATAGGAGATGGCGATTCCACGATCGTCAGAAAGTCACCTCCCACGACTGTTCCGAGCAAGAATCCGAGGGGCTCGAAGATTGGCCTCGTTGCGAAGAGCAACAATGCATCGATCGTCGAATCTGGTGTCACCGTGCAAAGACCCCCGGTGCGTTGGAGCTTCCCGGAAGCTCAAGCACGGAAGCATCATTTCCAAATCGATGGCGCCCCCAAGAGACGCCGCAACTGCTGCTTCCGAAGATAGTCCCTTAGCTCTTGGTCGCCCAAGCGAGGCATCCGCGATACCCAGCTGCGCAAGAAACCATAAGCGAGCCCGAGGCTTCGGACAATGTAAGGCGCATGGAATATGTGTCTCAAGCATTTGAGGAAAAAGAACAATTGGTGATAACCCACTACGTAGTCGGCTACTCCGTCGTTCACTGCGTTTCCCCATCTTCCCCAAGCAGATCCCGTCACACGATGTTGAATAAGCCGGAGGTCGGGAAAAGTTTGCGTAATCCAGCCGAGCTGATTGGCTTTGAGTTCATCGACTGTATCCCAACCAAGGCTCGGGGGGAGCCCACCTAGTTGATCCCAGCATTTTCTTCGATAAATTTTTGTGCCCCCGCGGACGTGAAAAGTGGGCGACCTCTCTAATTGCAAGCGTGCATCGACTTTGTCGTAGATCGTCCCTCCACCGATTCCAAGCCGTGGCATCTCGTGGAAAAATTTGAAGCATTTCTCGAAATAATCCGAGGCAAACGTTAGGTCCCCGTCGAGATTCGCGAGAAACTCCCAGTCCTGCGATCGAAGCAACTGGTATCCCGCAAGAAAAGCTTCCACACCTCCACCTGTGGAGCGATGGCCGCGGTTTTCGCGACGCGAGGTCCGAATCCAAGAATACTCCTGTGCGTATCGGGAGATGATGGAATTCGTGGCATCTTTTGAGCCGTCATCCACGATGATCCACTCGACAGGCTTTATGGTCTGGTGCAGGACCGAATCGATTGTGCCGCGAACGAACTGTTCTTCATCCCGTACCGGGGTGATGATGCAATACTTGACGGTGGGGGTGGCTTCAGCCGAGAAACCGAACTCACTCCGCCGGGGAGGATCGATGTTGGGGCTCTGTGGATCGTCAACGTTCATGTGGGCCGATCTTAGGTATCTCACATGCTGGAGGAATGGGCAAAGCGCATTGTGTTCGATGCCGCAAATTTCCAAGTTTCCGTCTCTGTTAACACATTTGAACGCGGCGGTCCAACAGTCCGCGTTCCGTAGTTAGATTCAAAGAAATTGGTAGGATAACGTGTACTGATACTTAGTCCTAGCGAGCCACGGCGGCTCATTAAGTAGCGGCGATAGGATAGAATATTGCCATTGCTTGTTTTAAAGGAAAGCTGAGCCAGAAATTGACTCAATGCTTGCCGCGCACATTTCGCAAAGGAGAGCATGAATGGCGGTCGAAAGCCCTTGGTCCAAAACCTGGACATGTTTTGAGGGAGATTGGCATGAGGGAAACACTCCCATCATGGGTCCGCGCACGCACGCCGCTTGGCTTTGCTCCATAGTTTTTGACGGTGCCCGCGCGTTCGAAGGTGTTACACCAGATTTGGAACTCCATTGCGCACGGGTCAATGACTCGGCACGCAAGCTGTTCCTGAAACCAACGGTTTCGACGGAAACGTGGGTCAAGCTCGCTCAGGAAGGTATAACCCGATTCGACAAGGACTCCGCACTTTACATCAGACCTATGTATTGGGCGGAGAAGGAAGGGCCGTGGGTTCAGGCGCATGATCCTGAGTCGACTCGCTGGTGTCTGGCCATATACGAGGCGCCGATGCGCAAACCCACTACCGGGTTCTCGGTCACCTTGTCTCCCTTTCGACGGCCGACGCAAGAAACCATGCCTGTGGATGCCAAAGCCGGATGTCTCTATCCAAACAACGCTCGCGCTCTTTTCGAGGCGCACTCCCGCGGATTTGACAATGCCGTCGTCTGCGACATGCTTGGCAACGTCGCCGAACTGGCCACTTCCAACATCTTCATGGCAAAAGGTGGTGCGGTTTACACACCGGTAGCGAATGGAACATTTCTGGCGGGCATTACCCGTCAAAGGGTGATCGGGTTGCTGCGCGAAAGTGGAGTGAAAGTAATCGAGAAAACTCTCAGTTATCACGACTTCGAGACTGCGGACGAGATTTTTTCCAGCGGAAATTATTCGAAAGTCGTTCCCGTGGGCCGGATCGGTGACCGTGTAATTCAACCTGGTCCCTTCTA
>JBARRT010000177.1:0-4477 GCA_049644365.1 Candidatus Acidiferrum sp. | reverse complement strand
GCCATTGGGAGGGAAGACGATGTTCCAGAAGAGCGGGGCGGGCGTCAAGAACTCGACGGGAAGGAGGGAGCCTTCCTGGTTCAGTTGCGGGGGACGGACGACGTTGACCTCGACCTTTTGCTGAGTCTTGGGATTTTCGATGATGAATTTGGTGCCCTGGGGCAAGCCTTCGGGAAGAATAATCATGGCGCCGGTGGCACTGACGGTGTGCGTGAAACCGTCGACGGGTTTCGGATTGCCAGCGATGTGAGCGACCACGGGCATACGCAGCAAGACGCGCTGGGCGCGGCGGCGTTCCTCGGCGGTGGGTTGCCGGTTGAGCGCGGGGCGGGGCACGTTGAGCGCGCCGGGCTTCGCATAAGGCGAAGGTTTCACGGGAAGAGGCTTCACAGTTCCAGCCCCCAAAATTCCATCTCCGGTGCAATCAGCTCGACGCCGTATTCCCAGCCGTCGGGGCGCGAATTGCCTTTCCAAACAATAATGGCGGCATTGCTGGCATGAGTGGCGAGATTGGTGAGCGCCAGGCGATGCTCGAGATTCAGCGACTGCTGGAGAACGACCATGCAACCGTAAGGATTGACGATGCGCGTGTGGGCCTCGACGCTGACGCGCTTGCCAGTGCCGTCATCCCACTCGAGGCGCACGGGAACGCGCGAATTCATGCGGCGACCGCGACGCTTCTCGCGGTATTTGTCAGTTACGTGCCAGCTTTCGCGCAGCTTTAGCGACATGTTTCCCTCATTAAGGCCATGCTAGAGTTGAGGAGAAAAAGAATCAATGGTACGAGTCCGCGCTGGAGCACGAAAGAGTAGCTGTACCAAGGGACAGGCGGCCGAGCGGGAGAAGGACAGGCTTTGAAGAACCTGATTGTGAATGCGGATGACCTCGGCTGGACCGAAGGAGTGAACCGCGGGATCGCGGATGCATTTCGAATCGGCATCGTGACGAGCACATCCATGCTGGCGAACGGGGCGGCGTTTGCGGGCGGATTGGAAATCGCGCGGCAGGCGCCGGGGCTGGGGATGGGTGTGCACTTGAACTTGAGCGACGGCGCACCGGTGGCGGATCGGGAGACGGTCACGAGCCTGCTGAACGATGAGGGAGAGTTTGCAGGCGGGCCGGAGAGTTTGTTTTTGAAGCAAGTGAGACGCGGGCTGGTGCTGAGGGAAGTGGAGATGGAGTGGGACGCGCAGATTCAGAAAGTGCGCGACGCGGGGATTGAGCCGACGCATCTCGACGGGCACAAGCACGTGCACATGTTGCCGGGATTATTTGAAATTGCGCTGCGGCTGGCGAAGCGGCACTCGATTGGGGCGATTCGAATTGCGCTGGAGGAATCGAGTTTGCGGACGGCGCTGGCGTCCGGAAGAAAACAGCGAAGCGTGGTGGTGATGAAGCAGGGCGTGCAGGCAAGGGGGTTGAAGCTTTTAGCTCGGGATGCGCGCGACCAGGCGGAGCGCGCAGGAATTGCGGCGGCGGATTATTTTTGCGGAATTGCACAGACGGGGGAATTGACGCTGGAGGGCTTGAAACAATTGGTGAAGAGTTTGCCGGAAGGCACGACGGAATTGATGTGCCATCCGGGATACGCGGACGCGGCGCTGAAGAAAACGGCGACGCGGCTCCAGGATTCGCGGCAGGCGGAGCTGGAGATCCTGACGGATACAGGAGTTCGAAATCTTGTCGCATCGCAAGGGATTCGCCTGATAGACTATGGCTTCGTAACCCAGGAAGCGTAAACCGGCAGCAGAAAAGAATGACAAGCGACACGCTCATCCGCTACTCGGTGGTCGTTCCGTTCTACAACGAACAGGAAAACATCCCACCTCTCTACATGAAGCTGACGGAAGTGATGGATGCGATCGGCGAGCCGTATGAGCTCGTGTTTGTGGACGATGGCAGCAAGGATGATACGTTCAAAGTGCTCTCGGAAATTTACGAGCACGACCGGCGGGTGAACCTGGTGCGGTTGCGGCGGAATTTTGGGCAGACGGCGGGGCTGAAGGCGGGATTTGATTTCGCGAGGGGCGAGGTCATCGTCTCGATGGACGGCGACCTGCAACACGATCCCGACGAGATTCCGAAGTTCCTTGAAAAAATCGAGGAAGGCTTCGACCTGGTGAGCGGGTGGCGCCACCAGCGGAACGATCACTGGCTGACGCGGCAAGTTCCGAGCCGCGTGGCAAACTGGATGATGGCGAAGCTTTCAGGGATCGAGCTGCACGATTTTGGAACGACGTTCAAGGCCTACCGGCGGGAAATCATTCAGGAAATTCAATTGTACGGGGAGCTGCACCGGTTCATTCCGGCGCTGGCAAGCTCGACAGGCGCGAGGATCGCGGAAGTGCCGATCGCGAATCTGGAGCGGAAGAGCGGGAAGTCCAATTACGGGATTGGGCGGACGATTCGCGTGTTCCTGGATTTGATTATCGTGAAGTTTTTGCTGGATTATTCGACGCGGCCGCTGCAGTTTTTCGGATTGCTGGGCGTGGGCGGCGCGGGAATAGGTTCCCTGCTGGCGTGTTTCCTGGCTTACGAAAAGTTTTACCTGCACAAGGCGATTATGGCGGAACATGGCCCGCTGATGTTGCTGGCGGTGGCGCTGTTCGTGAGCGGAGTGCAGTTCATTTCGATGGGGCTGCTGGGCGAAATCATTGCGCGCACGTATTATGAGTCGCAAAACAAGCCGATCTACGCGCTGCGTGAAGTGAAGAGCCATCGCAAAGAGCTGGGCGATTCGACCGAGTCCACGCGTCCTTCGGGCAGCTCCGAACGCTAGGCGTTCTCCGAACAAATACATTTTGGTGGGATACGCCGGGTTGAAGTGCGCGAAGTTGCGGATTTTGAAGTTGGGACGCGCGGCGGCAAGGACGACGGGGAGGTTGTGTGAATCGCGAACAGTTTTACGAAATCATGAGCGGCGAGGGCACGCTGGATTACGAATTGTATTTGAACACGAAGGCGCTACTTTCGTGCCAGAGCAAATTCGAGGAGCTGTGCAATCCGGATGAGCTGCAGTTTCAACTTGTGCATCAGATCGAAGAGCTGTGGATGAAGCTGATCGCCTACACGCTGCTGGACATTGATGAATATTTGCAGCAGGAAAATACGAACCGCGTAATCACTTTGTTTCGGCGCGTACACCTGACGCAGAAGATGATGATCGAGCAAGTGGCGCTGCTGGAGACGATGTCGCCGAAGGAATATCAGGAGATTCGAAAGCGGCTGGGGAATGGAAGCGGGCAGGAGTCGCCGGGATTCCGTGTGCTGCTGAAGATGTACCAGCCGATCTGGAATTCCTTCAAGGCGAATTATCTGGACAAGCATGGGCTGACGATCGAGAAAATCTACGATACTGGGTATTCGCATGGGGACGCCTACGTGGTGGCGGAGGCGCTGGCGGAATTCGACGAACTGTTTCAGAAATTCCGGTACGAGCATATGCAATTGATCCATCGCACGATCGGATTTGGGTCGAAATCGCTGAAGGGGCGGCCGGTGGAGATTCTGGAAGAGGGGATGCGGCACAAATTTTTCCCGGAGCTGTGGGAGATTCGCGGAGAGATGACGGACAAATGGGGGACGGAGTACGGGGTGAAACGAGATCCGCTAGGAGGGCATCACTAGGGGAAGTGAAGAGTTAAGGAGTTAAAGAGTTAAGGAGTTGAAGAGTCAAAGAGTGCAAAAGCTAAGAAGTTGAAAGTTGAAGGTTGAAGGCGGCGGGAACGAGAAATTGCGACGAGTGGCGTGGCCGGCGAGAGAGAATTGGCTGCTAGCGCAGCGTTTCAGAGAAAAATACGCAGCAAGTCCGGTCAGCGGTGGCGGGCGATGGTGCGGTATTCGCCGCGGAAATAGAGCAGCGGCTCTCCTTCGTGAATCTCCGCGTCGTGGACTTCCGCGATAAAAATCGTGTGATCCCCGGCGACATGTGAGGACACCGTGCTACAACTCAGCTGGAGCAGAGTGTCTTCCAGGACCGGAAGCCCGCTCGCGGTTCGGGAGTAGCGGATGGAGAGGCGCTCTTCGGCTTCCGCGCTGTGCACTCCCCGAGCAAAATATTCGGAGACGGCCTGCTGCCCGGCTTTGAGGACGCTGACGCCGAAGCGTTTTTTCTTCTGAAGGAACGGAAGGATTTTCGCGCGGTGGTCGACGCAAACGAGAATCAGCAGGGGGGCGAGCGAAACGGAGGTGAAGGAGTTGGCGGTCATGCCCTGAATTTTTCCGGGCTCGCGCTCGACGGTGACGACGGTTACGCCGGTGGAAAACTGGCCGAGCGCTTTGCGAAATTCCAGGGTGGTGAGCGGGGAGGTGGTCATCTTTGAAGATTTTGAAGATACCATATTGAGCGGCGGGAAAGCGAAGCGGCGAGGAGAGATCGGAGCGAATGATCATGGCGCGAAGAATCGCGATATTGGGGGGGACAGGAGCGGAAGGCTCCGGGCTGGCCTATCGCTGGGCGAAGGCGGGTGAGCAGGTG
>JBARRT010000176.1:0-48667 GCA_049644365.1 Candidatus Acidiferrum sp. | reverse complement strand
TGGATTATGATTTGGGATACTTCGATCTGGAGACTCGGGTGCTCGAACCGCTCGAAAATCCGTTCGGCCCAAAAGTGTTACCTATGTCTTAGGTACGTTGTGTCACCCATGTCTCCGGGCCGGACCCGGATTGAAGTGGTCGGGGCGAATGGATTTGAACCATCGACCTCCTGGTCCCGAACCAGGCGCGCTAGCCAGGCTGCGCTACGCCCCGACTGACACGCTCAGGCGCACAAATCCTGCCCAAGCGAGAATACCAGATTAACATAGCTCAGCGAGCGCCGCTAGACCGCGCTGTTTGGATGCAAAATTGCACTTTTTTAATGATTCGCACAATGGTGCGGGCCCTGGCTTCGATGTGGCCGGCTTTCGGCATAATAATAAAAAAAACCGGGGCACGATTGCGCGCGCCCCGGTTGAATCGGATGCAAAGATTGTTAGAAAGAGTAGCGCGCGCCGACTTGCATCACTCGGGGGTTGCCCTGGATCTGGGTGAAGTTTGACCAGTTCTTCGGGGGATTCAGGCCTCGGAGCGCGGGATCGCGAGCTACGCCAATGCCCGTGCGGCTAAGGTCAATCAAGCCAAAACTCTGATGGTTGGCGACGTTGAACACATCCCAGCGGAGCTGTAGTTGATGCTTCTCGCTCCAAGGCATGTGCCATGTCTTCGCTAGCCCAAGATCCACGTTCGTGTATCCCGGATAGCGCAGGTAATTCCGTGGGCCCGTCTCGCCCGGATAGGCGTTACGGAAGCTCTGGTAGATTGCTTTTATGTTGCAACTGCTACCGCCGAAGAGTTTTGGTGCACCAGTGCCGACGGGGTCTGGCGTTCCAATACGGGACGGGCAAGTATGGAAAGGGGCCAGGGGGGTTACGTTGGCCTGGACGTTCCAGTTGGTTGCCCAACGAGCGTCGTCGAAAGGCGCGCCAACCGGCAGTCCGGAGTTCCAGCGGAAGATGCCGGCGAGTTGCCATCCTCCGACGATGGCATCCAAGGCTCGATTGCTGGTGTTCACGAGCGCTTTCCCCTTGCCAAACGGCATCTGCCACACGGCGGAGGCATTGATGAGGTGCCGGATGTCGAAGTCGGAATTGCCGTAATTGCTGCGCTGGCGGATCGGATTCTCGATAAATGGACCACTGTTGTTATTACTGCCGAAGCCAAAGTCCGATTGCAAACCGGAAGAGTCGTCCAACGAATGGGAAAAAGAGTAATTGAAATCCATGGTCAAACTACTGAGGCGCTGTCGCAGCGAGACTGTAAGGGCATGGTAGTTGGAATTCCCAATCGTGCTCCACGCGGACAGCGCACCGTATTGCGGTTGCATGAACCGGGTCGGAAAGAGGGGGATGTAGGGGAGTGGGCAGGGCGGTCCACTTGGACAGTTGAAGAATCCTGCTCCCACTTGATCGACAAAAGCCTGCGTATCCGTCCAATCATTGCCAGAAAAAAAGAAAAATGGGTTGTTGTTGCCGGGCACCCCCCGGCTTTGCAACCCATAGAACACCTGCGTAGGGGTCCAGTTTGAAGGAAAGCCGGCCGCGATGTTTGGATCATTATTGAAGAAGTCCACCAAATTGGCGGGGAAAAGGTTATCGAAGAAGGGGATGGATGCGATCTGGCTGGTGGGCACGTTTAGCTGGCGCTGCTTTTCCAGGATTGTTCCGGCCGTGTACCAGTCCATCCCGCTCTTCGGATCTTGAACGTCGTTGAATGCAACGGCGTCCCGGCGGGCCAGCAGACTGCGCGCCATCCGCCCGATATAGGAGACGGATAGAGTAGTGCCCGCGCGCATTTGCCGCTCGTAGGTCAGATTCCAAACGTACTCCGTGGGCGCATGCAGATTCGAATCCACACCCGTCTCGATGCGCTCTCCCATGTCGAGGGGCTGCGACAGTGGGAATTGCAGATTGGGCGGCACAACCACCTTCGGCAGTGACCGCACGTTCTGGTTAAAACCAGTAAACAAAGGTGCCAGGGGTGACGTGCTCCCTGCAACCGTATCGTAGGTGTTCGCAGGGGTCGTGAAGTTCGACGTGAAACCGAGCGTGTTGTTTAAATCCCAGTCCACGGCCAGGGCTTGGCCGTAATAATCGTTCGTAATGGCGAAGCCGCCACGCAGCACGGACTTACCGCCATCTCCGAAGAGCGAGTGGAGTAAGCCGCTGGAATAATCCGGTGACCAGGCCACCGCGATACGAGGCTGGAAATTGTTTTTGTCCCAGTTGTACATCGACTTCCCGCCATTGGCTGGGCCGGAAGGTTTGATGACGATCGGGTCGCTGAAGTTGTTGCCCTGGGCCGCTGCGGCAAGGCGCTCCTGAAAATACGTTCCAAGGGGCACCGTGGGCTGCACTTCAAACCCCTTGGTTTCATAGACGGGACGCTCCAGACTGTAACGAAGTCCCAATGTGAGAGTGAGGTGGGGACGAATCTTCCAGGAGTCCTGGATGTACTCCTCGTAGGCTTGCGTGGCAAAGTCCCGGGTGCTGGGCACGCCTGCGTTCAATAAACTGCCGTCCTTGCCGAAGGTGAAATCGGCGGTATATTGCGAGAGGCGCCCGATAATGGCCGTCGCTGCGTTCTGCACCTCCGCGATGGAGTTCAGCGATTGCCCGGAAGCCTGGTTGCCAGGCAGACCGTTCGCGTCCAAGTAGTCTTGAAACTGGCTCGAAACATGGTCGCCAGCACCGAGATAAAACGAAGGGTTGGTGACCGCGTTGTCAAAAGCATTCGCGAAGCTTACGCGGCTGTTGCTAATCAACCGGACGTTGCCTCCAAACTGTACGGCGTGCTTGCCATGGATCCACGAAACATCATCCGTGATGTTGTGGACGGGCGTCACGCGGGTAAGCGTATGGGTCTGGCTATTGGGTTGGAACACAAAGCGGAAAGTGAAGTCATTCCCGTTGCTGTCCCCGCCATTCGTGTAGGCCTGGCGCGTATAGCCGTACCGCGCGCTGTTCACCCAGTTGCTTCCAATGGTCCAGGTGTGTCCGACAGCCAATCCCCGCGGATGGCTCCACACTCCCGGGGCAGGCGTATCGGGGAGGTACTGAGCAGTTACCGCAGTATCGCTTATATAGTTGAGCCGGACGAAAAGGTTCTGGTGGCCGGTCAAGGTATAGTCAAACCGGGCGATATGCGAGTTCAGTTTTATGGGCGTGGGAGCGTTGAAGCGGAACCCACTCGTATTCAACTGGTCGCCTACCGTCGTATCGTTTGCGGGATACTTAGCGGCGGCTGCGGCCAGAGCACTCAGCGCAGCCGAGTTGATGCCGGTATCCTGGTACGCTTGTTGATTCTGAGCCAAGTTCAACGACGCTGGCAGCGGGTTGTTACAGGCCTTGTCCGGGCAATACGTATATTTAATAATTCCCTGTCCCAAAGTAGCCAAAGGAACAATCCTGGTCTCGCCAGTGGATGTCGCGTCGCGGCGGCCTTCGTAGCTATAGAAGAAGAAGAGCTTATTCTTCACGATCGGGCCGCCGAGCGCCCCGCCAAATGTGTTCCGAACCAATGGCGTGCGGGGTGTCCCGGAGGCGTTGCTGAACCAGTCGTTGGCCTCGAAAGACGTACCGCGGTAAAATTCAAATGCCGCCCCATGCCAAGTGTTCGAGCCTGATTTGGTAATCAGATTGATTTGTGCACCGGCTGAACGGCCCTGGTTGGCGTTTCCGTTTGCCGTGGTGACGCGGAACTCTTCGATGGCCTCGGAGTTGAGACGCAGAACCGGACCCGACGTGATACTGCTCGAGAGCGAGCCGATCACTAGACTGTTGTCCGATGCGGCTATCGCGGCATTGCCGGTTTGCGCGTTGTTGATATCAACGCCGTCCAATGTAACGTTCGACTGATCGGCTCGCGCCCCGGTGACGTAGCCTTCCTGAGTGGCACCGGGCTGGAGGCTGAGCAAATTCGCCAGACTGCGCCCTTCCAGCGGAAGCTGAGAAATCTGATTCGAGTCGAAGACGTTGCCGAGGGAAGCATCCTGGGTGTTGATGACAGCGTCTTGGGAGCTTGCCATCACCTCAACCACTTCGCTGATCCCTCCTACGCTCATTTGCACGTTGGTCTCGGTTTGCTTGCCGATTAAGGCTCGCACATTGCCCACGACCGTCTTGTTGAATCCCTTGGCTTCAACCTCGAGGCGGTAATCGCCCGGCGTAATCAAGTCAAACACGTACGCGCCCGTGCTTGATGACTCCACACTGCGCCTGGCGTTGGTCGCGACGTTGGTGAGAGTGACCTTTGCACCAGGCACTGCTCTACCTTGTTGGTCGGTGACGGCTCCACCTATGGCAGAGGTCCCCGTTTGCGCCCACGCGCTCGTGGCCGATAAGAGAAGAATCACGAGGCAAACCAAAAGATCGCGCTTCATGGAAGACGGCTTCATAGACTGTTCCTTTCGCGCACCATGATTGAATTTTGAATCTGACTTACGTTGGAAAGCGGGCGGCCACACAAAGACTGCGGCAAATTGCCGTAAAGAGAAATCAGACCAGAATGGAAATTTACCCCGGGCAACCTTAACCACCGCTCGACCTAATCTACCGTTGAGGTAGCTTTTAGAACAGGTCGCCCGGGAATGTCAAGTCAAGTTATTTCGATTTAAGCTTGCGTTTTTTTGAACATGAATCTATAACGAGGCTGGTCGCGTACCCACCCACCGTAACACCCCCTCCCCCCAGTTTTTTGTAAGTGTTGATTCTAAGGGAGTTAGCGTTTCCATAAGTCATTTGTTTTCAACACTTGCGAGAGGGTCCACAAGTGTTGATTCTAAAGGAGGTTACGTTGCACCAAAATTCTGCAAGTTCGGGGCCGACGCGGGAGAGTGAGTGGCACAGCGCCGAGGCTAGAGATACGAGGACGAATATACCCAGAACATACGGTACCATAGAGGCATCAGCTTGGCAAGAGGAATCTGCGAGTCACTGCATTCTCTGCCATCAACCTAACTAATAGAAATCACGCGAGATGCAGGAGTTTTGCCTCGGTAATGGCGGGAATCGCCCGGATGGGATCGAGAATCGCACTTGATACCTGGCCGTCTACACGGACGAGCGAAACGGCGTCGGCCCCGCGTTGCGCCTCGCGACGGCCGAGGGCGAAGGTAGCGATGTTGACTCCTAGCTTGCCCAAAGTGGTGCCAATCTGACCGATGACGCCAGGTTCGTCGCGGTTCCTCAAATACAAAATAGTCCCTTCCAACTGAGCTTCCAGCGGAATCCCTTCGATCTGCAGCACGCGGGGAGAGCCGTCATGAAGGACAGTGCCTTCCGCCGTAAAACCTGTCGCCGCTCCGGTTTTTTCAGGCAGTGCGGAGACTTCGAGAGTGTTTGGGAACCCGTGCTCGCGTCTGCGCGTTTCTTCCTCGACGGTCAAGCCTCTGGCCGCGGCCACGGCCGGGGCGTTTACGATGTTCACCTTTTCATCCAGCACCGCATTGAGGACGCCGGCCAGCACCGCGCTGCGCAGCAGGTGCGTGCCCACCTCGGCCACTTCCCCTGCGTAGCGAATGCGGATGCGTGCGGGGCGCGTCTCCGCCGCTTGCGAAACCAGAGACCCGAGGCGCTCGGCCAGCTCGAGATAGGGCCGCACGCGCCGGTATTGATCGGCAGAAAGTGCGGGCAAGTTCACCGCGTTGCGAATGATGCCATCCGCGAGGTAGTCCTTGATCTGCACCGCCACTTGCGTGCCGACTTCTTCCTGGGCCTCCGCCGTAGAGCCCGCGACGTGGGGCGTGGCAATGAAATTCGAAAGTCCGATGAGCGGCGAGTTTTTCGGCGGCTCTTCGGCAAACACGTCCACGGCGGCGCCAGCAAGCTGCCCGCTTTTCAACGCTGCGGCAAGGGCGGCTTCGTCGATCAACTCTCCGCGCGCGGCGTTGATCACGCGCGCACCCTTTTTCATCTTCGCGATAGTGGAAGAGTTGATCAGGTTTTGCGTCGCGGGGCTCAACGCGGTGTGCAATGAAACAAAATCGCTCTGCGCCAGCAAGATATCCAGCGGCACCAGGTCCACGGACACTTCGCGTGCTGCCGCTTCGCTGATGAAGGGATCGTATGCCAGCACGCGCATGTCGAAGGCTTCCGCGCGCACCGCCACCTCGCTGCCGATTCGCCCGAGGCCAATCAGGCCGAGCGTCTTCCCGCGCACTTCCGTTCCCGC
Source organism: Candidatus Acidiferrum sp. (assembly GCA_049644365.1). GTDB lineage: Bacteria > Acidobacteriota > Terriglobia > Acidiferrales > UBA7541 > Acidiferrum. The sequence continues at coordinate 42,495 of JBARRT010000176.1, read as the reverse complement.
AGCGGTAGATTTTTCCCAGCGACCTTCATGAATGGCCTTGTCGAGGCGCGGCACCTGCCTCGCCAAGGCCAGAAGGAGGGCAAAGGTGTGCTCGGCTACGCTCACGGCATTCCCGCCGGGCGTGCTCATCACCAGGACGCCGCGTTTGGTGGCAGCTTCCAGGTCAATATTGTCCACGCCCACGCCCGCGCGCCCCACCGCGCGTAATTTGGGCGCAAGCTCCAGTAATTCGGCGGTCACTTTCGTGGCGCTGCGAACGATCAGGGCATCCGCGTCCGCGATCTCAGCGTTCAGGTTATCTTTCGTCGTGAGGACGACGTTCCAGCCCGGCTGCTCCTTCAGCAACTGCACTCCGCGTTCGCTGATCTTGTCCGCCACGATGACTTTCATGAGGTGCCTAGCATTCTCCTGTGGGTTCATCCTGCAAAATAGAAGTGAACCACGTTAGCGACCCGGCTCGACACTGTCAAATGGGTGCCTGAGCCGGATGCCGGCTTCGCTTGACTCCATTCCTGCCCGGTCAAGCTGCCCTCCCGAACCTTGCTCGACAGCCTTCCCCAGCCCTTACGCTTCTCGCGTCTGCTATATTCTTCAAAGCGAGGAACTGGCGATGAGTCTTGCCGAGAAAATTCAGAAGGACCTGGTCGACGCCATGCGCGCGAAAGACGAACTGCGCCTCAGCGTCATACGAGGAATCAAAGCGGCCATCAAACACCGGGAAGTCGAAAAGATTCGCGCGCTGGACGAGACGGAATCCATTCAGATCCTGCAAACGCTGGTGAAGCAGCGCAAGGAATCCATCGAGCAGTTCACCAAAGGCAACCGGCCAGAGCTGGCCGAAAAGGAAACCAAGGAACTCGCCATCATCGAGTCCTATCTGCCGGCAGGTGCGAGCGAAGCGGAGATGAACGTCGCCATCACCAAAGCCATTTCCGAGACGGGCGCAAATTCCATTAAGCAGATGGGCGGGGTCGTGAAAGCCGCGAAGGCGGCTCTCGAAGGCAAGACCGTCGACGGCAAGGCACTCAGCGACCTGGTGCGCGACCGTCTTTCGAAACTTGGCTAAATTTTCGCGGAACTTTTGCCCATTTGTCCGGATTCGTCGTGCTCTGATTTCACTATGCCGCTCCCGGAAACCATCGCGGTGCGCTTCACGGAAGAGGACGCCGGTTACGTGACCGTTCGCCCCGTGGTTCGACAGGTATTTCGCCTGGCCGAACTCGTGGATATGGTTTTGAGCATCACGGGAAAAAATGAATTGCGCGTGCAGCAAATCTTTCGTGTCGGGACGGTCGTGTACAACGGTTTTCGGTATTCGTGGGAGGGGTTCACCTGCGAGGCGAGCGAACTTGCGGCTCTTCTCGCGCCTTTCCCGGATGACGATCCTTCGCGCGGCTTCAACGCCGATGCAGTGACGACCGTGTCCATCGAAATCGGCGGCGGCACACAGCGCAGCCTGATTGCCATCACCGGTCAGGAAGCTTCCGCAAGGCGTTTGTTCCAAAAACAGAGCTCGTGGGAAATCTTGCTCGGCGCTGGGAGAGAATCAGCGCCGCGTTACGAGAAATATTCACACGCCCAGCGCGGCGACGTTTACCGGTTGCATCTTTCCGCGGAAGCAGCTCTGGCCCTTCGAAAAGAATTGCTGGATTCCGCGCCGCGCGTCCTGCGGAAAAAATTGGCGGGCATGCAGACCCCCGCCGCGCTTTCATTTCTCATCCCACGGGGGCATGCTGTTGGCGCTGGATCACGCTCCTAGATTGGAAATCTCGATGACTCTTCCTACCGATGCCGGCGCCCGCAACACTTACGCCCTGGCGGTACTCCGCATTGGCGTCGGAATCTTCTTTTTGATTTTCGGCCAGTACAAAGTCTTCGGCACGGAATTCACTCTTCACGGCGGATTCAGTTCTGGATCAACAAGTTTCTCGAGGGAGGAGTTTATCCCCTCATGGCGCCGGTGCTCCGCGGATTTGTGCTGCCGCACGCCACGGCGTTCGCTTTCCTCACGGCATATGGTGAACTTGCCATCGGGTTGGGGCTGGTGATCGGTTTTTGGGTCTGGCCGGCGAGCGTCGCTGGACTGCTCTTGATGCTGGCATTGCTCTTTTCGTCGGACTATCCGGGTCCGCACGCGGCCTTTTGGCAATACTTCGGCGCGAGCCTCAGCCATTCGGTGTTCGCGCTTTGTTTCGTTGCGTTTCTGGTGGGCCGCGCCGACGCTGTTTGGTCAGTCAGGTCCGCGCGAAAAAAGTCTGTATAACGTCAACCAGATTAAGATCAGCGACCAGCCGGCTTTAGCACGGCGGTATTGCGCTCGTCGCCCGCGATGATGCGATAGAGCTTCTTCAATTCCTCGACCTTGTTCAGAGGCACGCTCAGCTCTTTGACTTCAAAAGTCCGTGTGTACTTCAGCGTGTTTCCCGCCACTTCCGTTTTGCTGTGATAGCTCGCAAAGCCGTAATCCGCATCGACCGGCGGCGGCAAATCGTCCACCTCGTAACCAGCCGGCAGGGCAATCTCAAACGTGTCCGTGTCCCGCGATGGCCCGCCAAATTCCACCGGATACTTCCGCGGTTCCTTGGTCTCCAGGAGATCGCTGGACTTGCTTCCCAGAACGCGCGGGCGCACCAACAATAAATTGCCTGCGTTCTTGGCGTAATTTTCCGCAACCAGCGAATACTGGTATCCGAAGGGCTGATCCGTCAGATTGAGATTCAAGACGCTTGCCTTGGTGATTTGAAAGGTCGAAAGTGAGTGCGAGAGCATGGTCTCAATCGGCTTGATCTTGTCCGTTTCCTTTGTGGCGGATTTCAGCGTCACCCTCTGCCACAAACCCGAATCTCCCAGCCGTGTTTCGACAAAGTCTCCGCTCAGCGTTCCATTGGGGCTCAATTTCAGCTTTGCCGTGCGCTGGACGCCGGTTCTGGTTGTCGGCAATTGTGGCAGTTTCGCCAGCTCGCCTCCCTCCGGAGTCACGAGCAGCCCATAGTTGGATTGCAGTTCACCCCGCAATTGTCCAAAGGGAGTCCACTCATCGGTGGGATCGAAGATCAGCAAGCGCCCCAGTTTGGGATGTTCCAGCACCGCAACGAGGGAAGAGTCCTTCACGTCATCCGGCAAGCGCACCGCGAGAATTTCATGGTTAAACCAACCGATCATCGGGGGGCGGTCTGGAGCGACTCCTCCTCGCTCCGTGTTGATCGAGACAAAGAACGAATCGAGGCCAATTTCGTGCAGCATCGAACTCAGGAGCGTGGCTTTGTCCTTACAATCTCCGTAACGGTGCGTAAAGATCTCTGGCGCAGGGTGGGGCTGCCATCCACCGATTCCCAGCTCGATCGCAACGTAACGGATGTCCGATTGAACGAACTTCGCCAGCGCCTGCATCTTCGCCAGCTGAGTGGCCGCCGGAGACGTAAGGGAGGTAACTTTCTGTTTGATTTCAGGTGAAGCATCGCGGCGCCCTTGCTCCAGGCCAGCTTCCCAATGCCCCATCTCCCTCCAGTTCTGAAACCCTCGGTTTGCGCCCCCGCCCGGCGGCACAAAAGAGAGCACCAAAAGCCCGGCGACGGCACGCATCGGTGGCATTTCGTTTTCCGGCTTGATGGCCTTGATGTCGCTGACGACCCACTGCGCCTGGTTTCCCGATTGCGTTGGCTTAACTTCGGGATAATTTATCCAGGTCGCTTTGTACTCCCATCCAGGAGGGAACTGCAGTGAGTAATGGGCCTCGCGCACCGGATTTGTCTCTTGGAAGGACCAGACGTCTTGGAGGACAAACGGCTGATCCTCCTCTTCGTACTCGTATCCGATGATATTGCCGGGATCGGCCGCGGGGATGCGAAGGATTTTTTCCTTCACGTCGGACACGAGCTCGCTTCCATCTATTTTCGGGAGTGATATCTCGATTGCTTCCTTGTCTTTCACTTCGTAGTCTTTGCCCTGCGCCGGGATGCACCATCCGCGCATGCCCGTGATTTTCTTATGGGAATTGAAAGAAACTACCAGCGTGCCGAATTCACGGCCGCCGGGCCGCAGAATCTTGTAGGCTTCGCGAACCGTGGTTTTGATCTTGTCCGCCGATTGAACCATTACTATCTTTTCGGAATAAAGCTGCACTACATCCGTCTTCTCGTCGTGCGCGGGCAGCGGTAGGGATACCAGCGCGTGCATCCACCCCGGCGCGTCTCCTGCGATAGCCGCCGGGAGTATCCCGGCTAGACAGCCGATTGTGCTGAGCGCAAAGTACATCCAAATGCGGTGCGTCTCAATTACTCGCCGCAGAAGCACCCGGCTGTAGAACGATTTGTTGTTCATCTCCCGTCCTCACAGTTTGGAAGAAATTCCTAAGCGTCGGATAAGACTTCAAATCCACCAGTAACAGCTCCAGGTTCACCTGCCGCGTCAGATGGAGGGCGCCTTTGTTGTTTTCCGCTTTCAAGCTATAGAGAGCCGCCTTGGCATCCAGATTTTGCAGCGGCGGCAGATTACTCACTTGCCAGCCGAGCGGGAGTTCGATGGTCACGTCATCTACCTTGTCCGACGGGTAGTGGAAGTAGATTGGGTGAACTCGGTTGGCGTGCTCGAAAACATGCTTTTCCGGGCCGCCGAAGAGGCCCACCGGCAGAAGCGCTCGTCGTCCAGCTCCCGACGCCCATCCGGGAACTTTCAGGTCGTACTCTGCGACGAGTGTCTGTGAGGAAGCTCCCCAATCCGGTTTATTGGTCAGATCCACCTCAATGCCTACCGGGATATATTCCCTAATCTGATCCTCGAGAAATTTCTTCCTGTTCGTGTCGTCCTGGTTTCTTTCCTCAAGCCGCCTCCACACCGCTTCCAATCCCGAAAAGGTGACCGTCAATTTGCCCTCGAGTGAGCCTGTATCCGTCAGTTTCATGTCCGCCTTGCGGGTAATCAGAGAGGTCGAACCGGGAGGCAGCGACGTCTTGACCCACGAACCACCCTGTTTGTCCAATCGTAAACCGGCCGTTGCCGTCTCAGCCCAGGGCAGAAGACCGTAGGGTGTAAACGGAGCACCCGGATCGCAGTAAGTGTCCGCCCCGTTCAATTTGACGAGCACCACGTTGTCATTCAATTGGCTCGGATTCATGAACGCCGACTTGAAGAAATATTCATCGCGCCGGGAAACCAGCACCGGATAGGCTTCCAACCCGGCGGCCCTCACCAATCCGAGGTACAGCCAGGTGAGCTGGCGTCCGCTGCCGTAGCCGTTTTTCCAGACGTCCTCGACATTGTTCGTGTCTTTGCGCTTTTCCCGTTTTTGCTCTTGTTCGGTCTTTTCCGCCTCGAATGATGTATTGTGCAATTGCTGAACGCGGGCATAGATCTTCTGCAGCTTTATCTCGGCCGAATCATTTGGCCCTACAATTTGTGCCACTGCCTGCTCCATGGCCTTGCGTTTCCCGACAAAGTCTTCGACTCGCTGGAACTGGCTTTTCTCCTCATTTTTCCAAAATTTGTCGGGGTCCTTTTCGTCGTTTCCTTCGCTGTAGACAAAGTCCACACGCATCTTCAACTCGTTTTCCGGCGGCATGTAATCTTCGATCTGAAAAGCAGGAACATTCTGCGTCTCAAGATGAATCATCCCATGTTCGTCCTTTGGTGGATTCGTCCCTTGCGGCAATCCCACGGGCCAGCTCCACCGGATGAGGAATGAGGAGATCGGCTTCAACGAAAACTTCGCGCGCCGCGTATACAACTCTTCCGCCAAAATCCAGTGCGCCTCTTTGAAGTACAATCCTTGGTCCCAACTTTTCATGTAGTGGTATTCAATTATGCTTCCGACTTGCACGTCCGACAGCGTAAACGTTTTGGCCAGGTATTTGATCCCTTTTGCCTTAACGATGGTCTTCTCGTAAATTTTTCCATCGAAGTTCGCAATCGACCCGTCCGGCCGGATCGTCCTAGCCTTAATGCCATGAATGTTGGCTGCTTCTTTGAAAAAAGGAATCTCCACATCCGCCTGCTTCCGCCCTTCTTCCGTAAGAATCTTGACTCGCAAATAATTGTATTCGTGCGCTTCCTGATCATCCCGATCCACCTGCCGGTACAAATAGACGGCCGGTGCGCCGGGCGCTTCCGGGACACTGGTCATTTTCAATTCTTCTTGCGTGATCGGTTGCCATTCGTCGCCGGCAGCCACCAGCCACACTTGTTGCACCAAGGCCACTCCCAACAGGAGTGCCACAAGCAAGAACACTCGGCGATAACTCACGGCAGGCCTCCGGATTGAATTCGAATAAGGCCGTGCAACTCCAGTATTTACAGGGGAATAGCAGATGCCGGCACTGCATCGCTTTAACAACGTGGAAGGGTCCCCAAGCATGGTTTGTTCCCGACCTGAGTACTTTATAGCGCTGGACAATATAGGGATGCATTACTGGTGTCAATAGAACTGGAATGATAAGTTGCCGCCTCTAGCAGGAATCGCTTTGCCACCCTGTCGACCTGCGGCATAATCCCCGCACACGGTTAAGTCCAACTATCCAGGGAACACGAGGAGGTTTCGGTGAGCGAACGTCCATGGAGTTCCACGGCCCCTCCAGGGGAATTCCGCACGTATATATCGGCGGAAGAGAGCATCAAAGAATTCACCCTTCGAGCGGTGATTCTCGGCGCGCTCTTCGGGCTGCTCTTCGGCGCCGTCACCGTGTATGTCGGCCTTCGCGCCGGGCTTACCGTTTCCGCTTCCATCCCTATCTCCGTGCTCTCCATCAGCATCCTTCGCGCCTTCGGCCGCTCCACGATTCTTGAAAATAACATCGTGCAAACGACGGGCTCCGCCGGCGAGTCGCTCGCTGCTGGGGTCATGTTCACAATCCCCGCTTTAATTTTTCTGGGATTCGGCTCGGAGTTCACCTTCTGGCGCATTTTCCCGCTCGCGCTGCTGGGCGGTTGGCTGGGCGTCCTGTTCATGGTGCCGCTGCGCCGCCAGCTTATCGTCAAGGAACACGGAAATCTGGCGTTTCCCGAGGGGACTGCGTGCGCCGATGTGCTTGTCGCAGGGGAACGCGGCGGCTCGTTTGCCGGCCGCGTCTTCTGGGGGTTGGGCCTCGGCGGCGTTTACACCTTTCTTATGAACACGGTACAGGCTTGGACGGCCCAGCCCGAAGCCCGGCCCAGCTGGTTTCCCGGCGCTTCCTTCCGCGCGGCCATCACTTCGGAATATCTTGGCGTCGGCTACATCATCGGCCCACGGGTCTCCGGCATTCTGTTCGCCGGCGGCATCATTTCGTGGCTGGTCATGATGCCCGCCATTAAGTTTTACGGGCAGCTCGCCGGCAACACGCCGATCTATCCGTCCACCATTCCCATTCCGCAAATGTCTCCCGATGACCTCTGGCGCAGCTACATTCGCCCGATGGGCGCTGGAGCGGTCGCCGCGGCCGGCCTCATCACGCTCCTCCGCACCATGCCCACAATCATTTCCGCTCTCCGCGCTGGTCTGAAAGACGTCCGCGCCGAGGGCGCCGGACAATCCACGGCCTCCAGCCGCATTGATCGCGACGTTCCCATGCGCTGGGTGATCGTCGGCTCCATCTTGATCGTCGCCATGATCTGGGTGCTCCTCACCTTTTTCCCCATCGAGGGCGCGCAAACCCAGTGGTACCAAAATCTTTTCGCCGGCGTTTTCGTCGTCGTCTTCGGATTTCTCTTCGTTACCGTCGCTGGCCGCATCAGCGGACTCCTCGGCAACTCTTCCAATCCGATCAGCGGTATGAGTATCGCCACTCTCATGGCCACCTGCGCGATCTTCTTCGTTGCGGGATGGACCGCTCCCAAGTACGCTGTGCTGGCTCTCATGATCGGCGGCATCGTTTGCATCGCCGCGGCCATCGCCGGAGCCACTTCGCAGGACCTCAAGACCGGTTATCTCGTAGGTTCCACGCCGTTCTGGCAGCAGATGGGGCTTCTGGTCGGCGTGACGATTTCTACGGTCGCGATCGGCGCAACCCTCAATCTCATGAACAAGGGGCTGGAGAAGTACATCCCTACGCCAATTCCCGTCAACATCCAGGCTTTGCCTTCCGGCGTAAAAGTCGAGCGTGATACTTTCACCTATCAGGGCAAGAACTACGTCCTCATTAACTCCCTGGGTTCCCATGAAGTGCCGGATGGCGAATATCTCTACGACGCGGGCATGCAACGAATCGAGTTTCAGTGGGCGCAGGGCATCGGCAGCGACAAAGCTCCCGCTCCCCAAGCGCGATTAATGGCCACGGTCATCAACGGCATCCTGAACCAGCGGCTGCCCTGGCGTCTTGTGTTGATGGGTGTCGCGTTAGTCGTCGCCGTTGAAATCCTTGGCGTTCGCTCTCTGGCCTTCGCCACTGGCTCGTATCTCTCCATCGCCACGACCGGTGCCATGTTTGCCGGAGGCCTCGTACGCGCCCTCGTCGAAGCCACCACGAAGAAGAAGGATGAGAGCGAAGCCAGCCCTGGCGCTCTGTACTCAAGCGGATTGATCGCTGCGGGCGGCGTCTTCGGCTTGCTGGGGATCATCATCAATTTATTGCAGGATCCAGAAGTCTCCACTCGCACACCGCATTGGCTTACTTCCATCCTGCGACTCCCCTGGCGCCCGGATCTCTTCGCCTTTGGCCCCAAGATCATGGGGCCCCTCGCTATCAGCAATCTTTTTGGCATTTTCATGTTTGCGCTTCTCGGAGCTTCGCTTTTCTATTTCGCCCGCAAGAAGCTGGACTGAGCCCCAGCGACTCGACTTTGACGGACTTCGGATACCGCCGTACACTGGAAGAATCATGGCGTCTCGGCCAGGCATTCGAAACTATCGCTTCAGCTTTAATTTTTTCCTGACGCCCGCCGTCCAGTGGCTGCTGATCGCAAACATTGGGATATTTTTCTTTGAAATCCTGCTGAGAACCTTCTCGGGAATATCTGCCTACAACTGGTTTGTAAAAGCATTTGGCCTGGTGCCTTCCGCCGTTACACATGGTTTGCGCTTCTGGCAGCCGTTTACGTATCTCTTTCTGCACGACGGTTCGACCATCTGGCATATCCTCACGAACATGTTCATGTTGTACATGTTCGGGCGCGAATTGGAGCTGGTCTGGGGACGCACTCGCTTTCTCCAGTATTACTTTCTCACCGGGGTCGGCGCGGGTCTCATCAACGTCATCGTGAATACCATTCCGGTTTTCTGGGGACGTCCGCCTTCCGACATACCGACGATCGGTGCCTCCGGCGCGATTTTTGGAATCCTTTTGGCATGCGCCATTATGTTCCCGGACCGCCAGGTCATGATGTTTCCCATTCCCATCAAAATGACCATGCGTACCTTCGTCATCGTGATGATCGTGCTCGAATTTCTCGGAACCTTCGGGCTGGGGGGCAGCAACATCAGCCACATCTGCCATTTTGGCGGCATGCTCGTCGGCTGGGTCTATCTTCGCCGGGGTTCCTTCCTCTACAACGTCCGCAACTCGGTTTCCGACTGGCAAAACAAGCGCAATCGCAAGCGCTTCGAGGTTTATATCAACAAGCACAAAAAAGACCCGCCATCCCGACCCGACAATTGGGTCAACTGAAGGCTTTGAATTGAGTTGCTTAGAAGTCCGAACGAAAGAACTAATTATTTAGAATTAAGAACCAGCAACGGCATCACGCGGGCCCGCCAATGACGTGAAATTTCATGAAGTTGGTCGTCCCGCGAATTCCCATCGGCGTGCCCGCGACGATGCCGATGACATCGCCCTTGCGCACCAGACGCTCCTGTAGGAGGCGCTTCTCGGCGACGGGCGCAAGACTATCCACTTTTTGCACGTCCTGAATATTTCTCGGCAGCACGCCCCAGATCAGCGCCATGCGCCTTCGCGTCTCCGCCTCCGGTGAAAACGCCACGATCGGCACCAGCGGGCGGTAACGAGAGACCAGCCGCGCTGTAAATCCGCTGTGCGTGAACACGGCGATCAGCTTCATGTGCAGCTCGCGTGAAGCGTGGCACACAAGTTCCGCCACCGTCTCCGCCACTTTCAATTGCTCCTGCAACGCAGGCCGCGGAAATTCGGTGATGCTCGCTTCGGCTTCCTCGATAATCCGCGCCATCATGTCCACGGCCTCGACGGGATATTTGCCGCTGGCGGTCTCCGCGGAAAGCATCACCGCGTCCGATCCGTCGAAAATCGCATTTGCCACGTCGGAAGCTTCCGCGCGCGTCGGCCGCGGATTCTCCGTCATCGATTCCAGCATCTGCGTGGCGGTGATCACCGGTTTCCGGAACTCCCTCGCCCGCTTGATAATCGTTTTTTGCACCACCGGCACGCGCTCCGGGCTCATCTCCACGCCCAGATCCCCTCGCGCCACCATGACGCCTTCCGCAACGTGCAGGATCTCGTCCAGCTTTTCAATGGCCTCCGGCTTTTCCAGTTTCGCGATCACCGGCGTGTCTTTCCCTGCCCGCCGAATGAGCTGCCTCGCGAGCAGCACGTCTTCGGGGCGCCGCACAAAACTCACGGCGATGTAATTCGCGCCGTGCTTGAGCGCGAACAGCAGGTCCGCGCGGTCTTTCGGCGTCATCGCCGGCACGCGTAGCTTTACACCCGGCAAGTTGATACCCTTGTGCTCGCCAAGCGCTCCGCCGTTCACCACTTCGCAAATCACCTGATTGTCCCGAACCTGCTGGACGCGCAACTCAATCAATCCATCGGAAAGCAGGATGCGGTCCCCGCGGTGGACTTCCCGTGGCAGTGGCGTAAACGTCGTATTCACGCGCGTCGAATCGCCCAGCACGCGAGCCGTGGTAATGACAAAGCGCTGGCCCGTCCGCAGCAGCACGGGCCCGCCGCCAGCCAGCGGCCCGGTTCGGATTTTCGGTCCTTGCAGGTCGGCCAGAATCGCGATCGGTTTTTGGTGTTTACCGGACGCCGCGCGCAGCGTTGAAATGTTTTTGGCGTGCTCTTCGTGCGTACCGTGCGAAAAATTGAGCCGCGCCACGTCCATTCCAGCATCCAGCAAACGGTCGATCATCCGCGACGAGCGGCTGGCTGGTCCGATGGTGCAAACGATTTTCGAATGGCGAAAGTTCATGCTCTTGACGCCGGCGAGAGTTCCCGTACGTTCGTATTATTTGCTGGATGTCTCTGGGATTCGATCGTCTCTTTTCGAGCCTATCTTACCTGCTTCTTCGCTTTCTAACGAGTGACCGCAAATTCGGCCACAATCCGCGCCAGCACGTCGACTCCTTTGTTGAACGCCGCCAGCGGTATTCTCTCATCCTCTCCATGCATTCTTTTCAAATCTTCCTCCGTCAGTGGAAATGGCACCAGCCCGTACGCCTGCACGTTGTGGAGTCTCAATTGGGATGAATCCGTCGCCCACGTGGACTGAAATGGCAGCACGGCTGCGCCCGGGAATTCCTGCGCCGCGACTTTCGAAATCACGGCGTAAAAATCCGACTCCAGCGACGACGGTGGCGCTGCCAGTCCTCCATTTGGCTTTACCTCGAGTTTCACCAGAGGATCATCCACCAGTTTCGACAAGTCTCTAACCACCGCCTCGATCGTGTCCCCGGGCAGCAACCGCACATTCAAATTCGCATGCGCCTCCCCCGGTATCACGTTGTTCGCCACCCCCGCGGACAGAATCGTGGGCGCAATCGTATCTCGCAGCATGGCGTTCCAGAGCGGGCTCGTGTTCGAAAGCACTCGCTGCGCGTGCTCGCCGCGGTCTGCCGCATCGAGCGACCGCATCCACTTTCCGATTTCGTCGTCCTCCAGCGGCGCCAGGCCTTCGAAATATCTCCTCACAATCGCCGTCAGGTGGACAGGCGCGGTATAGGCTCCAATTTTGCCCACGGCCGCAGCTAGGTGCACGACCGCGTTGTCTTTCGTCGGTTGCGAGGCGTGCCCGGACCTTCCCCGCGCAATCACGTCTATATTTCCCGAGACTTTCTCGCTGGCCTGCACTCCTACATATTGTACTTTCCCCTTCACGACGAAAACGTTTCCGCCCTCATTAATCGAAAACCCGGCGGCAAACTTGTCCCAGTATTTCCCGATCAAAACCTTGATGTTCGCATCGCCTCCGTTTTCTTCGTCGGCCGTTGCCAGGAAGATCACGTCGCGATTCAGGCGAAGATTGGCTCGCTTCAAGGCGACAAACGCCGCCAGATTTGCTGCCAGCATCCCCTTGTCGTCAATGGCCCCGCGTCCATACAGGTATCCATCTTTGATCACTCCGCCGAACGGATCGACCGTCCACTTGGATTTGTCCACCGCGACCACATCCATGTGCGCCACCAAGAGCAGTGCCTTGGCCGGATTGGCCACTGCTGCGCTCCGCAGCCTCGCCACCACAGCGCTCCGCCCGGGCGCCAGGTCTAGAATTTCTGCGGTGATCCCTTCCTTCGCGAGTATCCCGGCGATATATTTTGCGGCAACTTGCTCATTTCCCGGCGGATTTGCGGTATTGATTCGAATCAGATCCGCGAGCCAGCCCTGCGCTTCCTTCGCCAGGTTTGACGTGTCTCCCACCAGCGACGGGTTCGCGGGAATTCCCGGCGCCGTCGGAGCCGGCGCCTGTGCCGCAACGGGCAAACTCGCGGCGGCCACGATAGCAACCGCTCCTACCAAAGTCTGAATCTTGCGATTCCAGTTCACAAATCCTTCCTCCTCTTGTGCGTAGCCGTTTAAACGCCTCAGCAAACGTTTTGCATCAAATGTGCTTCATACTAACATGCAGGTGTGGGCGCCTGACTTTGGCTTTGGCCCCGCGTTGCCAAAATTCAACCGTTGCGCTTTTTGAGCGCCGGGTTACATTGCTTGTCTGGGTTCATCGACCGCGAATCGGGGGTTCAAAATGAAAGCTATCTTCTCTCTAATCGTCCTCGCCTCTATGGCCACGGCGCTCGCCTTTCCGTTAACCGAGCACACCGCTCTGGCTCAGGCTCCCACGGGCCCGCAACCCGGAGCGCAGCCGCAGCAGAATCCAGCGCCAGCGAAGACTCCCGAAGCATCACAGAAACCGCCGGACGCCGGTGTTGCCATTGCCGTGGACGTCCCCATCGTCACGCTCGACGTCGTCGCCACCACCCAGCACGGCGACATCATCCCCGGCCTTAAAAAGGAAAACTTCCGCATCCTGGACGACGGCGCGCCCCAGACCATCACCAACTTCGGTGCCACCGATACTCCCATCACCATGGTTCTTCTCCTCGAATTCAGCAGCCGTGGTTATGGTGGTTTCTTTGCCTATGTCGGGAAGTATTGGTCCACGGCGCTTTTCCCCGCGCTGCTGCAAAAGGACTGGGTCGCTCTCGAAACCTTTGACATGAAGACCCGCGTCGAAGTGGACTTCACGCAAAACAAAGACGAAGTCATGCAGGGTTTGTACCGCCTTTATTTTCCCGGGTTCAGCGAATCGAACGTCTTTGATGCCATCCTCGAGACCGTGGACCGCCTAAAGGACGTCCAGGGCAAGAAGTCCATCGTCGTTCTCGCCAGCGGCGTGGACACTTTTTCAAAGCACACGCTCGATCAAACCATGAAACAGCTTCGCCAGAGCGACGTCACGATTTTCTGCATCGGTCTGGGCCGCGCCTTTCAGAATTACGCGGACATGAACGGCGGCATGGGCAGCACGCGCCGCATGGATTACCTGCAGGCGGAAAATCAGCTCAAAACATTTGCGCAGGAAACCGGCGGTTATTCCTGGTTCCCCCAATTCGCCGGCGAGATGCCGGATGTGTTCCGGAGCGTTGCCGCCTTCCTTCGCCATCAGTACAGCATCTCTTACTCGCCATCTCACGGCGCGAAGGACGGAAAATTTCACAAAGTCAAAGTGGAATTGGTCGCCCCCGACGGCGGCCCACTCAGCATCGTGGATCAAAAAGGTAAGAAACAGAAATATCAGGTCTACGCCCGCGAAGGCTATCAGTCCGTCAAGAGCGGCGTAGGGGACTGATCAAACTCAAAATCCGAAACTCGAAAATGGAAATCGAAATTCGCTAGAAGCCTGACCCTTTTCCAATTTCTATTTTCCAACGTCCGCTTCAGTACCCCTGCGCGAAATCAACGCGATTAAATAGCTCCCGCCCGTCAAACCATCTCTCCAGCAATTCGAGCAAGACCCCTGCCTGCCGATCCCAGAGCCGGTCGCTTACCCCGCTCGTATGCGGCGTGATCAACAGATTCGGCGCTTTCCAGAGCGGGCTCTCCGTCGGCAATGGCTCCAGGTTGGCAACATCGATCGCCGCTCCGCCAAGCGCTCCACTCTCCAGCGCCCGCAGCAGCGCCGCCTCGTCCAGCAGCGACCCGCGCCCCACGTTGATCAACCTTGCGCCGCGTTTCATTTTTGCGATCTCCGTCGCCCCCATGAGATGCCTCGTCTCCGCAGTCTCTGGCGCGGCGATTAGGACGTAGTCGGCTTCCGGCAGAGCCTCGCGCAATTTGGCCGCGGCAAAAATATTTTCCGCATGCGTTCGGTCGCCCTCGCCGGATCGCGTCACGCCCCACACGCGCATCTCGAACGCCCTTGCCCGTTTCGCCACTTCCCTGCCGATCGATCCGTAGCCCACAATCAGCAGCACTTTCCCATTGATTTCCGTCAAGTGCTGCGGCTTATCCCACAATTCCTGCTGTGACCAGTGCGCGTGATCCTGGTGCCGCACCGAGTCCGGAAAATTCCGCGCCAGCGCCAGCAGCAAGCCCATCGTGTGCTCGGCCATGGGCACCGAAAATATTCCGCTCGGATTCGTCACCAGGATTCCGGAGTCTCGCAGCTCCGGATACATCAATTGCGCCACGCCCGCCGCCGTCGAGTGGATCCACTTCAATTTTTTGGCGGCCTTCAATTGTTCCGCCCGCAGCGAGTAGCCCACAAAAATATCCGTGTCCGGCAATTCCCTTGGCAACCCGTCGTAATTGGGCAAGTGCAAGACCCGCATTCCCTGCCACCGCTTTCGAATCGCCTCCGCCATCGCCGGCTTCGGCCGCCACTCCGTAAACGGGTGCCATACGCAAATCACGAGTTTGGTTTCTGAAGGCTGGGTGCGTTTCATGGTGAAACTAGGAAGTCATCCTCAGGTCTGTGCCCGTCATATCAGCCGGCTTCGGCTGACCCAGCACGCTCAGCATCGTCGGCGCAATATCCCGCAGCGACCCGCCCGGCTTCAGCCGCAATCTGTCGTCATCAGTCACCAAAATGAACGGCACCGGATTCGTCGTGTGATAGGTATGGGGCCCGCCGGTCGCGGGATCGATCATCGTCTCGGCATTCCCATGGTCCGCGGTGATAATCCACGCGCCTCCACGCGATTTCAGCGTCTGATAAATCTGCCCAAGCCCTGCGTCCACCGCTTCCACCGCCTTGATCGCCGCTTCCAGTTTTCCCGAATGACCTACCATGTCCGCATTCGCGTAATTCATGATAATGGCGTCGAACTCGCCCTTTTCGATGGCCTTTACCACCGTATCCGTGATTCCCGCGGCGGACATCTCTGGCTTCAAATCGTAAGTCGCGACTTTCGGCGACGGCACCAAAATTCGTTCCTCTCCGGCAAATGGCTTCTCCACTCCACCGTTGAAAAAATAAGTCACGTGAGCGTATTTCTCGGTCTCCGCGGTGCGCAAATTCTTGTACTGCAGCTCCGCGAACACTTGTGCCAGGATGTGCTCCAGTTTTTCCGGCGCAATCACGTACTTTAACCACGGCCAGTTTTTGTCGTACTGCGTCATTCCCACGAAGAACAGATTCTTCGGCCGTTTTGCATCGGCGAACTTGTCGAAATCCGGCGCCGCCAGTGCATAAGTCATCTGCCGTGCGCGGTCTGCTCTGAAATTGAAGAAAATCACCGCATCCTCGTCGCGAATCAGTCCCACTGGTGCGGCGGAAATGCCGCTTCCTTTGGTCACCACGATGGGTTTCACAAACTCGTCCGTGACTCCTTGCTCGTAACTTTTCTGCAAGGCCGCAACCGGGTCATTCGTTTTTGTCTCCGCTTCGCCGTGTACCAGCGCGCGATAAGCCAGCTCCACACGCTCCCAGCGGTTATCGCGGTCCATCGCGTAGTACCGCCCCACCAGCGTCGCGATTTCTCCTATTCCCAGCTCGCGCATTTTCTGCTGCAGCTGGCGCACGTAATCCCGCCCGCTGTTCGGCGGCGTGTCGCGTCCATCCATGAAGCAGTGCACAAAGACGCTTTCCACTTTTTGCTGCCTCGCCATCTCCAGCAGCGTAAACAAGTGTTGAATGTGGGAGTGCACACCGCCGTCGCTCAACAAGCCGATAAAATGGAGTTGCCGCGTCCGGCCGCGCTCCATTGCTTGCTGAAAAAGAGGCACGTTTTGCAGTTGCTTCTGCGCAATCATCAAGTCAATGCGCGTGATGTCCATGTGTACGATTCGCCCTGCACCCATGTTCATATGTCCCACCTCGCTGTTGCCCATCTGCCCTTCCGGCAGTCCGACAAATGGTCCCGAAGTGTGGATCAGCGTGTTCGGAAATTTCTTCATGAGCTCGTCGTACGCAGGCTTGCGCGCCAACGCAATCGCATTGCCCTTCGTCTCCGCGCGGAATCCCCATCCATCCAGCACCGTCAACACAATCGGTTTCGGTCTTTTGCTCATGGTTCCCGGAAATCCCCCCAGAGTCGCTATCGCTTTACTTCATCCGCTCAAACTGTGGCCGCTTGCGCCCATAGAGACTTCGTTCTTTCGATAGAGTTTCGATTTCGAAATGCTTTTGCAAGAAATCGTGATCTATCGTTTGCTCGTACTTTCCCTCCTCGTTGACAAGCCAAATGCAGTCAAGGCCATCCATCCGGCTGTAGTACCCAATGCGAAAGCGTTGACCTATTCTCTTCCGCCAAGCGTTTCGCGGCGCCACCTTCACACGCACAACTGAGCAAGGTGGAATTGGCGTTGGAAATGGGTACTTCTTGCGCGGTCGAAGCGTGAAGGGAATCCACGCTCCGTTTACCTTACGTCGTTTAAAAGATTTCATGCAGTCTCTTACGCCATCTGGCTTAGCATTCCGCTATGCGATTGCGAACTCTCGCAGAGCCACGAGTAACCGCTCCACTTCTTCTGCGGTGTTGTAGTGCACCAGCCCAACGCGCAGGACGCCGCCCTTTTGCTCGACGCCGAGCCGCTCGGACAAATTCAAGGCATAGAAGTTTCCGTCCCATGTGAAAATTCCGCGGTCGCCGAGAAACGTCGCGATTTCGGTTGGATGGTGATCGCCCAGGCGGAAGGATAGCGTGGAGCAACGCTCGTCAAATCGTTTCGGATCAGTAATGCCGAAGACCTTTAAGTTCGGAATCGCGAGCAGTCCTTCAATCAGCCGCGTAACGAGCCCTGTTTCATGGCGCCGCGTCGCGCGGTACGCCGCCAGCAAAGCTTCACGCCGATTCTTCGCCGTCGCATCGCAATGCCGCCCAAGCTCAGCGATGTAATCCACTGCTGCCGCAATCCCTGCGATTAATTCCTGTACCTGCGTTCCGGTCTCCCAACATTCCGGAGAGGTATCCGTAGCCGGCCGCACTTTGTAAGGCTTGAACCGTTCCAGGTGCACCCTCTTGCCGTACAGCGTTCCCATGTGCGGCCCAAAAAACTTGTACGGCGAGCACGCCAGAAAATCGCAATCGAGCGCCTTTACATCGATGGGCCCGTGCGGCGCGTAGTGCACGGCATCGATAAACATCAGCGCACCAGCAGCATGCGCCCGCTTGGTAATCTCCGCGACGGGATTGATCGTGCCCACGATATTGGAGGCATATCCGACGGCAACGAGCCTAGTCTTCGCCGAAATCTTTCGCTTCAAATCCTCCAAATCCAGCGTGCAATCGCTTTCGCGAATATCCGCTTGCCGGATGATCACGCCTTTTTCTTCCAGCGCGCGCCACGGCGCAACGTTGGCATCGTGGTCCAGCGTCGTCACCACAATCTCGTCGCCGGGCTTCAGTTCGCGCCCGATCGCCCGGGACAGCGCAAAGGTGATGGTGGTCATGTTCTGTCCGAACACGACCTCATTCGAATCACAATTGAAAAAATCCGCCATCGCCGCGCGCGCCGACCGGATGATTTCGTCGCTTCGCCGGCTCGTTAGAAACGCGCCGTACGTGTTCGCATTCGCATTCAGAAAATAATTCTGGACCGCGTCCATCACCTTCTTCGGCACCTGCGTACCCGCCGGCCCATCCAAAAATGCCGCCGCATGCCCGTTGACTTGCAATTTCAGCGAAGGAAATTGCTCCCTCACCCAGGCAATATCAAAAGTTTTGCTCTCCGTGCCCTGCATCGCTGGTGTGCTCATTTTATTGTGTGTCGCCGCAAAATGGCGGCATTCTCCGAGCCGTTAGTTTCTCATACGTTCCGCAGACGTTGTAGGGGCGCAGCCTGCTGCGCCTTTCTGGTTTCGCGCGTTGCTTCAATGCTCCTTCATGATTGACCGCCGCGGCATCCAAATTGGAAGTCCCTTCGTGGCGAGCTTCGGCCGGAAATCTGCGATGTTCTCAACGGCCGTGATAGCATAACTAAAGTAGCTCCTCACTCATGCCGCTTTGGCGCCGGCTATCAACTCAGCGCCAAGTTTCTCCATGAGGTGCGTTGTGCCAGAAACCATCCCGCCAACCGAGCGCACGCGCGTGGTGCGCGAATCGCATCGCGGCGCCTACGACCGCGAAACGATTTACAAAATCCTCGACGAGGGATTCGTCTGTCACGTCGGATTTTGCGTCGATGGCCAGCCGTACGTCATCCCAACGCTATTCGCGCGCATTGAGGACGCGCTCTATTTTCATGGCTCCGCGGCAAGCCGCATGTTGCGCAACGTGAGTGAGGGAATTTCCGTTTGCATCACCGTGACACTCACCGACGGCTTCGTCCTGGCCCGCTCCGTTTTTAACCACTCGATGAATTACCGCTCCGTCGTTGCACTCGGCAAAGCCGTACTCGTCGATGTCCCGGAAGAAAAGCTCGAAGCGCTGCATTCCTTTACCGAGAAAATTCTCCCTGGCCGCTGGAAGGATTCGCGCCAGCCGAACGAGAAAGAACTGAAAGCTACCAGCATCCTGCGGCTTCCACTCACGGAAGTTTCCGCCAAGATTCGCGTCGGACCTCCGGAGGACGATGCTCCGGACTACTTATTGCCGATCTGGGCCGGCGTGATTCCTCTTCAACTCACGCCTGGCGCGCCGATCCGCGACGAGAGGTGCGATCCAGCGATTCCGACTCCCGCGTATGCGGCGCACTACAAGCGGTGAGCCATGAGTGAATTTTCTCCGGCACGTGTGAAATCTCTCGTCGGCATCGAAGCGCTCGAGGCACTGGACATCCGCGTCGGCACCATCGAGCGCGTGGAAGAAATTCCCGGCTCGGGAAAACTGATGAAGCTCACCGTGAATTTCGGCGACCATTCGCGAACGATTCTTGCGGGGATCAAGAAAGAGCGTGAAAATCCGCGAGAGATCGAAGGGCGCCAGGCCTTGTTTGTCCTGAACCTGAAACCTCGCAAAATGGCCGGCGAAATTTCCGAAGGCATGCTGTTCTTTCTGTTCCAGAGCGCCCGGTTCCGAACGGCACTCGCGCGGGATAAATCTGCTCCGCAATTTATGCAAAAGACTCACCTCGCTTGCGCGAGCTTTTGAGCGGCGGAAGAGATCAGCGCGGCCTCATCCTGCAGGACGTGCGCGACGACCACGACCGCTTCGTCGGCCTGTTTCCATTGTTTGAGCTCAATCGCTTCGCGGACAGCGGGCATGGTCTTGACAGCGTATCCCGTGTAAAAGCCCGGGGCGTAGAGCTGGTGCCTGAACCAGGGGCGATTGGGCAGTCCCGCTGCATTCGTGAGTTTGCGCTCACTATCCATGAGCATTTTGTTGACTTCGGCGATCGAGGCGGCGGCTAGTGCAGCGCCGCCGTTCGCATTAGTCACTTCCAGCGCTTTGTGATACTCCGCGGCGCTTCGAGTGAGCACGTCGACAGCATTTTCCAGAGGCGCGAAATTCAAATGCGGCGGAACGGTTTCCACCGCGGGTGGGATCAGCGGCTTCTTCGGGTCGTTCGTGGCTTTGAAAACCCCTTCTTCAATCTCGCGATTGCGCTCTCGAATATCGTCCTGCATTTTTTGTGAAAGCGCTTTCAGTTCCTTCAGGTAGGTCTGCACCGTCTCGGCAAAATTTCCAAACTCGAAGGGAAGCAGATCCGCGTCCGCAAGACGCATTACGGCCGTCCCTCCGGTCTGCGCAAGCGCGCGGCCGTAGACGAAGTCCGTGTCGCTGAAGTGCGTGAACCAGTAAAAATCATCGTAGATGGAGTGGTAGATGCCGCCCTTGTCTTCTCCGCCGAAACCGATATTCAGGGAAGCCACGCCGTCGTGTTGGAGAAATGCGGTGTAGTCCGAGCCGGAACCGAGGGCGGGAATGCGAAGATCGGCGCGCTTGCGAATTTCCTCGCGCTGCTCCGTCGTTTTGGCATCCGCAATAGCGTGAAGCTGATGCCGCTTCCAAACCGTCAGCTTCGTCTCTGGATCGGCGATTTCGCGAGCGATGTCATTCGTAAACTTTTCGAGCGTGTGGGAGCCTTCGACTTCGAGGTAGCCGCGCCCGTTGCTGTCGGAGTTGATGTAGGCAACGCCGT
Source organism: Candidatus Acidiferrum sp. (assembly GCA_049644365.1). Lineage (GTDB taxonomy): Bacteria > Acidobacteriota > Terriglobia > Acidiferrales > UBA7541 > Acidiferrum. The sequence goes on along the minus strand of JBARRT010000176.1, from coordinate 21,877 downwards.
GCACGCGCAATTCTTCATAGTGCGCTTCGGCCCACTCGGTGGAGCCCAGAAGCCCCGGTTCCTCGCCGTCCCACGCGCAATAAATGATGGTGCGCTTTGGCTTCCATCCGGACTTCACCAACTCCCCAAGCGCGCGCGCCTCTTCGAGCACCGCGACCAGCCCGGAAATGGGATCTTCTGCGCCGTTCACCCAGCCATCGTGATGGTTTCCGCGAATCACCCACTCATCGGGAAAAGTGGACCCCTGAATTTTTCCAATCACGTCGTAGACCGGCTTGATCTCCCAGTTCGATTTCACTTTCAGATGGACCTTCGCCGGGCCAGGGCCAATGTGGTAGGTGATTCCGAGTCCGCCGCGCCATCCTTCCGGGGCGACGCGGCCGGTGAGCGCCGCCAGTAGTGGTTGCGCGTCCGCGTAAGAAATTGGCAGTACGGGAATTTTTGTGATCGTGGCGGCCTCCTCGATCTTCAGCCGTTTCGCATCTTTCGTGGCGCCCACGCCAGGCGTGAGCGGATCGCCGGGATAGAACGGCATGTCCGCGACGCTCCCGCGCTGCACACCGTCCGGGGGACGAAACGGTCCGGCCGGAAAGGTTTCGCCCTGGACGAATCCATCCTCGTGCGGATCGGAGTAGATGAGGCAGCCCACCGCGCCGTGCTCGGCGGCGACTTTCGGCTTGATTCCGCGCCACGAGTGATAGTAGCGAGCGATGACGATCTTGCCTTGCACGGAAATGCCCATGCGCTCGAGCTGCTCATAGTCTTCAGGAATGCCGTAATTGACGTAGACCAGCGGGGCGCTGACGTCACCGTCGATGGAATACGCGTTGTAAGTTGGCAGCTGTTCGGTCTGTTGATTCGAAGTGAGATCCTGGGAGAGCGCGGGTTCCTGAAGCTTGGCGGTAAACCTCGGACCGCCCTCGACCAATTCGACGACGCGTTCTTTTGGCGTCGGGAACAAAACGTCGAATTGTTCGATGTGTGTATCGAGACCGAACTCCTTGAATTTGGAGGCGATCCATTCCGCGTTGTTCTTGTCGTAGGCTGAACCGACGTGGTGAGGGCGCGCGGAAAGACGCTCCATGTACGAGCGCAGATTCTCGGGACTGGGAATCGCGCGCAGCTTCTCTTCCCATTGGCGCTCGGTGCGGGAAGATGCCGCGGAGTAGCCAAAGAGAGGCTGCTCGTCGGCGACGACGTGATTGCCGAAGGGAGCGAGCGAGAGTCCTGCGAACAGGAGAAAAGGGAGCACGACGCTGCGATTCATGATTCCTCCGAAACGTGAACTGTGGATTATTTCCTGTACTTCCCAGACTCGCAAGAACTAACTTAGGTTTCGAGCCCCGTAAAAACTTTGGCGCTGTGAATATTTAGAAATTCAGGCAAGCGATTTCGACATCAAAATGAAATGGCACGGCACCTTTGCCGGAGCGTCTGGCGGAAGCGGCGCAGTTCCCGTTTCAACGTAGCCGAGGTGGCGATAAAAAGCCGACAGCGGTGCACGCGCGCTGACGATTCGCAAATCAATAGCGACACAGTTCGCAGTGCGAAAGAAATCTTCCGCAGCGTCCATCAATTTGCGGCCCAGTCCGGTTCCCTGGCGCCGTGGTTCCACGCCGAGCAAACCCAGGTAGCCGCGATCCCCGCGAACTTCAACATAGACGCAGCCAGCAAGGCCCATACAATCTTCCGCCAGCAGAAATTTTCCCTTTTCCATGTACGCGCGAACACCGTCAGGGTTGATGCGCTCGCCTTCGATGAAGGGCAGCTCGACGAGGAACGCCATGTTGATCAGTCTCGCGAGGGCTTCGACATCCGCGCTCTGTGCGGGACGAATCCTTGCGTCGTTCCTATCCGGAAGCGAATTGGCGGTCGCGCTCATAGAATCATCCCTAATTCAAGGGAGCCTTTCCGTTAAAACGGACGGAGGCGCCCAGCTCTTCCTCGATGCGGAGGAGCTGGTTGTACTTGGCGATGCGGTCGGTGCGGCTGGCCGAGCCGGTCTTGATCTGGCCGGCGGCAGTGGCCACGGCGAGATCGGCGATGAAAGTGTCTTCGGTTTCGCCGGAGCGGTGAGAGATGATGGAGTTGTAGCCGGCCTTGCGGGCCATTTCGATCGCATCGATCGTTTCAGTTACCGTGCCGATCTGATTGAGCTTGATGAGAATGGCGTTGGCAATTCCCTCCTTGATGCCGCGTGAAAGCCGCGTTGTGTTGGTGACAAAGAGGTCATCTCCCACCAATTGGATTTTCCTTTTGGATGATTTGCTGCCGATCGATTGCGTCAGGGATTTCCAGCCGGACCAGTCATCCTCCGCCATGCCGTCTTCGATGGAGACGATGGGATATCTTTCCACCCAACTCGTCCAGTAAGCGGCCATTTGCGCGGAAGTGTGCGTGGACTTGTCCGACTTCTTGAATACATAGTTTCCACTGGCCTTGTCGTAGAACTCACTGGAGGCTGGATCGAGCGCGATGCTCATCTCTTCGCCGGGTTTGTAGCCGGCGGCGGCGATGGCTTCGAGAACGATCTGGATGGCTTCTTCGTTGGACTTGCAACTGGGGGCGAAGCCGCCTTCATCGCCGACCGCCGTCGAGTAACCGTGTTTCTTCAGAGCGTTCTTCAGCGCGTGGAAAACTTCAACGCCCCAGCGGAGCGCTTCGGAAAAATTGGGCGCGCCGACGGGCATGACCATGAATTCCTGGAAATCGACGGAGCTGTCGGCATGGGCACCGCCGTTGAGGATGTTCATCATGGGGCAAGGGAGAAGATTCGCGGAAGAGTCCGTGGAATAGCGCGCTAGGTATTTGTAGAGCGGTTGGTTGAGCGCAGCAGCGGCTCCCCGCGCAGCGGCCATGGAAACGGCGAGGATGGCGTTGGCGCCGAGGCGGGATTTTGTGGGAGTGCCGTCGAGCTCGATCATGCGCTTGTCGAGGGCGCGCTGGTCGGCGGCGTCAAGGCCGACGACGGCTTTGGCGATTTCGTTGTTTGCATTTGCGACAGCTTTCAGCACGCCCTTGCCGAGATATTCTGACTTGTCTCCATCACGGAGCTCGAGGGCTTCGTGCTCGCCGGTGGAAGCGCCGGAGGGAACAGCGGCGCGGCCTCGCGCACTATCTCCGACATAAACGTCGGCCTCGACAGTGGGATTGCCACGCGAATCGATGATTTGGCGAGCGTGGACGGCAGTAATCTTCGTGGGCATGTCTCGGCAATCTCCTGAGTCAAATTGAAGAGGAGATTGTAGCAGAGGGCAAGAACGGAGATGGGGCGCGTGGCGAGGGGCGGATGCAAACCAAGTGGTGTGTGTGAGATAGCGAAAGACTTCAAGTAATACCTGAAGAACACGGAGGATGGGGACCCATACACCCCCCCGGCATTTTCGTAAGAGTGGCAGCTAAAGGACTTACACGAGGGGTTGCACAAGAATGTGAAAAGAAAGAGTTTGAAAATGTTTGTTTTCACATTCATGCGGGGCAGTTTGTAAGTGTTGATTCTGCGAGAGTTGTGGGAGGGAAATGAAAGGACTAGTATTTATAAAATGGTTAACGGGGGAGGGAGAATTGAAGCCGTGGGGGCAAAACTGGCACCACAGCGCCGATTTCACGACAAAAGATACCATGAATATATGTCTCTGTCAATAGATAACTATAAGGTATTATTCTACAACGAGATGCGCAGTGCAGAGGGGGGCGAAGGAAAGATAGCTCTTTGCAGTAGTATCGGTCTGCTGGGTAACCATGGCGTAGAGTGGCGCCGCCCAGTCATCTCAGGCGGTTTCGGGTTCTTCGATGAGGGATTCCTGGCGGACGACGACGACGATGCCGGAATCGGTGACGTGAAAGCGGCGGCGGTCGGCTTCGAGGTCGTAGCCGATCTCGGTGCGCTCGGGAAGACTAACGTGGCGGTCGATGATGGCGCGGCGGATGCGCGAGTGGCGGCCGACGTTTACGTGATTGTAGAAAATGGAATCGGAGACTTCGCAGTAGCTGTTGACGCGGACGTTGTTGCCAATCACTGATTTCTGGACGCGGCCGCCGGAGATGACCGAGCCGCCGGCAACGATGGAATCGAGGGCCGCGCCCATGCGTTCCGGATCCGCGAAGACAAATTTCGCAGGGGGGTACTGGTGCTGCCAGGTGCGCAGAGGCCAGTGCTCGTCATATAGATTAAACACGGGCGAAACGCTGACGAGATCCATGTTGGCTTCGTAATAGGCATCGAGGGTGCCAACGTCGCGCCAGTACAGCGCATCCTTCTGATTTTCATCCACAAAATTGTAGGCATAAACGCGATGCTTCGAAATGATGCGCGGCAGGATGTCTTTGCCGAAGTCGTGGCTGGACTTGGGATCCTCCGAATCGGCGAGGAGGATGGGGATCATAAGCTGGGTGTTGAAGATGTAGATGCCCATGGAGGCGTTGCAATGCCCGGGATGGTGGGGAGACTGCTTGGGATCGGCGGGCTTTTCCTCGAAGCCGATGATCCGCCATTGCTTGTCCACTTCGATCACGCCGAATTGCCGGACAGCTTGCGCGACGGGAATCTCGATGGTGGCGACGGTGACCTCCGCGCCCGAGTCCACATGACGCTGGAGCATCTTCGCGTAATTCATCTTGTAGATGTGGTCGCCGGAAAGGATGAACGTGAATTTGGAGCGCTCGCTGCCGATCGAATAGATGTTCTGATAGACGGCATCGGCAGTGCCCTGGTACCACTCTTTCGAGACGCGCATTTGCGGGGTGAGGACTTCGATGTAGTCACCGAGGCCGGCGAGAGGAGACCATCCGGCGCGAATGTGACGGTTCAGGCTCAGGGCTTTGTATTGCGTGAGAACGAAAACGCGGCGGAGGTCGGAATTGATGCAATTGGAGAGGGTGATGTCGATGATGCGATAGAGAGCACCGAATGGAACGGCGGGCTTGGCGCGGTCGCGCGTGAGCGGCCACAGGCGCTCGCCCTGGCCTCCTGCGAGGAGTACTCCGATGGCGTCGCGCATGTCGGACATGAGTCGAGCCTCGTCGATTCTTGAGAAGCGGCTCATTCTACGTAACGGCAAGGCGGAGTACAAGCGCGGAGAGAGGAACGGAGGTGGGAGGAAAGGGCGGGGGGATGTGGGCCAAGCCGCGAGCGGCAGACTTTATTTACTATACGATTAAGCAGTAATACAAATGCCATTAGGTGGGTTCAGTACCGCGAAAACTGGCAGGAAACAGCAAAGATTCCTTGACTTGGATGGCGAGAATTGATTAGAAGATGCCAGCGACCAATCCAGGTGCGACCTCGAATCGGTCAATACGTGCGATAATTAACGCAGGGGCGGCGCCCGCAGAAGTCTACAACTGGCTGCAGCATGGCCGGCGAGAGGCGCTGCAAGAAACCAATCCGAACCGGATTGGGGGTGAATTAATAAAGTGGCTGAAGTCATCATCCAAGAGAGTGAATCCCTGGAAAATGCCCTGCGGCGTTTCAAGCGCAAGGTGCAACAGGAAGACATCATCAAGGAAATCAAGAAGCACAGCTTCTACATGAAACCCGGCGAGAAGCGCCGGGCCAAAGAAGCGCTTTCGCGGAAGCGACTGCGCAAGAAGCAGCGGCGGGAAGCGGATTAAGCTCAGGGAGGCGGCCCCAAAACAGTTGGGGCCGCCTATCCGTTTTCCACGCGGCTCGGCGCCGCACTTCCGAGAATCAGGCCCCCGTAAGGCAGGGTAATTTTTGGGATCGTGTTTCGGCTTCGTGCCCGCAGGCCCAAGGGATCCGCGCCCGGCGTCCCCGGATACAGGTTTCCTCAAGCATTTCGGCTCTCTGGTGCAAAGTCCGCCCAATCTCCTGCCCGACACGGGACCAGGGGAGAGCGGCTCATGGAATACCACGACAAGGTGCTGAAGTGTGCGGAGTGCGGTGCGGAGTTTGTGTTCACCGGCGGCGAACAGATGTTTTTCGCCGACAAGGGCTTCAAGAACGAGCCTAAACGATGTAAGGCCTGTAAAGCGAAGCGGGCCGAAGGCGGCGGGGGCGGGGGACATGCCTCACCGATGCGTTCGGAGACGAAGACGAACTGTTCGCAGTGCGGGAAGGAAACCACAGTTCCCTTCCGGCCGACGCAGGGACGGCCGGTGTTCTGCCGGGAATGCTTCCAGCAGCGCAGGGCCATGGGCGCAGCTTGAAAAGCTGAAGTAAAGAGAAGGCCCGACATGAAGACCTTAATGGAAGGACAGACAGGAATGTCTGTCCTATTTTTTTTGCCAATCCCACCATCCAGGCATAAATCTGAGTCAAGAATGAGCGTCGAGGTACGCGCCGAACTGCGCCAGGGATTCGGGCATATTCTTTCGCCCGAATCCGAAGCGGATGTGGCGCGGCTGGTCATAAACAGTGCCCGGAAGCAGCAGGACGCCGGAGTCGCGGACCACTTCTTCGCAGAAAGCGAGCCCATCGCGCTGGGGTTTGAAATGCGCAAAACCGATGGGCCCGGCGTTGGGTTTCACCCAATCGAACCAACGCGGGCGCTGCTGGATGAAGGCATCGAGAAGGCGCAGATTGCGCAAGACGATTTGCAAATTGCGCTGCACGAGGACTTCACGATGGCGCAGGGCCAGCGCGGTGAGGAATTCGCTCGGGGCGCTGCTGCAGATGGTGGTGTAGTACTTGAATTCCAGGCAGCGTCGAATGATTTCTGGATCGCGGCTGGCGAGCCATCCGAGACGCAATCCGGGGAGGCCGTACGTCTTGCTCATGGAGCCGAGGCTGACGCCGCGTTCGTACGCTTCGCAGGCAGCGGGCAGGCGCGTGACGGGGTCGTGCTCGAGCTCGCGGTAGACCTCGTCGGAAAAGAGGATGATGTTGCGGCTGGCTGCGAGCGCAAGGACTTGTTGAGAGACAGGTGCCGGCATCAAGAGCCCGGTGGGATTGTGCGGCGTATTGATGTAGATGACTCTGGTGTTCGGTTGGATGAGTTTTTCAAGGGCGGCAACATCGTGGGCCCAGCCATTTTCGAAAGTGCGGCGCCACTCGCTGACTTGCGCACCGGTGCTGCGGGCGACCTCCAGGCCGCTCTCGTAACACGGCGTCTCGACGATCACATGATCGCCTGATCCGATGAGCGCGTGATAGAACACGAAAATGCCTTCTTCGGCGGCGGCCATGACCAGTACGTCGCCGGACTTGATTTGTTTGTAGATGGCGGCGATGGCTTCGCGCAGCCAGGGAGCACCCGGAGATTCAGTGTAGCCGCACCAGTGTTCGAGGAGGCGCTCGTGGGCCCCCGGCTCGAGGTCGAGGAGTTCCTTGATGGGGCGGGACTCGGCATCGGAACTGGAGAGCAGATACCTGGCAGTGAATTCGTACTTGCCGAAATATTGTTCGATTCGAAAGGGCTTGATTTGCATGCGAAGGAGTCTGGCAAGCGGACGGGGGTAGCGTCCAGCCCCAAATTGACAGGTCCTGCTGGCAGCTCCGTTCGGAGACCTCCCGTAGGGTGCAAATTGGCTGGTTGGCGGGGTATGATACGGGGATTGAAGTCCCCAGCACGACCAAGTGCCCAGAGGGCCCTTCCATGGCTCACCGCTTTACCATCGGCGTCGAGGAAGAATTTCAAATCATAGATCCTGCAACGTGCGAGCTTCGTTCGCACGTCAGCCAAATCGTCTCCGAGGTTTCCGCGGACATCGCGGAGCAGGTGAAAAACGAGCTTCACCAATCCATCGTGGAGACCGGGACGCGCATCTGCGATAACGTCAGCGAACTGCGCATCGAAATGCACCGGACGCGCGGCGAACTGGTAGCAGCGGCGGAGCGCGCGGGACTGCAAGTGGCGGCCGCGGGCACGCACCCCTTCTCGAGCTGGATTGACCAGGTGATTTCTCCGGGTGAACGCTATCAGCACATCATCGAAGAAATGGGACAACTGGCGAGGTCGCTGCTCATCTTCGGGATGCATGTGCACGTGGCGATGCCGGATAAGCAGACCACCATCGACCTGATGAACGGTGTGCGCTATTTCCTGCCGCACTTGCTGGCGCTTTCGACGAGCTCCCCGTTCTGGATGGGACGAAATACGGGGCTGAAGTCGTTTCGAACGACGGTATTCCGGCGGTTCCCGCGAACGGGCTTGCCGGAACAATTCGAATCGTGGAGCGCCTACGAAAATTTCGTGAATCTGCTTGTGAAGCTGAATTGCATTGATAACGGCAAGAAAATCTGGTGGGACGTGCGGCCGCATCCGATGTTCGGCACGCTGGAATTCCGGATGTTCGACGTGTCAACGAAGGTCGAGGAGGCGGTGGCTATCGCGGCCCTGACGCAGGCAATTATTGTGAAACTGCACCGGCTGTACCAGGCCAACATGAGTTGGCGGCTCTACCGGCGCGCTTTGATCGAGGAAAACAAATGGCGGGCGGCCCGATACGGAATCGAAGGAAAACTCATCGATTTCGGGAAAGAAGCAGAAGTGCCCATGCGGCAGTTGATTTCCGAACTGCTGGAATTCGTGGATGATGTGGTGGATGACCTGGGAAGCCGCGGCGCAGTCGAATATGTTCACACGATTATGAATGAAGGCACAAGCGCGGACAGGCAGTTGCGCGTGTACCGGGAAACGGGAGATATGAAGGCCGTGGTGCGCCATCTGGTTGCGGAAACGCGGGGCGGCGTAACCCATCCGCGGACTTCTTCCGCGCACGCGGTGAATTGAAGTCAAGAACGAGCGAGGCAGTCCTACAAGGCCCTTACAGGAGCACAAACATGAAAAAGGTTGGCCTTCTTTGCGGGCGGGAATACAGCTTTCCTCCGGCGTTTATCGCGCGCGTCAATCAAATGGGAGCGAAGGATGGCGTGGCCGCGGAGTTCGTGAAGGTCGGCGGCACGCGCATGGGGGAGCCGTCGCGATACAGCGTGATCGTGGACCGCATTTCGCATGAGGTGGAATACTTCCGCGGCTACCTGAAGCACGCGGTGCTGCAAGGGACGTACGTCATCAACAATCCGTTCTGGTGGACGGCTGACGATAAATACTTCAATTACTCCGTTGCTTCCAAGCTGGGCATTGCCATTCCAAAAACAATTTTGCTGCCGCAGAAGGGTTATCCGAGCGACGTGGATATCAACAGTGAATCGCTCCACAACCTGGAATATCCAGTGGATTGGGACGGATTGCTGGATTATGTGGGGCGGCCGGCGATCCTGAAGCCGTTTTCCGGCGGGGGTTGGAAGCACGTCTACAAAGTGAACAACAAAGAGGAACTGCTCGCGGCTTACGACAAAACTTCTCCGTACTGCATGACGCTTCAGGAATTCATCGACTTCACGCAATACGTGCGCTGTTTCACGTTCGGGAAGATGGATATTTTGCCGGTGCATTACGACCCGAAAGAACGCAAGTACCTGGTGGACCACAATTACTTGACGGCGGAGCTTGGGACGCGCGTCGTCAAAGACGCGCAGACAATAAACCAGGCTCTCGGTTACGAAATGAACACGATTGAGTTCGCCGTGAAGGACGGCGTGCCGTACGCGATTGATTTTCTGAATCCGGCCCCGGATTTCGAGCGGGACCGGATCACGGAATTTTATTTTGAGATTGTGGTGGAAAAGATGGCGCGGCTGGTCGTCGACCGCGCGGTGAACGGCAAATCCTCAAACCCCTGGCCGCGCTGGGAGGAGATGCTGGGAATCGGCACGGCGGCTGGATTCACGGGAGCGCCGAAAAGCGCAGCAGCAGCACAGTCAGCCGGCGGGCCATCCGCGCCAGCGGCGAAGACTCAAACAGCGCCGGCAACCGCCACGCGCCCGGCTGGATCATCTGGCACGACAACAAAATGACAAGCGCGGCCACATCTTCGGTGCCGCCTCCGACGCCCCAGGAGGAATGGCACGAGATTCTGAAGGCGACACTCCTGCGAGTGCCGGCGCTTCCTCAAGATTTGTTCAAGCGGATGCGCAAGGCCAAGCTCACCTTTGGCGACCGCGTCCATTGTCCGTTCCTGCGCCCGTTCTTTCTTTCGCCGGAGGATGAGGAGCGCGTTCGAACAGTTGCTGAGGCCATCGCAGAAATCGGCGAGCGCATTGTGACGGCCGCTCTCGACGACAGGCATCTATTTGCGCAATTGCATCTGCGACCCGAAGAGGAACGGCTCGCGCGGATACACACCGGGTACGGGCCGGCCAGCACGGCATCGCGGCTCGATGCGTTCTTGCTTCCGGATTCGCTGAAGTTCGCCGAATACAACGGCGAATCGCCTGCGGGCGCCGGCTATGCGGAAAGCCTGGCGGAGATTTTTCGCGAACTCCCCGTCATGGGAAAGTTTTCGCAACGATACAACGTCCACAGCTACCCGCTGAGCGCAAAACTTCTTGACGCGCTTCTGGCGAGTTACCAGGACTGGGGCGGTTCGTCTGCGGCGCCGCAGATCGCGATCGTGGATTGGGAAGGCGTGCCGACGTGGAGTGAATTCGAGATTCTTCAGGAACGTTTCGAACGAATGGGCGTGCCCACGCTCGTCGCCGATCCACGAGAGCTTGAATTCGACGGCAAACAACTCGTGGCGCAGGACAAAGTAATTGATCTCGTCTACCGCCGCGTGCTGATCAACGACATCGTTGCAAAGCCGGCCGAATGCGCGCCGCTGGTGAAGGCCTACTCAGCGAATGCGGTGTGCGTGGCGAACAACTTCCGCTGCAAGATTCCGCACGTGAAGGCTTTTTTCGCGGTGCTGACGGATGAACAGAACGGCGCGCTTTTCTCGCTCAGCGAACGCGAACTCATCAAGAATCACATTCCCTGGACCCGCGTCGTTGCGGACGTCAAGACGGCGCATTACGGGCAACAGGTGGAGTTGCTCGCGTTTATCCGCAAGGAGCGCGAAAACCTGGTGCTAAAACCGAGCGATGAGTATGGCGGTTCCGGCGTGACGCTTGGCTGGGAGACCGCCGAAAACGCATGGGACGACGCCATCGAGCGCGCGCTGACGGCGAAAAATGGAGTGTGGGTCGCGCAGGAACGTATTCCGATCCGCCGCGAGGTCTTTCCGTTCACCACGGACGTCGGCCAGGTGCATTACCGGGACATGCTGGTGGACTTCGCGCCTTATTTGTTCCGCGGAAAACTGTGCGGTTTTCTGACACGCCTCAGCGCCACCGGCCTCGCGAATGTCACCAGCGGCGGCGGCCAGGTCCCGGCGTTTCGAGTTTCCCCACGCAGTTCGGTAGCCGATGCATTGGAAGCCCGCCTTTCGGCCAGTTAAGCAATAGAACCAAACGAGAACCTCTGCGCTAGAAAATCTGGCTGATTCAAGTAGAATTAATACGATGAACTTTGGACCTCGCCAAACAGAATTGATGCCCGGCGCGCGCAACGCCGTGGAAACCTGCCTAAATGTGCGTCCCGGCGAACATGTGGCACTGATCGCCGATGAAGCAAGCCGCGCCGTGGCAGCCAGCATTGCGGCCGCGCTGGAAGACCAAAGGGCTTCGTATACAGGGCTATTGCTGGAAGATTTTGGCCCGCGGCCGATGACCGCGGCTCCTCCCGATGTTTTGCAGGCGCTCGAGACCGCCGACGTCGGCGTACTGTGCATGTCACCGCAGCCGGGCGAGCTGGCCGCGCGCATGGCCATCGTCCGAGTAGTCGAACGGCGGCAGATCCGTTACGCGCACATGGTCGGAGTAACGCCGCAGATCATGCAGCAAGGAATGCGCGCCGACTACCGCATGATAGACCGGCTGAGCGACAGACTCCGGGAGCGGATGCTTCGCGCGGAAACGCTCACGGTAAAAACCGAAGCCGGAACCGAGATTGCCGCGCACTTCGATCGCGGGCTCGATTGGGTGAAGACCAGCGGACTGATCAGCCCGCGCTACTGGTCAAACTTGCCCGCGGGAGAAGTCTTCACAACGCCGGCGACCGTGGACGGCAGGTTCGTTTGTGACGCCACGGCGGGCGACCATTTCAACGGCAAGTACGGCGATTTGCGGACGACACCGCTGGTGCTGGAAATCGAAGGCGCGCGGCTCGTCGGCGTGGAATGCGCACGCAAGGATTTGGAAAGAGAATTCTGGGAATACTGCCACTCGGACGAAAACAGCGACAGGGTCGGCGAGCTTGCTTTTGGAACCAACCTCGGCTTGTCCGAGATGATTGGCATATTACTTCAGGACGAAAAGTTTCCTGGCGTGCACATCGCCTTCGGCGATCCCTACGGCAGCCAGACCCATGCGGACTGGAAATCCAAGACGCATGTGGATGTGCTGACCCGCAATTGCGACGTCTGGATCGATGAAGATCAGATCATCGAAAAGGGCCACTACCAGCTCGAGCACCTCGGCCTGGCCTGAAGTCCTCCTTGTCCGCGGGAACTAACTCAAAGTACGATTCCATTCAGAAAAGCTGGGAGAGGTATTCGCGCATCTGGTGTTTCCAATACGGCCAGTCGTGGCCGCCCTGGGGGCCCCAGTTGTCGAGCGAGTGGCGGATTCCCTTGCTGGAAAGAATTTCCGAGAGGCGGTAGGTTGGCCCGCTGTTTTCCCACTGGCCTGTACCGGTGGTGATGTGAATGTCGCACGAGGCGATCTGTTCGTAGAACCAGGGATCGCTCATATTGGCGAGGTAATCGACGGGGTTATTGAAATAAAAGTTGTCGTCATACATGCCGTCCATGAAATTTTTTACGTCGTAGACGCCGGACATGGCGAAGCACCGCTTAATCACATCGGGGTGCTTGAAGAGCGAATTTGCAGCATGGTACGCGCCGAAGGAAGCGCCCATGGTCGAGATGGCGATGCCTGGCGATTGGCAGTTGTTCCAGATGAAGGGAACGACTTCTTCACGCAGATAGGAGTCGAAAACGGACTGGACGTAGCTGCGATGAAAAGGATGTGCACCTTTATTGTAAAAGCTGAGGCCATTAATGGAGTTGATGGTGAAGAATTTTACTCTTCCAGCGTCAATGAAATCCGCGAGGGCCCCGACCATGCTCTGGCCTTCGAGCTCCATCTCGTCGCCGGCACTAGTGGGAAAGCCCAGCAGCGGCGGACCGTAATGGCCATAGACGACCACACCGAGCTCGATTCCGAGCCGCGGAGAGTGCCAGCGGTGGTATTCGCGTTTCATCCATTGCCTCTTGTCGATTGCGGGGAGTGAAAGTATGCCAGCGTAGCGGGCTGCAGGGCAATTGCTTTGGACGGGGAGTCCAACAATGGTTTCAATCCCAAGGCACCTCCGCTAGAATGAGTCCGCACATTCCGCGATCCAGACAAGGAGTTTCAAAACTATGGCAACACCATCCCAGTCCCAACGGCCCTCGCCGGAGCACATCTTCGGCGTGCTTACCGCGTTTCAAAACTCGGCTGCCCTTAAAGCTGCGATTGAGCTGGATATCTTCACGGCGATCGCTGACGGTGCAGACCGGGCAAACGTCATTGCGCAGCGAGTGAACGCAGCGGAACGAGGCGTGCGTATTCTGTGCGACTACTTGACGATCCAGGGCTTCCTGACCAAGACCGAGGATCGCTTCGCGCTCACGCAGGAGTCTGCGATTTTTCTGAACCGGCATTCGCCTGCTTATATGGGGACGCTGGCGAATTTCCTCGCGAGCGAAACTCACAAGAAAAATTTCGACGCCTTGACAGAATCGGTGAAGAAGGGCGGAACAACCGTTGCGCAAGGAGACAATACCAAGCCGAACGACGATTTCTGGGTGACCTTTGCAAGGAGCATGGCGCCGTTGACGACCGTGTCGGCCGGGTTCATCGCCGACCTTGCGGGCGCAAAGGAAGGGAAAGCCTGCAAAGTGCTGGACATCGCGGCGGGACACGGGATGTTTGGAATCACCATTGCGAAGCAGAATCCGAACGCACAAATTACCGCCGTGGACTGGGCGCCGGTCCTGGAAGTGGCGAAGGAAAACGCAGCGGCAGCCGGCGTAACCGATCGCGTCTCCATGAGGCCCGGAAGCGCATTTGAAGCTGACCTCGGAGAAGGCTACGATATCGTGCTCCTGACGAACATCTTTCACCATTTCGATATACCTACTTGCGAAAAGCTGATGCGCCGCGTTCATGCAGCGCTGCGTCCCGGCGGCAGGGCCATCACTTTGGAATTCGTGCCAAACGAAGACCGCGTGACGCCGCCGATGGCCGCCGCGTTCAGCCTCATCATGCTCTCTAATACCGACGCCGGCGATGCGTATACGCTTGCGCAATATGAGAAAATGTTCCGCAACGTGGGGTTTGCGAGAACGACTCTGCATCCTGTCCCGGACATGCCGCAACAGGTACTCCTCTCAGAAAAGTAGGAAACGCACGTGAAGAAGAAAACAAAAAAGACCACGAAAAAGAAGAGTGCTGTAGGAGACCGCGATCGTGCGCTGCGCGAACACCTCGTCGCACTCTTGAAGGGCGGGGGGGCGCACGTGCACTTCATGGACGCGATTGATGGTTTTCCCGAGGCGAAACGGGGCGCATTCGTCGAAAGTTTGCCGCATTCCGGCTGGCAGTTGTTGGAGCACGCGAGGCTTGCCCAGTGGGACATCCTGGAGTTCAGCCGTAACCCAAAGCACAAGTCGCCCGGTTTTCCCGATGGCTACTGGCCGAAGACCCCGGTGCCGCCGGATGCTTCGGCGTGGGACAACTGCGTACATCAGTTTCAGCACGATCTGAAAGAAATGATCAAGCTGGTGAAAAATCCACGGACCGACTTGTTCGCGAGGATTCCGCATGGGGATGGACAGACGATTCTTCGTGAGGCGCTGATCCTGGCGGATCACAACTCCTACCACCTGGGGCAATTGGTGGACCTGCGCCGCGGCCTGGGGGCCTGGCCCGAGCAGTAGTAACCGGCCGACCCTGGCTGGGTTTACGATTCACGGCGCTGACGCAGCGACCGCTGCGCTTCCAGGCTTGCAACAAACAAGAATGGCGGTAGGATGGAGCCTGACAACCGGCGGTCTTGCGTCGATTTTCATCCATCAGGAGAGTGAGTCCCATGTTACACATTGAGAATGTAGGTCGTCGTGGATTCCTGAAGGGCATGCTGGGCGCGGGGGCGTTTGTGCTGAGCGTGCGGTGGGCGCCCGCAGAGATGTTCGGCTCGGCGTCGAGCGCGGGGGCATCCGACGCGATGACCAAGGCGCCGCTGCGCCCCAATGTCTACCTGGCGATTGATACGGACGGGACGGCCTACGTGATCGCGCATCGCTCGGAGATGGGAAGCGGTAGCCGCACGGCGCTACCGCGCATCGTTGCGGACGAGCTGGATGCGGACTGGGCGCGCGTGAAAATTGTCCAGGCGATCGGTGATGAGAAATACGGCGATCAGGATACCGATGGCTCGCATTCCGTGCGGAGCTTTTTTGACACTTTGCGCGAATCCGGCGCGACGGCGCGGTTGATGCTGGTGCGAGCGGCTGCTGCGCAGTGGGGCGTGCCCGCGGCGGAATGCGCCACGGAACTGCATTCCGTAGTGCACAAGCCATTAGGAAAGAAATTAGGTTACGGCGAGTTGGCGGCCGCTGCGTCGAAATTGGAAGTGCCGAAAAAGGAAGACGTCAAGCTGAAGGCACGGAGCGAGTGGCGCTACATCGGAAAAGGCACCGCCAGCTACGACTTGAAAGACATGTGCACCGGGAAGGCCGCTTACGGACAGGATGCGCACATGGACGGGATGCTCTATGCGAGCGTGGCCCATCCGCCGGTGTTCGGCGGCAGCGTGAAGTCCGTGGATGACAAAGCGGCTTTGGGCGTTGCCGGCGTGAAGCAAACGGCCACGATCGATGCGTTCAAGCCACCCATTGGATTTCAGGCGTTGGGTGGCGTGGCAGTTTTGGCAGACAACACGTGGGCGGCGATGCAGGGAAGGAAAAAACTGAAGATCGAGTGGGAAAAGAGTCCGCACAGCGTTTGGAACTCGGACGCATACAGGAAAGAGCTGCAGGAGACAGCGCGGAAACCCGGCAAAGTCGTGCGAGACAACGGCAACGTGGATGCGGAGTTCGCGAAGGGCGGAAAGTTCATCGAGGCGGAATACTACGCACCAATGCTGGCGCATGCTGCGATGGAGCCGCCGGCGGCGCTGGCCGTGTACCGCGATGGAAAAGTGGAAGCGTGGGCGGCCACGCAGAATCCCCAGGGCGCGCGGGATGCGATTGCGCAGGCCGTGGGCTTGAAAAAGGAAGATGTGACGGTCAACGTGACGCTGCTGGGCGGTGCGTTCGGCAGAAAGTCGTTCCCGGATTTCGCGGTCGAAGCGGCAGTGCTCTCGAAAAAGACGGGGAAGCCTGTAAAGGTGATTTGGAGCCGCGAAGACGACATCAAGTTTGACGTGTACCACTCCGTCGCCGCGATGTACATGAAGGCTGCGCTGGGGCCGGATGGAAAACCGGCTGCCTGGCTGCAGAGAACAGTTTTTCCGCCTATCGGATCGACGTTTGACGTGAGCGCAAAGTATTCGGACCCAGGCGAGTTGGGATTGGGATTCACGGATGTGCCGTTTGCCATAGCGAATCTCCGCGCTGAGAACGGGCCGGCGACGGCGCACGTACGAATCGGCTGGTTCCGATCGGTCGCCAACGTCTATCACGCATTTGGAATTCACTCGTTTGCCGACGAACTGGCTCATGCGGCGGGCAAGGATTCCGTCGAATACCTGCTGCAACTGCTCGGGCCGGACCGCATCATTCCCAAGAACGAGATCGCCAAAGACTATCCGAACTACGACGGCAACTACGAGCAGTATCCAATCGATACGGCAAGGTTCCGGCGAGTACTCACGCTGGCAGCGGAAAAGGCCGGATGGGGAAAGCAGAAATCGGGAAATGGCTACGGAATGGGAGTGGCCATGCACCGCAGTTTCCTGACCTACGTGGCGACGGTGGTTCAGGTGCAGGTGAACGACGCCGGACAAGTGCAGATCAAGAGAGTAGACACGGCTTTGGACGCCGGCACGGTCGTGAACCCGGAGATGGCGCGCCAGCAATTTGAAGGCGCGGCGGCCATGGGGACGAGCCTCGCTTTCTATGGAGAGATCACGGCGACCAACGGTGTGATCGACCAATCCAACTTTGACTCTTACCAAATGGCGCGCATGAACGTAGCGCCGCGCGAAACGAATGTGTACATCGTACCGAGTGAAGCGCCGCCCGCGGGAATTGGCGAGCCGGGGCTGCCACCCTTTGCGCCCGCGCTGTGCAACGCGATCTTCGCCGCTACTGGTAAGCGCATTCGAGAATTGCCCCTTTCAAAAGCTGGCCTGGCCTGAAAAGGCACGGGACGACGACCCGGACTATTCTACGTAGACCATCAAGAGTGCCCCAAGCGCGATCAGCAACGCCGGGAAAAGACGCTCGAAAAAAGACTGCCACTTGAATTTGGTTTCCGCCAGCCCCTTCGAAAGACCAATCCCGAATCCCGCCATCGAAAAACTGAAATGCTGCGCTTGGATTCGCTGCATGACCGCTGAGTGATTAGGACCATGCATTCCCGCTTGATGGTCGTGAAAGAAAAGCAGGGAGGAGCCTGCCACCGCGAGGAGGGGGAAAATCCATCCGGACCAGCGTGCCCGCAAAATGCCGCGCGCACGCTGCAATTCCAGTACGCCCACCCCTAAAAGCAAAACCGCAAAGATCTTATGCTGCAATACCTCGAGATGATGAGTGAGGCCGTAATACCAACTCTGAGGGCCGAAGGGCCAGAGCTCGGTGTCGCTCCAAATCAGGACAAAGAAACCCGAAAGAATGAAGCAGAGAGGCCATGCGTAGCGAACTGAGGGCCAGCGGTTGCGGATATCGGCTTCCGCCAAAATGAAAAGTCCTGCTAGTATGACAAAAAATCCGGCCAGATGATGATTGAATTCGCTTTCTCTCTTGTCCGCCAGCAGTTTCGCCACCTTTGCGGAATCCATTTCTTCTTCCATGGGCATAGACATGGCCGCGTGCATATCATGCGCGGTATGGTCTTGCGCGTGAGCGGGTGAACAAAAACCCGACGGGAGCAGAATCAAAAACGAGAACGCTAAGGCTCGAATCGATGCTACCGCAAGCTTGGAGCGGGAGAATACGGCTGATAGAGAGGTCATAACCATCCTTAAGAGTGAGCATGGTTTAGATTCGCCAGCAGAGAAACTGGTTAGATGTGTAATGCATTTGTCGAACAAAATGGCTCCAAAAGTCCGATGAAAATTCAAGCTCCCAACGACGCCAATGCCTGCGAACGTGAAGAACCGTTGCTTTGTGGCGGCATGTCGAATAACTTCTCCAGTCGGCGTTATCGTTGCTAGGAACACGTCCGGAGGACGCGCTTGCTGAAGACGATATTCTCTCTGATTCTGTTGGCTTTCGCGCTTAACCCGGCTGGGTTGGCACAGCGGAAGCCCGTTCTGTCGCAGATTGACCTTCCGCATCCTTATTACTTCCGCGAAATGTATTTGCCGCAGTTGACCAGCGGACCGAGCAGCGTCGCGTGGTCGCCGGATTCCAAAGAAGTGGCGTATTCGATGGCGGGATCGCTGTGGCGGCAAAAGATGGATTCGAAAATGGCACAGCAACTGACGGACGGCCCCGGATACGACTATCAGCCGGACTGGTCTCCGGACGGAAAAAACATCGTATACGTTTCGTATCAAAAAGATGCCATCGAGCTTTGGCTGCTGGACCTGACAACGGGAAAGACGCAGCAACTCACAAAAGAGGGGGCCGTGAACGTGGAGCCGCGCTGGTCTCCCGATGGAAAGTGCATCGTGTTCGTTTCGACTTCCTACAACAAGCGATTTCATGTTTTCCGCGCCGATGTGCGCGACGGAAGACTGGAAAACGTCGTGCGGCTGACAGGAGAAACAAAGAGTGCGCTTCCCCGCTATTACTACAGCGCGTTCGACATGGAAATCAGTCCGGTGTGGACGCGCGACGGCCAGGAAATTCTGTTCGTTTCGAACAAAGGGCACATTCACGGCACCGGCGGCTTCTGGCGCATGAAAGCGGAACCGGGAGCGGAGGCGCGTGAAATTCACTACGAGGAAACGAATTGGCGGGCGCGGCCGGATTTTTCGCCGGATGGCTCGCGCATGGTCTACGGCTCGTACCTTGGCCGGCAGTGGCACCAGTTGTGGCTGATGCCTGCAAACGGTGGCGATGCGTTTCCCATTTCGCACGGTGACTGGGACGAAACCAGCGTCCGCTGGTCGCCCGACGGGAAGCAACTTGCGTTCATTTCCAATCGAGGTGAAAACACCGAGTTGTGGGTGCAAACGATCCCCGGCGCGGAGCAGCGCCGAATCGAGGCGAACGAACGCCGTTTCCTCGGCTCGACGATGACCGTCGTTTTGCACGTGACCGATCATGACGGCCACCGCGCGCCTGCCCGAGTTTCGCTTACCTCCGAGGATGGACGCTTTTTCGCGCCGAATGCGAGATGGATTCATGCGGACGATGGCTTCGACAGAAAGGAGCGGTCGTTTGAGGCGCACTATTTTCATACTGCGGGCGATGACGCGATTACGATGCCTTCTGGAGAGTTTCATTTGGAAGTGATGAGCGGATTTGAGCGCCCCCTTCAAGCCGCGCAAGAGACTACAACGTCGGGCACAAATCGTATCGTCCACGTTCAGCTCGGGCAGAAATGGCAGCTTGGCAAGGACCCAGAACGATGGATTTCCGGCGATCTGCACGTGCACATGAACTACGGCGGAGCGTATAAAAACGCGCCGGCGCACTTGGTGCAGCAGGCCGAAGCCGAAGACTTGGCGGTGGTGAACGACTTGGTGGTGAACAAGGAACAAAGATTCCCGGATATTGCATATGGCGGAAAAGGTCTGGACCCGGCGTCCAAGCCCGGCGCGATGGTGATTCACGGGCAGGAATTTCACACCAGTTATTGGGGCCATCGAGGAATATTGCACTTGAAAGAGCACCTGTTGTTACCGGGGTATGCGGGATATCCGAATACGGCGGCGGCGAGCTTGTATCCGATGAACGCGGATGTGTACGACATGGCGCATGTGCAGGGTGCGCTGGTGGGCGCGGTGCATCCGTTTGAAGAAGTTCCAGACCCGTTTGCGAATCCACCGCAGAGAATTACCGATGAGCTGCCGGTGGATGTGGCGCTGGGAAAGCTGGACTACATGGAAATCGTGGGATTCAGCGATCATCGCTCGACCGCGGCGGTTTGGTACAAGCTGCTGAATCTGGGATTTCGGATTCCGGCGGGCGCCGGGACGGATGCCACCGCAAACTACGTGGCGCCGATTCGCGGCCAAGTGGGAATGAATCGCGTCTATGTGCGGGTGCCAACAGGACCGGCGAACTTGGACGCTTGGATGGATTCTCTGCAAAAAGGAAGGACGTTCGCAACGAACGGACCACTGGTTGAGTTCACGCTAGGCGGTCAGCGCGTCGGCGACGAACTGAAATTGGACCGCGCGCAGGACGCCGTCTCGTTCACGGCAAAGCTGCGGTCGATTGTGCCCGTGGATCATCTCGAACTCGTTTGCAACGGACGCGTGGTGCAATCGTTTCTGCTGGATGGACCGAAAGATTCCGCCGACATGAAGGGCACAATCCCGGTCAAAGAGAGCGGATGGTGCGGGCTGCGCGCATCGAGCGACAAGGCGGAGTATCCGGTTCTCGATCACTATGCGTATGCCACCACGAGCCCCATTTACGTGACGGTTGGCGGAAAAGCACCGCGCTCCCCCGAAGACGCAAGATATTTTTCCGCGTGGATCGATCGTCTGCTGGATATGACGTCGCGCTACCCGGACTGGAATTCCCCTGAAGAAAAAGAACGCGTCTTGCAAAAGCTGCGCGACGCGAAGCAAATCTTCGAAGCGATGCGCTAGCCTCTGGTCTTGCTACTCACACGACTCACCAGGAAGGTGCTTCGAAAGAATCGCTGGAAAGCGTGAAGCCCGTTTGCCTGCTGTCGTAGGGAACTGCGGTGCATCCGCAAAGCCTAAGTGCCTCTATTATAGGGACTTGCCGAAGTTCGTTTTGCAATTTTAGCTATCGCTTCCATATTCTCGACAAAGTGGCGTTCCTTTCCCTCTCGCCCACCGATCCGAACATACTTATTAAGACCAAGCGGCGGATATTTATCATCCGCACAATACACATGGTGGCGACGCGCCACGCAGATCTCTAGGGTTCTGAGATCCTTGCCCGGAAAAGCCCGGTGGCTTCGTTTCGCAAATTCACTTTTCTCCTACCCACCGGGCCTGGTGCGCGCAAATGTTGAGCCGGCTCCTACGCAGCGACATCCCCCGCGGCATCTCTCGGTGTGCCGCTTTTGCTGGAGTCGGCGTTCGCACCCTGAGGAGCATCTTGCTCTTCCTCTAGCCTTGCATCCGCACCGGCCGAGTCGTGAGACAAAGCGGCTCGATGTTCGCTGGCGTTGCGGGTAGCTTGGAGACGCTCGAGCTCTTCGATTGCGCGAAACAGCGCGCGGCTGGTCGAGGTCGTGTATCGGTCTATGCAATCCACTGCCCTGCTGAGGTGGAAGGCATGGTCGCGCGTGAGTTGCTGATGCTCGAATCCCAAGACGCGACCGTAGCGGGCAGTTTCGACCACGATTTTCTGCACCAGAATCTCCTCTAGCATTCCCTGCGGCTTGCAGTGTTCCCGTATTCCTGTAGCTAAGGCCTCTATTTCCGCAACGGTTTCGGGCGCGGCCCCGTTCAGAAACCTCTTCACGAAAATTCCGTGTGTGATGGAGTTCTGACTGCTCTTCACCTTGCCTTCTGAGGTCTTCGGCCCAGTCGAGCGCTGAGCGTTTCGGCGATTCGCTTCGATTTTGCATGATGACGTCACCTTGGCCGGTTTCTGACTTTCTTCTATGGACATGGTTGCTGTTTCCTCCGAAAAAGGATTTAACTCCGCTCAGTAGAATGTCACACAC
>JBARRT010000175.1:0-3688 GCA_049644365.1 Candidatus Acidiferrum sp. | reverse complement strand
CGTCTACTACTGTGGGGGAAGTGTAGGGTAAAGGTTTGCCCCGCCGACGCGCTGGGGTAAGCTTCAAGCCATGTCCCCTACCAATTGCTCCGCTTGCTGAGGAGGTACCGCGAACATGCGAACCTTTCCTTTCTTCGAGACTCTCGGCGCAGATATACGCTTCGCGACTCGTAGCCTACTGAAAAATCCTGCGTTCCTCGTGGTTGTTGTCCTGTCCCTCGCTTTAGGAATCGCCGCGAACAGCACCATCTTCAGCGTTCTGGACACATTTCTCTATCGTCCGCTGCCCTATCCCCATCCGGAAAAGTTAGTCGTGGTTTGGGAGACCGAGTCAGCTCATCCGGAACGAACCATCCCGCCCCCTATAGCAGAATTGGTGGACTGGGAAAAGCAAAACCACGTCTTCGAAGATATTGCGCTGATCAGTTTCAACGACACAGCCAGCGTTTCCGGTCTCGGCGAGCCGCGGCCGCTGCGTGTGGAATATGTAACTCCGAATCTGTTCAGCTTGCTGGGGGCGAAACCAATTTTGGGGCGAATTTTTCTTCCCACGGAAGCGCAAGATCGTGCCCAGGCTATCGTCATCAGCGCCGAGTTCTGGAAGCGCGAGCTCAACAGTGATCCGCAGGTCCTGGGGAAAACTTTCGCTATCGAGGGCGTGGTCTCGACCATAGTTGGAGTCATGCAGCCGCATTTCGCTCCGTTCTACGGCGGGCGCCTCGACGTGTGGATTCCCATCAACGCCGCGAGCAGCCGTTACTCTGCACGGATCGACCACTGGCTCATGCCCGTGGCGCGAGTAAAGCCTGGCGTGACTCTAACGCAAGCTCAAACCGAAATGGACGTGGTGTCGCGCCGGCTCGCGCAGGAGTATCCCGCGACGAATAAGGGTGTGGGCACGAAAGTTCGTCCCTTGCACGAAGACCTTTATCGCTTTGCCGGACAAGCGCTCTACCCGCTTTTTGGCGCCGTCGCGTTTGTTTTGCTGATTGCCTGCGTGAACGTTGCCAACCTCCTGCAGTTCCGTACCGAGACGCGCCGCAAAGAGTACGCACTGCGCGCTTCTCTCGGCGCGGGGCGGCGCCGCTTGATCCAGCAATTGCTGACGGAGAGTGGAGTCTTGGCCCTTTCCGGAGGCTTGCTGGGCATAGGCTTGACCTTTGCCGGAATAAAGTTACTCGTCGCGCTCGCCGGAGAGTTTCCCAACTCCACCGAAATCACCGTCGATGCCCGCGTGCTGCTGTTCACGCTAGGCGTTTCGCTTTTGACAGCGATCTTGTTTGGATTGGCCCCTGCAATGCAGGCTTCGCGTCCCGACTTAAATGTCGTCCTTAGGGAAGGCGAACGCAAGGCGACAACCACTTCCGGGCGCCTGGCTCGGCATTCGCTTGCCGTTGCCGAGATCGCGTTGGCAATGGTGCTCCTGGTAGGCGCCGGTCTGATGATCAATACAATTTTCCATTTGCAGCGAGTCAACCCTGGATTCGACGTCAACCATGTCTTGAGCATGGATCTGCAACTTCCCGAAGGAGGAAAGTATCTGGAACGCGTCCCCGGCGGCGACATGGAGAAAACGCTGCCCTCGGTGACGGCTTTCTATCAGCGCCTGCTGGAAAAAACCAGAGTGTTGCCAGGTGTGGAGTCCGCCGCCGTAATCGGCGCATTGCCCACGCGCTGCTGCCCGGAATTCTATTCGTTTGCGATTCTCGGACATCCCGCTCCGCCTCCTGAAAATCGTCCGCGAGCCGGATACAGTGAGGTCAGCTCCAGAATATTCAGCACGCTAAAGATTCCACTGGTCAAAGGCCGCTACCTTGATGAGCACGATACGGAAGCCGCGCCGTGGGTCATCGTGATAAACCAGTCTTTTGCGCGCAAGTTTTTCCCGAACGAGGATCCCATCGGCCAGCAAATTCTTCTGCGCTACGATCCCTACCCGGTCGACGAACTGCGTCCCCGCCAAATCGTCGGCATTGTCGGTGACGTCAAACATTTTGGCTTGGGAGAAGAAACGCCTCCATTTGTCTACGCGCCTTTCATACAACAGCCGGCAGTGTTTCCCGGCGGCGCAGCGAGGGCCCACCTGCATAAAGCATTAGTACTGCGAACACCTTCGGGCCCGATGAGCGGCGGGAAGAATTTGGCGGTCAGTGTCAAGCAAGCTTTGGCGGAGATCGATCCCAATCAGCCTGTCACCAACATCATGACCATGGAAGACGTTTTGTCGGCGTCCCTCGGTGATTACCGGTTCTATATGGAGCTGCTCGGAATCTTTGCAGGCGTTGCGGTCCTGCTTGCCGCCGTGGGCATCTACGGCGTAATGTCCTATTCGGTCAGCGAGCGCACGCACGAGATTGGCATCCGCATGGCGCTCGGCGCGAGTCCGGGCGACGTCCTGGGCTTGGTCGCCAAACTTGGACTCAAGCTCACCTCCATCGGTGTGGCCATTGGAGTTGCCCTGGCCTTCGGCGTCACTCGCTTGATCTCCACGTTCCTCTTCGGAGTCAAGCCCACCGATCCGCTAACGTACGCCGCGGTCGCGCTAAGTCTGGCCGCCATTGCATTACTGGCTTGCTACATTCCGGCGCGGCGCGCCACGCGCGTTGACCCCATGATCGCCCTGCGCTACGAATAGAATTTAGCTCCTAGTCGCTTGTTTGTTAGGTGGGCAGCCAACTCGGACGCATAGACCAGTTTCCCGGCAAATGCCTGATTGAGCGCTCACCGGAGAAGTGAAGTATTACCTCAAATCTCCGGTTACGCTTTCGGATTCGAAGGCAATTCTATCCAGAAGAATCGGGAAATTCCCCGCGAGCTAGGCAGGCAAAAACTCAATCCGTCATTGTCTTCTAGGACTATCCTCTGAGAGTCTCTCGCGGTCGCAGGAAATAGAGCACGGCGGCCAGCGCAAACCGGATTAGCGACCGACCCCAGATCAGGTAGCCGGGATAGAGTCGGCGAATGTCCAGCGTGTAGAGCGACAGCAAGGGTGTTATGGCCAGGATGCAAAGGCCCACTATGAGCCCATTCACGATAGCCATGTTGCGTACCGGGTCA
The DNA here is from genome assembly GCA_049644365.1 of Candidatus Acidiferrum sp. GTDB lineage: Bacteria > Acidobacteriota > Terriglobia > Acidiferrales > UBA7541 > Acidiferrum. The sequence continues at coordinate 631 of JBARRT010000175.1, read as the reverse complement.
CGCGATGCAAAAAAGAACAAGACACTGAGCATGATAGCTAGTCCGCCCAATTCCCTCATCGTGAAGAGCAACAAGGTGGAGACTTCAGTCTCAGGAGGGTAGAGAAGCAAACGCATGACGAGCGGCTTGCCAGTGAAGACAAGCAGCAGGCCTGCCGCTGCGGTGAACGCAGAAACAATACCTAATATGATTCGCAAAGCCCGATAGGGAGGATTCGACATGGAATTCGGCCTCCTTTGCAAATTGATATAGTGCAAATTTCAGTCTGAAACAAGTGAAACCGTTCTTGCGGGAGGTGGCTGCACGGTTTTGGTGGACCACCAGTTACGCCAAAGTTGTCACCAAGTCCAGTCAGTGGCGGGTGGCACAAACAGACGCCGCTTGGACGAGTTCGAGTGCTGTACCCTTCGGTTTTAAGGGTACGGTTTTTGGCCCTTCTGCAGATTTCCAAAACTTTTTCAAAGCCCCATCCCTGCCGAAAGCCCTTCTCATTGCCCTACTTACGTCCCACTGTGTCCCCGTTACCACATCCCATTCGAATCACTAAGTCGTTAGCAGTTGACATTCGGTACATTCCATGCTACCCTGTCGTATGAATTCGGCCCTACAATCTGGTTCCCTCCCTCACGGT
>JBARRT010000174.1:0-2037 GCA_049644365.1 Candidatus Acidiferrum sp. | reverse complement strand
CCGTTCTCCATCCCGGCGAGCAGGACGCTCGATGATTGGTGTTGCAGTTGACGCGAGGGCACGCCAACTGCTCTGGCACTTCAACGAGTAGCGGGTTTTTCGCCCAAGTGGATTACTTCCGACTTGCCCGTAATCCGCGCGCGACACAGAAAAGGGCAGACGCTTACACCTAATTCTACTCGACTCGTAGTGCGTCCGTCGGGTTAATGCCCGCGGCGCGATGCGCGGGAATGAGCGCGGCGCCAAGCCCCGCCGAACAGAGAAGCAGGATAGTGATCGCGATTACAGCAGGGTCGGAGGGTTTCACTTCATAGAGCTGCGATTCTACGAGGCGACCCAAAGCCCAGACAAAAGGCAAACCGATACCTATTCCTGAGAGGATCATGGCCAACGCATCTCGCAGTACCAGCCAAATGGCCGACCAGCGCGTAGCACCAAGCGCCAGCCTGATTCCGATCTCGCGGGTGCGCTGCGTGACGACAAAAGACATCACGCCGTACAGGCCAACCAGTGAAAGCAACAGCGCAAGTGTACTGAAGCTGCCAGACAGGGTGGCCAGCATATGTTCGGAATTCAAGGAGCGGTTGACTTGCTCATCCACCGCCCGGAAATCGGTCATCGGCAATGCGGGATCAGCGGTGTGAACCATCTCACGAAGCGATGGGAGGAAGGATTGTGGCGTTCCGCGAACCCTGACATAGAAGGTGCCGCCAGCGCCTTCGCCTTCAAGGAAGGGAAAATACGCTTGCTCCGAATCCTCGCGAAGCCCGCGATAGCTAAAATTAGACATAACACCCACGATTTCAATGTTCGGCTTAACGTCCGGCCCGGAACCCTCACCGATTCGCACTCCGAGTGGACTCTGGCCTCCCAAGTAGCGCTTCACGAATGCTTCGTTCACGATGGCACAGCGCCAGCCTGTTTCGCCAGGTGCCCGCGCATCACGTTCATCGAAATTTCGTCCCTCAATGATTTTTATGCCCATGGTTTGGAAAAATCCCGGCGTAACAGCGTTGAGATTGACGTCGTCGCGGTCGGTCGAGAATCTCTTGTCTGCAAGGATCGTCATCGGATCATTCCAGCTTCCGCCGGTCAGCAATCCGAACCGGACTATCGCAGATGCCTCAACGATCGGAGATTGACGTATAGCTTCAGCGATACGGCGAATCAGCCGGTTTCCTTCCTCCGGGGAATACCCGCTGCGCAGAGAGTCAATACCGAATGAGACGAGGCTCGAAGTTTTGAAGCCCGGCCCCTTAGCCATCAGTGCATTCAAAGTTCGAAGAAACAATGCCGCACCTACGACGAGCGTCAAGGTCAAGGCAATCTGCGCGGTCACAATAACCCTTCGGAGTCGTACGCCCCCTAAAGCCGTGCCGCCGCGTTCGCGGAGCGACGACATAAGCGAGCGCCGCCCTGCCTGCCAAGCTGGAGCGAGACCGCTCAAAAGGCCCGCCGCGACACTTGCGACAAACGCGAAGAGCAAGAGACGCGAGTCGACGCCCACGTGCAACGCGGTGGGGGCGGTACCCGGGGGAAGAAACGTGATGAGAGCTCGCACGGCAACCGGAGCCACTGCGATTCCAAGCAATCCACCAAGCAGCGCGATCAGCAGGCTCTCGGCAAGAAGTTGCCTCGCCAGTCGCCCGCGCGAAGCGCCGAGGGCCAGCCTTGTGCCAATCTCACGATCACGGGCCGATCCACGTGCCAGGAACAGACCGGAGACATTCAAGCAAGCCAGACCTAACAGCACTGCCGTTACAGCGAAAAGCACCCACAACGGTTCCAATAGCCGTCGCCTTAGCGAGGAATGACCCTGAGGCGCGGCGGTAAGCACCAACGAGGAATTGAGGAATTCCCGCCTGCGTTCCGGTGTGATTACAGGAAATCCCGCGCGGCGCGTATCCTCTTGCAGCATCGCTTTGAACCACGGCTGCAGACCTGCCTCAGCTTCTTGCACCTTCACACCTTGATTCAAGCGGCCCAACACCTGCATCCAGCGCGTGCGGCGATCTAGAAGATCGTTGAAACCCGGGA
>JBARRT010000173.1:0-4011 GCA_049644365.1 Candidatus Acidiferrum sp. | reverse complement strand
TCAGGTTCTCCGGGCACGCCAGCGCGCACAAATTGCACCCGATACACAGCGTCTCGCCGGTCTCCGGATTATTGTTCAGCCGCGGCGCGCCCCGGTACCGCTCCGCCACCATCGGCCGCTCCAGCGGGTACTGCTCCGTCACAATGTTCTTGGGATTTTGCGCCCGAAAGGTGACCGCCAGGCCCTTCAAGAAATCAACTTGAAACAATCGTTCCAGGAGTTCCCGCATGCGAGTTAGTTTGTTTCTCCCCTCCCCAATTGTCAAGCAACGTGAGTCAAGAAGGCCTCCTATTGAAGGGTTTCCAACGGCCGCAGCCGCCGGATCGTCGGAGAACTGCTGGACACGACGTCAATGATGTGATTCTCGCACGTGACTTCAATGTGTTCCATGAGTCCGGGATACTGAGGGGACGCAAAGGTGGCACTGGAAATATATTCGAGAAAATGCGATTTTGAATAGAGACGTAGCCGTCGCCCCCAAGAAACTATCTCGGATTCAGTATTTTTTGCGTACAACTCGTTTCGCACGGAATAGGCGACATACGAATCCCAGAAGATTTCGCAAAGGCGACACTCCTCCGTTGAGTGAACTGGACGACCTTGGCCAAATTCCACCTCTCCTGCCGTGATGGGTACGGTCAGCACGCCTGGTTTCGCTTCTTCAACTAAGAGACGCAGGGAGTTCTCCTTTGGCTCCGAGAGCTCTCGAAGGAAGAGGTATTCACAGGTGTCGATCTCACCCGCTAGTTCTGGGACAGTGCTCATGAGATTCGCGAATCCTAGCACATCGGCTAACCGGCCCAGTTCTGACATTTTGGGGACGCATGGTATTCTCGCCGAAGATGGAAACTGACATCGAGTTCATGCAGGAAGCAATGGCGGAAGCCCGCGCCTCAGCCAGCGCAGGCGAAGTGCCCATCGGAGCCATCCTAGTTTACGACGGAAAGATTCTCGCGCGCTCCGGCAACCGCACCATCCGCGACAACGATCCAACCGCGCACGCCGAAATCATCGTCCTTCGTGAAGCCGCACGCCTCCTCAGCAATTACCGCATCGCGAACACCACGCTCTACGTCACCATCGAGCCCTGCAGCATGTGCGCCGGCGCGATCATTCAAGCTCGCGTCCCGCGCCTCGTCTACGGCGCGGACGACCCCAAGGGAGGCGCGGTCCGCTCCTGCTTTGAAATCCTTTCCAATGCGCGCCTCAACCATCAAGTCGAAGTCTCCTCAGGCATCCTGGCCGCTGAAGCCGCCGCCGTGCTCCAAGCGTTTTTCGCCGCCCGGCGCTAGCCTTTAACTGCGTTACATTGCTGAACAACAAATTCCTCTGTTAAACTTGCGATTGCAACGACCGCGGAGAGGTGGCTGAGCGGTTGAAAGCACTCGCCTCGAAAGCGAGCGTGCGGGAAACCGTACCGTGGGTTCGAATCCCACCCTCTCCGCCAGAAATCCGTTATCCTAAGAGTTGATGATCCTCCGCACGGTTGAACAGGTCCGCAGAGTGTTCCTCGTCATTGCTGGATTCACCTTATTGCTGGCAGGCGTCGTTATGCTGGTCACCCCAGGGCCAGGCTTTGCCGCGATTCTCCTCGGTTTAGGTTTGCTTGCGGCCGAATTTGTTTGGGCGCGCCGCCTGATGGACCGTATCAAACACGAGGGCGGCAAATGGAAGGACGCCGTGATGGGCCCACCAAAGGAATAGCGCTCTAGGCGCAGCCAACTCTTTGCTGACGGAGGAATCTGAAATGGAAGTCGGTCTGATCGGGCTTGGAAAAATGGGCGCAGGGATCGCGAAGAGTTTGTTGCGGGCAGGTCACCGTGTAACAGTTTTCAACCGCACACGGGCTCGCGCCGAGGCCTTGCGCGCGGACGGCGCGACCGTAGCGGGATCCGTGGCGGAAGCATGCCGGGGTGAAGCGGTGCTAACGATGGTCGCGGATGATACGGCGTTGGAAGCCATTGTGGCTGGCGAGGGCGGGATTCTCGCGTCGCTCCGTCGAGGTGGCATTCACGTTTCGCTGAGCACAATCAGCACGGCACTGAGCGACCGCTTGGCGGCGGAACATTCAAAGGCAGGGCAAGAGTTTGTAGCCGCGCCGGTCTTTGGACGCCCGGAGGCAGCCGAAGCCGCCAAACTCGCGGTGGTGGTGGCGGGGCCAGCAACGAGTGTGCAGCGCTGCAAGCCGCTGTTCGAAGCGATGGGACCGAAACTGCTCGTGGTTGGCGAATGCTCCTCGATGGCCAATGTCGTGAAGCTCTCGGGAAATTTTCTGATTGCCACGGTTCTGGAGTCCCTGGCGGAGGCGCTGACGTTTGCGCGAAAATCCGGAGTGGATCCCGGGTTGCTCCTGGAGTTTCTGACCACTACGATGTTCACGGCGCCGGTGTACAAGACTTATGGCGAATTGATTGTCCAGGGGAAGCACGAGCCGGCAGGATTTGCTTTGCCGCTGGGATTGAAAGACGTGCGGCTGGTGCTGCAGGCGGCGGAGGCGGCCAGCGTGCCGATGCCCATCGCCAGCGTTTTGCGAGACCGCTTTATTACCGCGATGGCGCGCGGGAATCAAGACAAGGACTGGTCGGTGATCGGGCGAGTGGCTGCGGAGGATGCGGGATTGCCACCGGTAAAAAATTAGTGCGAGTCGAAAGGCGAGGAGCTCTGGATGGATAACTGGCGGGGGAAGTGGGCTCTGGTGACGGGAGCGAGCGCGGGAATCGGCACGGCGCTGGCGGAAGAGTTAGCGGCTGGAGGAACACATCTCGTGCTGACCGCGCGGCGGAAGGAGCGCCTCGACGAACTGGCTCGTGCGTTGACGGCGAAGCACAAGGTGAAGACGGAAGTTTTCGCTGCGGATTTGGCGGAGCCGAGCGCACCGGAAAAGATATTTGCCTTCACGAAAGAAAAAGGAATCGAGATCGATCTGCTGGTTAACAACGCCGGCTTCGGCCGGCTGGGTGAATTTCCATCCGTCGAGAAACAACGCCTGCTGGACATGGTGCAGGTGAATTGCAGCGCCGTCGTGCATCTCACTCGAATGTATTTGCCGGAGATGGTCGCGCGGCGCCGCGGTGATGTTCTCATCCTCGCTTCGACCGCCTCCTTCCAGGCCGTTCCCTATATATCTACGTACGCAGCGACAAAAGCATTCGATCTCTTGTTCGCGGAAGGCCTCGCCGAAGAAATGAAACCTCACGGAATTCGCGTGTGCGCCCTCTGCCCCGGCTCAACGGAATCTGAATTTCACGCGGTGGCCGGCCAGGAAAAATTCAAGAAAAATGCCGAGACCGCGGAAAAAGTTGCGCGCACCGGACTGAAAGCCCTCGCGGCGGGGAAAAGCTACGTAATTTCCGGCCTCGGAAATTATCTTGGCGCGCATGGCGAACGCCTCGTCCCGCGCCGTTTCGTAACCCGCATCGCCGCCGGAATGTTCAAGCCCAAAAGCGAGTAGAGCACTTTTTTTGTCTGACGCAAGCGCTTCGACAATCGTCCAACCTATTGTGAAACCAAAGACTTCCAAGCTCAACCGCCGGCCGTCCAGAGCCGGCGGGAACTTTTTGCAGCGGGACAGGGAATATACCCGTTGAAAGGCTTCAGAACGTCTAACCAGGAGACATGAGGATCGCTGAGCCAGCGAGAGACGACGTTCTGTTGCGGCGGGCCGCCAAGGGCGAGGAAGAGGCGTTCACTCTTCTGTACCGGCGGCACCAAGCGGCGATGTACCGCTTCGCGCTGCGCATGACCGGAAGCACGTGGGCCGCGGAAGAAATTGTGCAGGACGTTTTCATGACTTTGATGCGCGCTCCGAAGAAATACGATTCGAGCCGCGGAACGCTTGGCGGATACTTATACGGAATTGCGCGAAACCGCGTGATGAAGCATCTGGAGCGATTGCCGCGGGAAGTTTCTCTGGAACAAAAAAACGAGGACGGAAGCGGCGCGGGAATTGTCCTGAAGGATGCGGCGACTCCGGCAACCTGGGCGGAAACGCGCGAACGGATGAAGCAGGTT
>JBARRT010000172.1:0-13014 GCA_049644365.1 Candidatus Acidiferrum sp. | reverse complement strand
GATTCTTCCTGGCCGCCGTGGGTCCAGGGGCCGATGACGGTGCGCGTGCGGGGATCTTTTTCGCCGCGGCGGGCAGCGAGAAGGCCGTTGAAATTGGTGGTCGCACCGTCCGGACCGTAAGCTTCGTCATACCATCCCGAGAGGTTCAGGACAGCGGCATGGACGCGGGCATACTTATTGCGGAGCTCGGCCCAGTCCCACCAGGGATCGGCGGGGGGATACGAGAGCCATTCGTAATAGAAGGGCGCGATGTCCTTCAGGTCCGGAAGCTCGCGGAGGGGAAGAAATTCCTGCAAGCGCTGATGTTCTTGTTCCCAAGCGGTTGCCGCTTCTTTACGGGTTTTAGGGCCTGGGAGATTTTTCCGGAGACGGATGTCGGGAGCGATATTGAACCAGATCCAGTCGAGCCAGGAGCCGTCAAAGGCGCCGCCGGAGTAGAAGAAATTGCGCGGGGTGGAGAACGTCATGGCGGGAGCTATGGCTTTCAGGTGCGGGGGATTTTCGACGGCGGCGAGCCATTGGACTGCGCCGGGATATGAGAGGCCAAAGGTGCCCACGTTGCCGTCGGACCAGGGTTGTCGGGCGGCCCATTCGATAGTGTCGTAGCCGTCGCGACCCTCATTCCAGTAGGCATTGAACTCGCCGTCGGAGGCGTAGCGACCACGGACGTCCTGGACAACGACGGCGTAGCCGCGTGCGACGGCTTTTTCGAAAGTTTTGTGATCTCGAAGTGCAGATTCCTTGTTGTAGGGCGTTCGATAGACGAGCGTTGGGAAGCGGCCGGACTCGGCGGGAAGCAAAACATCGGCGCGGAGAATTGCACCGTCACGCATGGGAACCGGAACATCTTTTGAGATTTTGTGTGACGGATCAGTGGCGGGCGACCGCGGAGTCCTGGCAAGAAAGGGAAGTGCGCCCGCAGCAAGGAGCACGGCAACGAAGCAGATTGTACGCCAAACTAAAAGTGACTGATTGCTCCGGAAAAGCTTCCTCACGCGCAGCATTGTACCCGAAGGCTGGGTGAAACGGTGGTTGACGAGCGAGAGCAGGTCGTCAAGAATGCTTGCATCATGACACAGAAACTAACAGACATGCGACTAGCGGTTTTGGGAACGGGAAAGCTCGGCGGAATTTTGCTGCGAGCCTATCTGAAGCAAGGGCTGTTTGTGCCGAAAAACGTGAGCGCGACGGTGAAGCACGGCGAAAAGGCCGCGGCGCTGGCGAAGGAGCTAGGCGTTGCGGTAACGACGGAGAATCGCAAGGCAGTGCAGGGAGCGGACATCGTGTTGCTGGGCGTGAAGCCGCAAGTTGTTGGTGACGTGCTGAAGGAAATCGCGCCGAAGCTGATCGCGAAGACGCTCGTAATTTCTGTGGCAGCGTCGGTGCCGACGAGCTATATCGAGCAGCGTTTACGCGGGAAAGTACCGGTGGTGCGGGCGATGCCGAATACGCCTTCGACGGTGGGATGCGGAATGACGGGCATTTGCCGGGGCGCCCATGCGGGACCGGAGCATCTGGAAACGGCGCGGGCCATGTTCGACGCGGTGGGCCGGACGGTGGTCGTGGACGAGAAAAATATGGACGCGGTGACCGGGCTTTCGGCGAGCGGGCCGGCGTTTGCGTACATTATTTTGGAGTCGCTCGCGGAAGCCGGGGTAAAAGTGGGCCTGCCACGCGACGTCGCGACGCTGCTGGCGGCACAGACGATGAAGGGCGCAGCCAGCGTGGTCCTGGAAACGGGGGATCACCCGGCCTTGCTGAAAGACGCCGTGACCACGCCCGCCGGCTGCACGATTGACGGGATTCTGGAGCTGGAAGAGGGCAAGCTGCGCGTAACTTTGATCAAGGCGGTGGTGAAAGCAACGAGCCGGGCGGGCGAACTGCTATTTGAGAAATAACGAGTAGTTGCCGGCGTTCAAATTGATGGTAGGATGCTGCGCGTGAGGGGGCCATGCCGAACCAATACCTCCCGGTACTGATTTATGCGGCACTGGTGATCGCGTTTCCTGCGGTGACGCTCATTGCGGCAAAGCTCATTCGCCCCACGTCCACGAACGTCGGCGCAAAACTGAAGCCTTATGAATGCGGGATCCCGCCAGAAGGAGACGCGCGGCGGCGGTACTCCGTGCGGTTTTATATCATTGCCATGATGTTCGTGATTTTTGACGTGGAGACCATGTTCCTGATCCCCTGGGCGATTTTGTACAAGGGGTGGGTAGCGGCGCATATGGGCCTCTTTGCGCTGACTTCGATGATGGTATTCCTGGGGATCTTGCTCGTCGGATACTTGTGGCTGTACAAGAAGGGCGCGTTGGAATGGGCCTAGCCGAATCGGGATGTGAGCTTTCCGGCGCGGCTATTTCCGCAAAGTGCTTCTGATTGACGAGGTCCGCGGCGTGTGTTAGAAACGCGGCGTTCCGTCTCTTGACAGCTCCGCCGTTGTAGATTGCGAATGCAGAGCCGAATCTTGTATTTAGCAGCATCCGGGGTCCATGGCTGACGAGCCGAAGGAACCACAACCACCTTCAGTGCCCACGGGCGAGCAGCCCGCGAGCAAGCCATCTCCCGTCTCAACTCCCGCTACAAAGCCCGCGGACGCGGGCGTGCCGGCTACTCCTGCGAAACCGGCATCGCCACCGGCTCCTCCCAAGCCTCCCGTGGTGCTGCAGACTCCACTGAATAATGAAATGGTGGCGCGGTACCGGGCCAAATTTGGCGCGGCCATCGTGGATGCCATCGAGGACAGGAAGCAAGCGATTCTCGTCGTGGAACGCGGGCGGCTAGCAGAGATCGCCCTCTACACCCGTGACGAAGAAAAGTTTGAAATGCTGTCTGACCTGACGGCGGTGGATTGGCCGAAGCGGGAAAAACGATTTGATGTGGTGCTCAATCTCTATTCGTTTGCGAAAAACGAACGGCTGCGGCTGAAGGCACAGGCTGCTGAAGGGGAAGAAGTGCCGAGTGTTGTGGGAGTCTGGGTTGCGGCAAATTGGCTGGAGCGTGAAGCGTTTGACATGTTCGGGATCATTTTCTCCGGCCATCCGGACCTGAAGCGGATTCTGCTGCCGGACGAGTGGCAAGGCTATCCGCTGCGGAAGGACTACGACATCCTGCAGCAGGACACGGCGTGGGTGCGGGAAAATCTTGGAATCGAAAGCGGGCAGTGAGATCGGCCCGGCTGTGAAAAGGACAAGACGCTGACTATCGAAGCCACAAACGATCGCAAGACGCTGCTGGGGGCGGAAGAGCTGATCATTAATATGGGCCCGCAGCATCCGTCGACCCACGGCGTGTTGCGCGTGAAGCTGAAGCTCGATGGCGAGCGGGTCATCGCGTCGGAATGTGTCATCGGGTATTTGCACCGCGGCGTGGAGAAAATCGCGGAGAACCGCACGTATCAACAGTTCGCGCCGTACGTGGACCGCATGGACTACGTGGCGGCGGTCAGCAACGGGCTGGGATATTGCGAGGCGATCGAAAAACTTTTGGTGGCGGAAGCACCGCCGCGGGCTCGCGTGATTCGAACGATTCTCACGGAGCTGCAGCGGATTGCGAGCCACTTGCTTTGGCTGGGGACCCATGCGCTGGATATCGGGGCGCTGACGCCGCTCTTTTACTGCTTCCGCGAGCGGGAAGAGATTCTGAAAATCCTGGAAAAGTATTGCGGGGCGCGGCTGACCACGCACGCGTTTCGAATCGGCGGGTTGCAGTACGAAGCGTATGACACGTTTGAAAAAGATGTGGAGCGGTTCTGCAAGGATTTCGAATCGCGCATCGTGGAATACGAAACGCTGCTGACAAACAACCGCATCTGGATCGGGCGCACAAAAGGCGTGGGGATCCTGACGGCGGAAGACGCCATCGCGTTTGGCGTGACCGGGCCGGTGCTGCGAGCCAGCGGCGTGAAGTGGGACATTCGCAAGGCCATGCCCTATGCAGCTTACGACCAATACAAATTTGAAATTCCCGTGGGCACGACGGGAGATACGTACGACCGTTACCTGGTGCGCATGGAAGAAATGCGGCAGTCGCGACTGATCTGTTTGCAGGCAATTGAGAATATTCCGCCGGGGCCGATCATGGCGAAAGTGGGAAAAGTGTTGAAGCCGCCGCCGGGCGAGGTCTATCACGCGATCGAGGCGCCGAAGGGCGAGCTGGGATATTACGTCGTGAGCGACGGAACGGTGCAGCCGTATCGTGTGCGTATCCGGCCGCCATCATTCATTAATTTGCAGGCGTTCGATCGCATGGTGCGGGGACACCTGGTAGCAGACGTAGTGGCAATTATCGGAACGATCGACATCGTGCTCGGGGAAGTGGACCGTTGATGCAGGCTGCGGCTCAAGCGACACTGGATTTCTTGAAGCTCTACTGGGCGCCGCTGCTCTGCGGGGTGGTCATCGTCGCGGTCCTGCCGTTGATCGTTGGCTACATCGTATTGGTCGAGCGCAAATTGATGGCGGACATGCAGGCGCGGCTGGGGCCGATGCGCGTGGGGCCGCACGGATTGCTGCAGCCCATCGCGGACGCGGTGAAGCTGCTCATCAAGGAAGACATAATTCCGGATGACGCGGACAAGCTGGTGTTCTGGCTGGCGCCGGTGTTTTCCGTGGGAGCGGCGCTGCTCGCGATAGCTGGCCTGGCCTTCGGCCCGGCGTTTCAAATTGCGCAAGATCTCGACATTGGACTTTTGTTTGTCGTGGGCATCAGCGCACTCGGCATTTTCGGAATTGTGCTGGGTGGCTGGGCTTCGAACAGCCATTACTCGCTGATGGGGGCGCTGCGAAGTTCAGCGCAATTGGTGAGTTATGAGACTGCGGCTGGGATGGCGCTGGTGAGCGGTTTGCTGCTTGCTGGGACGCTGAATATCAAGTCGATTGTGGTCGCGCAGGGGACTCAAGGCGTGTGGTTTGGTTTCCTGGCGCCGGTGGCGTTCTTTACGTATCTCGTGGCTTCGATTGCGGAGACCAACCGCGCGCCGTTTGACTTGCCGGAAGCGGAGTCAGAGCTGGTGGCCGGTTATATGACGGAGTTCAGCGGATTCCGCTGGTCACTTTATTTCCTGGCGGAATACACGAACATGATCGTGGTGGCGTCGGTAGCGACCACTTTGTTTCTGGGCGGCTGGCTGCGGCCGTTTGCGAAAGTAGGGTGGCTGAATTTTCTGGATTACCTCCCGCCGCTGCTGATGATGGTAATCGCGGGCTATTGCGTTTTGCGAATGCCAAAGCAGCCGACGCGCGTGCAGCAGATGTTCATGCTGGCTGTGGCCGGCTTGTGTTTGGTTGTGGCGTTGGTGCTGGCCGCGCCGGTGCTGCTGCCGTTCGTGAAACCGTCGCTAAAGGAGGCGGTGGCTCCTTTTTATGCAGGAATTCACGGGGGATTCTGGTTCATCTTCAAGGTGAGTGTGTATCTTTATTTCTTCATGTGGCTGCGATTTACAATACCGCGCTACCGCTTCGATCAACTGATGCGGCTGGGATGGCATTTCCTGATTCCGCTATCCATCATCAACGTCCTCGTGGTTGGCGTGGCGCTGATTGTCGGCAGCTACTTTAATCTGCAGGGCTGGGCGCTGCTGCTGGCGACCACGCCTGCGGCGCTCCTAGCGCTGGTGGCGGCTCTCGCGATTTTGTCGATCGACCAAAAAAATCAAGCGCGGCAGGAAGGAATTGCGGCCACGGATTTTTATGCTGGATAAAGTCATATTTTATTTTTTCGCTGGGATCGCGGTGGGCAGCGCGGCGCTCATGGTGACACGACGCAACGCGGTGCACAGCGCGATCTTTTTAATCGCGACGCTGCTGGCGACGGCGGGAATCTTTCTGCAGTTGCGCGCGGAATTCATTTTCATCGTGCAAATTATTCTGTACGTCGGCGGGATCATGGTGCTGTTTATTTTCGTGATCATGCTGGTCAACCTGGATGTGGCCCTGCTCCAGATCAAATTCGCGCGGCAAAAGTGGGTAGCGCTGGTCGTGACGCTGGCACTGACAGCACAAGTTGGGTTGTTGTTCTGGACCACGGGGAAAATGCCCGGCCAGGGATTTCCGATTTTGACAGCGGCGCCGGTCAATCGATTGCAGCCAAATGCTGAAGCTGTGGCCAAGAGTTTGTTCAGCTCGTACCTGCTGCCGTTTGAGATTGCTTCGGTGTTGTTGCTGGTGGCGATGATTGGCGCGGTCGTGATGGCAAAGAAGAGGACCTGAGGAGCGGATGCTTCCGATTGGACACTATTTATTTTTGAGCATGGCGCTGTTCCTTCTCGGCGTAATCGGCGTGATTACGCGGCGCAATGTGATCGTCGTGCTGATGTCCATCGAACTGATTCTGAATGCGGTGAACATCAATCTGGTGGCGTTTTCACGGTTGTACGGTGACGTGGCGGGGCAGGTCTTCGCACTTTTCATCATTGCGGATGCTGCGGCGGAGGCAGCGGTCGGATTAGGCATCATTATCGCATTTTTCCGGAACCGCGAGACGGTTTTGGCGGACGAAATGGACTTGCTGAAGTGGTAGGGCCGCGCTACGAAATGAGAGAAAGAACAAAACTCGGATGAATCCCACAGGCTACTTTCTCGATCACCTGTGGCTGATTCCTCTGTTTCCGCTGGCCACTGCGGCGCTGATGCTCTTTTTCGGCATGCGGCTCCCAAAAATTGGGGTCAGTGTTCTGTGCGTCGGTAGCGTCGGATTGTCTTTCATTTATGCGCTGGGCGCGGTTTCGCAATTGCTTGCGACCGATCCAGGGCGGCGCGTGGCGCAGCAAATCCTGTTCGAATGGCTGACTCCCGGCGCGATGCAGATTAGTGGCGGGCATCTCGTGCGGTTTGTGGCGGACTGGGGATTCCTGCTGGATCCGTTGTCAGCGGTGATGGTGTTGGTGGTTACCGGCGTCGGCTTCCTGATTCACGTGTATTCCGTTGGGTATATGGCGCACGAGGGCGGCTACTACCGTTTTTTCGGATACATGAATCTGTTCATGTTCGCGATGCTGACCCTGGTGCTGGCAAACAACTTGCTTCTCATGTTTGTCGGCTGGGAAGGCGTCGGATTGTGCAGCTATTTGCTGATTGGATTTTATTTCCTGAAGAAGTCGGCCTCCGATGCGGGGAAAAAAGCGTTCATCGTGAATCGGATCGGCGACGCAGGATTTTTGCTGGGACTGTTGCTGACGGCAGTAACTCTGGGCACGATTCGCTTCACGGCGGCGGGTTTGCCGGAGTCGGCCGAGTATTCGGGAATATTGCAGTCGCTGGAGTCGGCATTGCATGCGGGGACGCTTGCTTATGGCGCTCCTGTGCTAACGGCAATTGCATTGCTGCTCTTTGTGGGTGCGGCCGGAAAGTCGGCGCAGATTCCGCTCTACGTCTGGCTACCGGATGCGATGGAAGGCCCGACGCCGGTGAGCGCGCTCATTCATGCCGCGACGATGGTGACCGCCGGCGTGTACATGGTGGTGCGCATGAACGCGGTGTATCAGCTCGCGCCATTCGCCCTGGACGTTGTGGCCGTGATCGGGGCCGTGACGGCGGCGTTTGCGGCGTCGATGGCGCTGGTGCAGAACGACATCAAGAAAATCCTGGCGTATTCGACTATCAGCCAGCTGGGCTACATGTTCCTGGCGCTGGGCGTGGGCGCGTTTGCTGCGGGCATTTTTCACTTAATGACCCACGCCTTCTTCAAGGCTCTGCTGTTTCTCGGCGCTGGCAGCGTCATTCACGCGATGTCCGGGGAGCAGGATCTGCGGAAGATGGGCGGTTTGTGGAACAAGATCCCGATTACCGCGCGGACATTCTTAATTGCAACGCTCGCGATCTCGGGAGTCTTTCCCTTTGCGGGATTTTTCAGCAAGGATGAAATCCTCGGGCGCGCCATTGATCGTTATTTTTTCTTGTGGCTGATTGGGTTTATCACCGCGGGGATGACGGCGTTTTATATGTTCAGGCTGTTCTTCCTGGCATTTTCCGGCTACTCGCGGGCCGATGAACATGTTGAAAAGCACGTCCACGAATCGCCCCCTTCGATGACCGTCCCGCTGATGGTTCTGGCAGGGCTCTCGATCGTTGGCGGATGGATCGGCTGGCCGGGCTCCTTGGGGGGAGAGAACCGCTTCGAAAGGTTTCTCGAACCTGTCCTGGCCGGCGCCGTAACGGAGACGGGAGCGGTAAAGTTCGCACATCACGGATTGGCCAAGGAATATTTCCTGATGGTGCTGTCTCTGGCGATTGCCGGCGCGGGTATCTGGCTGGCCTATCAATTCTATCGAACCAAGCGCATCGCACCGGAGCTGGTCGCCGCGAAATGGCCGCGCGTTTACGGCCTGCTTCTCCATAAATATTATGTGGACGAGCTTTACGATGCGTTGGTCGTGAATCGCGTCAAGGATTTAGGGACGTGGCTCGGTGTTTTCGATGCGAAAGTGATCGATGGCGTCGGCGTGGATGGGACAGGCTGGCTGATGCGCTACGCATCGAAGATTTCGATGTGGTGGGACAAGTGGGTGATCGACGGGCTGCTGAATCTCGTCGCGAAGTTGACGCAGCTTTTCAGTTATCCGGTCCGGCTTTTGCAAACCGGGAAGTTTTCCAATTACGCGATGCTGATTCTGGTCGGATTGGCGGTTCTGCTGGCGTATTACGGGCGCCATATGCATACGCTGCTGCGCACGGTGCACTGAGAGGCGAAGAATGGACTTTTTTGCACATCATCTCTTGAGCGTGATCTTATACACGCCGCTCGTGGGAGCGCTGCTTTTGCTCTTCGTGCCGCGCGAGAGCGAAGGCGCGCATCGCGTCCTCGGCAATCTCTTCGGCGTACTCGGCTTTCTCGTTTCGCTTCCGCTGTTGCGGTGGTTCAAGCCGGGCTGGAGCGGCTTCGCATTCGAAGAAAACACGGCGTGGATTCCTTCGATTGGCGCGAGGTATCACCTTGGCATTGACGGCATCAGCCTTTTGCTGGTGATGCTCACAACGTTTCTGGGGATGATCGCGATACTTTCTTCGTGGAGCGCGATCAAGCAGCGCCAGAAGGAATACTACATCCTGCTGTTGTTGCTTCAGACGGGCATGATCGGCGTTTTCGTCTCGCTCGATTTCTTTCTTTTTTATGTTTTCTGGGAAGTGATGCTCGTGCCTATGTATTTCCTGATCGGGGTGTGGGGCAGCGACCGGCGCCTTTACGCAGCGATCAAGTTCTTCCTGTATACGCTGGCCGGGTCCGTGGTGATGCTGCTTGCGATTCTGGCGCTCTATTTCTATGCACCGGTGGCGGCGGATGGAACGCGCACGTTTGATGTCCCCATGCTGCTGGCAGCCGCGCAGACGTTTTCTGATCCACTGAAAGTGTGGCTCTTCTGGGGTTTCTTCTTCGCCTTCGCCATTAAAGTCCCGATGTTTCCGTTTCACACCTGGCTCCCGGACGCGCACACGGAAGCGCCCACGGCCGGCTCCGTCATTCTGGCCGGTGTCCTCTTGAAGATGGGCACGTACGGCTTCATCCGTTTTTCGCTGCCGCTGCTGCCGGCCGATGCGGCGATGCGCGCCAAGATCATCCACATCGTGATCGTCCTCTCATTGATCGGAATCATATACGGCGCAATCGTCTGCCTGATGCAAAAAGACATGAAGCGTCTGATCGCCTACAGCTCCGTCAGCCATCTCGGCTTCTGCACGCTGGGAATTTTTGCGCTCAACCCAAACGGCCTCGCCGGCAGCGTGCTGCAGCAGATCAATCACGGCATATCAACGGGCGCGCTCTTCTTGATCGTCGGTGTGCTCTACGAACGGCGGCACACCCGATTGATCTCTGAATTCGGCGGGCTGGCGACGCCCATGCCGAATTTCGCAGCAATCTACCTCATCATCAGCCTCAGTTCGCTCGGGATGCCGCTGCTGAACGGCTTTATCGGAGAGTTCACGATTCTGCAGGGTGCGTTTCAGGTTAGCAAAGCGTGGGCCGCGTGGGGCTCGCTCGGCGTCGTGCTGGGCGCCGCGTACTTGCTGTGGCTGTACCAGCGCGTGATGTTCGGCCCAGTGACTCAATTTGCCAATGAGGAGTTGCCGGACTTGAACTTGCGCGAGTACGCCACGCTCGTGCCGCTGGTGATTTTGGCATTCTGGATCGGCATCTACCCGAAGCCGTTTTTCGCGTACATCGAAAAGCCCGTGCAGAGAATCGTCGAGCAAGTGAATCCTCGTTTCTACCAGGCGGAACGCGTGCAGGCGCCCACTGGTGAAATTCGCTCTGCCGCTCCTGAAACAAAATAGCCCAACGGCATGAACATCCCAATCCTTAATTCGATTTTCAGTTATCTCCAGGGGGACGGCGCCGTCGTTCTCCCGGAGATGCAATTGACGCTGTTCGGCTTGGGCATTCTGCTGATCGGGTTTTCCGTCGATGAGTCCATGGAGAACAATTGGTTCTGGAGGCTTTTCTTTAAGGACTTCAGCGCGAAGGCCGCTTTCGCGGGGGTGCTGTTCAGCGGCCTCTCGCTTTGGAAGCTGCGGGGACGGGTCGCTGGCAGCGGCACACTCTCTGGATTCCACGAGTCGGTTGTCGTGGATGGCTTCCTGATTTTCTTCGCCGTGCTGTTTCTCGTTTCCACAGCGCTGGTCATTCTTCTCTCCGTGAAATACCTGGAGATCGAAAGAGAGCAGGAAGGAGAGTATTACGCGCTTCTGCTGTTCGCGTGTGTTGGCATGATGCTGATGGCGTCCGGCGTGGACCTGATCGTGATGTTTCTCGGGCTGGAGACGATGGCGCTGAGCTTCTATGTTCTGACCGGTTTCTTGCGGCGCGAGAAGCGTTCGAACGAGGCCGCACTCAAATACGTCCTCCTTGGCGCTTTCAGCTCCGGGATTCTTGCCTATGGATTTTCACTTCTTTATGGGCTGAGCGCCTCCACGAACATCAGTGCGATTCGCGGAGCTCTCGAAGGGCGCGAAGACCTTGTCCGCCGGATTGTTATCAGCCAGCAGGCGGGACCAGCCGGCGAGCAGATGCGGCAATTCTTTGCCACGCGGGCACCGATGGCCCTGCATTTCGATCCTTTCACGCTCCAAATTTTACCGCTGCTCGCTTTCGTGCTGATCGCCGTGGGCTTGTTTTTCAAAGTCGCAGCCGTGCCGTTTCATCAGTGGGCGCCGGACGTTTACGAAGGCGCGCCAACGCCAATCACAGCGTATGTGAGCGTCGCTTCCAAAACTGCGAGCTTCGCCTTGCTTCTGCGCTTGTTCCTGGTGGTCTTTTCCATTTCGCAGGCGACGTGGATTTATCTCATCGCAGGCGTGGCGGTCGCTTCGCTCACCTGGGGAAATCTTGCGGCGCTGACACAGACGAACGTTAAGAGGCTGCTTGCGTATTCCTCGATATCGCATGTGGGCTACATCCTGCTCGGCCTGGTCGCAGGGAATGAAACCGGCCTGGTCGGCATCGCGTACTATTTGTTTGCCTATGTGTTCATGACGG
The DNA here is from genome assembly GCA_049644365.1 of Candidatus Acidiferrum sp. GTDB lineage: Bacteria > Acidobacteriota > Terriglobia > Acidiferrales > UBA7541 > Acidiferrum. The sequence continues at coordinate 1,545 of JBARRT010000172.1, read as the reverse complement.
CGGGCGCGTTTGCCGTGATCATCGTGCTCCGCCAGAAGGGCTTGATTGGCGAGGAACTCGAAGACCTTAACGGTCTATACCAGCGCAGCCCGGCAGCGGCGGTCTTGCTGCTAATCTTTATGCTTTCGCTCGCAGGAATCCCGCCGACCGCGGGCTTCATGGGCAAGTATTTCATCTTCCTCTCGCTCATCGAATCAAAGCATCCCGTACTTGCGGTGTTCGCGGTGTTGTACATCGTTCCCGCGCTTTACTACTACTTCCGCATCATCGTGCATGCCTGGCTCAAGCAGCCAGGGGAAGCGCCTCTTCCGGTCATGACTAACGCGCAGGCCGTTGCGCTCGGCGTAACGGTGTTTGTCACGCTCGCCGCCGGGTTGTATCCTGAACCGTTCACTAAGCTCGCGCATTATGCCTTCGGACTCTAAGCCAGAGGAAAGCCCTCCGGAATCACCTCCAAAAAAGCCGCAGGATTTTGCGTCCCAGTCTGCGCTTGCCCTCGAGCTGCCGTTCACCTTCGTGGGTGCGATTGTGGTCGGCGGCGCGATCGGATTCTTTCTCGACCGCTGGCTGCACACGGGACCGTGGCTCATGATGGTGTTCGGTGGATTGGGCTTTTACGCCGGCATTCGTGAAGTGCTGCGCCGGCTGCCAGGCGGAAACAATGGGAGCAAGAGTGGCTGAACCCGTTGCAGGTGCTCTAACGGAACGGCGCATCGCCTGGCTTACGCTTCTGTTTGGATTCACCGCTGCCGCCTTCCTTGCCGTGGCACACCAAAAAGTATGGGCCGCAGGTCTGGCAATCGGAGCGTTTCTAGCCTGGCTCAATTTTCGCTGGCTGAAGCGCGGCCTTGACGCCCTGGTGCTCGCTTCTAAAGCTCAAGAAGGCCGCGAAAAACCGCAGGTCCCTCTCGCCACTTACTTCACGGCCATCTTTCGCTACGGGTTGCTCGCCCTCGCCGTCTATGTTATTTTTGAATATCTACACGTTCCCCTTGGCAGCATGGTTGTGGGTTTGTGCGCCTTAGCAGCCGCGACGATCGCGGCTAGTGTGTGGGAAATACTGCGTCCCTTGGACTAACGGATGGAAGAACACGTACTCGGCATAACGAAACTGCTGAATCATATCTTGGGACCACTGGCCCTTTCACTACTTCACGCGCTGCACATCACGCCAGAGAATCCAGAGGTGCCTATTCCGCAGCATGTCGTGATGGGCCTGGTTGTACTTCTGATTGGAACTCTGGCTGCATTCTTTCTCCGCTCACGCTTGTCAGCGGAAAGGCCCGGGGCCGCGCAACAAGTCGCGGAAATGCTCCTCACGAATCCTCTGGGCATCGGCATCCGTGATCTGCTAGAAGAAAATACGGGTCATGAAGCTCGGCGATACATCGCCTTTGTTGGGACGATCTCGATCTTCGTACTTCTGGGCAATTTGATGGGTGTTTTGCCCTTTTTTGCCTCGCCGACTGGAAATGTTAGCGTTCCGCTGGCTTGCGCCATTCTAACCTTTTTCTATTTCAATTGGCAGGGCATCCGGCATCATGG
>JBARRT010000171.1:0-12348 GCA_049644365.1 Candidatus Acidiferrum sp. | reverse complement strand
CTGCTCAAAACAAAACGCCTCCGAGTATTTCGGAGGCGTTTTTGTTTCCAGTTAACTAATCCTGCGGCAGGCGGCCGAATCGCGCGAACATCCGAGCGAGCCAGACAACCATGAAGACCAAAAATCCAGCGAGGATGTACCACATCCGGGAGACATCGGGCCGGTTGTCCGGATGCAGATTGGACTGAATGGCGTAGTCGAAGGTGAGAATCATGATCAAGAAGACCGCACAGCCGAACCAGGCAAAATAGGCGTTCAAAAAGGCCATTGTCTTGGCCAGATGTTCCGGCGCGAGCCAATACTGTTTGTTCGGCAGGTTGATCAATCGCGGAGGCACGGAAGCAATAATCCGCGGAATCCCGAATCCCAGTACAGCCGCAAGTACGCTCATGGCGGCGAAGAGCCCGAAGAAGGCTGGTTTTGTTTGCCACCCGTTTGGCATGCCGCGACCGTTGAAATGCGAAGCCACTACATCCGGCATCTGTGCGTAGTAAGTGGAAAAATAAATCGCCGCGCCCACGGCGAGGACCGCGAAAACCAATTTTGGCAGCCTGGCATCTTGCATGTGAGTTCTGGCTTCGAGCGTAAGTCAGTGCGTAGAGCTGCACAAGGTTTCTGCGCTCATCGGTGCCCCGGTAGTCACAGCCCTTGCCGACTCGCCGGGAACAACTCGGTGCAGATTGCGAAAGCGAACGAAGTAGGCGGGCCCGGATTGTCTCCGGGCGTACTAGAATAGACCGTGGGCTGTAGCGAACTATGAAGACCAAGCGAAAAATTGCCGCGATCGTGCTGCTTGCGCTGCTGGGCGCAGTTGCCTATGGATTGTTCCGCACGGGGCAGCCGGCAAGTGCGCCCACGATAAATACCGAGGCCGCGTATGGTGGGGCAGCACAGGGACCAATTGTCGATCAAACGCCGCTATTGACCGCACAGCGGTTGGCTCAGATGCCGACCACCGCAGAGGAACTGCCCTTTGCCCAGGAAGCACTGAGGCTCGGGGACCACGATATGGACCTCGCCTTTGCAGCGGCCGTGCGTGACGCCCAGGAGCATCCACCGTTACTAAGCGCCGAGGCCAAGGAGATAGAAGCGCGGCTGCAGCAGTCGGAGAGAGCCGTCGAAGCGGATAAGGCTGAGATCACGCGGCTCACCGCCGCCTACGAGAAAGCCGGCGCGGACAAGAAGGATGCCTTGGACGATCAGCTGGATGTCGCCAAAGCGCAGCAGGAGCTGGATCAGGACGAGGCCGATGATGCCAAGCAGGACCTGATCCGTGCCGGCGGCGATCCCAAGGGCCGAATCCAATCGATGGTTGAGGAGCACGAAGCCACCTCGCATGTGGCGGACACCATGCACGCGTCGGTCGACAATTCTGTCGAGGCACGGGGATTGATTCACCGGGTGCAGCGATGGTCTGCGCTTCACCAGAAGCAACTACTTCTCTGGAGCGCCAAGCAAGACGCAGAGTCTCTGGCGATGTCGCTGACGGCCCGGCACAATGCGCTGGAATCGCAGATCAGCTCTGGTAAGGCCCGCGCAGCGCAGACGAACGCGCAAGCGACATCCAGTGCGGCCGCTGGCGACTCCAAAAAACCTTCCAATCTGAACCGTGAAGAGTCGACCAATCTGGTGAAAGCCACCAAGCTGCGCGCTTCCGAGCAAAAAACTTTGGCGGGATTTGGCAAGCGGATCGACGACCAAAAACAACTGGCCGACGTGTATGCCAAATGGGCGGGCGTCCTTGCCGCCAAGCAGCGGTCGGTCATTCACCGAATGTTGATCGGACTGGTCATTATTTTTGGAATTTTGCTGGTCGGAATCTTTTTTGATAGCTGGCTTGAACAGTTGCTCGGCAAAACTTCCCTGGATCGCCGACAGGTCGAAACGATGCGCACGGTCACGCGCGTGGCCGTACAGATCTGCGCGGTGCTCTTCATTCTGCTGGTGATTTTCGGGCCTCCGAGTCAGCTGGGAACGATTCTAGGCCTTGCCGGCGCGGGTCTGACGGTGGCGCTAAAAGATTTCATAGTGGGCTTCCTCGGCTGGTTCGTGCTCATGGGCAAGAACGGTATCCGCCTCGGCGATTGGGTGGAAATCAATGGCGTGACCGGCGAAGTAGTCGAACTCGGGATGTTCCACACAGTCCTGCTAGAAACCGGCAACTGGACCGATTCGGGCCACCCAACGGGGCGGCGCGTGACGTTTACGAACAGCTACGCGATCGAAGGTCACTACTTCAATTTTTCGACCTCCGGCCAATGGATGTGGGATGAATTGCAGGTCGTGCTTCCCACCGGGCAAGACCCGTATCCGGTCATTGATGCGATTCGGAAAAAGGTCGCCGAAGCAACCACCGAAACCGCGAAACAGGCTGAGCAGGAGTGGCAACACGCGGCGAGTTCGCGCCAGATGAGTGCGCTATCGGCTGCGCCTGCCATTAACGTAAAGCCGGTCATCGGGGGCGTTGAGATTGCCGTGCGCTACATCACGCGCGCGAACGAACGCTACCAGTTGCGCGCCAAGCTCTACCAAGCGGCCGTGGATCTTCTCGGCCCGAAGGCGGTTTCTCCGCCAGCGCCGCCGGCCCCCACTCCCTCTTCCGATTAGTCCAAATCTACCGGCAACCGTGCGTCACGGGGCAATGCTCCTCGCGCGCACCTGTTCCGAGGTAAGCCCATGCATCGGCGGTGTCAGCCGCAACAGCTTACTGCATGAGCTGGCGTGCGCGAATCGCGGAGACCGTCGCTCCCGTATAGAGCAGCGCCAGCATCGCATATCCTGCGACCAGGCCCGCGCCTTGCGCCACCCACCCCAGCGCAAAACTCATGAAAAGTTGCACCACCGTCGTCAGAATCGCCATCGCGGATTGTGTGCGCCCCATGAAGTGCCGGGGCACGATGGTCATCAGCGAAGACTGCGCTACGACTCCGCCCAGCGCCCTGCAGAATCCAAACAGAATTTGCATCACTACCGCGCCTGCCAAGAACGCGACGAACGGCGTCGCCATGTGGCCCAGTGCGAGCCCGGCGCACGCCGCGACGTAGAGCGGCATGCGCAAAGCCTGGGGAAGTTGGCTGGCAATCAAGCCGCCGCAAATTGCTCCCGTGGCCCAGCCTGCTTCCAGAAATCCCAGCCCGCGCGGCCCTGCATGCAGGATGTCGTTTGCCAACGCAACCAGAACTACGTTCGCGCTCACCACACCCGCCATCATGATGGAGTGCGTGATCCCCAGCACGAGCACCAACGGCTGTTGCCTCAGATACGCGAAGCCTTCCTTCATGTCCGCGTAGACGGCCAGCGAAAGCCCCGCTTCCGCGACCTCCGGATTTTCTCCCGTCTCCAGCGCCTCGGCGGTCGCCTCCGTCGCTTCGTTATATTCCCGCGGATACTTTTGACTTTCCCGTGGTGAGACGTACCCGCGGCGCACTTGATACAGGCAATAAGCCGACACGAAATACGTTGCGCCATCGATCGCCAGGATTCCCGCGATGCCCGCTGTGTTGTAAAGGAAACCCACGAAAGCGCCCGCGATGAGCATGCCGCTCTGCACTCCCACGAGCACCGCGGCATTCGCGCCGGTAAACTGGCTCTTCGGAATCACTTCCTGCACCAGCGCGTTCACCGTCGCCCAGTACATCGCGGAACCGGTGCCGGTGATCAGCGTCATGGCATAAAGGTGCCAAAGCTCCAGATGTCCTCGCCACGCGATGTAAGCGGTGGCGAGAACGAAAACGCCTCGCGTGAGATCGAGCAGGACGCCGACGTAGCGCCGGTCAATGCGGTCGATCAGCACGCCGCCGAGAAATGGCACGAAGAGTCCCGGCAAAGTCATGACGATCACTTGCCCGCTCACCTTCACGGTCGAGTGCGTGGCCGCCAGGATGTACCAGCTCACGCCCGCGAAGTTCATTCCGCTGCCGAAGAGCGACACAAACATCGCCACAAAGAAGTAGCGGAACCCGCGCTGGGCCCAGATCAGCTGCCAGTCCACCCGGTTTGTCGTTGTAGTGGCCATCGAACCTGATAGCTTACTATCGTAGCCCGCCGCGTTTCGACGTAGTCACTGCAGGCGTTTCGCGGCAAAAAACAGCGTGTAGCGGAGGATAAGATGGGGAAAGAGCTCAACTGCTCCGTGCGGTTCGGAAAGCAGCAATCTGAAGGGAAAGCGCTGCTCGAAACGAGCGAAATTCTTTTTCGCGGCGATTTTCGGCTGAAGATTTCGTTCTCCACGATCAAATCCGCGAAAGCCGTGGATGGCGAGCTCCGTTTGCAGACTGGGGATGGCCTCGCGGTTTTCCGCCTTGGCGCGGCCTCCGAAAAATGGTGCGACAAGATTCTTCATCCCAAGTCGCGCATCGAAAAGCTCGGCGTGAAGCCTGGAGCGAAGGTTGCTCTTCTTGGCGAGTTCGACGCTGAATTTCTTCGCGAAGTAGGCAGCCTCACGAAGTCGGTGAGCAATGGGAAGATTAAATCTGACGCCGAGTGCATCTTTTTCGCCGCGGATTCGAAAGACGTCCTCGGCAGTCTCTCCAAAATCTCAAAATCCATGCAGGGCGCCGCTGCCCTCTGGATCGTTTATCCCAAGGGGCAAAAACACATCACGGAAAACGACGTTCTCGCCGCCGGTCGCAAGTCCGGTCTGAAAGATGTGAAGGTCGTCGGCTTTTCTCCGACGCACACCGCACTCAAATTTGTCATTCCTCTCGCAAGCCGCTAACCGGCTCCGTTCCTCTCAAACTGAAACTCGCATCCAGTTTCGTATTTCGACTTTCCCATTTCCTGCTTATCATTGCCGCATGAGCAATTTGCTCGAAACGCGCGGCCTCACCGTCGAACTGCCGACGCCCAGCGGCTGGGTGCGGCCGGTAAACGAAGTGTCGCTGCACATCGCTGAAGGCGAATCGGTGGGTTTGGTTGGCGAATCTGGAAGCGGCAAGACCATGCTGTCTCTTGCGCTGATGGGTTTGCTTCCACCCGGCGCGCGCATCAGCGGCGAAGCCACCCTAGCGGGAACTGCCTCACCGAAAAAACTAATGGCTCTGAGTGAGCGCGAATGGCGCGACGTTCGCGGCGGCGAGATTGCCATGATTTTCCAGGAGCCTATGACCTCGCTGAATCCGGTGATGCGCATTGGCGCTCAGATTGAAGAAGCCATCCGCGCGCATCAGCCCAAGCTTGCAGCCAGCGAAGTGAAACGCAAAGCGATCGATGCTTTGCGCCGCGCGGCAATCCCCGAACCCGAATCCCGCGCGCAGCAATTTCCGCACCAGCTTTCCGGCGGCCTGCGGCAGCGCGCCCTGATCGCCATGGCGCTGGCGGCCGGGCCGCGTGTCCTGATTGCTGACGAGCCCACGACCGCGCTCGACGTCACCGTTCAAAAACAAATTCTGGATTTGCTCGATCGTCTCCGCCGCGAACTGAAACTGGGGCTGCTGTTCATCACCCACGATCTCGGTGTGGTTGCGCAAGTAGCGGAACGCGTGGCAGTCATGTACGCCGGACGCATCATCGAAGAAGGCCCCGCGCGCGATGTCCTCACGAAACCGAAACATCCCTACACGCAGGGACTGCTGAAAGCCTCGCCAACGCTGAGGCGCGGCGCGCTCACACCGATCCCCGGCGTTGTTCCGCAACTCACCGCTCTGCCACCGGGCTGCGCTTTCGAACCGCGCTGCGAACTTCGCCGCTCCGACTGTGTCACCGAAGTGCCTGCTCTCCGCGCGGCGGGCGAAAATCATAAGGCACGCTGCGTGCTCGTCTGATGGAAGCAATTCTCTCAGCGCGTGAACTCCGCAAGGCCTACCGGCGGGGGGGCAGTGTCTTCTCTCAGGAATCAGATGGCGCGCGCTTCACTGCCGTCGATGGCGTAAGTTTCGAGGTCGCGCGTGGCGAAACGTTCGCCATCGTTGGCGAAAGCGGTTGTGGTAAGACCACCCTCGCGCGGATGCTGCTTCGCCTCATCGAGCCCGACGCCGGGCAGATTTACTTTGCCGGAGAAAACCTTTTGGCCGCCCGCAGCGCGGGATTGCGCGCATTGCGCCGTCAAATGCAGATGATTTTCCAAGACCCCTTCGCATCATTGAATCCGCGTATGCGGGTTGGCGAGATCGTCGCCGAGCCCCTTGCGATTCATGAGCCGCGCCTCACCGCTCGCGAGCGCAAGAACACCGCCGTTCTGATGCTGGCGCGGGTCGGTCTCGGCGCCGACGCGCTTGATCGTTACCCGCATGAATTCTCCGGGGGGCAGCGGCAAAGGATTGGTATCGCGCGGGCGCTGATTCTCCAACCGAAATTGATCGTGGCGGACGAACCTGTCTCGGCTCTGGATGTCTCCGTGGGAGCGCAGGTTCTTCTTCTGTTACAAGAACTGCAGAGCGAATTCTCGCTGACCTACATTTTCATTTCGCATAGTCTGCCCGTCGTCGCGCAAATCGCCACGCGTATCGCCGTCATGCGCGCCGGCCGATTCCTGGAAATTGGCGCAGCGGAAGGAGTCCTCCACCACCCCCAGCACGCCTACACCCGCGAACTGCTCGCCGCCGTCCCCGAACTGCCCCGCGCCTGACCTTTTCCCTTTTAACTTTCAACTTTCGACTGTCAACCTCTTTTTCTCCGCGCTACAATCCCCCCACTGAAATATTCCCCCGCGCCCATGCGTAGTGCCTTCTGGAAAGCGGTACTTTGCAAACTTGTGGTGGAGGAATCCTCGATGGCTACAACCCCTATTCCTGCGCCACAGGCGCAAGCAACGATTGGTCCGATCGGCAGAATCACCGGCGTGTTGTTTTCACCAAAAAACACGTTCGAAGATATTGCTCGAAAACCTTCCTGGGTGGCCCCGATTCTCTTATTGACTCTTATTGGCCTCTGCATGAATGTTTTACTCGCAAAAAAGGCGGACTGGAGATCTTTCTCTGAAGAACAGCTGATGAGTACTTCTCGCGGCCAGCAGATCCCCGCTGATCAAAAGGATTTGGCAATTGAGAGAGGAGCAAAAGGAAACCAGTTCTTTTGCTATGTGCGCGGAGTCATTGGGACACCGTTTTTGGCGCTGTTGCTCGGGTTAGTCTACTGGGGAGTGTACGCGCTCATTGGCGGAGCGCGGCTTACCTTTGGAAAATCATTTGCGGTGATCGCTTTTTCCATGTTGCCCGGGGCAATCCGGGAACTCCTGGGTATCCCCATTCTTATCTTGAAAGATCCGAGCACTCTCGGCAATCCTTACAACTTCGTCGGCTCAAATCCCGGGGCTTACATGAGTATGAGCGATCCAAAATGGCTAAGTGCTCTAGCGTCTTCGCTCGATGTTTTTGTTCTCTGGTCGCTCATTTTGACGGCTATCGGTTTTCATCTCATGGACCCGAAAAAAGTGAATATGTCGAAATCGGCCGGCATAGTTGTGAGCGTCTACTTGTTTTTCACATTGCTGGGCACAACAGTGGCATGGGTTTTCTCCTGATACACTGGGTGAGTGAATTTTTCCTTTGAAATCACGAAAACCGACGCAACCGGCGCCCGCCGTGGCCGCTTAACTACGCCGCACGGCCCCGTCGAAACTCCGTTCTTCATGCCCGTGGGCACCCAGGCCTCCGTCAAAGCGCTCACCCAGGAAGCCCTCGAAGAACTCGGCGCGGAAATCATCCTCGCCAATACCTATCATCTTTATCTGCGTCCTGGCCACGAACTCGTGCGCAAGCTCGGCGGCTTGCATCAATTCATGTCCTGGCCGCGCGCCATCCTTACCGATTCCGGCGGCTACCAGGTCTTCAGTCTCTCCGCGCTTCGAAAAATGACCGACGAAGGCGTACGTTTCCGTTCGCATCTCGACGGTTCGGAGCATCTCCTCACCCCGGAAAAAGCCGTAGAGATTCAGCTCGCCCTCGGCTCGGATATCGCCATGGTCCTCGATGAATGTATCGAAACCCCCGCCCCTCGTGCCCATGCCGAAGCCGCCGTCACACGAACCACCGCGTGGGCCAGGCGCGCTCGCAACTATTTTCAGGAATGCGCGCAGCGCAACGGCGACCTGCCGCAATGGCAATTCGGAATTGTTCAAGGCGCAACTTTTCCCGACTTGCGCCGCGAAAGTGCCCGACAATTGCTCGACATCGATTTTCCCGGCTATGGGATCGGCGGCCTCGCCGTCGGCGAGCCGCACGAGACGACGTGCGAAATGACCGCCGAAGTCACCGCACTCCTCCCCAAAGATCGTCCCCGCTATCTCATGGGCGTCGGCCGCCCCGAACAAATCGCTGACTACGTCGCGCGGGGCATCGACATGATGGACTGCGTTCTCCCCACGCGTGCCGCGCGCCACGCCTGCCTCTACACCAGCGAAGGCCGCGTGCTCATCAAGAACGCGCGCTATGCGCAGGACCAGAGGCCCATCGATCCGAATTGCACCTGCAGTGTCTGCCGCCGGTACACGCGCGCTTATCTGCGTCATCTTTTTGCTGCCGGAGAACTCACCGCCGCGATCCTTGCCACCCACCACAATGTCCACTTTTACCTTGACATAATGCGTCAAATCCGCGAGGCTATCGAGTTTGGGAACCTAGCGAATTTCTCATCTGAGATGCACGCGCGCTATGCTGTAGGTCCGGCTTGAAGCCGGTTCGAGGCGTTGCGCGGGCCGTCCGCGGGGCACCAAGAGAAGAGCATGAGTTGAAATTGGCGAGCAGGCAGCTCGCCTGCGCTTACTTGTTCCTATCTTCTCTAGGTCTGAAGCGCCGGGGAAACCAAGCAGTAAGTCGAATGATTTGGGATTGAAAACGCACGACAGGGAACTGGCTAGATGATCACGGCAGCAATGATTTTTCAAGCTTCTGGTGGTGGTGGAGGCTTTGGCGGCTTTCTGATTCCGCTGGGCCTCATGTTCGCCATCATGTATTTCCTGGTGATCATGCCCCAGCAGCGCCAGCGCAAGAAAATGCAAGCGATGCTCGCCGAGCTGAAGGCCGGCGACAAGATCATCACCAGCGGCGGCATCTACGGCACGATCAACGGTATCGACGGCGATTCCGTCATTTTGAAAATCTCCAGCGAACCGCAAGTTAAAATCCGCATTGCGCGTGCGGCGATTGCTCAGGTGGAGGCATCGGAAGATGCAAAATAAGCCCATCTCTCGCCCCGCTACGCGACTTACTTTCTGACCATGAAATCCAATCTGAAGTGGAGAGCGCTGTCCATCCTTCTAATCATTCTGTTCTGTGTCTATTACCTTGTCGGCTTGCCGGATTTTCCCAAATCGTTCGCGCAGATGAAAGACAATTTCGGCCATCAGATTAAGCTCGGCCTCGACCTGCAAGGCGGCACGCACCTGATTCTCCAGGTGCAGGTGCAGGAAGCTATTGCCCAGGAAACGGACCAAACGGTCGACCGTCTGACCAACGAGCTTCGCGCCAAGAATATTCACTACGACGAAGTACGCCGCGCCGACGATACCCACATCCTCGTGCGCAACATTGATCCCGCGCAACTCTCGCAATTCCGCGATTTGGTCAGCGCGCAATACGCCAACGTCTGGGATCTCACGCCCACTACCGGCGACCCCTCCGGGTACACACTGACTCTGCGCGCCGTGGCCATCGCGCAAATTAAAGACTCGACCATGACCCAGTCGCTCGAAACGATCGAGCGCCGCATCAACGCCCTCGGCCTCACCGAGCCGACTATCCAGCGTCGTGGCGGCCGCAATGACAACGAAATCCTCGTGCAGTTACCCGGCGAAGGCGATCCCACTCGCGCGAAAGCCGTCATTCAAGCCGGTGGCCAGTTGGAATTGAGACTAGTCGAAGATGTACGGACTTACTCTTCTGAATCCGAGGCCTTGGCCGCTCATGGAGGGATCTTGCCTTCCGGTACTGAACTCGTCCCTGGCCGCTCCGAAACAAGAAATGCGTCAGGTATCCAGGACACCGGCGTGACCTGGTATGTCTTGAGCCGCGCGCCGGTCGTCACCGGACGCGACTTGCGCAGCGCGATCGAAACTCGTAACACGAACAATCCCGGCCAATTTCAGGTGAACTTCACCCTGTCGCCGGAAGCCGCCCGGCGTTTCGGTCCGTTCACCGAAACAAATAAGGGCCGTCAAATGGCCATCGTGCTGGAACACCGCGTTTATTCCGCTCCCGTCATCAATGGCCGCATTGACGACTCCGGCCTGATCGAAGGCAATTTCAGCCAGGAATCCGCCCACGATCTTGCCTTGGTTCTGCGCGCCGGCGCGCTTCCCGCATCCATCAAGTATCTCGAAGAGCGCACCGTCGGCCCATCGCTCGGAGCGGACTCCATCCGTCACGGCGTGCAGGCGTCCGTCCTTAGCCTTGTCGTCGTAATGCTCTTCATGCTTTTCTATTACCGTTTCTCCGGCGGCAACGCCGTGCTCGCGTTGATCTTGAACTTGATCATCCTGCTCGCCGTGCTCGCGCTCTTCGGCGCCGTATTGACGCTGCCCGGCATCGCCGGTGTCATCCTTACCATTGGCATGGGCGTGGACTCCAACGTCCTGGTGTTCGAACGCATCCGCGAAGAGTTGCGCAATGGCAAATCTCCTGGCTCGGCTGTGGACGCTGGCTTTGACAAAGCCTTCGTGACCATTATTGACACCCACGTGACAACCGTCGTCTCCGCGTTCTTCCTGTTCTTGTTCGGAACCGGCCCGATTCGCGGCTTTGCCATCACGTTAACCATTGGTTTGATCGCCAACGTTTTCACCGCGATTTATGTTTCTAAGACGATTTTCCAGTACCACCTGACGAAAATGGATCGCCAGGCGGAATTGAGCATTTAGGATGTACTAGGACTCTTGGTGCGTGCGCTCCACTCCATTCAAAACGAGTGGGGAGTAGGTTCTCAGGCCGGTTTTCTCTACCGTGGGTAGAGGGTTTCGCGCCGGGAACATTCCGCAACCCCCTGGAGTCTAAAGAAGGGAAGCAAAAAGGCATGATCGAGCTCTTCAAACAGCCCAACATCAACTGGATGGGCAAAGCCAAGTATTTCTATGCCTTGAGCGGCATTCTTCTCCTCGCCGGGTGGACTTCAATTATCGTCAATGGCGGTCTTCGCTACGGGATTGATTTCAAAGGTGGCACCAACGTGGACGTACGATTTGCCCAGCCCCCCAATGTGGACAAGCTCCGCAGCGGACTTGTCGCCCAAGGGTTAGGTAATACCGAAATTCAGAGCATCAGCGATATCGCCAATCCTAGTTCCAACGAAGTGCTAGTCTTCGTCGAAGGCAAGACTCAGGATGACAGCGACCTGGATGCCAGCAGGGTGAAAGTGTTAACCGCCCTGAACGCCACGTACGGCGTCGCAAGTTCCAACAAGCCGGACTTCAATGCCGCCACTCCTTCGTCTCTCGCTGCCTTCCTTTCCGAAAAGGATCCGCTGTTTCTCTCCGTCAACGCCGGCGACCGCTACCAGCAGCTCGCCAAAAAAATTCTCGACTACCGCGACAAGGTTTCCAGCGGCGTTCTCACTAATTTTAACGATCTTTCAAAAGTCGACGGCGTCACCCCTCCCGTGCTCGCCGCCATCAAGAACAACTACGTGCTTGGCCCCTTCGCCATCCGCAACGTCGAGATCGTCGGTCCAAAAGTTGGCGCCGAGCTCCGCAGCCAGGCAATTCTCGTTACCCTCTATGCTTTAGGCGGTATGCTGGTATATATTGCCTTCCGGTTCGAGTGGGTCTACGGGGCAGCGGCGGTCTTGGCCGTGTTTCACGACGTCTTGATCACGCTGGGGTTTTTCTCGCTGCTGCATTTCGAAATTTCTTTGACGGTCATCGCGGCCCTGCTCACATTAGTCGGATACTCTATGAACGATACGATCGTGATTTTCGACCGCATCCGCGAGAACAGCCGTTTGCTGCGCAAGGAACCGTTCGCCGATCTCGTGAACAAGTCCATTAACCAGACGCTCTCGCGAACTATCCTCACCAGCGGTTTGACTTTCCTCACCGTGCTCGTCCTGTTCCTGATGGGCGGCCAGGTCCTTCGTGCTTTCTCCTTTGCTCTGGTGGTGGGGATTGTGGTAGGAACGTACTCCAGTTTTGGAATCGCTGCACCCCTCGTCGTAGCGTGGAATCATTGGCGCGGTCGTGGTCTTGCAGCAGGCACCGGACCCGCAGCCGGCAACAAAACCAGTGGAAGCGAAAACGTCTCCGGACGTCTGGCTCCCGCCGGTAGGAGGTAGATCCATGTTTGAAGAAATGGTGGTCTCTAGTCCGAATCCGAAGAAGACCAACAAGCCGTGGACGGTCGTCATCTCGATGTTGTTTCAGGTCGCGTTTCTTTCGATCCTGATCCTCATCCCGCTGATCTACACCGAGGCGCTTCCCAAGAC
>JBARRT010000170.1:0-9375 GCA_049644365.1 Candidatus Acidiferrum sp. | reverse complement strand
AATCGCTCAACCAAAGAGTGCGGATGGAAGGATGGCGACAGAGGCGGCTCGGCTGGATGGAATCAGACTCAAGGAAGAAAAGAACGAAACCATGTCTTGACACGAACCGGCCTTCTCATGGAAGGAGCTAGACCTTTACGTGATGCAGCTATACGGGCCTTGCAATCCGGCGCCAAGGGGGATACGTTTGGCGTACTCACACTTTCCCCCTTTGATCAACCGACCGTCACGTCCGCACCCCGCGCGATGGCGGCGGGAGGTTTTTCATGGCCCTTAACATCACTACCAGCAGGACGGATGGGGTTGTCGCTGTCTCCCTCAGCGGCGTCATCTACTTTGGCGAAGAGTCAGCTTCTCTGCGCCTTCTTTTGAAAGACTTGTTGAACAAATCCCACCAAATTGTGCTTGACCTCAAGGAAGTCACTCACATCGATAGCGGCGGCCTGGGTACTCTAGTGGGGCTCTACGCTTCGGTTCGGAAGGCCGGCGGTGACCTCAAGCTTGCCAACCTCGGTAACCATGCACACGAGTTGCTTCAGATTACAAAGCTAGTGACAGTGTTTGACGTATTCGACAATGCAGAAGATGCAATCGCATCTTTCGATAGAGCTACCACTGCAACGTAAATATAGGAGCCAGGAAACTATCCGTACCATGAACGAGCGCTTTCTCACACAAGCAAAATGCTTCGCGGTGGAAGTCATCGAAGATCTGGAACCTGGACCAGCTCCATTTTCCTCGTTCAGGAGTATCAAATGATCGACGACCTCTATGACCTCATCGGCGGAAAACAAACAGTCTGGGCGGCCACTAATTCCTTCTATCGAAGAGTCTTGGCCGATGAAAGTGTCAGCCACTTCTTCAAGAGTAGCGATATGGCGCACGTGCGCGCACGGCAAAGTATGTTTATTTCCATGCTCCTCGGCGGACGCGTCGTCTATACGGGCAAAGATATTACCGCGGCCCATGCGCAGTCACGAGAGCAAGGGTTGAACGACACTCACTTCGATACTTTTCTCAAGCACTTTCGCGCGGCGCTGGAGGAAGTGGGCGTCAAGGCTGACAAGGCGGAGCAAGTCATGAAACTCTTGGAAGGCAAGCGTGGAGCAGTGCTGAAGCCCTGAAATTGTTTCTCTTCTCGCAAACTTCGACCTTAATCTAGTGCTCGCCCCGGAAGTTCTCCTGCGCGCCGCACAAAGCCAGCACCGAGGTGCCACGTGATTCTAACCGTAGAGCGAAACCAGATTCCGCCGGATATTACAGTCCTGGGAATGACGGGACGCATCGTCCTGGGCAACAACTCCCGCGACGTGGAATTAAAACTGGCGGAAATCCTCCGTGACAAAGCCAAGAAAATCATTTTTGATCTCAAAGGGGTCACCATGCTCGACAGCACCGGTGTCGGGATCCTGGTCGTGTGTCAGGGGAAGATCACAAAAGAAGGCGGCGAGTTGCGCGTCGCGGGTGCCACGGGCATCGTGGAAGAGCTTCTGAAGATAACCAGCGTCGACAAACTCTTCCGCTTGTTTTCCACGGTGACGGAGGCAGCCACGGGATTCTAGAAAAGATCCACGCACTTGAGTTGCGGACGGCGTTCCGACTTCGGAAGAGACGCAGCGTCTAATCAGACTGTTAACGCACCAATTTCAAATGTCGCTAATGCGACTTATCGGGAGTTTGAAGCTCGGGGCACCCCTCAAGTTGCGGGCGGTTCATCATTCCGCATTTCAAATGAAACTAATCAGGGCGTACCATCACTACTTGTAGATCAGTGGTTGAAAGAGAATGCCCAAATTTCGTGTCCCCAGAGCCCGCCGCTCGAAGCGTGTGTTGTCGAAGAGGCGCGCCAGCCTGATTATCAACCTGGACCGCAACCAGAAGCGGCTCCCCTGCCTCGTCCTCGATTCCTCGAAAGAAGGTTTCCGGTTGCGCAGTAGTTTCCACATGCGGTGCGGTCAAGTAGTGGAAATTGTCCTTGATGAAGACCCGCTTCGTTCCATGCGCTGCGGCGTGGTCTGGGTCGGTAAAGCCGGCTCCAAGCAGGAGGGAGAAGTCGGCCTGGAGACCCTCTAGGCGATCCGAAGCGCCTGATAAACGCCCTACCGGAAGAGCGGAATCGCCCGCAAAGTCAATCTGGGCAGATGTCAGGTAATCCGTGATCGACATGTTTCTAGCGCGGCCGAGAATATTTCTCTTGCGATTGAACAGTGTACTTTATAATATAAAGTACTTTCTGCCCGAGGCTCGGCTATGACTGTTTTCGACCTCCTTTTCATCCTCGCGTCTCTTATCTCTGTGGTGACCATGGCGGTTGCCCCGGTCTTCGCTGTTCGAGGGCAACTTCCAAGGGCGCTCAAGATCCTTCGGTTCTACTGCATCTGCGCCGCCGGATATTTTGCTATTGCTGTTGCGATCGCATTTTTGAAACCCCAGCGCGTGATGCACATTGGCGATCCATGGTGCTTTGACGACTGGTGTCTGACGGTTGAAAAAGTGGACCGGACAGCTGGCTCTTCGCAGGTTTCTTACAACGTTGAGCTCCGCATCTTCAGCCGCGCCCGACGCGTCACGCAACGCGCAGATGGAGCGTGGATTTATCTGATTGACGATCGCGGTCGCCGCTATTCTCCCGACCCCGCTCCATCCGCCGTTCCGCTCGATGCACTGCTCCGACCGCTGGAGTCCGTCACTACCCTGCGTGTCTTTCATGTCCCGCCGGACGCGCATGAACTTGGGCTCATCACCGGCCATGGAGGGCCGTATTGTGGGCCTATGGACATGCTCATCATCGGCAGCGGCGGTTGTCTGTTCCGTAAGCCGACTATGATCCGGATTCAGTGAGGCGATCAGTTCGCCTCAGTGCCTGATTAACGCGGAAACCGTGAAGTGTGGTGGTTCACACGTCGTCGGGAACGCATTTCCACTTTGCTTTCTGGCGCATGATGCTCCGCGTGATCTGCATGAATGAAACAACTTTGATTGATAGCCGCTCGGCCCGCGTCTCAACGTTCACGGGATTTCGTGCGCTGTCCAAATACGATTACCCTTGCTCAAAACCAGCATCGGTGACATTCTTCCACGCAAAACCGGAGGAGGTCATGTCCACCATCGCAGCTTCCGGCCAAGTCATTCCTTCAGCGAAAAAAAGGACGACGAAATTCATTGCAAAGCTCTTCGGCTCCGCTGCGATTCTAGCTATCGCTATCACTTTCGTTCTCAAATACGTCTTCCGGTACTACCTGCACTATAGTCAAGCGGCATTCAGCGATCCCCTCCTTGGCGCGGCCAACTACTGGGCAATGCGCGGCTGGCTGCTGATGCACATGACGGGTGGCATGGTGGCTTTGCTCACGGGCCCATGGCAGTTCTGGACGGGCTTCCGCGTGCGCTATGCCCGCCTGCACCGCTGGACGGGTCGGCTCTTTCTTTGTGCTGTGGCGGTCGGCTCCATCGGTGCCTTCCGCATGGCGAGTGCCACCACCTTCGGATGGGCCTTTGGCGTCGCACTGGGTGCGTTGGCTACTGCCTGGGTCACAACGGCGTCCATGGCGTATTACGCAATCCTGAATGGGCGAGTCCAGATCCACAAGGAATGGATGGCGCGAGCCTACGTCGTCACATTTGCCTTCGTGACCTTCCGGGTGCTGAACGACTACGGTCCCACTTCGCATCTCCAGCCAGCCAACGACCGAGCCATTACGATCGGCTGGGCTTCGTGGGTTCTTCCCCTGCTCGCCACCGAAGTCATCCTGCAAGTCCGGCGCATGCGCTCCCCTGTTACTTCCGGCTGACCGTGATACCCAGTCGGAAAGCACTCGGCTACAATCCACTTGGACGATTAACGCGCTAGTCGGAAACTGACTCACCGCCAAACGACTCGACCGGAAATAGGAAATCAAACGGCTGGACACTTAGCTTTTGCTTCTCGAACTAAACCCTTAGAACTAAGAACTAAAGACCGTTCTATTTGTAGAGAAAATATTTGCGGCGAACTTGCTCGAAGGCGGAGAGGTTTGGGCCCCAGCCCGCAACGATTCTCTCGGGTGCTACGCCCGTCTGCAACTGCTGGACGGTTTCCGCGTTTCCTAGAAGCAAAAGGAGTTTCCCGGGATCGAACTGCTTGGGATGGAGCTTCTGCAACGTAACTGCGATTTCCAGCCCCACGCGCATCGCGCGAACTGCGGCGCGGTCCGTGATGCGCATGTCCACACCGCCGCAGCGCTGACCGCTGTAAGGGCCGCCGATGGGAATGAAGGGCTTCGCTACGAAACGAACTCCCGCAAGACGGCGCTCATTGAGAGCCGCCGCAACTTGTTCACCATCAACCCACGGCGCGCCAAACTCTTCGAACGGCGTTTGCGTCCCGCGGCCGACGGAGACGCCCGCATTCTGCAGGATTTCAATGCCCGGATAGAGGATGGAACCCTTGGTGGTGCGGAGATTCGGCGAAGGTGGAACCCACTTGATGCCCGTGCTTTCAAAGAAATAGTTGCGATGCCAGTTCTTCATGGCGATCACGTGCAGGTCCGCGCCGATGTGATTTTCAATGTTGAAAAACTGCGCGAGCTCGCCGATGGTGAGTCCGTACCGCACGGGCAAGGGAAAATATCCGACGAAATTCGTTTTGTCCGGGTCCAGCATCGGCCCCTCGACAATCTCACCGCCAATTGGATTGGGGCGATCGAGGACGAAAAACGCGATGTTGTGCTTGGCCCCTTCCTCCATGCAATAGGCCATGGTCGTGGTGTAGGTATAAAAACGCACCCCGGCGTCCTGGACGTCGAAAACCAGCGCGTCGATGCCTTTGAGCATTTCCTCCGTCGGCCGAAGCGTGTCGCCGTACAGGCTGTAGACCGGAAGGCCCGTGGATGGATCTTTCGTGGAAGAGATTTTTTCATCGTTGCGGCCGGCCAATCCGTGTTCCGGGCTGAAAAGCGCAACCAGCTGCACCCCGGCCGCGCGGGAAAGAACGTCAGCCGTGCTGCGTCCTTGTGAATCGAGGCCCGTGTGATTGGTGATCAGCCCGACGTGTTTGCCGCGAAGGGGCGCAAACTTCTGTGCTTCGAGAACATCGAGCCCCGTTTGCACGCGCGCTGCACGGCGTGCGCGTTTGGAAGAGGCCTCCGCCGGCGCGGGGACAACAGAGGGAAGCGCCAGAAGAATCAGAAAAGAAAAGAAGGCTGTAAGCGCGCTCTTGTGTCCGGTCAAATGGTCCCCCTCTACTCAAACCATACAATGATATTCTGGAACGCGCTGGCCGCGGTTGCGTTGAGAGCATGATGTGCGTGTGCTATGTATAAATGCAGACGGCGGGCGGCGCTGGGGGATTCGAACCGATGGAAGGACGCCGCGTCCGCTCTCTGCTCCTGATTCCTGTCGCAATTTTTTTCCTTATGGCCCATAGCGCACGCAGTCAAAACCGCGGCATCCCCGCGAAGAAATCAGCCGCGAAAGCGAGCACCGGTGCGTCCCATAACGCCGCGAAGAAATTATCTCCCGCCGCGAGTGCCTGGGTGGAATCCACGCTGCGCAAAATGACCGTGGATGAAAAAATCGGACAGCTTCTTTTCACGACGTACCACGGGAGCTTTACCTCCACGGATGCCGCGGCTTACCAACAAATCTTGCACGACGTGAACGATCTCCACGTCGGCGGATTTATCAACGTCACCCACGGTTCGCCGCTCGGAATCGTGAAGAGCCAGGCGTATCCCACAGCCGTGTTGAATAACCAGTTGCAGTCAAAATCGAAATTGCCGCTGCTCATCGGCGCCGATTTCGAACGCGGCACGGCCATGCGCCTGGATGAAGGCACTTCGTTCCCCACCGCGATGGCGCTGGCCGCCGGCGGCGATTCGAAAGATGCCTATACGATGGGCAAGATCACCGCGCTGGAATCGCGCGCCGTCGGTGTGCACTGGATTTACGCGCCGGACGCGGATGTGAATAACAATCCCGGCAATCCGATCATCAATACGCGATCGTTTGGCGAAGATCCCGCGCGCGTCTCCGAGTTTGTCTCCGCTTTCGTGCGCGGCGTCGAAGAAAACGGCGGGCTGGCCACCGCAAAACATTTTCCCGGGCACGGCGACACCGCCGCGGATTCCCACATTGATTTGCCGGTGATTCGCGCGGACCGCGCTCGCTTGAACACTCTCGAACTAGTTCCCTTCCGCGCCGCGATTTCCTCGGGTGCGGGTAGCATCATGACCGGACATCTGAATGTTCCTTCCCTCGAACCTGATCCCAACACTCCGGCGACGCTATCGCAAGATATTTTGACGGGCCTTTTGCGCGACGAGATGGGCTACCAGGGATTGATCGTCACCGATGCGATGGACATGGGCGGAATCACCGTGCGTTACGCGCCGGGCGAAGCCGCCGTCCGCGCGATTGTTGCTGGAATAGATGCACTCTTGATGTCGCCAGTGCCGGATGCGGCGTTCGAAGCATTGCAAGCCGCGGTGAAATCGGGACGCATTTCGAAAGCGCGGTTGGACGCTTCGGTGCGCCGCATTCTGCAAGCGAAAGCGCGGCTCGGTTTGCATGCGAACCGCCTCGTGGACGTGAATGCCCTGAATCAGAAATTCGCCAGCGTCGCGTGGCAGAAAGAAGCGCAGGACATTTCCAATCGCGGCGTCACGCTCCTGCGCGACACGCCGCACCGCTTGCCGCTTGATGCAACAAAACCTTCACGCGCGTTGTTGCTCGCGTTTTACGCGGATCCGGAACCGTATCCGGGCGAAGACCTGGAGCGCGAGTTGCGCACGCGATTCGATTCGTTGACGACGCTGCGCGCGGACACGCGATTTGTGAACGCGAGCATCCTGAAATTGCCGCCGCCGGATTCTTACGATGTTGCGATTCTCGCTTTGTTTGTGCGCGTCAGCGATCGCAAAGGAAATGTGGATGTTCCCGCGGAGCAGGCAGCACTCGCGGAGCAACTTTACAAAACTGGCAAGCCCATTATCACGGTGGGATTCGGGAGTCCGTACTTGATTGAAAAGTTTCCGCAGGCGGAGACGTGGCTCGCGGCGTTTGGCATCAGCGACGTCGCGCAGATTTCCGTGGCGCGCGCGCTGTTCGGGCAAATTCCCATGCGCGGACATTTGCCGGTGACGATTCCGGGCGTGAATTTGAAGGCGGGATTTGGAATAGAGCTTGCTGCGAACCCGATGACAGTGCAGCCGATGGATGCGAAAGAAGAAAAACAATTGCAGCCGGCATTCAACGTGATTGAGAAAGCGATTTCGGAAAAAGCGTTTCCTGGTGCGACGCTGGCAGTCGGATACAAGGGAAAAGTTTCGGTGCGCGCGTTCGGAAAATTAAGTTATGACGCGAAGGCGGCAGCGACCAATCCGAACACGATGTACGACATTGCGTCGCTGACGAAAGTAGTGGCCACCACCACGCTCGTCGCGAAATTAGTGGAAGGCGATTTCGCGGTGCCGCTCGATCTCGATGCGAAGATCGAGCGCTACTTGCCGGAGTGGGCGAGCGGGCCGAATGCGGAGTGGCGGCATCGAGTGACGGTGCGGCATTTGCTGACGCACACTTCGGGATTGCCGGCGTTCAAGGAATATTGGCGCACGTCGAAGGGCAAGCCGGACACGCTCGCGAGAATTTTCGCGGAGCCGCTGGAATACGAGCCGGGGACAAAAGAAATTTACTCCGACCTCGGAATTATTTTGATGGCGGAGATCGTCGAGCGGTTGACGGGCAGGACGCTGGACGATCTGGCGAAGAGCACCATTTTTTCGCCGCTGGGCATGAAGGATACGATGTATCGTCCGCCAAAAAAATTGTGGCCGCAGATTGCGCCGACGGAAATCGATAATAATTTGCGGCACCGGCTGGTGCAGGGCGAAGTGCACGATGAAAACGCGTTTGCGATTGGCGGCGTGTCGGGGCACGCGGGACTTTTCAGCTCGGCGCCGGACCTGGCGGCATTCTGCCAGATGCTGCTGAATGGCGGCGTTTACGCGCACCAGAGAATTCTGCGGCGCTCGACGATTGCGCAATTTACGACGCCGCAGCAGCTTTCCGGTGGGACGCGGACGCTGGGCTGGGCTGTGCCTACCGAGGGCGGCTCGAGCGGGCATTATTTTTCGGCGCACAGCTTTGGGCATACGGGTTTCACGGGCACTTCGATCTGGATCGATCCGGACCGGCAACTGTTTGTGGTGCTGCTGACGAATCGCGTGCATCCGACGCGGGAGAATACGAAGATTCAGCAGGTGCGACCGGCGCTGCATGACGCGGTGATGCAGGCGCTTCCGAAATAGTTCTTCGTAGTTCATCGTTGATTCAGTTCGGCAATCCGTTTGGTGTAGAGATCCTTTAGGCAGTCCACCCACCATTTATAGATGGTGCATTCCTTCTCGCGCCGGGCCAGCCACTCACGTTGTTGGCCTTGAAGCTCCTGCTTCTTGTCCGGTGGGAGTTGTTGCAGGACCGCCCGGTAAGCCTGCCCCAGCTGGACATCCAGGGCTGCCACGCTCGGCGAGTAGCAGATTGCGCGATCCAATTCTTTCGTAGCTTTGGCGCAGTCGTAGCTGGTCGTAAACGGGCCATCGACTTTCATGTGGTCCATGACGAATTTCTTGGCGTCCCACTTATACCAGACAACTAACGGAGCTTCGCGGTCTGAGGAATCGCTCCAGCGGGCCACCAGTTCGCCGTTTTCGACAGCGAGTCCATAGTTTGCATTGCCGAAGACCGGAACCTTCCAGCCGCTACGGTTAAAAAAAGGGTCCCCTTCGGCGTGGCGAAAAGGAAGCTCGACGACTTTGCCGTCGGCGTCACGCTTGTACACCGCATGAATGTCCGGCCCGGCAGTTCCCGTCATGCACGTGGACGCAATGACTACGGCTTCCTGTTGGCCATCGCCGATAAAGTCGTGGTATTCGAGGTGGACGATGTGGATCTCATCAAGACTCTCGCATTCGTCTACATCGGATCGGCTGTTAATGGCACTCTTAATCTCGGCTTCCGTGATTTTCTTTGCAGACTTCTGCTGTTGTACGTTCAGTACGATCCCATACCCGCCGAACAGTATTGTAGTGAGGCCCAGCATCGGTATCGCAAATCGCATAGTTTCCCCTCAAGTGTTCTCGCGGCACATTATAGTTTTGCACTACGGCGAAACCCAAATATTTCGCCTTCTCGTTCTGCGCATGCAATCCGAACCGAGCAACCAGTGTTCTTGATGACCCTACCCCCACCCCCTATTTTTTGTAAGTGTTGCTGATAAAGGACTTAGTGTTGGTGTAAATGGTTTAGAATCAACACTGGCTCTGTTGACATCCTCGCCTTGAGAGGGGTGCCTCAAGCGATAGAGGTTGAACGCAAGGCCGAGCAGGAGGGCCTGGCGAA
>JBARRT010000169.1:0-129000 GCA_049644365.1 Candidatus Acidiferrum sp. | reverse complement strand
GCATGAGACTTTGCATCCTTATAGGTGAGCAGCGGGAATGGCCCCGCTTCGCCCGGCCGATGGCAGCCCGTGCAATTGCGAAAGAGAATGGACGCGATATCACGGTTGAAAGTCACTTGCTGATTCGCTGCAGGACTTTGGTTCTGTGGTTTGGGAGCAGAGTGACTCTGCAAGACCAGCGCAATTCCCAGAAAAAAGAAAAACATGCTCACGCCAAGAGCTTGTACAGTCCGCGTCATTTGAGGTCGGAGATGAAACAGCCAACGCCCTCCGCAACGGCTGACGGGGGAGCCACACCTTTGCTCGCGGCTTCGATGGCATCGGCCAATTCATGCGTCGTCGCCGCACGACGGGCCTTGCCAAACTCCCGGTAGAGGTCGTCGATCCGCCCGTGATAGACGAGATCACGCTTCAAATTGAAAACAGCAACTTCAGGAGTTACCTTTGCGCCGCTCTTCTTCACCAGGGAATGCTCCGTATCACGCAAAGCCGGCATCTTGTAGTTATATTCCCGCAAGTAGGAACGAATGCTTTCCGGCGATTCGTTTTTGTCCGGAAAGACCAGCCAGAAAGCAGCCTCGCTTCCGTATTTCACGCTCATTTCCTGGAGCAGCGGCGCATACCGATTCGAAATCGGACAATCCGTTCGAACGAAAACCAGCACAGCAACCTTGCCGGGAGTTTCTTTGAGCGGATCTTTGGGCGAGCCACCGAGGTCGCGAGCTTGCTGCGCCATGGCAATCGGAAAACTAAAAACAAAAAGAATCAGACCAGCAGTCGTCGCTAGCGAAGCCCGAGAGAGGCGCCGCAAAACGTGAGGATCCCTGCAATAGAAAACCTGCGCCCGACGTGACATAAGCGCAGCTTACTCCTGCGGCCAGCCCCCGTCTATTTCGTTATCTTCGCGATGAAGGCAGAGTAAGGCTCCATCGGCAGTTCCGCCGCCATTCCGGGTAGCGGCTTGTGAAAACTGGTCAGCAACACGCTGAGCTTCGGCGCGGCAAAGCCGAGTGGCGAAAGATCGAGCCCCACCTTCTGATCCGTCGCCGACATGTTTAGAACCACTAGGATAGCTTCATCTTTATAGCGGCGGACGTAGCTCAGCACATTCGAGTCTTTTTCGTTGAGGGCCAGGTAATCCCCTTCGAGCAGGGCCGGTTCCTTGTGCCGCATCGCCAGCAATTGCCGGTAAAAGCTCAGAACGGAATTTTGATCCTTCATTTCACTTGCGACGTTGTGGGTTTTGGCGCTCGGTGGAACTGGCAGCCACGGTTTCGCTTTGCTGAATCCGGCGTTCTGGCCATCGGTCCATTGCATGGGCGTGCGCTCGCCGTCCCGGCCTTTTTCCAGCGGCCATCCCAGCTTCCCGATGGGGTCTTGCACTTCGTCCTTGCTCTTCGGGTCGTTGTTTTCCATCCCGATCTCTTCGCCGTAATACATGATGGCCGTGCCGCGCAGCGTCAGGTATAGCGCTGCCATCATTTTGGCGATGTCGTCATTGTGCGCCCCGTCGGCATAGCGCGTGTAGGAACGCACGATGTCGTGATTGGTGATGACGTAGACGGGCCAGTGTCCCGCGGCGTTCACGGCCCCAATATGCTTCCGGTATTCATCCGCGTGAAGTCCCCGGAATCCCGTCATCATCAAGTCCATCGGCAGTTGCAGCTCGTCGTTGTTCGCGCCGTAGTAGTCCTTCAGTTCCGAGACGTTGCTCGTCCAGGTCTCCCCGATGAGCACGGAACCATATTCGTCCGCGGCCCCGCGCAATTTGCGCATCACGTCATGCACTTCCGGCAGCTTCTTGTCGTACTTCTCGTCCATGTTCGGCCGCCCGAATTTATCGGTGCCCGGCAAGACCGGATTGTCCGTGAGCATCGGATCTTCAAATAGCGTGTCCACGGCATCTAGGCGGAATCCGGAAACGCCGCGCTTGTACCAGAAGCGTGTCACGTCCAGCATGGCTTTTTCCACCGCGGGATTGCGCCAGTTCAAATCCGGCTGCTCGGGATAAAAATAGTGGTAGTAATACTGATTCGTCTTCGCGTCCAGTTTCCATGCAGACAGGCCAAACGTGGAAAGCCAGTTGTTCGGCGGCTGGCCCGGCCCCTTGCCGTCGCGCCAGATGAACCAGTCGCGATGCTCGGAAGTTTTCGAAGATTTGGAATCTTGGAACCACTTGTGCTGATCCGAAGTGTGATTCACCACGAAATCGAGTATGACTCGAACGTTGCGCTTCTTCCCTTCGGCCACCAGGCGATCGAAATCTTTCATCGTTCCATACATCGGGTCGATCGCCTCATAGTCGGAGACGTCGTATCCGAAATCCACCTGCGGCGACGGGAAACACGGCGTGACCCAGATGGCGTCCACGCCAAGATCCTTCAGATAATCCAATTTCGAAGTGATGCCGTTGAGGTCGCCGATCCCATCGTTATTGCTGTCCGCAAAACTCCGCGGATAAATCTCATAAAACACCGCGTGCTGCCACCACGGGTGCCCTTCCGCGTCCACCGCTTTTTGTTGCGCCCCCGCTCCAGGCGCGACCGCGCACAAACCTGCAACCAGTAGCCCCGCGACAACGATCTTCCTAAACACTTTTTTCTCCTCGCTCTGCATACTCGGAGGCACACAAACCAGGGGTGCCATCATTCCTTCTTCTTTGGCTTCCCCGAAAAATGAAACACGACCTTAGTCTTCACGTATGTGCCCGGCTCGCCCGCAGGAACTCGGACGCGCACAGCTTGCACCCCAGATTCGGAATGCACGGGCCTGGCTCCGTCAACACTTGTGAGTTGGCCCGGGTCCACCGCAAGCTCGTACTCTGTACCGGCACTGCCGGTTAACTCCAGCGTCAGAGTATCTCGCCGCGGTGTCCAAGATTGCGAAAGCACGCGAAGCCCTTCGCTCCCCGAACCCAGCCTCGGCAGGCTTGCATCGTAGCTGACATGGAAATCTTTCCCCACGCGAATCTTTAAAGTATTCGACTTACCGCGGGCTTCAAACCGGACCATGGCATGCCGATCCTCGCCATTCGCCGCGACGTGAAATGACACTGGTTTGCCGTTCATCTCCGCTCCGAGCACCTCCGCGCTTAAGCTCAGGGAAGGTTCGAACTCCACCTGGCAAGCCGCCGTGCCCACGCAATTTACCTCCAGTGTTATCGCCCCGGCGTCCTTCGAATAGGTGAGATCCATCTGCGCGGCGCCTGCACGAACATTGCGAATCGTAAAACGTGTCCAGCCCGCCGGCGCATGCGGCGCAAAGGTGACGGTCCCGGTCTTGGCATCGATTGCCAGCCCAAACATCCCCCGCAATAGCGGGCTCACCACCATCGCCGCCGACCAGATCTGGTGCGGCGAACCCGTCGAGAGCGGCTGGTAATAATCCCCGGAGAGCACTTCCGTCACGTGTCCCAGCGACCCGTCCAAGGCCAGCAGCGCGTTGGCCCGTAGATTCGCGTACGCCGGATACGTCTGGTGATAGCGATACTCCGCCACCGATGCCCAGCCCGTGAACAGCGGCCACACCGAACCGTAGTGATAGCCTCCGCCGCTGAAGAGCGGCGAGCGCTTCGAAATAATCCGCATCCCCCAGTCCGTCTGATGATCGAAGTCCGCCAGTTGCTGGATCATCGCCGCCCCATCCGCCTCGCTGGGCAGGCCGAACCACATCGGCACCGTGGCCAGCACGCTCGGCTCGTCTACTTTCTTGTCGTTTTTGTCCAGCGCAAACGCGAATCGTTTTTTCTCCGCAATCCAGAAACTATCATTCACCAGCGACCGCTGCTTCTCAAAATCCTTCTCCAGCGCCTCGCTCATCTCCTTCTGGCCTGTCACTCGCGCCAAATTCGAGAGCGCCCGCAGCGCTTCCGCGCCCAACCCGCTTTGGTAATACTCCGTCTTCACCGGCAGAAGCGGCCCGCCTTCCACCCAGCCGTGCCCCACGCCAAAATTCTGCGGCAATCCCCGCGCATCGTACGTGGATTTCAGAAACTCATAAGCTTTCCGCAGGCTCTCCCACTTTTCCTTTGCAAACGCCGTGTCGCCGCTCTCCACGACGTAATCATTGACCGCGATAATGTACAGAGGAGTCGCATCCGCGGAGGCGTACGGATACGGATAATCTTTGAACCAATTCACAAAACTGGCGCCCTGCGAAATCTCATGCGGGATCTTGCCGTCTTCGCGCTGGTATTTGCTGATGAATTCCAGCGCCGCGCGCGAATTGGAAAAATCGCCCGCGGCGTTGAGCGCGAAGGAAGTCCAGAACGAGTCGCGCCCAAAAAACCACGCAAAGCCCGGCCGCTGGCTTTCTCCTGACGTCCGGTAACCCGCAACGAGACCCGTGCCCAGCGAAGGATTGGTCACCATTCCTTGCAGCATGCTGACACGCGCCCAATCGTACGCCTGCTGAATTTGCGTATCAGGCAGTTCCACGCTCACGGTTTTTTCCAGGTACGTTCGATAATATTCCGACGAATCCTTCAACAACTTTGCGTAATCGGCTGTCAAATGCTGGTAGGTCTTCTCCGCTGCCGCGCGCCCCTCCAGCGAGCCCGCAATCACAATCAGCCTGGACTCTTTTCCTTTCGCCGTTGGGCCCAGCCGGAACGAACTCTCCTGCCTCTCGGAATAGTTGGTCTGAAATTCAGAACGCGGCTCCGCTGCCGTTGGCGAACCCACCAGCGCCGAAAATTTTCTCTGTTCCTCGCCAAAATAAAATGCGTGCTGTTGCGCACTCCAATCCAGATACGTGGCGCCCATCGCCGCCGGCCATTCCAATTGAAAGTCGCGATGAAAAAATGCCTCGATTTCCAGGGGCTGCTCGGTTTCCACATCGAGAAGAATCACGGCTCCTTGTTCCTGCACGGGAACGAAAAAGGTCTCGCGCACCGAGAACGTGTCTCCTGCATAAAGAATAGTCGCGGACTCCGGCCGCACCGTAACTGTCCTCGCCAGCGCTTCCGCCGCCAGGTCTCGTCCTTCGGTATGAAATTTCAGATGAAATTCACGAAAGATCTTCAGCGGGTACACCCACGCTTCCATCCGGCCGGATTCATCCCCCAGCAATCCCGCTCGAGTTCCCGTGACCGGCAAAAATTCCCAGGGGCGCACCGCACGCGAAAGCTCGAGATTGCGAGGCTTTTCCTGCATCTGCTGGCTCCAACCAGAGGCGACGCCGATTCCCAGGATCACCGCGGCCACGATGGACGCACCAAAAAATTTCAGCCGCATCCATTCGAATTGTTTTTGCGAGCGAACAGGCGTTCCCGGCGTGGTGTGCATTCTGGTGGCCCCCGCTGCGTCGCGTGCTTGCATTGCCTCGTTGGCCTTACTATAAGAGAAAGCGCCGGATTCTAGCACGAGGCTCGCAGGGAAAGGTATCGGTTCTTTTGTCTTCCACTCGCCGCGCATTTCTCCAATCGCTCAGCCGCTCCGCGCTGGTGCTCCCGCTCGAGAAAGTGCTTTCGCTGGCGCTGCCGAGAAAGTCCACGGCGGAATCTCTTTCTCAGGGATCAGTTCCTCAACAATCCGCTGGTGCTGCTCCCGCGAACGATCTCGGCGTTTCCTTTCTTAACGTCGCGCGCGAATCCGGCCTGAACGCCAAAACTATTTACGGCGGCGAGCACAAGAACAAGTATCTTCTCGAAACCACCGGCTGCGGCGTCGCTTTCTACGATTACGACAATGACGGCTGGCTCGACATTTTTTTCGTCAACGGCTGGCGCCTCGAAGGTTTCCGTGCCGGACAGGAACCCACCAATCATCTCTTCAAAAACAATCGGGACGGCACCTTCACGGACGTCACCACCAAAGCTGGCCTGCTCCATTCCGGCTGGGGGCAAGCCGTTTGCGTCGGCGATTACGACAACGACGGCTTCGACGATCTCTTCGTCACCTACTTCGGAAAAAACGTTCTCTACCACAACAATGGCAACGGCACCTTTACCGACGTCAGCGAAAAATCCGGCGTCGCCGGAAACGGAAAGCGCTGGAACACCGGCTGCGCTTTCGTGGACTACGATCGTGACGGCCACCTCGATCTCTTCGTCGCCAACTACATCGATCTCGACCTGAAGACCGCGCCGGTTCCCGAATCCGGTCCCTGCCTCTACAAAGGCATCATGGTCGCCTGCGGCCCGCCGGGACTCAACGGCGGCAAGAACATTCTCTATCGCAACAACGGCGACGGAACCTTCACCGACGTCAGCGAAAAATCCGGCATCCTGAAGGCCAACGGCACCTTTGGCCTCGGCGTGCTCACCGCCGATCTTGACAACGACGGCTGGCCGGACATTTACGTTGCCAACGATTCGACGGCCAGCGCGCTCTATCAAAACAAAAAGAACGGAACGTTCATCGATATCGCTTTGGAAGCAGGCTGCGCTCTCAGCGCCGACGGCAAGCCCCAGGCCGGCATGGGCATCTCAGCCGCCGATTACGATCTCGACGGCAATCTCGATCTCGTCAAAACAAATTTCGCCGGAGATACGCCCTCGCTCTACCACAATCTCGGCGGCGCGAATTTCGAGGACAGCACGTACCAGGGCGGTCTCGGCAAACACACGCAATATCTCGGCTGGGGCTGCGGCTTTTTCGACATGGACAACGACGGCTGGCCGGACATCCTCCTGTGCAACAGCCACGTCTATCCCGAAGTCGAGCAGCTGAAGACCGAAGCCGGATACCCGCAGCGCAAGCTGCTGTACAAAAATCTGCGTAACGGGCGCTTCGACGATGTTTCCAATGATGCCGGCGCCGGAATCTCCGTGCCTGTCGCCGCGCGCGGCTGCGCCTTCGGCGACTTTGACAACGACGGCGACCTCGACGTGGTCGTCAGCACCGTCAACGATCTTCCCCAGCTGCTGCGCTGCGATTCACGCAGCGGCAACAATTGGATCAAAATCAAAACCATCGGCACGAAATCGAATCGCAGCGGCATCGGCGCGCGTATCAAATGCGTCACGCATCTCGCCGGCGAAAAAAATCCGCATGCGCAAATTGACGAAGTGCGAAGCGGCGGCGGCTATTTTTCGCAGAACGATCTCCGCGTCCACTTCGGCATCGGCAAAGCGGACAAGGTTGACGTGCTCGAGATTCGCTGGCCCAGCGGCTTGGTGGAAACCTTGAAGGACATCAAGCCGAACCAGGTGATCATCGTCAAAGAAGGCGAAGGCATCGTCCGCACCATGCAATTCGACCCGCAAAAGGCCAACAAGCCCGCAAAGTGAGGAGTTGCTGATCATGCATGTCCTAAAACCCAAGAATCTCATTGTGCTGTTGCTCCTGGCTGCGTCGCTCGCATTCGCGGCGCCGGCAACAGATCTTCCTTTCGGCGCCTGGACCCGCGCCTTGAACGAGCCGATTCTTTCTCCGCAAGGCACCACCTGGGAATCCGCTGGAACGTTTAATCCTGCCGTGGTCCTTCACAACGGAAAGTTCATCATGCTCTACCGCGCCCAGGACGCTTCCGGCACCTCGCGTCTCGGTTACGCCGAAAGCACCGATGGTATCCACTTCACGCGCCGCCCGCAGCCGGTGCTCTCCCCCGAAACCGACTATGAAAAAGACGGCGGTGTCGAAGATCCACGCCTGCAGAAAATCGGCGACACGTACTACCTCACTTACACCGGCTATAACAAAAAGGACGCGCAGCTTTGCCTCGCCACGTCCCGCGACTTGATTCACTGGGAACGCAAGGGCGTGATCCTTCCCGCGTACAGGGGAAATTGGAACGTCGCGTGGACGAAGTCCGGCGCCATCGTCCCGGAAAAAATCGACGGCAAATATTGGATGTACTGGCTCGGCACGGCCGCCGACAAGACCGACCAGATGGGGCTCTCCTACTCCAGCGATCTCATTCACTGGACCGAGGCGACGCCCACGCCCGTTCTTCCGCGCCGCCCCGGAATGTTTGACTCGCGTGTCGTCGAACCCGGCCCTTCGCCGATCCTCACCGAGCGCGGCATCGTTCTCATCTACAACGGCGCCGACGATAAGCTTGTCTATCGCACTGCCGTTGCCGTCTTCGACCGCCACGATCCCCGCAAACTGCTCTCGCGATCCGAGGCCCCCATCTTCGCCCCGGAAAAAGAATGGGAGAAGGTCGGCCAAGTGCCCAACGTTGTCTTCGTGGAGGGCATGGTCCGCCATGGCAATCGGTTCTTGTTTTACTATGGCGGCGCCGACAGGTATGTGGGGGTGACCGAAGCCGCGGCAACTCCTGACCCGAACAAACGATAGGAAGTTCAAGAAAAACTTGAGATCTCTACTCAAAGAGACCAACGACACCCGGCAGTTTTCGTAAAAGCACATTCTAAAAGACTTACAGGCGTCACAGTTTGTAAATGCGGATTCCAAAGGAGTTGCAGTGACGGGTTTTCGTCAACGTGACGGAAGTTCGCGGCGACGAGTTCCAGAATGGGAATTGTTGGTATACACCCGGCAGTTTTCGTATGAGTGGCAAATACAGGGGTTACAGGATACGGAAAAT
Source organism: Candidatus Acidiferrum sp. (assembly GCA_049644365.1). Lineage (GTDB taxonomy): Bacteria > Acidobacteriota > Terriglobia > Acidiferrales > UBA7541 > Acidiferrum. The sequence continues at coordinate 120,507 of JBARRT010000169.1, read as the reverse complement.
GAAAGAGTGCGCAAGCGCCAGACAGAAAAGAAGTTGCAGGCACGCACTTTGCAACACAAAGCGGAGATTGTGTATGAGCGGCAAAGAAAGGACTTAGAGGAGACGAGCGAGAGGGGGAAGGTGCCGGCATCCAGCTCATGCAAAAGCATAGCACGATCCTAGCTAACTGTCAATAAATATTATAAGCTGGATATCATTCGAATGGAGCGGGAAGGTATTGAAAAGGCCGCGGTTTGAGAGCTTGATGAAAATCTTGCTGGTTGCGCACGCAAAGATCGGACCAGCCGTGCGGGCTCTCTTCTGGCGAAGGGACGAATGAGGGATTTAACCCTTTTTAGTCAACACTGACCGTCAGGCCAGTAGACTCTTCGCAGGGGACCTGACTAGATTAGTCCATAGTCCACATTTCGCTGTGTAAGGATCCCCATGAACTTCGGATTTGCGAAGGAAAGTGCCAAGGCCACGGCTGAGCTCGATCCTACGGCTGAGTTCCGGGAAGGTGTCAAACTCCTCAAGGACCGATATCCCCAAAAGGCGCTGGTACGATTGCGCCGGGCGTTCGAATCCGACAAGCATAACCCCTACTACCTTTCGTTTCTGGGATTGTCGATCGCGCGCGCACAACGGAAGTGGGATCAAGCGGCGGAGCTTTGCGAGATAGCGGTTCAACTGAGACCTGCGGAGATCCAGTTCCACCTGAATCTAGGCGAAGTGTATGCCTTGGCAGGCCGGCGCGAGAAGGCGTTGGATTTCCTTGACGACGCTGTGAAATTATTCGGCGAAGACGCGCGGCTTAAGCAGGCCCGCGGCAAAGTCCAGAAGCGCCGGAATCCCCTAGTGCCTTTTGTCGGGCGCGAACATTTCTTGAATCGCCAACTCGGCAGATTGCGGCATCGCGCACTGAAACGGCTGGGGAAAGACAGCGTTTGAGTTGTTTCGGCAGTCCAGATCGAGTGTTCGAGCAAGTCTCCCCGCCGACCGTTTCTTATTCCTAATCATTAAACGTTTTGATCGTACGGACCTCGCCATATTGCTGCGACAAAGGCAGGAGCGCGCTCAGAAGCCATCGAGGAGCCATGCGTTGGAGCTGCTGCTGGCTTCCCACAGTGCCACGTGACGGCCGTCGGGAGAGGGGATGGCCCAGCCCAGATACTTTTCGGGTTCCTGGAAGACCGGCTTAGCTTCGCCGCGCAAGTCCACATGCAATAGCGTCTGAATGCCGGTTGGCGACGAAACGGTAACCCAGATACTGCGGCCATCGGCGGCCCAATCGAGGCTGGAGATTCCGGTCCAATCCTTCAACGTGAGGGCACGCTCTTTGCCGCCGGCGATGCGGAGAAGCCGGATGTCCGCCGGCCCTGGAAGCCGTTGGTACTTGGCCAAGGCAAGCGTAGAGCCATCGGGAGAGAGCGTCCAGTTATACAAGTACCAATCCGAGCCTTCGAGCCGCGTGAGAGGGTCCCTTTTCCCGGCTGCCGGATCGAAGATAGAAAAATCGAGGTGATTGGCAGAGAATTCGCTGACGATGCATACCTTGGAAGGCGACCGGGCGCATTGAAAATTATTGATGCCGGGTTCCGCGAATACCAATTGGGGAGTCCCGCCGGAGAGCGGCATGCGCATGAGCCGTACTCGCCGGTCCGTGTCGTGCAGGGCGGGACTGAGAGAATAGAGAATAGCGGAGCTGTCCGCGTTCAAGCGGGCCAGCGTGACCGATTGATCGCCGCCCACGAGAAGGTCGGGAGCAGGTTGATCAATAGCCTGTTTGAAAAGATGGAAGACGCCGTCGCGGTCCGAAGTGAAAATTACGGATTTCCCGTCCGGTGTCCAGGTGTAGGGAAAATTCCTGCGTTCATCAAGACTTAAGCGCTTGAGCAAGGGCAAGCGGCCGCCTCCCGGTTCCACCTCGGACACATAGATGGCGGGGGATTCCGTCCAACGAAGAAAAGTCAGCCGTTTGCCGTCGCCGGAAAGACTCGCGCGCATTTTGCCGTCGGGACCGCTGGTGAGGCGGACCGGCTGGCCCCCCGCTTGATTGCCACGCGCGTCGACCTTGATGGCCCAAAGATTGGAGTCGTTCTGGTTGGGCGGGGGCTCGGCGAGGGAATAAATCAGGCGTCCATCGGGAGACCAGGCAAGAGCGGCTCGGAGTTGGCCGTTTGAGAACAGATAGTTGGTCTTGCCGCTGACGAGGTCATAGATGCCTAGAGAGACGTTGGCTTCTTCCCAGCCCTTGCGATAAGCAGATCGGACGAAAGCAATGCGATCCCCGCCGGGGGACCAAACGACGGACTCGCAGTTTTCTCCCGGTTGCCCAAGAATCCTGTGTGGATGCTGGCCATCCGACTGCATCTGCCAGATTTCTTCATGGCCGTAGTCCCCGCGGACAAAAACAATCTGAGAGCCGTCGGGAGAAACGGTGCCGCGTTCGGCGGCGTCCATGAGTTTGCGGGATGCTCCACCGAAGACGGAGACACTCCACAAGCTGGGTTTCTCTGTGGCAGATGAACTGCGCGTCGCCAGCACATGGCTGCCGTCAGGAAACCAACTGACAAGATGGGTCTTCCCGCCGTCGGGTATCGTGACGGGATGGGTTTCTCCCGTTTCCACTGCACGGAGAAAGATTCCTGTTCTGCCGGTAAAGGCGAGGTATTTGCCATCCGGTGAAATGGCCGCGCTGAAGACCGGGTCGTTTTCCGGGTTGGCGGTCAATCGGCGTTCCGTGAAGCGCACCGCAGCGGCGGAGCGATGTCCGGCAAGCCAGCCGGCGACGATACCTGCAAGCAAAAGAACGGCCGCAGCCAGGCCGACCCGCCAAGAAGGACCGGCATGCGGAAGGGGAGTGCTTTCACGGGCGGCTCCATTGACGGGCACGAGTAGGCGATAACCGCGGCGCGCGAGGGTTTCGATAAAACGGGGGTTTTCGGCGGAATCGCCGAGGGCATCGCGCAAGCGCTTGACGGCGGCGTTCAGGCCATGATCGAAGTCTACAAAGGTATCGGCGGGCCAAAGCCGGCTGTGCAATTCCTCCCGCGTAACGATTTCACCGGGACGCTCAAGGAGCATGGCCAAAACCTGGAACGGTTGCTCCTGAAGCCGTATTTTGATGCCATTGCGGCGAAGCTCCCCGGCGCGAAGGTCGGCTTCAAAGGTTCCGAAGCGGATGACATCCTCGATCGGGTTTTCGGGCACTTGTATCAATCTCCGGAAGTGCTCTCCATCTACTAAACGATTCTAGTTGAGAATAAGTTTCGGGAGAATCTCCGTCGCCTGTTCTCCCATCTATTTGACGCACGGGCACTTATCTCGTCACCTGCAAATAGGCAGCTCGCCATACCGCCGGCATTGAGGTACCTACCGGGCTGACCGATCCTCGGCGCCACCATGGAGGTGCGCCGTGATAGACAAGACGCCGCGAAAGTGGCTTTCGTTAGTATTCGCTCTGGCCTTGCCAAGCTCTGCGGCTTGGTCCAAAGAGATCGCCGTGGCGGAGATGCTCGTAACGATCTCGGTGCACAACGATGCAGGCATTTCCGCAGGCACTTTGAGAGGGGCGGAAATGGAAGCCTCCCGCGTGTTCCGGCAATCCGGAATTGAAGCGAAGTGGCTCAATTGTCCGCTGCCCGCGGATGGGCCAGAAGACCCAGCGCAGTGCCGGATGGCTGATTTCCCAGAACATCTTCAATTGCGAATCGCGCGGCGCTCCCGCAATTTGAGCGAAATCACCTTTGGAATTTCATACCTCTCGGCCGACGGAAGCGGATGCTATGCAAACCTTTTTTACGAGCGGATCGAGGAGATGCAGGAGCGGAGCCGTGTGAATCTGGCGAGCCTCTTGGGTGATGTTGCAGCGCATGAGATCGGGCATCTCTTGCTGGGCACGAACTCGCACGCGGCGAACGGAATCATGCGCGCACGCTGGGAAAGCGAAGAGCTTGGAAGCATCAGCATGGGAACGCTCTTTTTTTCCGATGTCGAGTCCCGGCAAATGAGGAGCAAGCTGGCTACCTGGCAGGCGAAAAGAAAAGATGATTCTCGTGTTGCCTCGGCGCGACTGGGAGACTGAGCAGGCTAATTCTTCTTCACGGTGATTCCCACCGGCGTGCCGGAACCTTCCTTGAGCGTGTGGATAGAATCGACGGGCAAGTTTTCGAAGCGTTCGACCAGGCCGCTAGGCCAGCGGACCTCGACCCAATCGATCTTGGTGGCAGGGCCGAGGCCGAAGTGGACGCGCATGTCGCTATTGGAGATGTAGCTGGAGCCGCTACGAACTTCGTCGACGAGCATGCGCGTACCGGCTTTCACGGTGATTTTCGCGCCGATGCCGTCGCGGCTGGAGGCAAAGGAGGTGGCGTGGAGCGGGGAAAGAGGTGAGGCTTGAGCTGGCCCAGAAGATTTCTTGACGGGCGGCGCGGCAGGGGAAGCGCCAACGGTGCGAAACGCAATCCAATGATTGCCGTTGCGCACATCGTTCACCAGCAGCATGGGCGGCGCGTTCATGTTGCTGATGACGGCGGACATGCGGCCGTCATTCCACAGATCGCCGACGGCCAATCCGCGCGCCGAACTCACCGCCGTAATCCCCGGCCCGGCATTGGCGGAAATATCGGTGAACGTTCCGTTGCCGTTGTTGTGATACAGAATCTTCGGCTCTTTGAAATTGCTGCCGAGGTGCTGGCTGTCCACTTCCGGATAGACGTGTCCATTCACCAGCAGCAGATCGGGCCAGCCGTCGTTGTCCACATCGGCGAACATCACGCCCCAGCCGAGATACTGCGTGTTCAAGCCGATTCCCGCAGGAAAAGTCTTGTCGTCAAACGTGCCGTCGCCCATGTTGCGGTAGAGCGTTGAAGTATCGTCGGAAAAATTCGTTTTGAAAAGATCCAGCCGGCCGTCGCCGTCATAGTCGCCGACCGTGGAACCCATGCCGGCCTGCTCGCGCCCGTCATCGTTAAACGCGGCGCCAGAAACAACGGCGACATCGGTGAACGTGCCGTCGCGATTGTTGCGGTAGAGGATGCTGGCGGTGCTGTCGCATGCGACGTAGATGTCCGGCCAGCCGTCGTCGTCATAATCGAGAGTGGAAACGCTGAAGCTGTAATGCCCGTTGGTCTGATCGATGCGCGCTTTCGCTGTGACATCCTCAAACACGCCATTGCCGAGATTGTGATAGAGGATGTTTTTCGCCCACGGCAAACCACGCGGGCCGCACATGACGGGAATGCCTTTCCACATGCAGGCAGGCCGCTCGCCGGGCGCAAGAGCCGTGGCGGAATCAAAATCGACGTAGTTGGCCACGACCAAATCGAGTTTTCCGTCGCGATCGTAGTCGACGAAGGCGCAGCCGGTGCCCCAGGCCTTGCCGCTGCCCGCAACATGCGCTTTTTCACTGACGTCGGTGAACGTGCCGTCGCCATTGTTGTGGTACAGAACATTCTTGCCGTAGTAGGTGACGTACAGATCTTCGAAGCCGTCGTTGTCGTAATCACCGACGCACACGCCCTGGCCCCAACCGGTGTGAGTCAGGCCGGCTTTTGCGGTGACGTCGGTGAACGTGCCGTCGTGATTGTTGTGGTAGAGGTGGCTCGCCGGTCCTATACCGGTTCGCGAGGCTTCGAGAGTCGTGCCATTCACAACGAAAATATCAGGCCAGCCGTCATTGTCGTAGTCGAAGATGGCGACGCCCGTGCCGGTGGTTTCGATGATGTATTTTTTTGTGGTTTCGCCGCCGAAGATGACCGGCGCGGTAAGCCCAGCTCTCTGCGCCACATCGGTGAAATACGCAACCGGCTTGGCGTTCGCGCTCTGGGAATTTCCGGTGCCAACACTCGGAGAACCGCCAGATTGTAGGGAGAGCCAAACGCATAGCCCGAGGAAGCAGAAAAGCCGGAACAAAGAGGAATGGAGAGTCATCCATCGCTAATGATAGCAAGGTCTGGTCCGAGAAGTTTCGGCATGTCACGAGATTCGAAGCGAACTGCATGGGAAGCGGTGCGCGGGCGCGAACGTGCTAGTATTTTTGAGAACGCTCTACTGGAATCTTTCGCGTGGAATTCATTTTCGTTCATTCCCGGATGCTTTTGATTCGACTTTGCGCGGCGCTGATTTTCTTCCACGCTGCCGCGGCGATTTGCGCCGGGCAATCTGCGGGTTCCGCGAAGGCAGATGCGGCTTCGCGGGCGAGCGCGACGTACCAGCAAGGATTGTCGGCGCTACAGCAGGGCGATTTGGCTTCCGCTCGCGCAGCCTTCGAAAAAGTTTTGCGGCTCGTGCCGCAAAGCCCGGAGGGGCACAATTCTCTCGGTTGGGTGCTGCTCGCGCAGAATGAAGTCGATTCCGCGATTGCACATTTCCGGGCGGCGCTGCGAGGGAAGCCTGAATTCGTTCAGGCGCACGTGAATCTGGCGAACGCGCTGGTTCGAAAAGGAGACCTGCCCGCCGCGTTGCGCGAGGCGCGTGAGGCCACGCGAGTGGCTCCGGACGATTCCGAGACTCATCGCACCGTGGGGCGCGTACTGGATTTCTCCGGGGATTTCGATGGCGCCATCCGTGAGACGCAGCGGGCCATCGAATTGGAGCCGCAACGCGCTGAGTTGCATGACGATCTCGGGACGGTGCTGGTTCACAAATCCGATTCCCAAGAGGCTGCCGCGGAATTTTCCGAGGCCCTGCGGCTGCAGCCCAATTTCGCTCAAGCGCACTTGCACCTCGGCGTCTTGCGCTATCAGTCGGGGGCGCTGGAGGAAGCCGCAACTCATCTTCAAGCTGCAGTGGACGTGAATCCCGAGAGCGCGGACGGACATTTTTATTTGGCTCAGGTTCTGAGAAACAAGGGGGATGCGGATGCGGCAATCCGCGAAATGCGCGCGTGCATCGCGCTGCAATCCGATTATCCGAATGCGCAGAACAGTCTGGGTTTGCTGCTGCAGCGCAAAGGCGACGTCGAGGCAGCGGTCGCTGCATTTCGTCAGGCCATAAAATTTCATCCCGATGATTCGGATGCGCGCAATAATCTCGGCCTCACCTTCATGCAGAGCGGAGACGGCCAGGGAGCCATCCGCGAGTTTCAGGCAGCCATCCGGCTGCGTCCGCACGATAGTGGGTACATAGGGAATCTGGGGGCGGCTTATCTCCAAATTGCAGACTTCGATGCGGCCATGTCTCAGTTTCAAGAGGCGCTGAAACTGTCACCGCAGGATGCCACCTTGCACTACGACCTTGGCCTGGCACTGAAGTTGAAAGACAAGCTTCCGGAGGCGGTGGCGGAATTTCGCAAAGCGGCGGAATTGGATCCCGGACAAGCGGATGCGCATTACACATTGGGCGTGACGCTCTGGCAACAGGGAGACTTTGCGGCGGCGGCGGTGGAGTTACGCGCAGCGATTTACGCCAAACCGGATTATGCGGAGGCCTATTACACGCTGGGGTCAGTGTTGAAGCAGTTGGGTGAATTGCACGAGGCGGCAAAGGCTTTGCGGGAAGCGATTCGCCTTCAGCCGGAATTTGCCGGCGCACATACAACGCTGGCGGCGGTGCTGAGGCAACTCGGGGATACGGAGGGCGCGGCTGCCGAGAGCCGCGCGGGAATGGAAATCGCGAAGCAGAAAACCAGCGAGCAGGCCGCCCTTTTTGCTACAAATTCGGGGCGGAGACTCCTGAACGCCGGGGACATCGAAGGCGCCATTTCACAATTCCGCGCCGCGATTACTTCCTCGCCGGGCTATGCGGCTGCCCACTTTCAGCTGGGGCTGGCGCTGCGTCAGAAGGGAAAATCCGAAGAAGCACAAGAGGAGTTTCAGAAAGCAGCAAGGCTCGATCCCAGCTTGACGCCGCCGGCATCCAAAAAGAATTAGGAATGCTGGAGGAGCTGAGAGCCTGGCTGGCGGCTGAACAGGGATTGAATTCGTGGCAAGTGACGTGACCAAACCTGACTTGCATCGTCTATAGCTGCAGGGAGGGGCCTTATGTCCAAGCGTAATCTGGCTTTTCTGATTTCCGCTTACGTTCTGCTAGCCCTCATAGTTCTGACGAGCGCCAAAGCAGCCTCGCACCGCCATTCCGTGAACATTTCCGGAGGCCACAAGCACCCGATTACCGATTGCTCCGATCTTCGCATCCAGTTCGACGAACGGGACGCTGTGGTCCGGTCCGAAGAAAAGACGCTGACGAAGTCCGAAGCTGCCGTCCTGCATGTGCATCCGCACGAGAACGGTGGCGTGCAGGTCGTCGGGTGGGACAAAGAAACATATTCGGTGACCGCGTGCAAAGCGGCAGCCGGATCGGGCGACGCGGCGGAGCGCATCCTCTCGCAGATCATCATGTCCACCGAGAACGGCAGAGTATCGACCAAGGGTCCGGCCGGTGACGACGATTGGACGGTGTACCTGCTGATTCGGACGCCGAAATCCGCTTCCATTGAGTTGGACACCATGAATGGCCCGATTTCCATCTATGACGTGAGCGGCAAACTCACGGCCCGCGCTCACAACGGCCCGATCAGCTTGAAGAATTTCTCCGGCGAGGCGGACATTAAAGCCGTGAACGGCCCTATCAGTGTGGAGTGCAGCAGTGGGAATGTTCGTGTCCACACGGAGAACGGACCGATCTCCGTTTCGCTCACGGGAAAAACATGGAGTGGCACGGGGCTGTCGGCCGACGCGCAAAATGGCCCGCTGACCTTGATGGTGCCAAACGGATACCAGTCCGGCTTTGTGGTGGAATCGCGGAACTACGCGCCGATGAGCTGCCAGGCAAGCATTTGCGACAATGCCCGCAAGACCTGGGACGATAACAATCGCCGGATCGAATATGGGGTCGGGCCGGCCATGATTCGCCTTTCCACGGTGAACGGTCCGGTTTCCGTCCGCGACCAAAGAGAAAAACTGTAGCAGCAAAAACGCCAGCCAGAAGAGCGGGCCTGCGATTCCGCTGCCGTCCGGGATGGACGCACTCCCGCGCTTGCAGATAGTATTTGTCGCATGTCACTCGAGGCCCGCGTTGGCCCACCCATTGCCGAAGCTGAAGTTGTCCGCATCGCGAGTGAACTCTATGGGGTTGAAGCATCGGCGCAGGCGTTGCCCGGCGAATACGACGACAATTTCCACCTGACAGGCACCGACGGACAAGCACTCGTCCTGAAGGTGATGCATCCGGCGCGAGAACACTCGTTTATTGACATGCAATGCCAGGCGCTGGGGCATCTGGCGCAGCAGGCGCCACATCTGAGTCTGCCGCGGGTCCTTCCGGATCGTGATGGCGAACTTTTTTCCACGGTCACAATCGCGGATGGCTCGACTCGCCTCGTTTGGCTGCTTACTTTTGTGAAGGGAACAGTTCTCGCCAAGGTCCGCCCGCACGCGCCGGAACTACTCGGCGATCTTGGCCGCTTTCTTGGCGAGATGGATGTCGCGCTGCGTTCCTTCTCGCATCCGGCCGCGCACCGGGAGTTGAAGTGGGACTCGACGCGCGCTGCCTGGATCAAGAACTACGTTCAACACATCGCTGACGCGAAGGGCCGCGCCCTCGTCGAGAAATTCCTAGGGTTTTATGACTCGAATGTGGTTCCGGCATTGCCGCGGCTGCGCCGCAGCGTCATCTACGGCGATGCCAATGATTACAACGTTCTCGTCAGCGATCCCTGGCCGCAGCCGCGCAAAGTTACCAGCGTGATCGATTTTGGTGACATGCACCATGGACTGACCGTTTCTGAACCCGCCATCGCCGCTGCTTACGCCATTCTTGGAAAGAAAGATCCGCTGCAGGCTGCGACGGCGATCGTCGCCGGCTATCACAAAACGTTTCCGCTGGAGGAGACGGAGCTGGCAGTTCTATATGCGCTGATCGGCACGCGTCTCGCCGTCAGCGTAGTCAATTCCGCCTGCCGAAAGCTCTTGAAGCCGGACGATCCGTACGTCAGGGTCAGCGAAGCGTCTGCCTGGGAAGCGCTCCAGCGGCTCGCGGAAATTCACCCGCGGCTTGCCCACTACACATTTCGCGCGGCTTGCGGGCTTTCGGCAGTTCCGCAAAGTGAAAAGGTGAGGGACTGGCTGCGGGCGAATGCTGGGTCCGCGGCCTCCATCCTTGAGACGGAAGTACGGTCAGCGCCGAGCATGGTCTTTGATTTGAGCGTCGGAAGCACATTTCTTGGGGCTGATCCAAGCGCGGGCGAGCCCGGCAAACTCACGCAGAAGATATTTTCAGAAATAAAGCAGGCCGGGGCTAACTTCGGCGTGGGACGTTACGACGAGCCACGATCGCTCTATACATCGCCGCTCTTCGGCGCAAGCGGCGATCCCACAGCCGAGCGGCGGACCATTCATCTTGGGATCGACCTGTTCGTTGAGCAGGGAACGCCGGTGCGAGCGCCGCTCGACGGCGTCGTTCACATCGTAGCGAATAACTCTGCTCCCATGGACTATGGGCCGCTCGTTATTCTTCAACACAAAACTGGCGACGGCGAAAAATTCTTCACGCTCTACGGGCATCTCACCAAAGACTCGATCAGCAGCCTGAGTGCCGGCCAGCATGTGGCTCGCGGACAGCAATTTGCGCGCGTCGGCTCCTCCGATGAGAATGGCGGATGGGCACCGCACGTTCATTTTCAGATCATCCTGGATCTATTGGAACTTGGCGCCGATTTTCCAGGCGTCGCGTGCGCTTCGCAGCGTGCCGTTTGGACGACCCTCTCGCCGGATCCAAATCTATTACTTCGAATTCCACCCGATCGCTTTCCACCAGAAGAGCCGCGGTTCGCCGAGACGCTTGCGGCGCGCCAAGCCTTGCTGGGCAAAAACCTGAGCATCTCTTACCGGCATCCGCTCAAAATCGTGCGCGGTTGGATGCAGCATCTCTATGACGACACGGGCCGCGCGTATCTTGACATGTACAACAATGTGCCCCTCATCGGTCACAGTCACCCGCGCGTCGTCAAAGCCGCGCAGGAACAGCTTGCGCTGCTCAATACCAACACTCGCTATCTGCACGATAACGTGAATCGCTACGCTGGGCGTTTGACGCGACTGCTCCCGGAGCCGCTGCGCGTCTGCTTCTTCCTAAACTCCGGCAGCGAGGCCAATGAATTGGCGCTTCGACTTGCCCGTGCCCACACCGGCCGCGAGGACGTTATCGTGTTGGAGCACGCCTATCACGGTCACACAAACACGTTGATTGACATCAGCCCGTACAAATTCGATGGGCCGGGCGGAGGCGGAAGGAAACCGTGGGTACACGTCGCGCCACTCGCCGACGACTATCGCGGCTTGTACCGCCGCGATGACAACGAAGCAGGAACAAAGTACGCGCGGCATGTTGAGGAAATTCTTACGCGCGCAAAGGCCGAAGGACGCGGTGTCGCCGCATATATTGCGGAAACATTGCCCAGCGTCGGTGGGCAAATTGTATTTCCTTCCGGCTATCTTGTGGAGGTTTATAGTCACGTCCGTGCAGCGGGTGCCATTTGCATCGCCGACGAAGTTCAGGTGGGATTTGGGCGACTGGGCAGCCACTTCTGGGGATTCGAAACGCAGAATGTGGTTCCCGACATCGTGGTTCTTGGCAAGCCTATCGGCAATGCGTTTCCGCTCGCGGCGGTTATCACCACGCGTGAGATCGCCGACTCCTTCAACAATGGGATGGAATTTTTCAGTACGTTTGGCGGCAATCCCGTCGCGTGCGCAGCGGGTCTCGCGGTTCTGGAAGTTCTTGAAGAAGAAGAGTTGCAGAAGCAAGCGTTACGCGTTGGGACTCATCTCATCAGCGGTCTGAGGAAGTTGCAGGAGCGTCACGATTTGATCGGCGACGTGCGCGGCTCAGGACTTTTCCTGGGAATTGATTTTGTGCTCGATCGAGAAACGCGGGAGCCGGCGCCGCTCCAAGCTTCTTATGTCGTCAATCGGCTGCGCGATTGCGGCATCCTCACCGGCACGGACGGTCCGCACCACAACGTCCTCAAGCTGCGCCCGCCGCTGGTCTTTTCGGAATCGGACGCGGATTTCTTCGCCAAGACCCTGGACGATGTTCTTGGGGAAGATGCCGCGCAGCCAAAGCGCTGAGCCTGGCGTTCCACGCATTGCAATCGTATACTGATATTATTATCACTTAATACTTGACAGGTGGATTATTCTCCGCGTAGGCTCGCCCGCGATGGAGCTAGACGCTTCTCTCTCCTGGCTCGCGCTGGCGCTCACACCCGGCCTGGGTTCCCGTTTGTCGGCCCGCGTCTTGCGCAAGTTTGGTTCGCACGATGGTGTCTTTCGTGCGTCGCTGGCGGATCTGGAATCCTGCAATCTTCCCGCGCAAGCCGCGCAATCCATCGTCAAGAAGGAATCCTTCAAGCGCGCGGAAAAAGAATTAGATGGGGTTCGAAAGATTGCCAACTGCAGGCTTTTGAACTGGACGGAGCCGGAATATCCGCAAACGCTCCTGCAAATCTACGACCCGCCAGTTCTTCTCTACGTCCGTGGCGACGTGCAAGTTCTCAATTTGCCGAGCCTCAGCATCGTCGGCACACGCCGCCCGACGCTCTATGGCACGCAGATGGCGCAGCGCCTTGGCCGGGAACTTGCGGCACGTGGACTTGTGATCGTCAGCGGCCTGGCGCGCGGCATTGACGCCATCGGGCATCAAGGGGCTTTGGATGCTAATGGGCGCGCCATCGGAGTTCTCGGGACGGGCATTGATGTTTGCTATCCGAAGGAAAACAAGAAGCTGTATGAGAAAGTTCTCGAACGCGGGGCCATCATCACTGAATTCCCTCTGCGGACTCATCCCGCACCGGAGAATTTTCCAGTGCGTAATCGCATCGTGGCAGGGATGCCGCTCGGAGTTGTCGTCATTGAAGGCGCGCAGTACAGTGGTTCTCTGATTACCGCGCGACTTGCAATGGAATTTGGCAGGGAGGTCTTCGGAGTGCCCGGCAACGTCACGCAACCTGTGAGTTTTGCCCCCAATCAGCTGATCAAACAAGGAGCCAAGCTGGTTACCAACGCCGATGACGTGATTGAAGAGCTGCCCACACCCGTCCGCGCGGCACTCGTCCAGGCCGAGCAACCCGAAGCCGAACAGCGAAATTTGCTGGCCGCTGCCTCGCTCAATGGCTCGGAGAAAAAGCTGTACGAACTTCTGAACGCAGACGAACCAAAGCCTATTGACGACATCGTGGAACGCTCAGGCTTGAACTCTTCCGAGGTTCTGGCTACGCTCTTTAACCTGGAGATGAAAGGCATCATCCGGCAATTGCCTGGCAAACAGTTCAGCAAAGTCTTGTTGTAGAAGCAGATAGGGGTCTGCATCGCAGACGGGCAGCCCGGCATCCAATACCGGAAACGCATCCACAAGGGGCATTGGCGCATCGATAGGTAGACACCGACGCGGCCGGAGCCGTACATCCAAGGTAGCGAGAAGGACACACGCCTGCGCGGTCAGCCCTTCCGGCGGAACATTACGGAGTTACAAAAGCAAGATGGCACGTTCGCTCGTCATTGTCGAATCGCCTGCGAAGGCGAAAACGATTAACAAGTATTTAGGACGCAACTTCACCGTCAAAGCGTCCATCGGCCACGTCATGGACCTGCCGAAAAAAACGATCGGCATTCGCCTGCCCGGCGAGGATCCCTCGGGCCGCAAGAAGAGAAAGAAGAAAAAGGGCGCGAAGAAAGGCGCTCAGGCGGAAGAGAAGAACACCAAGAAGCCGATTACGCTCGATGACGACAAGATTTTCGAGCCCACGCTGCAAATCATCGCCGGCAAAGGCAAGGTCATTAGCGATCTTCGTAAGGCGGCGCACTCGGCCGAGGCAGTCTATCTGGCAGGCGATCCCGATCGCGAGGGTGAGGCCATTTCGGCGCACCTGGCCATGGTTCTCTCCAAGCCTTCCAAGTACCCAGAGCAAGAACCCAGCGTTTCCAGATTCAAGAAGAAAGACGCGAAACCCGAAGAGCCTGTCAAAGCCGAAGCCGAGGACGCTCCCAAAAAAGAAGTAGTGGCCATCGATCCCAAGAAAATCTTTCGTGTCACTTTTAATGAGATTACGCCCAAGGCCATTCGTGCGGCCTTCGACAAACCCAGGCAGGTCGATTCAAATTTGGTTGATGCACAGCAGGCCCGCCGGGTGCTCGATCGCATTGTGGGCTACAAGATTTCTCCGATTTTGTGGGACAAGGTGCGCCGGGGCCTTTCCGCAGGCCGCGTGCAGACGGTGGCGCTGCGGCTGATTGTCGAACGTGAACTGGCAATCCGGGCTTTTGTGCCACAGGAATACTGGACCATTCACGCGATGCTGGATGCCGGGCAGCCGCCGCTCTTCGAAGCCAAGCTCTTCAAGCACAACGGCGAAGACATCGAAGTAAAGAATCAGGAAGCGGCGGACAAAATTGTTGCCGCCGTCAGCAAAGCCAAGTGGCAGGTTGCTAGCGTCGCGCAAAAAGAAAAGAAGCGCAATCCGCCGCCACCGTTCACAACTTCCAAGCTGCAGCAGGCTGCCTACAATCGCTTGCGCTACACGGCGAAGCGGACGATGTCTCTCGCTCAAAAGCTCTACGAAGGCGTCGAGCTCGGCGACGAAGGGTCGGTGGCGCTGATCACCTATATGCGCACAGATTCCGTGCACGTCTCCAACGACGCGCTGGCGCAGGTTCGCGAATTGATCCCCGATCGCTTTGGTGCGAACTATCTCCCGGAAAAACCCAATTTCTACAAATCGAAAAAGGACGCGCAGGAAGCCCATGAAGCGGTACGTCCGACCGATGTCATGCGTGCGCCGGAAGACGTCCGCAAATATCTCGACGAGGACATCTTCAAGCTCTACCAGTTGATCTGGCAACGATTTGTCGCATCACAGATGCTCCCGGCGATTTTCGATCAGACCACCATCGACATCAACGCCGGGGACTACACGTTTCGTGCCACCGGTTCGGTCCAGAAATTCGACGGCTACCTCCGCGTCTACCAATTGCCCGCGTCGAACGCCGACCGCGATGACGACGAGAAGGACGACGAAGGGGAAGGCCGGGCGCTGCCCCAGGTTGTGGAAGGGCAGAGTTTGCGATTGGACAAAATTCGTCCGGACCAGCATTTCACCGAGCCTCCGCCGCGGTTCAACGACGCCACCTTGGTCAAAGAGCTCGAAGAAGACGGCATCGGTCGGCCCTCGACTTATGCTTCGATTATTTCCACGATCGTCGAGCGTGAATACGTCACCAAGAATCAAGGACGCTTTTCGCCAACCATGCTTGGCGAACGCGTCAGCACCCTGCTGGTGAAGAGCTTTGAAGACATTTTCGACGTGACGTTTACCGCGCGGCTCGAAGAAGAGCTCGACGAGATCGAGGAAGGCAAGCTGCCCTGGCGCGAAGCCGTCAAAGAATTCTGGGAGAAATTCGTCGTTGACCTCGACAAGGCCGGCGACGAGATGCTTTCCTACAAGGCGGGAATCCCCACGGGTAAGAAGTGCGAAAAATGCGGCCAGGGCGAACTTCTGGAGCGAATCAGCCGCCACGGGTTCTTCCTCGGCTGCTCGCGCTATCCCGACTGCGATTTCATTCAGGATCTCTCCCCCGAACTTCCCGAAGAAACCAGCGGCGAACCCAAAACTGAATATTGTGACAATTGCGGTAGGGAAATGGCCATCAAGCGCGGCCGCTTCGGCACGTTCCTCGCCTGCACGGGCTACCCCGATTGCAAGACTACGCGCAGGTTAGTGCAAGGCACGCGCATCGCGCACCAGCCCGATGAGCCCCTGGACGAAAAGTGCACGCTTTGCGGCAACGGTCTTGTGAAAAAACACGGCCGCTTCGGCGAGTTCATCGGCTGCTCCGGCTATCCGAAGTGCAAGTACACGCGCCCCATCACCATGGGCATCAAATGTCCGAAGTGCAATGAAGGCGAGTTCGTCCGCCGTGGCAGCGCCGGCAAGGGCGGTCGCGGACGCCCGCGCGTTTTCTACGGCTGCTCGCGCTATCCGGATTGCGATTTCACGTCGCCGCACATGCCCATCGCCGAGCCGTGCCCCAAGTGCGGGGCGCCGTTCATCGTCGAGAAGCGCACCAAGATTGGCACCGTACACGCCTGTCTCAAGGAAGGTTGCGACTGGGAAAAGCTGGTCCCCGAAGCACCGCCGCAAGCGCCCTCCGAGGAAGTTCCCGTGCCTGTTGCAGCCAAGTCCTGACCCACCTGCATTTATAGACAACACTCCCGTTGATTCTGGGTTCAGCCTGTTCGGGGTGCCTATACTGTACCTGCGCGTTTGCCACGGGAGATCCAGCGTCGAATGAAAGCAGCGATTGCCAAGTATTTGGAATATCTGCGGTCGGTAAGAAATTCCTCGCCACATACCATTTCGAACTACGGAACAGACCTCGACCAGTTTCTTGCGTACCTTTCGCCGCCGGGGACCCCACCGCCTGCACTCCATGCGGTCTCCCATTCCATGATCCGTGAATTCGTCGGTCACTTGCACAACCATGGCCTCGAGAAGAGTTCCATAGCGCGAAAGCTTGCGGCGTTGCGTTCGTTTTTCAAATACTGCGTCCGCGAAGGCCATCTGAAGGAAAATCCCGCGCGGCTCGTCCCCACGCCGAGATTGCCGAAGCGGATTCCTTCCGTACTCTCTGCGGAAGAAATGAATGGCTTCTTGAATCAACTCGTGGGAATGGGCCCCGCCGATCCAGGCTTTCGCCCTCCTTCAAGAAGGCGCTTGCAGCTTCCCGCGCCAGCGCGCGCGACGCCTTCCAAGCGCGGCAAGCCTGGGCAGCCTGGCATCCCAGAAGAAGGCCTGCTGCTTCGCCGCGACCGCGCTCTACTCGAGCTTCTCTACGCCGCAGGACTCCGCGTGAGCGAGCTCACCGGCCTGAATCTCGCCGACATGGAACAAAAAGAGCGCGTCCTGCGCGTCCGCGGCAAGGGCAACAAAGAGCGCATCGTTCCATACGGAGCAAAAGCCCAAGATGCGCTGGAACACTACTGGCCGCTTCGCGATGAGCTCCTTCTGTCCCCGGCCGGAACTCGCGCCAGCCGCCGCTCCGCCGCCCCGCACACGGATGCGGTGTTCCTGAACTACTCCGGCCGCCGCCTCACGCAGCGTTCCGTCGGCCGCATCGTCAAGAAATACGTCCGCCTGGTCAACGTGAATTGGGACCTTCACCCGCACTCGATGCGCCACGCGTTTGCCACGCATCTCCTCGCCGACGGCGCCGACCTTCGCGCCATTCAGGAACTCCTCGGCCACCAATCGCTCTCTACAACGCAGAAATACACGCACGCCTCGATCCGCCAGCTCATGGACATCTACGATAAAGCACACCCGCACGCCTAACCCGCCCATCTATTCCCGTTTGCGAGGCTGAGAGGCTGAGATACTCTGGAGAGCCTTCAAGAAATGAGAATAGCACTGCGCATTGCGATTACGGCTGTCGCTGTTTTTCTTGGCGCGGTTCTGTCTTCATCCGCAGGTGCCCAAGAAAACTACGAAATCCAGGTGTATCCGTACGAAACCGTCGAGCGCGGCCACACCATGGTCGAGCTCCATAGCAACTTCACGTTTCAGGGCTCCAAGTCCACCACGGACGGAACGCTTCCCACCAATCACCAGTGGCACGAAACCATCGAAATCACTCACGGCTTCAACGACTGGTTCGAAACCGGCTTCTACATTTTCACTTCCTTGCAGAGGGGCCAGGGGTGGGATTTCGTCGGCAGCCACATCCGTCCGCGCGTGCGCGTGCCTCCCAAATGGCATTGGCCGGTCGGCGTCAGCCTCTCCAACGAAATCGGATGGCAGAGCCGCCGCTACTCCGCGGACACCTGGACCTGGGAAATGCGCCCCATTATTGATAAGCAGCTCGGCCGCTGGTATCTCTCCTTCAATCCGACGCTGGACCGCTCCTTCCACGGGCCGGGCGTCAAGCAAGGCGTGGTTTTTTCTCCCAACTTCAAATTCAGTTACGATTTCACGAAGAAAATCGCCGGCGGCATTGAGTACTACGGCTCTCTCGGTCCCGTCACCGGTTTTGATCCCATCAGCCAGCAGCAGCACCAGATATTCCCGACAATCGATCTGAATCTTTCTCCCAAATGGGAAGTCAATTTCGGCCTGGGAGTTGGTCTGACAGATTCCACCGATCATTTGATCGCCAAAATGATCCTCGGCTACCGGTTCAATTTCTGAAGGTCCGCGCCGTGTCGGGTCGCCGAATCAGCGGGCACTTCCCAGGAATTCTCCCGCGATCGCATTGCATTCCTGGAATGCATCTGCTTCGCCGTGCGGACTATGCTTACCGTTGTGCACGAATCGCATCTCAGCCTGATGAAGTTCGTTGCGTACGCGTTCCATCTCGCCGGGTTCGGTGCGAGGATCGAGTCTCCCGTGAAGAAACAGCGTCGGCACGCGAAGCTCACCTAGTCGGCCGTCGTAAAGATCCTCGTCCGGGCGTTCAACCATGTCTGCGATCCGCAACCAGACTCCGCAGTTTCGGCGCGGCACGTTTTGCCAGTGGTCATCTCCATGGTCTTGCCGGAGCAGTTCGCGTGTTTCTTCCCCGAGGTTTTCCGGATGCGCCATAAACCGTTCAAAAAAACTTCTTGAGTTTTGTTTGTTCCGGAAGAAGTGAAACGCCTCGAGAATCAACGACTCACATCGCTCCGCCGCCTGCATTCCGAGCATCGCGCCAATCACGGCGCCGTCACTGTGGCCCCAGAACGCGGCGCGCTCGATTCCAAGCGCATCCAGAAAGGCCATCGTCTCTTGCGCGGCCCGCTGGTGAAAATCCGTCGGCATCTCGCCAGGCACGCGTGTCGAGCTCCCGTACCCGGATCGGTCCGGAATCAGAATTCGAAACTGGCTCTTAAACGCTTCGATCTGCCGTTCGAATGGATACACTCCATATCCCCATCCGCCATGAAGAAAAACGAGCGGTCTGCCGAGCCCGAATTCCCGGTAGTGAATTCGTATTGGACGGATTTCAGGCGCGTGCGGCGACTCTGCCAGCTCCACAAAAGGCATCAGCTCTCCTTGTCTCGCGCGTACAGTACGCGAGACGCGTCCTCGGGACAAGTTCACCCCGCCATGTGACGGTTTCCCGTCTTGGTGCGTCTAACCGATTTGCCTACAAATTTCGTTGATGGAGCCGCCCATGACCTATCATCTCGCTCAAATCAACATCGCCCGTCTCGTGGCCCCGCTGGATGACCCCAGGATCGCTGAGTTTGTGGCGCTGCTGGAGCCCATCAACGCGCTCGCTGATGAAGCTCCGGGTTTTGTCTGGCGGCTCAAGTCCGAATCCGGCAACGCCACGGACATTGCGTACAACGACGACCCGTTCGTCATCGTCAACATGTCGGTCTGGGAGTCCATCGAGCCGCTGCGTACCTACGCTTACAAGTCCGACCACGCAAAAGTGTTTCGCGACCGCGCCAAATGGTTTGAAAGGCTGGAGAAGCCCAGTTACTGCCTCTGGTGGATTCCACTCGGCCACATCCCGACGGTTGCCGAGGGTCGCGAGCGGCTGGAGCACTATCAGAAGAACGGCGCGACGCCGTACTCTTTCTGGTTCTCGCAGCACTTCCCCCAGCCCGAGGACGAAGGCGTCCGCGTCTAATCCGACTCTCGCTGAGCGCAGTTCGAATTCTGGCGCTTTTTCCTGCGTTGACGATCCAGCGGACAAACCCGTATAATTAACGTTTGTCTCTAGCTCTTGGAGGACTGATGTACGCCGTTATCAAGACCGGGGGAAAGCAGTATCGCGTCGCGCCCGGCGACACCATCCGCATCGAGCGGGTTGATGGCAAAGTAGGGGAAAAGGTCAATTTTGGTTCCGTCCTGGCTGTTCACACCGACGACAAGAAGATCTTGCTGGGCGCTGACGCCGGCAAGGCCAGCGTCAGCGGCAAGATCGTCTCTCAGGGCCGCGCCAAGAAACTGACCGTGCTCAAGTTCAAGAAGGGCGGCCAGTACAAGATTTCTCGCGGTCACCGGCAGAACTACACGGCCGTCCAGGTCGGAGACATCAAGCTCTAATTTCCTGTAGCGCTGTATGTTAGCGCGGCAGCTTTTTTCGAAAGGGATTGCGTCATGGCACATAAGAAGGGCGGCGGCTCCTCAACAAACGGCCGCGATTCACACGGACAGCGGCTCGGCGTCAAGCGCTTCGGCGGCCAGCTCGTTAACGCAGGCACGATCCTCGTGCGCCAGCGCGGGACGAAGCACCAGGCCGGCGAAAACGTGGGCCAGGGCAAGGATGACACGCTCTTCGCGCTCGTCACGGGCTATGTAAAATTTCTCGACCGGGGCCGTCACGGCCGCTTCATCAGTGTTGAGCCCGCACAGCAAGCCAAGTCCGCCGCGAACTAGCCAAATTTGGTGGCACAGACTTTAGTCTGTGCTCCCTAGTTTTCACCATACTTTGACCTACTTCCGCGGTCTGGCTCCGCCACACCGCGTTTTCTTTTCAGCGCGTCTATTGATTCGAAACGCAGCTCTGCGGTCCGCCTGGAAAAAATTTCTTGTAAGCACTGCGGCCATGCGCGGGAATAATCGCAAGCCCCGGAACTTTTTCATGCAGGTCAGTGAGCCGGCCGACGATCTGATCAGCGACTTTCCCGGCGTTGTCGCTGTCCAGCAAAATCATGGACTTGCCGACGCGCTCTTCGAATCCGCGCTCGTCGTCGACGGCATCGCCGACGTAAAACATCCGTCGCTCCGGCGATAGGTTTACAAAAATGCCCACGCTCCCGGGCGTATGTCCGCGCAAGGGCACGACGACCACCGAACCGTCTTTATAGAGGTCCGCGCTCTCGTCGAACGTTTCATAGGGTACGGGATTGAATTGCAAGGTCGGCGCCGCAACAGAAGGGAACTTTTGGACGTGTGCGGCAATCACGTAGCCTCGGGCCTGCACACTGGGCTCGTTTGCGAATTGCAACTCTTCGCGCGTCAGCAGCACTGGCAGAGGCGACAGATCCATCAATCCGCCGGAATGATCCAGGTGCACGTGCGAAAGAATCGCCCAGCGCAGCTTGGCAGGATCTTCGCCGATTTGGCGCAGCCGTTGAGGCAACGGGCTCTCCGGCTTCAATTCGCCTGCCAGCGATTTGAGCTGGAGCCAGGTTGCGAAGGGGAAGCCGCGAATCTCGTCGTCGAAGTGGCTTGAGTTTCCGGTGTCGATCAGCAGGTCGCCGGCGGGATGTCTCACCAGGACGCTCCCGGCCGTCGAGCCGAAGGAAAAGCTGCTAAACGTTTTTCCCGTCTCAACCCAGCAGGCCGCGATGCCGGGAATCGTGGAAATCGCGGGCACGACGCGGGCGTGCGGAGCCGCTGCCGGGAGAGGCGTTCGCCGGAAGTAGAGCGCGTACAAGGCGGCGGTCGCCACGCATACCAGGGCCAAGAGAGTCAAAGCCAGGCGCTGGAGCAGGCGCGGCATCAGGAGCGGCCTCCGTTCCGGCATTTCAGGTTTTGGCAGTTCGCTTATGTTATCTTTTTCAGGAGTCTTATTGTCGTGTTTGTTGATGAAGCCAAGATATTCGTGAAGGCCGGCAACGGCGGCAATGGCTGCGTGGCCTTCCGCCGCGAAAAATACGTTCCGCGCGGCGGTCCCTCGGGCGGCGACGGCGGCAATGGCGGCAGCATCTACCTCGAAGCCAACCTCAACGACAACACTCTGCTTCGCTATCGCTACAACCGCGAATTTAAAGCCGATCGCGGCCGCCACGGCGAAGGCTCCAACCGCACGGGCTATTCCGGCGAGGACATGATTCTAAAGGTCCCCGTGGGCACCCTGGCCTTTGACGATCAGACCGGGGAAACCATCGCCGATCTCGCAACTCCCGGGCAGCGCGTCCTGATCGTTCATGGCGGGCGCGGCGGACGCGGCAACCAGCATTTCGCCAAGCCCTGGCATCAAGCCCCGCGCGAGCACGAGGATGGGTTTCCTGGGGAAGAGCGCCATCTTCGCCTCGAACTGAAACTTCTCGCGGATGTCGGCCTGGTCGGTTTTCCTAATGCCGGAAAATCCACTTTGATTTCTGTGATCTCTGCAGCGCGCCCGAAAATCGCCAACTATCCTTTCACTACGCTCGAGCCCAATCTCGGCGTCGTCAATGCCGATGGCGGCACTGGCGGGCACGGTACCGAGCTTGGCCGCACTTTTGTTGTGGCCGATCTCCCCGGCCTCATTGAAGGCGCACATGAAGGCGCCGGCCTCGGCATTCGTTTCCTCCGCCACGTTGAGCGCACGCGCCTCCTTGTTCATCTGATTGATACCAGCGATTCGAACGACGACGACCCAATCCACTCCTTTGAAGTCATCAATGGCGAGCTTGCCGCCTTCAGTGAATCCCTCACCGAAAAGCCCATGATCGTGGTTGCTACCAAGCTGGACGCCACCACCGACCGCGCGCGCCTGGAAGCGTTGCGCGAGTTTTGCAAGCAACGCGGCCTGGAATTTCACTCCATCTCCGCCGCCGCGGGCGATGGCGTGAAGGATCTCGTCCGCTCGATGGCCGACGCTTTGGACAGGATTCCTCGCGCGGCGCACGATTCTTCTCTCGACTTGCCGCTGACTACCACCGAAAATAACGAACACGCACCGGGGCACGATTCCTTGCCCACTCCCGTTAAGGATTCATGAGAAAATTAGTTCTGTTACCCTCTGATCCCGGCCACACGCTCTTGGGAGGCGCATTGACCATAGCGCAGGCGCACCGCACCGCCGCCAAACACCACCCTCGCCGTATCGCGCTCTTTGGCGGTTCCTTTGATCCCATTCACAACGGCCACTTATCCGTCGCACGCGCTGCCGACCGCCGCTTCAATTTTGACGAAATCCATTTCATCGCCGCAAGCCGACCGCCGCACAAGCTCAAGCAGCACCTCGCACCCTTCCCCCACCGGTTCGCCATGGTTTCGCTCGCCTGCACCGAGCACCCGCACTTCGTTCCGTCGCTCGCCGAAGCTGGCGAAGATTTCAGCGGCACCCAGCTGCACTATTCCGTGGACACCGTGCGCTACTTTCGTCACGTCTACCACGGCCACGGCGACCGCATTTTTTTCATAATTGGAGCGGATGCGTTTCTGGACATTCCCATGTGGAAGGAATACGAAACGCTCCTCGGCCTATGCGATTTCATCATTGCCAACCGCCCGGGGATCCGCAGTGAAGCCCTGCGCCTGGTCATTCCTCCCGGCCTCATCGCACGGCCCGATGCCAAGAAAGAATCCGAAAACGGGAATCCTTCGCAGGTCGTCGCGCACCTGCAGCGCACCACCGTCTATCTTCTCGAAAACGTTTCGAATGAAATCTCCGCGACCGACATTCGCCGCCGCGCGCATCGAGGCCAGGCCATTCATGGACTTGTTTCCGCGCGCGTCGAGGAATACATTCTTAAACAGGGCCTATATCGGTGAAACTCGAATCCTTGCCACAGGGAGTCCGCCTCGCCGTCGAGGCCGCCAAAGAAAAAAAAGCCGCCGGGATTACCGTACTCGATTTGAGCGGCGCTTCCGCCTTCACGGAATTCTTCGTCATTTGCACCGGTTTCAGCACGCCGCAGGTGCAGGCCATCTGCACGGAAGTCGAGGAGCAACTCTACAAGATTCTCGGCCGCTCGCCCGAACACCGCGAGGGCCAGCGCTCCGCCGAATGGGCCTTGCTCGACTTCGGAGGGTTCGTGGTGCACGTTTTCGGCGAGCAGGCCCGCCGCTATTATGATCTCGAGCGGCTCTGGCGTTCCGCGCCCAAACTGGAAATCCCCGACGATGCCGAAATTCGATCCTCCGATCGAACCATGTCGGATTCAACACTCAGCCAGGAGCCGCTCGACGATGAGGCGGTCTCCGGCCGGACGCTCGGCGGCCGTTCGCAACGATGACCACGGAACGATTACCGTGGATCGCCCAGGACCCCGCAGCGCTCCGCCTCTTTGAACTGGCCGAGAAAGTCGCCGCCGCACCGACAACTCTTTTGATCACCGGCGAAAGCGGTACCGGCAAAGACCACCTCGCGCGCCTCGTGCACGAACTCGGCCCTCGCCGCGATGCACCCTTCTTGAAGATTGATTGCGCCAGCCTTCCGCCAAATCTCGTGGAGAGCGAACTCTTCGGCCACGAGCGCGGCGCTTTCACCGGCGCCGTCGAACGCAAGCTCGGCCGTTTCGAACTCGGCGGCAGCGGCACGATTGTTCTTGACGAAGTCGCCGCTCTTTCAACTGGGGCCCAGGGCAAGCTTCTGCGCGTCTTGCAGGAGCGGACTTTCGAACGCCTCGGCGGAACTGAGACGCTGCGCATCGAAGCGCGCCTCATTGCCCTTACCAACGTCGATCTCCCCGCCGCCGTAAAGGCCGGCAGCTTCCGCGAGGATCTTTATTTCCGGTTGAATGTTCTGTTGCTGACGGTTCCGCCGCTCCGCGAGCGCCGCGCCGATATTTTGCTTCTCGCCGAACATCTCCTCGTGACGCTTCGAGCCATCCATGGCCGCGCCCACGCGCATTTGAGCGACTCTTCTCGCCGCATGCTGGCTGCGTACTCCTGGCCCGGCAATATCCGCGAGCTGCGCAACGCCCTCGAGCGAGCGGTGGTCTTTTCGCGCGGTACCCGCTCCGGGCCCGCGACCGGCAAGGATGTCCTCGAGCCCGGCAATTTTCCGGAGAGCGTTCGCGCCGCCGCCCCCGGCGCGGTTGGCACCATTTCCGGATTGCGCTCGCTCGAAGAAGTCGAGCGAGAAGTCATCACCGCCACACTCGAAGCCACTCACTACCAGATCAGCCGCTCCGCCGAAGCTCTCGGCATCAGCCGCAAAACGCTGCTAGAAAAACGGAAGAAATACGGCCTCAAGTGAAACTCCGGCTAATCATGCTGGGAAAAACCCGCCGCCCTGAACTGCGCGCCATCCTCGATGACTATGAAAAGCGCATCGGCCGCTCTTGTCCTTTGGAAATCACTGAGGTCCGCGATGCACGCGCTGCGTTGAAGAAGCTCGACGCAGACCGCGCTGCCACCGTGGTCCTTCTCGACGCTGGCGGAAAAACTCTCGATTCGAACGCCCTCGCCAAATGGCTCGGGGAACTCCGCGACCGCGGCACGCGCGAACTGATCTTTCTCTGCGGCGACGCCGACGGCTTCCCCGAAACTCTCCGCCGGCGCGCCCACCAGAAGCTTTCTCTCAGCTCCATGACTTTCTCCCACGAGCTCGCCCGCGTCATGCTCGCCGAACAGCTCTACCGCGCTTTCGCCATCCTCTCCGGCAGCCCCTACCCGAAATAGCGCGCGTAGTGTAAAACCATAAAGACCATGTCCATCCGTATCTCGCCCGACGCCAATCGGCCGTCTGCCACCATCGAAATTCCTCTCGAGTGCCCTCTTCCCGACTACGACCTCCATCAACTCGAGCACCCCACACCTCGCGACGTGGACGCCGTCCTCGTCTCGCAAGGTTTCCGCGACCTCGTCGATGATGCCCGCGGCGTCCTCATGGATCTGCTCGCCCATCCGCCCTTCCAGGCGCACTCTCCGGAAAACGCCAATCTCGACTTCACTCATTCGACGCCAATGCCTCTCGAGCTGACTCAACTCACCGGCGCTATCTGCCCCGGCGACGACGAAAGCTACCGCCCCGGGTTGTGGATCGTTCTCCAGGATCCGCATGCCAAGCCCGGTACGCCCCTCCCTCCAATGGCGCAAGAGCGCATCACCGCCATCGTCCACGAATTCATCAAGCGCCTCCAACTCGCGTAGCAAAATCCTTCAGTGGTTTCGGATCGCCCACTCCAACTTGACGTTTGGGACCCGAATCCGCAGACTCTAGTCTTTTCGCCGCACCTAAAAGCAGTCCGCAGCACGAAACACATGCCGGAAGAAAAAGGACTCCTGATCGTTTACACCGGCCCCGGCAAGGGCAAGACCACCTGCGCCCTCGGCACAGCGTTTCGCGCCGTCGGCCAGGGTCTCAAAGTCCTCATGGTCCAGTTCATCAAGGGTTCCTGGCACTACGGCGAGCTCGACGCCGCCAAAACGCTCGGCGACGACAAGTTCGAAATCCGTCCCATGGGCCGCGGCTTCGTGAAGATCGGCGGCGCCGAAACCGATCCTGCAGACATTAAGCTCGCCCAGGAATGCTGGCAGGCCGGCCGCGAAGCCATTTACGGCAACAAATACGACCTCGTCGTCCTCGACGAAATCAATTACGTCATCAGCTACAAAATGCTCGACCCCGACGAGATCGTCGAAGCCCTGAAAAACCGCCCCGAGCGCGTCCACGTCATCTGCACCGGCCGCAACGCCCATCCCAAGCTCGTCGAGCTCGCCGACCTGGTCACCGAAATGCGCGAGGTGAAACACCCCTACACCAAGGGTATACTGGCTCAACGGGGGATTGATTATTAGCTAGCCCTGGAGCAGCCATCTTCAGCGGGTGCGGTTTCTCTGAACTGAGAATTTATAACTGAAACATTTTCAACTTTCTTCCATGACCTGGTTCAAGCGCGACAAAAAATCGATCGAGCAAGCCACCCCGCCCGAAGAGCGCCGCGTGCGTACCGAAGGCCTGTGGGTCAAGTGCGAGTCCTGCAATGCCATCGTCTTTCGCAAGGACCTCGAAGCCAATCTCTACGTCTGCCCCAAGTGCCAGTTCCATTTCAAAATGAACGCCAAGCACCGCCTCGAAATGCTCCTCGACGGCCGCTGGACCGAGCACGACGCCGGCATGACCTCCACCGACCCGCTCAAATTCGTTGACACCAAGCCTTACGCCACGCGTCTCCGCGAAGCCAAGAAAAAGCTCGGCTTGAACGACGCCATCATCACCGCCGAAGGCCAGCTCAGCGGCCGGCCCGTCGTCCTCTGCGCCATGGAGTTCGGCTTCATCGGCGGCTCGATGGGCGCTGTCGTCGGTGAAAAAGTTACGCGCGGCATCGAACTCGCCATCGAAACGCGCCAGCCTTTCATCGCCGTTTCCTGTTCCGGAGGCGCGCGCATGATGGAAGGCACCATCAGCCTCATGCAGCTTGCCAAGGTTTCCGCGGCGCTCGCCAAGCTCGACGAGGAAAAACTCCCGTACATCTCGTTGCTCACGGATCCCACCACCGGCGGCGTCACTGCCAGCTTCGCCATGCTAGGCGATCTCAACATCGCCGAACCCGGCGCGCTCATTGGCTTCGCCGGCCCCCGCGTCATCGAGCAAACCATTCGCCAAAAACTCCCCGAAGGATTCCAACGCTCCGAGTTTCTTCTCGAGCACGGCTTTCTGGACGCCGTCGTCCACCGCAAGGAATTGAAATCCTTCATCAGCAATTCCCTCGATCTTCTCTTGACCTGACCCCAACGAATGCCATGAAGCCTCCATCGCATCTGGACCGTCATCCCGAGCGGAGTCTGCGAAGCGAGGGATCTGCTTTTGCTTTTTCTTTCTGCACGGAATCCTGGCGATGAATTACGACGCCGCGGTCCGCTACCTTCTGACCCTCGGCCGCGAACTCGCCGCGCCCACGCAGGCGGCCGCGGCCAAATTCGATCTCAAAAATATCACCATCCTCGCCAACCGCCTCGGCCGCCCCCAACGCGCCTACCCCAGCGCCCACATCGCCGGCACCAATGGCAAAGGTTCGACGGCCGCTTTTCTCGAATCCATTCTTCGCTGCGCCGGTTTTCGAACCGGCCTCAACAGTTCCCCCCATCTCGAAAGAATCAACGAGCGCATTCGCATCAACGGCCAGGAGATCAGCGACGATTCCTTTGCGAAAATCTTCACGCGCATTCACGTCTTGATCGAAGAACTCCTCGCCGATGGAAAACTCCGCGCGCATCCCACCTATTTCGAATGCGTCACCGCCATGGCATTCGAATCTTTCGCTCGCGAGCGCGTCGAATTTGGCGTCTTCGAAGTCGGCCTCGGCGGCCGCCTCGATGCCACTAACATTCTTCACCCTGTCATTTCCATCATCACCCGCATCGATTTCGACCACGAAAATTTCCTGGGCCACTCCCTTCGCGAAATCGCAGCCGAAAAAGCTGGCATCTTGAAGCCCGCGGTTCCCGTCGTTTTCGCCGAGCAACATCCGGAAGCACGAGAAGTCATCCTCGCTCGCGCAAAGGACCTCCAATGTCCCGTAATCGAGCCCGCCCGTCTCTTTCATGTCGATGCAGAATTCTTGCAAGGTGGATTTATGCACGCCCACGTGACCGAAATCGCCTCAGGAACCGTATTCGACCTCGCCCCGAGCCTCCCCGGCCGCTTCCAATTGCAGAATGCTCTCAACGCCCTCGCCGCCGCCCGTTTTCTGCAAAGCCGTGGCTTCCGAATCTCCGGCGACGCCATGACTCAGGGCATCGCCAGCACCGTCTGGCCCGGCCGCCTCGAAAAACTTCAATCCCATCCAGAAATTTATCTCGACGGCGCGCACAATCCTTCCGCCGCGCGCGAACTAGCCGCATTCCTGGAACAAAATTTCGCCGGCCGCAGGATCTGGCTCATCTACGCCGCTCTCCGCGACAAAGCTGTCGACGAAGTTGCCGGCATTCTCTTCCCCCGCGCGGAAGAAGTCATTTTCACCGCGCCACACACTTCCCGCGCCATCTCCGCCGCGCAACTCGCAGAAATCGCTGGCCACCACGCGCCGCATTTCTCCGTTATTCCCGACGCCAAAAAAGCTCTCGACTACGCGCTCGCGAAGGCCGCCCCCGAAGACGCTGTTTTCATCACCGGCTCTCTTTATCTCATCGGCCAGCTGAGCCACTATTGGAAGCACCGCGCTCAGGTCGCCACGCGCTGAAAAAACCCGTAGAATATCGCCCTCGGTATTGCGTTGGGACTTTGTAGCGCCGGCTTCCCAGCCCGCATTCTTTGTTCTGAGCGTTGCGTCCTGTAGGGGCGGCCCTGCATTGGCAGCCTCGCCTTGAGCGGCAAACGACTATGGCGAAATCATCTCCGAAGCGGCGCGCGACCGACGGCAAGCGGGAAATCTCCAATCCTCTCGTCGGCATCATCATGGGTTCCGGCTCCGACTGGGACACTATGAAATTTGCCTCCAAGACGCTCGCCGAACTCCATGTTCCACATGAAACTCGCGTCGTCTCCGCCCACCGCACACCCGATCTGCTCTTCGAATATGCGGGGACCGCCGAAAAGCGCGGCATCGAAGTCATCATCGCCGGCGCGGGCGGCGCCGCTCATCTTGCCGGCATGACCGCTTCGAAAACCGTTCTCCCCGTCCTCGGCGTCCCGGTTGAATCGAAAGCCCTCAAAGGCCTGGACTCGCTCCTCTCCATCGCGCAGATGCCCAGCGGCATCCCTGTAGGCGCGCTCGCCATCGGCAGATCCGGCGCCGTCAACGCCGCGCTCCTCGCCGCCGCCATCCTTGGCGCAAAACACCCTGCCATTCGGGAAGCCGTTCGAAAGTTCCGCACCGATCAAACCGGCCGCGTCCTCGCCCATCCCGATCCTTCCGCGGATTCGCCACCGGTCAAGAAAGGCAAGAGCAAGTGACCATCGGCATCCTCGGCGGCGGTCAGTTGGGCTACATGCTCGCCCTCGCGGGCTATCCACTCGGTTTGCACTTCCGTTTTCTCGATCCCTCGCCGGAAGCCCCCGTGGGCCGCATCGCCCAGCGCGTCACTGCGGACTTCAGCGATCAAGCCGCGCTTGAAAAATTCTCGAGCGGCCTCGAGCTCGTGACCTACGAATTTGAAAACGTCCCCGTCGAAGCCGCCGAATTTCTCGCCGCCCGCGTCCCCGTCTATCCGCCTCCGGTCGCTCTCGAAACCGCACAGGATCGCCTTAAAGAAAAGCAGCTCTTCCAGAAACTCGGCATCACCACCACCGAGTTTGCTCCCGTCTCAAAACCGAATGAACTCGACGCCGCCGTGAAAAAGATCGGCCTTCCCGCCGTGCTGAAAACCTGCCGCATGGGCTACGACGGAAAAGGCCAATGGATTCTCCGAACCGCCGAAGATGCCGCCAAAGCGAAGTCCGAACTGCCCGCTGTTCCTCTCATCCTCGAACGCTTCGTGCCTTTCACGCGCGAGCTTTCCATCCTCGCCGTTCGTTCCAGCAACAGCGAAACCGCCATTTATCCGCTCGTCGAAAACCACCATCGCGGCGGCATTCTCCGTCTTTCTCTTGCGCCGGCTCCGCGCCTCGAACCTCCGATTCAGCGCGCCGCCGAAGACGCCGCCCGCCACGTCCTCGAATCCCTTAAATATGTCGGCGTTCTCGCCATCGAGTTTTTCGAACACGATAGCCGCCTGCTGGCCAACGAAATGGCCCCGCGCGTCCACAATTCCGGCCACTGGACCATCGAAGGCGCCGTCACCAGCCAGTTCGAGAATCATCTCCGCGCCGTCCTCGGCATGCCCCTCGGCTCCACGGGACTCACCGGCCATTCCGCCATGCTCAATCTCATCGGCGAACTCCCCGAATCCGCCGAAGTCCTCGCCGTCCCCGACACTCATCTCCATCTCTACGGCAAATCCCCCCGCCCCGGCCGCAAACTCGGCCACGTCACCCTCCGCGCCGCCTCTCCAGAACGCCTCGCTCTCCGCCTCTCCGAACTCCCCGCCTTCTTCCACCGCCCCGACTTCTGCCTCGACTCCGTCCTAACTCATTCCGCCTCCCTCCGCGCCTGAGTTGTGACATGCGATCCGTAAGAATGGAGTGCAGCAGTCGGCGAGCACTGGTGTCCGAATTTGCGACAGGGGCATCCTGAAAACGGGCATCCCAGACGGGCGCATCGCATACTAAGTGATTTACAATGTGGTGCTTAGCATTGGCACGGTTGGTGCTCCACACATAAGACGGGGTCAAGAACATGTCATTTCTTCGCGATCTGAGAGTTGCCTTCCACTCGCTCATGCGCACGCAAGGGCTTGCGCTCACCGTGATCCTGACGCTGGCGCTTGGCATCGGCGCCAACGCCGCCATCTTCACGCTCGTCCGCGGCGTGCTCCTCAAGCCTCTCGTCAACCGCGACGAGGACCGGCTCATCTACATCCGCCAGAGCGCCCCGGGCACCGGCGACAACAACTCGGCGTTCTCCGTTCCCGAAATCCAGGATCTGCGCGCCAGCGTTAAAACCCTGAGCGCGTTGGGCGAGTTCTCGACGCTCGAGTTCACCATGATCGGCTTGGGTGAGCCTCGCGTAGTTCAATCTGGCGTGGTCAGCGGCAACTACTTCGAAGTGATGGGCCTCCACCCTGTCCTCGGTCGTCTCATCGGACCTCAAGACGACGGCCCCAAAGCTGCCGGCGTCGCCGTTCTCACGTATCGTTTCTGGGCGACCACTCTTGGGAAGGATCCTTCCGTCATCGGCAAGACTGTCCGCCTCGGCTGGGGCCTCATGGGCGATCGCTCTGCCACCATCATCGGCGTCCTCGAACCCTCCGTCCCCTATCCTCAAGATACTGAAATCATCGCCAACATCGTCACCAGCCCGCACCACCTTTCTGCAACCATGGTCACGTACCGCCTCCATCGCATGACGGAGCTCTTTGGCCGTCTCGCTCCTGGTGCCACCCTCGATCAAGCTCGCGCCGAGTTGCGCGCCGTCTACGGGCCCATTACCCAAGCACATCCCGAAGCATATCCGGCCAAAGGGAACTACCAGATCAGCGCCAAGCTGCTTCGCGACCAGATCACCTCGGGCGCCCGGACCGTGCTGCTGGTACTGCTGGCAGCCTCCGCGCTGGTCTTCATTATCGCGTGTTCTAATGTGGCCAACCTGATTCTCACACGCACGGTGCGCCGCGAAGGCGAGCTGGCGACACGCGCCGCGCTCGGCGCAAGTATCGGCGCGTTGCGCCGCATGCTGCTGGCTGAAAGCCTTCTGCTCTGCGGCGCTGGAGCCGCCGTCGGTGTATGGAGCGCGCAGCCGCTGGTGGCCATCCTGGCCCGTTACGCCTCGCGCTTCTCGGTCCGCGCTCTCGATTTGACCGTCGATTCCAGCCTCCTCTGGGTGGGAGCGGCGCTTGCCATCGTCGCCGCGGTCATCTTGGCGTTTGTTCCGCGCCTGCCGTCGGCAGGCACGTCCAATGGCCTTAGCCTATCGAGCGGCAGTGTCCGGATCACCGGCACCACCAACCGCCGCCAGCGCATCTTCGCAGTGATACAAATCGCCGCTTCCTTCGTGCTGCTGGCCGGCGCAAGTGCGGTCGTCACTACGCTGATCGCACTACAAACGGCACAGACGGGCCTCGACATGCGCCGCGTCCTCACCATCAACGTTCCCGCTATGTCGTACGGAAAAACGCCTCAGCAAGTAGTCGATTTTTACAGGGAATCGATTCGCCGCATTGATGCGCTACCCGGCGTGAACAAGACCGCTTTTGGCATGATGATTCCCTGGCGCGACACCGGCTTCGGCCTTCAATTCTCCGCTGACGGTCATGTCCATACGCCCGGAGAGGACCCTCGAGCGCAGTGGCGCATCATCTCTCCCGGATTCTTTGCCTCGCTCGGCGTTCCCATCATCGCTGGCCGCGATTTCAACGATTCCGACGGCAAGAAAGGTACAGAGCCCGTCGTTATCGTCAGTGAAACTCTCGCAAAGCGCATGTTCCCTAATCGGGATGCCATCGATCGGCACGTCTATTGGACGGATCCCGTGCTGCAATTCGCCGCGGGAATTAGCGGCGCTCCACACCGCATCATCGGCGTCACGGCCGATGTTGACGACCAACACATCATTCCTGAGCCCATCCTCACCGTGTATGGCCCCTTTGAAGAGGGTCCCGTCTTTGGCGGCCACCTTTTCATCCACACCAATGCAAATCCTTATTCGCTGGTAACACCGGTCACGCGCATCATCCGCGACATGTCCGCCGATCAGCCCATCGAGCACGCTGCCACTCTCGAAGACGTCCGCGCGGAGGTGCTCGCGCCGGACCGTTTGAACTCCCTGGTGTTCGGCGTGTTCGCGGCTGTCGCGTTGGCGATTGCCGTCGTTGGTGTCGCCGGCGTGCTGGCATTTTCGGTCAGCGCGCGGACGCGCGAATTCGGCATCCGCCTGGCTCTTGGATCGCAGCCACAGCATCTCCTGAAAGGTGTCATCGCCGAAGGCGCCATGATGGCCGGGGCTGGCGTCCTCGCAGGCGCGGCATTTGGGTATGTGGCCGCGCGTTTGGCGGGCAGCTATTTCTTCGAGGTCAAGATGCCGGGCGCCTTGCCCGTGGTCCTCTCTGCGTTCGTGCTGCTGGCAGCCGCAGTCGTCGCGTCGTGGCTGCCCGCCGCCCGCGCCGCCCGCATCGACGTCATACAAGCGCTGCGCTCGGAGTGACCATTGATGGGTAGGTCAGGCTTTGCGATCTTCCGCCTTCTCTCAACCACCCCGAATTCTCCCTCAACACCGACTCCTCCGCCTCTCTCCGCCCCTGATCCTTGCGCAGACGGTGCAGCCCCTTCGACTCGACCTATTTTTTCTTGTCCAGCGCGCTCTGTGTTAATTCTTTCTTTTCTTTCCATTGCGCTGCATTATCCATTCGAAAGTACTACGCAAATCATTCGAATCTAGTACCACATCGTAATAGTATTTGACATACTATC
This sequence comes from Candidatus Acidiferrum sp., assembly GCA_049644365.1. Taxonomy (GTDB): domain Bacteria; phylum Acidobacteriota; class Terriglobia; order Acidiferrales; family UBA7541; genus Acidiferrum. Next base: position 86,995 of record JBARRT010000169.1, on the reverse strand, counting down.
ATTCCCATGCTACCATGCATTGTGAACTCGGGATCCCAACCCTATCGCGTCCCTCGACCGCTCCACTTCCGTCACCGTGACGAAAAACCCATCACTGTAAATCCTTTAGAATGCGCATTTACAAACTGTGACGCCCGTAACCCCTTTAGAATGCGCATTTACGAAAATTGCCGGGTGTCGTACCACTTCGTCGCAAGTCTCACACGTCGTGAGACACTTCCGCACACAAAGCGCATTTGCAAACCCCTTGTTTTCTATGCGCTGCGCACACTTCCAAGTTCCGTATCCCGTAAGTCCTGTATTTGCCACTCTTACGAAAACTGCCGGGTGTGTATCAACAATTCCCATTCTGGAACTCTGCGCCCACCGATCAGCTCCTCTAACTCCAAGCCCTTCTGTTTCACTGACCACGGATCACCGATCACCGGTCACTTTTCTTCCCGACGGGTTGCCGCCCTCCCGCCCGGATGCTACGATTTGGTGTTCCATGACCCCTGCTGACACCCAACTGAGCTCCGCCTCCCGGCCACGTGTGGGCATCCCCTGGCGCACCACGCAGGAACAGCGCGAAGGCAAGCGCGATAAGCTGGACTTCTATTTCAACGCTGTCAGGAAGGCGGGTGCAGAACCGCTGGAAGTATCTCTTGAGCAGTCGCCGGAACAGCTTGCAAGCCAGCTAGAGAAACTGGACGCCTTCGTTCTGCCGGGTAGCCCGGCGGATGTGGACCCCAGCCGCTACGGCGCGTCCAGGCACCCCAAGACAGTGACCCTCGATCCGAATCGAGACGCAACCGATGACGCAATTCTCACTCACGCGTTTAACTCATCGAAGCCGGTGCTGGCCATTTGTTATGGCTGCCAAATTCTCAACGTCCACCTCAATGGCTCCTTGATTCAAGACATCGCGGAGGTGCGACCTGATCGCCCGCTCGCCGTTCCTCATGGAACTACCGATCTCGCGGCAGGAGCAATTGGTGGCGATCAAAGCCACGACGCCGTCCTGAGCGCAGGGAGCCTTCTCGCGAAGCTTGCCGGTTCCACTGCGGCCCATATCAACAGCAGCCATCACCAGGCCATCGAGCAGCCTGGAGAAAAACTCGGCGTCGTAGCGTACGCCCCGGACGGCACGATCGAAGCCGTCGAATGGACAGGCGATTCCAATTGGGTCGTCGGCGTTCAGTGGCATCCCGAGCGCATGCCGGACGACCCGCTTGCGCAGCGTCTTTTCCAGGATTTCGTGGCTGCCGCTCGCGCCCGTGAGGCTGTCGCTCAGAAGACTTAGGCTGCTGGCTTTTTCAATTTTCTGGTTTCTGGTTTCCAATTTCGGGGGTCTCATGATTTCGCTCGCAGGCAAGGCGGCACTCATCACCGGAGGTTCGCGCGGTATCGGCGCAGCCGCCGTCAAACTCTTCGCGCAAGCCGGCGCAGACGTTGTCTTCAACTACGTCAAAGCCAAGGAGGCCGCGGTGCAAGTCCAGCAGGAAGCCGGCAAGCACGGCACGCGCGTCGAAGCTTTCAAGGCCGACGTGAGCAAACATGCCGACAACAAGAAACTCGTGGATCATTGCATCGCGCGGCTTGGCCGTCTGGACATTCTCGTGGCCAACGCCGGCGTCTGGAACCAGGAAGATGCTCCCATCGAGAAGATGACCGAAAAACAGTGGGACGATATGATCCGCATCAACCTCAAGAGCGTCTACTCCGTCATCCACTTCGCTGTTCCGCAAATGATCAAGCAAAAATCCGGCAGAATTATCCCCATCAGCTCCACCGCGGGACAGCGCGGTGAATCCTTTCATACCCATTACGGCGCCAGCAAAGGCGGCATCATCAGCCTCACGAAAGGCCTCGCCACCGAGCTTGCACGCCACAATATTCTCGTCAATTGTGTCGCACCCGGCTGGGTTGACACGGACATGTCCAAGTCCGTTCTGGAAACGAAAGCCGGGCAGAAAATGGCTTCCACGGTGATTCCTCTCGGGCGCGCCGCCACAGCGGAAGAAATCGCGGGGCCAATTCTGTTTGTTGCTTCGGACCTGGCCAACTTCATGACCGGAGAGGTCATCAATGTAAATGGAGGAGCGGTCTTGTGCGGCTGACGCGTTTCAAATTTGCGGTAGTGTTTCTCATCACTGGCGCGTTTATCGCGCCGTCTGCGTTGTCGCAGCGCGCCGATATGTTGATGCCCGAACAGAGCACCGCGAAAGGGAAGCAAATTCTCAGCGATCTGATCAATGCCCTCGGCGGAGCCGGTTACTCCCAAATCCGCGAAAGCCAGTGCCAGGGCCGCCGCGCGCTGTTTGGTCACAATGGCGCGCTTACAGGCTACATCGACTTCATCGACTACCGCCGCTACCCGGACACCGACCGCACGGAGTACATCGGCAAGGGCCGCAACACGATTCTTCAATCCTTAATCGGCATTGATGGGCTGGACTTTGCTCACGGCGGTATTGTCATCACGCTCTTTAATCGCGACCAGGGCTGGACCTATGACCGCAGCGGAGTGAGTGAAGTTCCCGCCACTGCGGTCACCGATTTTCAGGAGCAGGTGAAGCGCAACGTCGACAATCTTTTGCGACTGCGCCTCAACGAGGAAGGCATGTCCGTTCGCTTCGGCGGCAGCGACACGGTGGATTTGAAACAAGTGGATTGGGTGGAGCTGACCGATCGCGAGCAGCGCACCTTCCGCTTGGCCGTCGATCGTTCCACGCACCTCCTGGTCCGCGGCGTGGTCATCACGAAGAATGAAGAAACGCAAGAGATTGACGAGGATGTCGCTATCTATACCAACTATCAGTTGCGCGACAGCGTCTGGGTGCCGCTTCAAATCTCCAGGGAACGCAACGGCCGCCGCACTTCTCAATATTTCTACGATACCTGCAAGTTCAATCCCGGCTTTCCCGATTCTCTTTTCTCGAAGGACTCACTTAAGAAGGGCGCTTCTGAAGAACTGATCAAGAGAAGCAAGAACTGAAAACTGAAAACCAAAAAACGCGTTCAATTTAGTGCGAAACTTTGAATCTCACTCCTCGACAGCAGCGTGCGCTCGAATCCATTTGCGAAACGTTTCTGCCGCCCGCGGACGGCTGGCCCTCCGCTCTGAAATTAGGCATCCCCGAAGCCATCGCCGCCGCGATGGATTTCAACCCCCGCTCAAAAGATCGCGCGCAGCTTCTTCAGCTTCTTGATCTTTGGGATTCAAGCCTTCACGGCCTTTTCACCATCGGCCACCTGAAATCGTTCTCCCATCTTTCCCAGGAAGATCGCGTTCGTGTTTTGCTTTCATGGGCTGACAGCGGCATCGGCAAGCGCCGCGCCGCATTTCAAGCGCTGCGAAAAGCAGTTGGCTTTCTCCACGTCATGTTGCCCGCGAAAAACGGCGGGCGCAGCAAAGTCTGGGAAAACCTCAACTATCCGGGCCCGCTTCGCGCGCCACAAACTTCGTCGTCCCGCCCACTCAAAGTGGTCGTTCCGGATCGCGAGATGAATTTGTCCTGCGAAGTTTGCATCGTGGGTTCCGGAGCCGGCGGCGGCACGGCCGCCGCCGTCCTCGCCGCTGCAGGAAAGGATGTGATCGTTCTCGAGGCTGGAAGTTATTACGATGACGACGATTTCGACGGCGCGGAACTCGGCGGTTTTCAGCGGCTGTACAGCGAAGCGGGTTTCGCCGCCACCGAAGATCACAGCGTCAGCCTGCTCGCCGGTGAATGCTTCGGCGGCACGACGGTCATTAATTACTGCACGTCGTTTCGAACGCCCGACGACATTCGAACGGAATGGGCCGCGGCGGGAGTGCCGTGGTTCACAAGCGACGAATACACGCGAAGCCTGGACGCGGTGTGCGAAAGATTGCACGTCAATCGCGACCACAATCGCATCTCTCGCCGCGAACAGATTCTGGATCGCGGCCTGCGCGCACTCGGATGGCATGTCGACGCGATGCCCCGCAATGTTGCCGGCTGCGACCAGGGAAAAGTTTGCGGTTACTGTGGCTACGGCTGCATTCTCGGCGCCAAGCAATCTTCGACGAAAACGTGGCTCGCGGATGCGCAACAGCATGGCGCTCGATTCGTCGTTGAAACGCGCGGCCTGCGCGTTCGAATCGACGGCGGTTCTGCAACGGGCGTCGAGGCGCGTTCGAAGCAGGGCCACCGCGTCAGCGTTCGCTGCAAAGCAGTCATCAGCGCTTGCGGCTCCCTCCACACACCGGCGCTGTTCCTCCGTTCCGGGCTGCGCAACGAACACATCGGCCGGCATCTCTACCTCCATCCCGTTTCGAACGTTTGCGGCGTATTCGAAGAAGAGATTCGTCCATGGGAAGGGACGATGCAGGCGATCTACTCCGATGAGCACCGCTTCCTCACTGGGAATTTCGGAGTGAAGTATGAAACCACGGCGCTCCAGCCGGTCATCGGCGTTGCCGTTCTTCCGTGGCGCGATCCGGAGCAGTACCGTTCTCTGCTCGCGAAGCTTTCGCACATCTCGGCAATCGGTGTGCTATTGCGCGATCGCGACGGCGGCCGCGTCACGATCGATGAGCAGGGCCATCCCGTCTCACGCTACACGCTTTCGAATTTTGATCGCGCGCATCTCCGGAGTGGTTTCGTCGGCGCAGCGCGCATCCTGGAAGCAGCCGGCGCGCGCCAGATTTTCTCGCCGCATGCGAAGAGGTGCGGTTACGAGCCTGGCCGCACCGGCTCACTCGATACTTTCACGCAGGCCATGGATTTCGCGGGCTGGGATTCCGGACGGCTCGCGCTCTTTTCATTTCATATCCAAGGCACCGCGCGGCTCGGGGGCTCGGCGAAAACCTCCGCCACCAATCCGGACGGTGAAGCCTGGGAAGCGCGCAACTTGTACGCGATGGACGGTTCTACTTTCCCCTCGGCCTCCGGCGTCAATCCGATGATCTCGATCGAAGCTATCGCCCACCGAAACGCCACCGCGCTCGCAGCGCGGATGAACTAAAGGCGAGCTGCGCCGAGGCCCACCGGCCTTCTTTCCGAAAATACAGGGATGAATTACCACAGACTAAATAGCTCTGTAATTCTGGTTGCGCCAAATTTGTTTCGATTTGTTACAATTCTTTCCCCTCGCTACCCCTTATAATAAGAGGTGGCGCTTTACTGTATGAAAGCAATATGTTTAGCGGTGCCTGCGAGGAGCCGTCCCCGGCCCCGCACCTGCACTGAATTAGGGTTCGGACCTCCCGCATAGGCCGGGTCGCCGGTTCTGCGTCCGAACGAGGAAACTACCTTGGGACGGAATGCAACACTTTCGGACACTCAGCGAAGACGCAGCCGTGGTTTCAGCATGGTGGAGCTCGCGGTTTCGCTGAGCGTGGCTTTGATTCTGACGGCTGTCGCCATCCCTTCGATTATGCGCTCGTTTCGAACGTACCAGCTCAACAGTGCTGCGGCGCGAGTCTCCGACATGTTGAAATTTACGCGATTCGAAGCCGTACGCCGAAACAAGCAAATCAATTTTCTGATGCAGACGAGCGCAGACGGTTGGATCGTCGGAACCGATTCGGACAATAACGGGTCGGTTGATGCGACCGAGAAACAGCAACTAATCTCCGGATTCGCCGCCCTCTTGCCTTCCGGCGTAGCCCCGAGTCCGACAGCCATCTCCGCAGCCTTGGGCGGGGCCGCGCTGACCACGAAGTCAGGCAGTAACGGCTCGGTCACTTTCGACGCGCGCGGCGCGATTCGTGTCGGCGGAGTAGTTTCGAGCAGCGTCTTCGTGTTTTACATGGGCAGCGCGACGGATCCGCAGTTCGGTTATCGCGCCGTGGTCTTACTTCCAGCCGGGAGCACGCAAATCTGGACCGCTCCTGCCGGTGGCACCTGGCAACGGATTGGCTAGTTGAAAGACGAAAGCAAGAAACAGGAATGCCATTCGCACCCACAAAACGCCGTAGCCTCGAAAGGGGTTTCAGCATCCTTGAGATGATGCTTGCCACCGTCATCTTGCTCGTAGGTCTTGTAGCCATCGCGCAGCTCGTGCCGGCTTCCATCCTCATGAACTACCGGAATCGCAACGATTCCTCCGCGCTGGTCTTTGCGCAACGCGAGCTGGACGTGGTGCTGGATCAGAAGCTGAGTTCAAATTCCTTCACGGATCCGAATGGTGTTTACTGCCCGATCGCGAGCACATGCAACCTGGGAGACCCGGCCCAGCCGAACCAGCTCCTGGGCAGCCCGGTTGTGGTCATCAACAATCAGACCCTTATTGATTTCGGAGCCGGACTTCAGACCGGCTATAACTTTACCTATCAAGACTTCAACGATCCCACCGGCACCACATACGACATTCGCTGGGCAGTGATCCTTACCGGCAATGGCACCAAGGTTTACAGCAAGCGTTTCATCCTGGGCGTGCGGCAACAGGGCGGGAACGGCTATTTTCAGCCCATCACGCTCGATGCCATGGTGCAGAGATGAAGAGGCGACGGGGCCAGCGGCAGCAGGCGGGTTTTACGCTCATCGAGTTACTGACCGCTCTTGGGATTTTTCTGATTGTGTGCGGGGCGGCGTTCACACTGCTAGCCTCTTCGCAACAACGGGCAAGGACGGAATCCCAATTGCTGACCTCTTTCCAGGAAGCCAGGCTCGCGCTGGATCAGATCGTGCGTGATGTGAATGACTCCGGATATCCACCGCCATCCTACAGCGATGGTGTTCCCTCTCATTCCGCAAGCACTCCCTTTGCCTGGTATCCCAACTATACGATCCCGACTCCTTGCGCGGTCGGCATCAACTGCGACCCGCCAAGTGATTTTGACATCATCATCGAGACCAACCCCAATCGGCAGGATCCTGCAAGCAAGGTTCAGTGGATTCGTTACAGGTTGGATCCAACGACGTCAACTCTAATGCGTGGGGCAGCAGACAAGACGAGCGGCGGTGAACCGACCGTGGAAACGGCAGACAAGCTTGCGCCTCTTGTCCAGAATGTTGTAAATAACTCTTCCCCCGCGCAGATCGCACAATATCAGGCACTCTATCCGGGCATGTTCCCGGGTGGCAATCCCGTGCCAATCTTTTCCTACACTTGCGACACACCGACGGCTCCTCAGCCGCAGCTACCCCCGTGTTTCATGGCGGGAGCCGATAACATGCCGGCAAACATTCGGGACGTTACGGTGACCCTTATCGTTGCCGCTCCGCTTCCGGATGCCACCACTGGACAGCCCCGTCTCGTACAATTAGTTGGGCGCGGCCGCCGGATCAATCCCAATCAATGAGGTCGAGGGAATCGAAGTGAGCGAGCGAAACACAATTCGAAGGCGGCGGAGGGAAGCAGGGATCGCCCTGCTCATTTCCATTTTTGTATTGCTCTTGATCAGCGTGGTGGCGATTGCCTTGATTGTTTCTTCCGGCACGGAATCGGCTCTCGCCGGTAACTATCGTTCCTCAACGGGCGTGTACTACGCGGCTCTCTCCGGACTGGAAGAAGCACGCGGGCGGCTCCTGGCGAAGAATCCCAGCTCTTTCAACACTACCGCCGGAGGCTTTCTACCTGCACCCGGAACTGCTCTGCTCATCAGTTCGGTCGCGTACGTTCTGAATCCCGGCCCAACTGAAGCCATGGGGAACATCCTCACAATCTACCCAGATACGGAATACGACACGGAGTTCGGTTCTGGGGCACTCGCCAGCGCGGCCGTGACTACGACAGCGTCGGTCTGGAACATGAGCCCGCTGAACTCTTTGAGCGTCCCTGGCCCTCTCTACAAGTGGGTGCGCATAAACGCAGTTTCGGAACAATCACTAAATCTCGATGTCGATGCTGACACTCTTGCGGACTCGACCACTCCGCTGTACTACGACGGTGCCCACTTCAGTAATAGTTCGTCTGCGGGCCCGCAGGTCCTACAGATCACGTCGTTGGCAACTCTGCCCAACGGCAGCCAGAAAATCCTTCAGTATCTTGCTGCTCCCATTCCATTGAATTTGAGTTTTCCGGCGGCGCTGACGCTAGACGGTCAAAATGTGCAGTTCTCCGTTCCTACGTCGAGTAGTTTCTGGATTGACGGAAATGATCACGATAGCGTGGGGAGCTGTAACACGGGGGCCGCACCTATTCCGGCGGTTGGATATACCAATAATTCCGATTCGAGTTACTCGAACATCTATAACGCAATTCCGCCCGGCCCGCCACCGCCTTCGGGTCGGCTGAACCACTATATAGGTGCAGCCGCATGGCCAAACTTGGCTATTGTCGGTGTATTACCTAACCTGCAGACCGTCGGTGGACTCAACGCCTTGGTGCAAAACATTACGCAGGTTGCGGATACGATCGTCAATCCAACGCCCGTTGACCCTACCACCGGTCTCGGCACTGCCACGGAGTTTGATCTACCTGGTGCGATGTCTTCGTCGAATCCCATGATCACGGTCGTCAACGGAAATCTGAATGTCAGCGGCTGGCACGGTACGGGTTATGGACTCCTGCTCGTAACGGGCGAATTCAAGTACGACCCCGACGCAAGCTGGAAAGGGATTGTCTTGGTCATAGGAGTGGGCAAGCTCTCTTCATTCCAGAATGGTAATGGCGACTTTCATGGGGCGGTATTTCTAGCCAAGACCACGGATACAACGACAAGTCCGTACACCCCGATGTCTTCAGGAGCGCCAGGCGTTCCAAGTTTTGCTTTCACCGCCGGTTCTGGAGGTAACGGCATCTACTACAGCAATTGCTGGATCCAGGCCTCAATGCCAGCCGCCGGCTACAAAATTCTTTCCTTCCACGAAATTTCGCAGTAAGAGATGTAGCAGCAGAAGAATTTTCCAGAGGAACAGTTCAACTCGGCCTCAAGTGAGCCCTGCTTTCAGCGACTGGAGCTCCGGAAGCCCCCGCCATTTTGGCGCTCGGACTCCCTGGGCGGTATAATGGCCGGATGCGGAATAGCCAGGGAAGCGCGCAGATGCACGGCACTACGGTGCTGTGCGTGCGCCGAGACAATAAGGTTGTGCTCATTGCCGATGGCCAGGTGACCATGGGCGATCACGTGATGAAGCACACCGCGCGCAAAACGCGGCGCCTTTTCAATGACAAAGTAGTCGCCGGCTTCGCCGGTTCGACCGCCGACGCAATCACACTTTTTGAGCGCTTCGAAGGGAAACTCCAAGAGTTTTCCGGCAATCTGCAAAAGGCAGCCGTGGAGCTGGCCAAGGAATGGCGCAAAGACCGCGCGCTGCGGCACCTCGAAGCATTGCTCATCGTGGCTGACACCAAGGGGACATTCATACTTTCCGGCAACGGGGACGTGATCGAGCCGGATGACGGCCTGGTGGCCATCGGGTCCGGCGGAACGTACGCTCTGGCGGCGGCGCGCGCGCTTCTGAAACATTCCCGGCTCAGCGCCAAAGATTTGGCTATGGAAGCCATGCGCATTGCCAGCGAGATTTGCATTTTCACCAACGCGAACTTTACAGTGGAAGAGCTTTAGGAGTCAGACGTGAGAACACGGCAGACTGTTTTTGTGCAGCAAAGGAATTGAGCAACTCATGCCCACCAAGTCTGAAAAGGAATTGATCATCGCGCCGGGCGGTAATGGCGCGCCGCCCGTCGAGGGAGAAGAACTCCTTCCCGCGCTCGACGACATGACGCCGCGCGAAATCGTTCTGGAGCTCGACAAGTACATCGTGGGGCAAGCCGCGGCCAAGCGTGCCGTAGCCGTGGCGTTGCGCAATCGCGTCCGCCGCCAAAAGCTTCCGCCGGAAATCGCGGAAGATGTTTTGCCGAAGAACATTCTTATGATCGGCCCCACGGGCGTCGGAAAGACGGAGATTGCCCGGCGTCTCGCGCGCCTTGCGGGCTGCCCGTTTGTCAAGGTCGAAGCTTCAAAATATACGGAAGTTGGTTACGTCGGGCGCGATGTGGAATCGATGGTCCGCGATCTCGTGGAAACCTCCATCGACATGATCCGCGAAGAAAAGCTCGATGAAGTCGCGGACCGCGCCGAAGAGGCTGCGGAAGAACGCGTGCTTGATCTCTTGCTTCCTCCGCCGCCGCCCCCTGCGCCCGGCACTCCGGAAGCCGAAGCCGCCGCGCAGCGCGAGCAGAACCAGCGCACGAGGGAGAAACTTCGCGCGCAGCTTCGCGAAGGCAAGCTGGATCAGCGGATGGTGGATATCGAAGTCCGCGAACGCGCCATGCCCTCGTTCGAAATCATCTCCAACCAGGGCGTCGAGGAGATGGATGTCAATATCAAGGACATGCTCTCCGGCATGTTCGGCCAGCAAAAGAAGAAGCGAAAAATGAGCGTGGCCGACGCGTTTGAGTATTTGATCCAGGAAGAGGAGAACAAGCTCCTCGACATGGATCAAGTCACGCGGGTAGCCGTGGAGCGCGCCGAGCAGATGGGAATTATTTTTATCGACGAGATCGATAAAGTTGCCGGCCGCGAATCAGGGCATGGGCCCGATGTCTCGCGCGAAGGCGTGCAACGCGACATTCTGCCGATCATCGAAGGCACGACCGTCAACACCCGCTACGGGATGATTCGAACCGACCATATTCTTTTCATCGCTGCCGGTGCGTTCCACGTCACCAAGCCGTCCGACTTGATCCCTGAACTCCAGGGCCGCTTGCCCATTCGCGTCGAATTGCAATCCCTGAGGGAAGAAGATTTCATTCGCATTCTCACCGAGCCGAAGAACGCGCTCATCAAGCAATATGTGGCGCTCCTGGAGACCGAAGGCGTCAAGCTCAACATTACCGAAGATGCCGTCGCCGCCGTCGCGAAGTTCGCCACAAGCGTGAACGAGCAGACAGAAAATATCGGCGCGCGGCGCCTGCACACCATTCTCGAAAAAGTCCTCGACGAAATTTCGTTTGAAGCGCCCGACCTGAAGAAAAAGAACGTAAAAGTGGACGCCGCCTACGTTACCAAGCAGCTCGCGGATATTGTCAAGAACCAGGATCTGAGCCGCTACATTCTGTAGTTCCTGAAATTGGAAAATGGAAAATAGAAACGGGACGCGGCTGTCCATCACAAAACTCCCTGCGCAACTTTTTTCCGTTTTCCATTTTCTTTTTTCCATTTTCTTCTTATCCGCTGGTTGCGGCGCTCCAGGCGAGCCAGTTCCGCCTTCGCCGCCGGTACCCGTAGCCATTACGGATCTTGCCGCCCGTCAGCTTGGCGATGGCGTCCTCCTGTCCTTCACGCTTCCCACGAACTCCGTTTCAGGGAGCCGGCTTCCCGAACCACCCGCCGTCGAAATTCTCCGCGGCATCACCCGGCGCGACGGTACGCCCGATCCAAAGTCGTTCCGAGCCGTCGACACAATTCCAAGCACCCTCGTGACTACCTACGTCACCCAAAAGCGCGTGGAGTTCATCGACACGCTCTCCCCGCGAGATCTCCAAGCGAGTTCGGGTACAACTCTTGCGTATCGAGTGCGCACACGAACTTCCAGGAAACGTGCGTCCGCTGATTCAAACACCGTTTTGGTCCAAGTCTTTCCTGTTCCGCAGAAGATTGCTCCTGTGGAAACTCAAGTGACGGAATCCGCCATTGAATTGCGCTGGGCGGCGCCGGCAAGCACATCGGCGGGGGCCAACCTCTCTGGGGCTCTGATGTATCACGTCTATCGCGCCGAAGTAGATCCGGCCTCCCTCAAGACCGCCGAGGAAAGAAGCTCGCTTTCGGAAACTAAATCGGTGCTTGCGCTTCTCGCTACGTCAGCCGCGCCCAGTTACCAGGACACGGCGTTCGAATTTGGCAAGTCGTACCTCTATATCGTGCGAAGCGTCATAACCGCGAACGGACTTCCACTCGAATCCGACGATTCGCAACACGTAATCGTGACTCCTCGCGACATTTTTCCGCCTGCAGCGCCTCAAGGGCTGGTCGCTGCTTTGCTCCCAGGCACTACTCCAGAAAGTTTCGTTGTCGAACTGTCCTGGTCCATCAGCCTTGAAACCGATTTGGCAGGCTACCGCGTCTATAGAAGTAAGCAGGAGAACATACAGGGTCAGCTGCTTACCGCTGAATTGTTGCTCACGCCTGCGTATCGTGATACGTCTGTAGAGCCTGGCCATCGATATTGGTACACGGTTACTGCGGTCGATCGCGCGGGGAATGAAAGTCCGCCCAGTGCGGCCGTCGCTATTGACGTCACGCAACTATTGCCGTAGATACGGGTTGAGATCAATTGTTCGCATCTTGGGAGCCCAGCCTCGGATGTCAGTCCGCGCACATCTACCGGGTTACCGTTGGTTCCAGGTTTTCCCCAACGCGACCATTCGAATTGGCATCTACGCCGCTTGCGGTTTGATTCTGGTGTTCACCACCTGGCTGTTTCTGGCCAATCGCGTCCCCTTCCTCGACCGTCTCGCGTCGGAACGCAACATAGCGGCCGGCCTGCTACTTTGCCTGTTCGCGCTGATTCCCATCCTTCGATTCTTGCGCATGCCCGGGCATTTGCTGGCTTCCGGGTTGGTCGCGTGGCTAATCTTCAGCTTGTATTATCGCGTCCTTTGTTTGTTTTTCCGGAAACTCGGCGATTGGCATGGCACGATGGAGATTTTCATGTATGGAGCCGTCGTCTACCTGATCGTTGCGACGCTGTCCTGGATTGGGGTGGCCATCTGGAGAGTTCGCGAAGCACACTTTTCTCATCACAACAATCATGCGAGCTGATCAACGATGAAATTCTGCCGCTTTGCGATGCGCGACGCTTCCTCGCTGACCTCTGACGCGCCGCCTTATGGCCTCATAGAAGGCGACAGCATTCTCGAAATCGGCGGCGTCCCTTGGGGACAGTGGTCTCGGAGCTCACGCTCCGTGCGTCTCGCGGATGCCCGCCTTCTCGCCCCGGTGGCGCCGTCAAAAATTGTTTGCGTCGGCCGTAACTACGCGGCGCACGCCGCCGAGTTCGGCAACGAATTACCGAAGGAGCCGCTCATCTTTCTTAAGCCCCCTTCTTCCATCATCGGTCCTCAAGAAGCGATTTTTCTGACGAAGTATTCGAATCGTGTTGAGCACGAGGGCGAACTGGCAATCGTAATTGGCCGCAGATGCTCGAATCTGCCCGATTCCGACGATTCACTTTCCTTCGTGATGGGCTATACGTGCCTCAACGACGTCACCGCCCGCGACCTTCAGAAAAGTGACGTTCAGTTCACTCGTGCCAAGGGCTTCGATACGTTTTGTCCGGTTGGCCCGCATATCGAAACCGAGCTCGACCCAACCAATGTTCTTGTCGAGACGCGCGTCAACGGCTCGCTCCGCCAGTCCAGCAGCACATCCCTGATGATTTACGCGCCCGCATTCCTCGTCCGCTGGATCTCCCGCATGATGACGCTGAATCCCGGCGACGTCATCGCCACGGGCACGCCCGCAGGCGTCGGCCCTCTCCTGGCCGGGGACGTCGTCGAGGTCAGCGTCGCCGGTGTTGGCGTGTTGCGCAATCCGGTGCGCGCCCCGCAAGCGTAGTTACACGCAAGCCGCGCGGATTAGGTAAAATACGCAGCAGTGGGGCACCGGTAGCACGGAGACTTTTCTTTCTCCAGCGCATGCGCGATTTTTTCGCGCCATCCTTGGACCCACTCATTTGACACTACGGAGCGCGCTCGTTGAAAGCCTTATTCGCTGACTGGAAACTGGTGCTGGCCATGGGTGGCGCCGCGATCGCCGCGCTGGCCATGATCGCTTACGCATTCTTCCGCCCGGCCGTGGACCCTGAAGAAGCGGAACGCAAACGCCGTCTTCATCTGAACCAAATTGGGCGAATTGCGGAAGGCCAGGTGGTCGAGCTTGTTGAGCACCCTCCGGAAGCGAAGGAAGCACGCAAGCGTTTGTTTGGCGGCAGCGCCCGCCCGCTCGAAGCGAGACGGACTCGTCACCTCGTCTCCTACAGCTATTCGATTTCCGGCGTTACTTATCACACTGCGCAGGACATCACCGGCCTGGAGGGACAAATTCGCTTCGAGCGGCTCGTTGCCGGCCAGCCCGCCAGCGTTAAGTACGACACCGCCAATCCCAGCGATTCCATCATCGTCGCCGATGACTGGTCTGGCTTGCGCTGAGTTTCGAGGCGCTCGCGCTAAACCCTTCACGGTCGCTGATGCCATTGCCGGCAATTGCGAGCCTTCCACGTTCTGATTTCTGCCCTATTGCGCTATCCTTCTCCTTGCCGCGCTAGAGCGGCCATAACCAACTCGCATGAAAATGATCATCGCTTCCTTCCTGACAACCGTTCTCATCGTGGCGATGACTCTCGGCGCAATGTTCATTCTGGTTCAGGCAACTGAATACGTGACTTCGCTCGAATCTCCTCTGCGCCGCGCCTCCGCCATGGGTGCGGAGTTGCTCCTTGGGGTCGTCCTTCTACTCGGCACCGTCTGGCTCGCCACGCATCTCGCTGTGCGCATCTTCGCTGTCAAGGAAGCGCCGTCCGCGGGAGGCTCCGTTGTCTGAAACAAAGCGCGGCTTGTCCCCTGAAGCGAAGCATCGCGACCGCATGGAAGAACTCCACCGCATTTCGGCAGAAGCGGAGGCCGGTGGCGGCTCTGAGCGCCGCGAGCGCGAACACAAAGCCGGCAAGCTCACCGCGCGCGAGCGCATTCATCTTCTGCTGGATGAAGGAACTTTCGAGGAACTGGACAAATTTGTACGTCATCGCTGCGTGGATTTCGGCATGCAGGAGCAGCGACCTGCCGGCGACGGTTTCGTTACCGGCTTCGGCCGCATCGATGGCCGCCTGGTCTATGTGTTCGCCCAGGATTTCACCGTCTTTGGCGGTTCGCTCTCGGAGACCAACGCGTTGAAAATCTGCAAGATCATGGACCTGGCGATGCGCGCCGGCGCTCCCGTTATCGGCCTGAACGATTCGGGCGGCGCGCGCATCCAGGAGGGCGTCGCTTCGCTCGCCGGCTACGCCGATATTTTCCTGCGCAATACGCTGGCCAGCGGCGTTATCCCCCAAATCAGCGCCATTATGGGCCCGTGCGCGGGCGGTGCGGTCTATTCGCCTGCCATCACCGACTTCATCTTCATGACGCGCGAAACCTCCTACATGTTCGTCACCGGCCCCGATGTCATCAAGACCGTCACGCACGAGGAAGTCACCAAGCAGGAGCTCGGCGGCGCCATGACGCACAACGAGAAGAGCGGCGTCGCCCATTTTGTTTCCCGGGACGATGCCGATTGCCTCGCCATGATCCGCGAGCTGATGAGTTTTCTTCCTTCGAACAATGTCGAAGATGCGCCGCGCCGCGCAACCTCGGACTCGCCGGCTCGCCGCGATGAATCTCTCAACACCCTCGTTCCCGCCGATCCCCAGAAGCCCTACGACATGAAAGATGTCGTTCATGCCATCGTTGACGACGGCTACTTCTTCGAAGTCCACGAGCACTACGCGAAAAACATCGTTGTGGGCTTTGCCCGTCTCGACGGCCGCCCCGTCGGCATCGTCGGCAATCAACCTGCGTTCCTCGCCGGTGTTCTCGATATCAATGCTTCTGTCAAGGGCGCGCGCTTCGTCCGTTTCTGCGATGCCTTCAACATTCCGTTGATGACCTTTGAAGACGTTCCCGGATTTCTTCCCGGCACGCAACAGGAATTCGGCGGCATCATTAAACACGGCGCAAAGCTGCTTTTTGCATTTGCCGAAGCCACCGTTCCCAAGATCACCGTCATCACGCGCAAAGCGTACGGCGGAGCCTACTGCGTTATGGCTTCGAAGCACATCCGCACGGACGCCAACTTCGCCTGGCCTACCGCCGAGATTGCCGTCATGGGCCCCGAAGGCGCGGTGAATATCGTGTATAGACGCGAACTGGACAAAGCTCCCGAATCCGAGCGCGAAAACCTACGTCAGGAAAAAATCGCCGAATTCCGCGACCGCTTCGCCAACCCCTTCGTTGCCGCCGAGCGCGGCTACATTGATGCCGTCATTGAACCCGCCGACACCCGCGCTAGGATCATCACCGCTCTCCGCGCCCTCGAAAACAAGCGCGATACGAATCCGAAGAAAAAACACGGCAACATCCCACTATGAAACAGTGGTTCATGCCCATTTACTGACTGGAGTTTTTATGCGTCTGCATAAAGTTGCGGCCGTGATTGCGCTAGTGTTCGTCGCGGCCGCGGGCACAACAGCACAAACGAAGACCATCGCGGAGCGCTTGGGCTACCCCGCGGATGCGAAACTCCTCATCGTGCACGCCGATGATCTTGCCGTTGCGCATTCCGTGGACGCAGCTAGCTTCGATGCACTGGATAAGAACGCGGTCACGTCCGCCAGCATCATGGTGCCATGTCCCTGGCTGACGGAGGTCGCGGCATACGCAAAAAATCATTCGGACGCCGATCTGGGTTTGCATCTCACCCTCACAAGCGAATGGAAAATCTATCGCTGGGGTCCGGTGGAATCCAAAGACAAAGTCTCCAGTCTGCTTGATCCTGCTGGATATCTCTGGTCAGAGGCGGCTCCGGCAGCCCGAAATATCAAACCGGAAGAGGCGGAACGTGAAATCCGCGCGCAAGTCGAACATGCCGTCGCAGCGGGCATTCACCCAACGCATTTAGACACGCACATGGGAACGCTGATTGCCACTCCCGAGCTTTTCGAAGTACTTGTCAAAATCGCTCACCAATACAATTTGCCATTTTTGGCGCCCAGACTCCTCGGCGAGCGGGGCAAGCTGCTCTCACTAGTGAACGAAAAAGACATCCTTCTGGATTCGGTGGTGATGGCGAATCCCTCCGTTCACGCAGATGCGTGGAAGGATTTCTACTCAGAGGCCATCAAGAACCTAAAGCCAGGCCTAACCGAAATGATTGTCCACCTTGGCCACGACGATGCGGAGCTGCAAGCCGTCATGGTGGATCATCCTGATTACGGCTCCGCGTGGCGCCAGCGCGACTATGACTTCGTGACTGGTCTCGATTTCAAGAAAGTTCTGCAGGAAAATAACGTCATCCTCGTCAAATGGAAGGATCTGCAAAAGCTTTTGAAGTAGCTTGTAGGAACGCGGAATGCGGGGCCCCGCGCGGGCGCGTTTCTCTCCATGCTAAACTTTCTCTTCACTTAGCTCTTCCATGTTCAAGAAAATCCTGATTGCCAATCGCGGTGAGATCGCCGTGCGCATCCTGCGCGCCTGCCGCGAGCTTGGCATCCGGTCGGTCGCCGTCTTCAGCGACGCCGACCGCAAATCGCTTCACGTGCGCCTCGCCGATGAAGCGTATCCCATCGGTCCAGCACCCTCGCGCGAAAGCTATCTGCGCATTGACAAATTGATGGACGTTGCGCGCCGCTCGGGCTGCGACGCAGTGCATCCCGGCTACGGATTTCTCGCGGAAAACGCCGCGCTCCCCCGCGCCTGCGCGGACGCGGGCCTCACTTTTATCGGACCGCCCGCTGAGGCTATGGAAGCCCTCGGCTCCAAGACCGCCGGCCGTCAGCTCGCCCGCCGTTCCGATGTTCCCATCGTTCCCGGGACGAACGATCCAATTGAAAGACCTGAGGATGCAAAACCTCTCGCGATAGACATGGGCTATCCCGTTCTGCTCAAAGCCGTCGCCGGTGGCGGCGGCAAGGGTATGCGCATCGTTTACAAAGATGCCGAATTTGACTCTGCCTTCCGCGACGCTTCCTCCGAAGCGATGAACGCGTTCGGCGACGCGCGCCTGTACCTAGAAAAATATCTGGAGCGTCCTCGCCACGTGGAGATTCAGATTTTTGCGGACTCTCACGGCAGAGTGGTGTCTCTCGGCGAACGCGAATGCTCCGTTCAGCGCCGCCATCAAAAAGTCATCGAGGAGGCACCTTCGCCAATTGTCACACCCGACCTGCGCAAGAAAATGGGCGATGCAGCCGTGCGCCTGGCGCGCGCCGGAGGTTACGTGAATGCCGGCACAGTCGAATTCCTCGTAGATGCCCATCTCAATTTTTATTTTCTGGAAGTGAACACGCGCCTGCAGGTCGAGCATCCTGTCACTGAGCAGGTCACCGGCCTCGATCTCGTCAAACTCCAGATCGCGATCGCTGCGGGGCATCGTCTCCCGTTCGCATGGGAATCCATCACCCCGCGCGGCCACGCCATGGAAGTCCGCCTGTACGCCGAAGATCCAGACAACAATTTCTTTCCCTCGCCTGGCAAAATTCTTTCCTGCCACGTACCCAGCGGCCCGGGAATTCGCCTGGATGATGGCGTCTACGAAGGCTGGACTGTGCCCAACTATTACGACCCTCTGCTCAGCAAACTGATCGCCTGGGGCAACAGCCGCGAGGAAACCATCGCGCGCCTTCGCCGTGCCCTCGAGGAGTACGTCGTTACGGGCATCAAGACCAACACTGGGCTTTTCCGGCGCATTCTTGCCGAACCCGATTTTCTGCGCGGAGAAATTCATACAAAGTGGCTTGACGAACTGCTTGGCCGCCCAGGCTCCGCTGCGTCTCCATCGTGCGTAGAGACAAGCGGCACCGCCGACTCAGACGCCGCCGCGATTGCCGCCGCCCTCTGGCAAACAAACCAGTGGGACAGAAATTCCTGTCAGTCCTCTTCCTCTGCGGATCCCAGCCAGCCTTCCCGCTGGAAACTCGAAGGCCGGCGCGCCCAACTGGACCGTGAATCATGAAATACGAAGTCCAGCTCGAAGATTTGTCTGGAAGGAAATCGCGCATCGTCGAGCTTGAACGCAACGGCGGCGGTTTGCGCGTTCATCTTGATGGTCAGCCCATTGAGGCCGACGCCGTCGAGATCGCTCCTTACACTTTCTCGATCCTACTGAACGGTCAATCCTATGAAATTCGGGTGACCCCTGCTCCCGATGGGAAGCTGAAACTCCAAACCGGTACGCACGAGTTCACCGCCGAAGTCATCGATCCTCGCTCCTGGAGCGGTCGCCGCCACGGCCACGTCGAAGCGGAAGGCCGCCAGCAGATCGTCGCGCCCATGCCTGGAAAAGTCGTGCGTCTGCTCGTGAAAGGCGGCGACCGCGTGGAAGCGGGGCAGGGGCTCTTCGTCGTCGAAGCCATGAAAATGCAGAACGAAATCCGCTCGCCCAAGAGCGGCACCGTCGAGCGCGTCCTCGCCAAGGAGGGGCAGGCCGTCAACGCCGGCGAAGTCCTCGCCTGGGTCGAATAAGCAAGAACTCGCTAGTTACGGAATGTTTTCAGGATGGAAAGACTGGTCTAGTGTCCGATGGGCTTGGGGGGCAGCGTCGTCTTCGCCGCATCTGGCAGCTTGCCCGCCGATTCGATTACGCGTTGAGCGAGGTAATTCGTCGTCCGCGCCTCATCCCGCGCGATCGCCAGATACGCCGCCTTCAAGAGTTGTTCTTTCCGGTTCCGCAGTGTGTCGCGAATCGTCTGTTGCACTTGGGGATCGCTGATACCGCGCAGTCCGGGCGACTCGCGCGTGATCAATTTAAGGATCCGGTATCCTTCCTTCAATTGGATCGGCGGGCTCACCTGGCCGGGCTTCAATCCAACGACCATCTTTTTTAGTGCGGGGTCGGACTGATTCAGCGCCGACTCCGGCAAATAACCCAGGTCGCCGCCCGTTGCGGCCGAATTCATATCCTCGGAATAGTCCATCGCCAGTTGCGCAAAATCCGCGCCGCTATTCAGCCGGTCCATCAACATTTTCACTTTGCGCTGCGCTTCCGCTTCGTTCGTTGCGTCGTCGTTCTTGCGGTTGCGAATCTGCTGCTCTTTCTTCGGCGTTACGACGATTTGCGCGATCCGATATTGCGGCTCCGCCACGTTGAACTGCGCCTTGTTTGTGTTGTAAAACTCCGCGACGTCTTGATCCGTGATGGCAATCTTCGCCACCACCTCGCGGTTCATCAGCTTCGTGATGGAAAGCTGCCGTCGCAGGTCGCGCTTCAAGTCGTCTACTGAAACGCCCCCGCTTTTCAATTGCCGCTGAAATTCGTCTTCGGTGTAAGGGCTCTTCAGCTCCGTGAATTTATCTTCTACTTCCCCGTCGCTGGCCTCGAGGTTCAGTTTCTTCGCGCGTTCCAGCAATATCTCGTTGTTGATCAATTCTTCCAGCACGTTCAACTTCAGCGACAGCGCTTCCTCCTGGGAAGGTTCCTGCCCTTCGGGGTTCACCCGCGTGCGGTAATACTTCTCCACTTCATCCCGCTTGACCTCTTTCCCGTTCACCACGGCCCACACATCCGGCGCATGCTGGGTCTGCTTGTTGCAGCCCGCCGCGACGGCAAACAGCACCGCCACCAGCGGTAGCAAAGCTCCAGCGCGCTTCACTCCCTTTAACTGCTCCATCGAGCGCCCCACGAATGGATGGTTTGCAACGGATGAGTTCAAGGTTGGAGGCTCAGGCCGCTTTCTTCACACGGCCCCCGCGGATGCACTCCGTGCAGGCACGCACATGCTTCTTCACGCCCGCAACGACCGCGCGCACGCGTCGCAGATTCGGATTCCACCGGCGCCTGCGCGTGTTGTTCGCGTGGCTGATCACGTTTCCATAATGCGGCGCTTTGCCGCAAAACTCACACTTCAGTGCCATTGTTCTTCCCGCTTACGCCTATATTGGCCTGGATTTTCTACTCAGAATGTCGCAAAACCAAGCTCCTTATTCTAGCAGACCCTCCACCTCCCTCAAAGTGCGTCCTTTGCACTCGGGATGATTTTGCGGGGTGCGGGTTGCATCCCGAATGGCTTCGCGGGACGCGTCCATTGCGCCCGGACACTTTTGAGGGAGGCCCTGCGACGGCGTCTCGTTGTTCAACCGCTCCCTGTTCTTTCGTACGGTCTCGCACTCCGCGGTGCGTACCAGTAACTCCCCGAATCCCACTGAACCTAAAGGGTTTGCCTGCGAAAAAGCTTGCGTCTGGCCCGCCGTACCATTGGCGATCCTCGCCCTGCCCCCTATCTTGACGCTTAGCCCGCGCTGGTTTCTTTACGCGCGGCAACATCCATGACCGCCCCGCCAAACCATCCACCCGCTGCCTCCGGGGCAACTCCGGAGCCGCTCGTCGGCTCGCACCGCGCATCGGCCATACTCATTCACCCGCGTCGGCTAGCTTTGTGTCTTGCGCTGCTCGCAGCGCTTTCCACCGCGGCCGGTTTTCAGGTCGCACGCTTCCACGACCTCTGGGCAAAATGGCGCAGTCCTAACCCGGCGCAAGCCGCGTCATCGGTTCAGCAATCGCCGTCTCTTGTGTCCGATTCCAAACCTGCTGCAACCAGCGTTGAATTAGAGAAACTTAGCCGCCTTGCTCCGCAACTGCAAGCCGAGCGCCTGCTCGACCTCGCTATCCATCGGGACGAGCGGTCTCTTGAGATGATTCGCCAGCGGCAGGATGCCTGGCGCGGCCACCTCGAAAGTACCGACCGGCTTTTCCATCTCGTGCTCGCGGCCCTGGATTCCGAGGATCCCCGTGTGCGTGCCGCCGCCGTGGAAATCGATCTCGCCGCCAGCAATCTCAGCAAGTCTCCGCAAAGCGTCACGCGCCTTCTGAACCAGATTAACAATGATCCCGGCAGCCGCTCGCTGACGCTCTGGAGACTCGGCGCACTCGGCAATCGCGGCGTCGAGCCGGCCATCGTGCTGGCGACTCTGCTCCGCTACGCGCACGACTCAAGCCAGCAGACGCGCTTCTGGGCGGTCGAAGGATTGGCGATGCTCGGCACCGACGAATCCATCGATCCGCTTCTCTCCATCCTAGCCCACGACTCTTCGCTAAAAATCCGTGAGCGCGCCGCGTGCAATCTCGCGCGCTCCGGCATGCTCACCGGCGAACAGCGGCTCACGGCTGTGCCGCAATTGCTTAATCTCCTCGATGATGATGCCCTCAGCGCCGCGACGCAGGACTTGGTCTACGCGGTATTGCATTCGATCACTGGCGCATCCTTTGGCAGGGACCCCGAAGCCTGGCGCGGGTGGTGGGCCCACCACGACGGCCCCGAAAAGCCGCGCCACATCCCCCGAGGCCTTTCCCTCGCTTGACGTAGGGATTGCCTTGCAGGTCTTTCATCTACTTCATAAGCAGGGAAAAAACTCTTGACCCTCGGCAATCGTATTCGTAAAACTAAAACACGCCTTACCTGATTCCAACCTGTTCCCCCCACAGGTCTAAAAGGAAATCCATGCCGGCACAAGACCGTCGCACCTCGCGCCGCCTAATCATGAAAGTCCCTTTGCGGTTTCGGCCGATGAAAGCAACTTCCATCCCCGAAGAAACTGCTGCTGCCTCCATGAACATTTCCACGCACGGCGTCTTCTTCGCGACGGATCAGAAAGTGTCCAAAGGACTGTTGCTTCAAGTGCACTTGAAAATGCCCAGAGAGATTATCGGAGATGACGTGGAAGAGTGGAGTTTCACCGCCCGCGTCGCGCACGTCGAATCACTGGGCGCGGCAAACGAAATCTCCGGAGTTGGCGTGCAGTTCCTCTATTACGAGGTCCCCCGGGCTTCGATTTAGATACATCTCATTCCGCGCAGTTGCCAATGGAAACAGCACGCCTGATAAACAAATCTATTTCCCGCGCGTCGATATAACAGACAAACAGCCTCGCTTATCGGCCCGCTACAGTTCCCAATCTTTGCGGCGCTCCGGAGACACGAACTTCTGCGCGGCCTCCGAGTTGGGCACCCTGAGATTCGCACGATCCCAATTGAGCTTTTGCCCCGTGCGTGATGCGACGTTGCCCAGAAGCAAAGTCTCCGTCACCAGCCCCGAGAACTCGAAATTGCCTCCCGGTTTCACTTTGCTTCCCCTGCAGGCATCCAGCCATTCCCGTTCGTTTCCCGGCGAGCGCGGCAACGTTTTCGGTGGTTGCTTGTAGCTGTTCATTCTGGATTCCGGGATGAGTTTCGGACTCCCGCCGTTGAACGAACACAGGATTTTGCCGCGATCCCCCACAAAGAGCAGCCCTTCGTCTTCCTCTTCTTCCGCCACTTTCATCGGGCGGTTTTCTTCCAACTCCTCCGGGCGCGGCGGCTTCAAGCCGCCGTCATACCACGTGAATTTCACCGGTGGCATATCCCCGCGTGCCGCAAAGTTGTAACGCACAATCGAAGCCAGCGGGTAAGTCTCTTCATAACGGTCAGTTGAACTTGCCTCCACACTGGCCGGCGCCTCCAACTTCAACACCCTGAAGATGGTGTCGAAACTGTAGGAACCCATATCGCCCAGCGCGCCACACCCAAAGTCACCCCACCCTCGCCACACAAAGGGCAAATACGCGTGATGGAATGGGCGTTCTGGCGCCGGACCAAGCCACAGATCCCAGTTCAATCCGTCTGGCACCGCTTGCCCTTCTTTCGGCCGCTCAATACCCTGCGGCCAGTAGGGACGGCTCGACCAGTTGACGACCTCTCTCACCAGGCCAATCGCGTCATCCCAAATCCATTCGCACAATAAGCGTGTTGCTTCGGAAGCTTGGTTGCCCACCGCAATTTGTGTCGCCACGCCGGTTTCACGCGCAATTTCGGCAAGGCGCCTCGCTTCATAGATCGTATGCGTCAGCGGTTTTTGGCAGAACACATGTTTTCGTTTCTTCATCGCCGCCGCAGACACCGCCGCATGCAGGTTGTCCGTGGTACACACAACCACGGCATCGAGGTCCTTTTGCTTTTCGAGCAGTTCGCGGAAATCACTGTAGGCCGCGCAGCCTCTATACATGCCCGAAGCTTTCTGCGAACCGTAATAAGCGTTCACGATTTGCTGGGACGGCTCGCGGCCCGCCATCCCGCCGGTCACTTTGAGCGTATGCGTCAGCTGAATGGGCTGGTCCGGACTGAGCCAATCCCAGCCCGTCTCCACGCCCAGCAACTTTCGAACGGAATTGCAGAACTCGTGCGGCTCCCATTGCGGATGATCCGCGCTGCCCTTGTTCGGATCGCAGACTGCCACGCCTTGTACGTCGGATTCCTTCAGGAAGTGAAGCATCACGCGCAGACCCTGCGCGCCGACGCCGATGAATGCCATGTTGATCTTGTCGCTCGGAGGGACGTATCCCGGTCCGCCCAGCACATGCCGCGGCACGATCGAGAAACCAATCGCCGTCGCTGCGCTCTGGCCCAAAAACCTGCGCCGTGAAAAACGGCTCGCTGGAGCGCTTCCCGCAGGATTCCGATCTTTCATTTCAGCACCTCGGCGTTACAGTTCTAGAGATATTTCAGCAGAAGATCAATAATGGCGGGAATGCCTGCCCACCCGCAACGTGCTTCCGATCATCCAACCAGCCAGCGCTCCTGCGGACCGTGCCATAAAGCCGCGACGATTCATGGAGTTATGCCCCTATGATTTCGTTCGCCGCAGGATATCATCCGCTGAATTGAGTGGGAAGCTTTGGCAATGCGCGAAAGCAATGGCTACCTGCCCGGTTACTCGTCGCGCAAAACCTGCATGGGCTCCACGCGCGCGGCGCGCATTGCCGGCACGAGAGAAGCGGCGGCCGCGATGACCAGCACCAGGAGAATCACTGCGGATAGAGTTGGGACGTCGGAGGGGGAGACTCCGTAAAGCAAGCCGGCGAGAAGACGGGTGGAGGCGGCCGCGAGGGCCCAACCCGCGAGACAGCCTGCGATGCACACGGCGAGACCTTGCCAGAGGAATTGCCTGACGATCTGGCCGCGGAGAGCGCCAAGAGCCAAGCGGAGACCGACTTCCCGTTGCCGAACGTTGACGGAATAGCTGAGAGTGCCGTAGAGGCCGATACAGGCAAGAGATAGGGCAGTGGCAGCGAAGAAGGTGAGGAGGATAGTTCGGAGGCGATTCTCGGCGAGCGCATCGGAGAAGCGCTGTTCGAGGGGAGCGAAGTCATAAACGGAACGCGCAGGGTCGATTTCATGGATTTGCTGGCGGACGGTTTCGGCCATGGTCATGGGAGCGTTATGGGTTCTGACCAGGAAATAGGTGCCGGGTTCCGCGATGGGAGCGCACCAGTAGGCGGTGGGAATGGGGAGATGATCGAGGCCGGTTTCGCGGGCGTCGGCGGAAATACCAACGATGGCGGCTGGGCCAGAGTAGCCCAGATTCATGGACTGTACATGATGGCCAATGACGGGTGCGCCGGGGAAATAGTTGTCGGCAAAAGTGCGATTGACGACCAGGGTGGGCGGCCCGTCGGTTTCGCGGCAGACTTCGCCGGCGAGCAGCGGGATGCGCATAGTTGCGAAATAGCTGGCGGAGACGAAACGGTTTTCGGCGACGATTTTGGGCTCCGTGTCGGCGCGGCCTTCGGTGAGCTTGAGTTCGGTTTGATATCGGAAGGGAGTTCCAGGAGCGCCCACGGAGATGGCGGCGGCGGCGACGCCTGGCGTCGCGCGTAAAGTTTCGAGAATGCGGTCGGTGAACTGGCGCAATTTTTTGAGGTCGCCCGTTTCGCCCCAGTTCATGCTGAGCTGGAAGGTGAGAATGTGAGCGGCGTCAAAGCCGGGATTGACGCGGCCGAGTTGCTGAAAGCTGCGGAGAAGCAGGCCGGCGCCGGCCAGCAGGGTTACAGCGAGGGCGACCTGGATGCCGACGAGCAGCCACTGCAGCGGATTTCGTCCCGAGACTTGCGAGCGGCTGGATTGCGCAAGCGACGCAGAGAGACTGCGGCGCGTGCCGCGAATGGCCGGAACCAATCCGCAGAGAAGAGTGACCACCACCGAGCAGGCCAAAGAATAGAGGACGATGCGACCGTCGAGATGGATTTCTTCGACACGGGGAAGCTGCGCGGCCAGTGAGCGGAAGATGTCCGACGCTGCCGCCGCGAGAAACAGACCGAGGCCACAGCCGATGAGGGCCAGGAGAAAAGTTTCGGTAAGCAGTTGAGCAATGAGCGCGCCGCGAGGAGCCCCCAAGGAGAAGCGGACGGAGATTTCGTGCTGACGCTGAGCCGAGCGAGACAAGAGCAGAGCCACAATGTTGGTACACGCGATGAACAACAGCAGAGTGACGGAGCTAAACAGCAGCCAAAGGGAACGGCGCGAATCGCCGACAGTGGTTTCCTTAAGCGGCTCGACGCCTACGGAGAGCTCCGCGTCGGTTTTGGGAAACTGACGGCCGAGCTGTGTCTGCACGGTGGCGAGATTCGCGCGAGCTTGTGCGACCGTGACGCCGGGTTTGAGGCGTCCAATGACGACGAACCAGTTGTTTTGCCGGGCCTGACCGTAAGAAAGGCCTGCAGGAATAGGGCACCACAAATCGGCCTCGCGATTGGGAAAGAGGAAAGAGGGAGGCATTACGCCGACTACCGGAATTAAATGACCATCGAGGCGCAGATTTTTCCCGACGATGGTGGGATCAGCGTTGAAGCGACGACGCCAGAAGCGATCGCTAATCAGGGCCGCGGCCGGCCCGTTGAGAGTCTCCTCGTCGGGCGTGAATTCACGGCCCAACACGGGCGAAACGGCCCAGACTTGAAAGAAACGGGGAGAGACCCAGGCGCGAGTTACCCTTTCCGGCAGAGGGCCGGTGGACTCGGAAACATCTTCGCTGTAATAGCCGGTGAGCGCCTGGAAGGTGGAATTAAGGCGATTCCAGTCTTCGAGACGGACCGGAGCAACCAAATGGAGTGGGCTTGAAGTTTTCGGATTGTATTGGTCGACGCGCATAAGCTGATCGGCGTCGGGGAACGGGAGGGGCTTGAGGAGGATGGCGTCGATAGCGGAGAAGACGGCGCTGTTGGCGCCGATACCCAGCGCAAGGGTGAGAATCACGGTGGCGGAGCATGTGGGAGATTTGCGAATGAAGCGGAAGGCGGATTTGAGATTGGCGACAGTGGCGTCGAGGAGTCGGATGCGGTAGACGTCGCGGACTTCTTCCTTGAATTTTTCCTGGCCGCCAAATTCGAGAATGGCGCGCCGGCGGGCTTCGTCGGGAGGCATTCCCGCGGCGATGTTCTCGTCGGTCAGTTCGTCGATGTGGAAACGAAGCTCGGAGTTCATTTGCGCGTCGGAAGCGCGCTTGGGAAGTAAGGATTTCCACCAGGACATGGATCACTCCTATTGAGCGGTTTGAAGAATATTGGCAACGGCGCCGGCCAGGCGATTCCAGTTCGATTCTTCGCTCTCCAATTGTTTGCGGCCCTTTGCCGACAATTTGTAGAACTTGGCTTGGCGGCCTTTTTCGGACTCGCCCCACTCCGCGGCAAGCCACCCGCGTTTTTCCAGGCGATGCAGAGCGGGGTAGAGTGACCCCTGTTGCACTTGCAGCACTTCCTTGGAAATCTGCCGGATGCGCTGCGAGATCCCGTAGCCGTGCACCGGCCCCAGCTCGACAATTTTCAGGATCAGCATGTCCAACGTTCCTTGCAGCAAGTCCGATTTCTCGATCGGCATCCCGCCTCCTAGACGTTCGACATATATACCGGCCTATAGGTAGATTGTCAAGGAGAGACAATGGTTCCTGCTGAACCACTCGAACCGGAAGGCCACTTGCGTCCCATCCCCCTTCCGCTACTGATAACCAAACGCTTTGGTCGCGCGTCGATATAATAGACAATCAGCATCGACACGCCGCCGTAGGAGGCCCCATGAAACGCCGCGAATTCCTCCATCGCACCGCTTGCGCCGCAGGAGCAGCTTTCTTCCCTGCAGGCCTGTACGCGCGGCATGCTCGCACTCTCCCCGCGCTCTCGCGCAAGTTCACCGCAGCCGATACGGTAACTCTCGGCAAGACCGGCATCCAGACCAGCCGCCTCGCCATGGGTACAGGCACCGTCGGCGTCGGCCACCATTCCCACCAAACGGCGCTCGGCATCAATGGCCTCTCCGATCTGCTGCTCAATGGCTACGATCGCGGCCTGCGCTTCTTCGATTCCGCCGATTCCTACGGCAGCCATCCTCACGTCGCCGAAGCCCTCAAGCATGTCCCTCGCGACAAAGTCACCGTGCTCACGAAAACGTGGGCGCGCGACGCCGCCACCGCTCGCGCCGATCTCGATCGCTTCCGCCGCGAACTCGGCGTCGATCAAATCGACATCTGTCTGATGCACTGTCTCACCGAGGGCGACTGGACCGAGCGTTTCAAAAGCGTGATGGACGTTCTCTCCGAAGCCAAGCAGAAGGGCATCATCCGTTCTCACGGCTGTTCGTGCCACAGTATCGACGCGCTTCGCGCCGCGACTAAATCCTCCTGGGTCGAAGTGCATCTCGTTCGAATCAATCCCGTTGGCGCTTACATGGATTCGGATCCGGACACCGTCGTCAACGTCCTCCGCGAGATGCGCGCCGCAGGTAAGGGCATCATCGGCATGAAAATTCTCGGCCAGGGCGAGCTGCGCAACCGCCAGGACGAAGCCCTGGACTACGCTCTGTCGCTCAACCTCCTGGATGCCTTTACTATCGGCGCCGAATCTAAAGCGGAGCAGGAAGATTTGATCCGCCGTATCGCCGCGGCGTAGTGACTTTTTAATTTCACGATTCCACTAGCCGCTCCAGGATGGTCCAATGTATAATCGGCTGAGGAAATAATGTCCGCAGAAGTTCGGACATCGGGCGCAGTCGTCACGCAAAGACAGCGCCAAGGACAACGCCCATGTTCGTCCCCCAAGTCGCTGTGCGCATCTAATCCGCCGTTAGCGCGGACCTGAACTTTTCTCCCGTCTCTACTATTTAATTGCCGCAGCCGCGTCCGCGCGCCTGATTTTCCCGGTAGCGCCCACGCAGAACGTAAAGGTTTAAATGTCTCTGGAACAAACAGTAGTCGGGGCGCCGCCGCCCAAGCTGTGGAGCTCCATACGCGAATCCCTGCGCGGCTCGCATCAGGACTTCACGACCGGCAATCTCAACCGCGCGATTCTGCTTCTCGCCATTCCCATGGTTCTGGAAATGGTGCTGGAGTCGCTCTTTGCCGTCGTCGACGTTTTCTGGGTCGGTCGTCTCGGCGCGGACGCCGTCGCCACTGTCGGCCTCACCGAATCACTTCTCAGTCTCGTCATGGCCATCGGCTTTGGCCTCAGCCTTTCCACCACCGCCATGGTCGCTCGCCGCATTGGCGAAAAAGATCCTGCCGGTGCCGCCGTCGCAGGCGTCCAAGCCATCGCCATTGGCCTTGCAATCTCCGCGCTCGTCGGCATTCCATGCATCTTCTATGCGCCGGACTTGCTTCGCCTCATGGGAGCTTCCCCGCAGATCGTCGCCGTCGGTTCCGGCTACGCGCGCATCGCGCTAGGCGGCAGCGGCGTCATCATGATGCTCTTTCTCAACAACGCCATCTTCCGCGGCGCAGGCGACGCGGCCATCGCCATGCGCCTTCTCTGGGTCTCCAACATCATCAATCTTGTCCTCGACCCCTGCCTCATTTTCGGCTGGGGCCCGTTCCCCAAGCTCGGTGTCACCGGAGCCGCCCTCGCCACGTTCACCGGCCGCAGTATCGGCGTGCTCTACCAGTTCTACCGTCTTCTCCGCGGCTCAGAGCGCATTCGCATTCTCCGCAGCCAGATCCGTCTCAACCTCGGCGTGCTCTGGCGCCTGCTGCGTGTTTCGTTCACCGGCATTCTCCAATTCGCCATCGCGCACACCAGTTGGATTGGCCTCGTCCGCATCGTCAGCATCTTCGGCTCCGCAGCTCTTGCCGGCTATACGATCGCCATCCGCATCGTCATTTTCATTATTTTGCCCAGTTGGGGACTCAGCAACGCCGCCGCCACCCTCGTCGGACAAAACCTCGGCGCTAAGCAGCCCGAGCGCGCAGAAACTTCCGTGTGGCGCACCGGCCTGTACAACATGATCTTTCTCGGGCTCATCGGCCTCTTCTTCATCATCTTCGCCGAGCCCGTCATTCGCCTGTTCACGCACGACCCTGCCGTCGTTCCGCTGGCTGCTTCCTGCCTGCGCATTCTCAGCTACGGCAACATCGGCTACGCCTACGGCATGGTCATGCTCCAAGCTTTCAACGGCGCCGGTGACACGGTGACTCCCACCATCGTGAACTTCTTCGGATTCTGGCTGCTGGAAATTCCCTTGGCCTACTTCCTGGCGATCAACGTTGGCATGCAATCCAAGGGCGTCTTCTGGTCCATCGTCATCGCCGAAGGCTTCATCGCCGCGGTCAGCATCATTCTTTTTAAACGGGGCCGCTGGAAGCGCCAGCGAATATAGACATGCCTGTGCAGGGGCGCGCTCGCCGCCCCTTTCTGTCCATCTGTTGAGACTTGCCTTAGTTGATCGCCACAGGCGTCCTTGTGGTGAAGGACAGCCTTGTTTCAGCGGGATACTCGATATCCTTCTTGCCCGTCGCCGCGGCGCCCACCGTACCGGCTCCAGCGCCGGCTCCAGCACCAATCGCTGCACCCTTGCCGCCGCCAGCCAGCGCGCCAATGATGGCGCCGCCAGCCGCGCCGCCGCCGATGAACCCGGCATCCCGCTTCCCCTTGCCTTTTTCGGTTCTTCCAACGGAGTTGGTCGCAAACGTATAGGTCTTGCCGCCTACGGTCACCGTACGCAGCCGCAGATACAGTTTCGCGGGCGTGGAAAGCCGTCCTGACGCTTGCACGCTGCTGACCGTCAATTTCGCCGCAGAACCCTTCGGAATCACCACTTTACCGCCCACGGTCACATCTTGCGCAACCGTGCCTGATATGGTCTGCCCGGCTTGCGCCGTCTTCGAACTTACGGATTGATCAGTCACCACTGGAATTTTCGTTCCTGCTGGAACGGTGCCGCTTGCTTGCGTGAGTGCAGGCAGTGCCAGCGCTAGCGCAAGAAAAATTGCAATCGTGCGAATTCTAGGATTCATCTCCGTCACCTCAGGTATGGATTAGGGGCTCTAGGAAAAGTCTAACAAAGAAAATTGCTGGGAGTGAAGAGAGACCGCCGCAACGACGCTAAAAGTGAAACAACAATTCGTCTGAGCCTGGTTCTTTCGGCTCGATGAACAAATTGTCGATCAGCCGCGTTTTGCCGATGAACACCGCCAGCACAATGTAAGAAGGTTTGCTAACGCGCACGACCGGTTCAAACGATTCAGAATCAACGATTTCCGCATAGTCCACCGTCGCCAGCCGTCCGCAATCTAGTTTGCGGCGCAATGTAGTTTGCAGTTGCAGCGCGTCGCGCACGCCGGCGGCCAGTTCGTTCTTCGCCGCGTCCAGCGCGCGATGCAGCACGGTCGCAGCCTTGCGCTCCTCTGCGTTCAAATACGCATTGCGAGAAGACATCGCGAGGCCGTCCGGCTCGCGCACAATCGGACAAACGACAATCTCCGAATCGAGATTCAAGTCGCGCACCATCTGCGCGATGATGCGCGATTGCTGCGCGTCTTTCCGCCCGAAATACGCGAAGTTCGGTTGTACAATTTGCAGCAGCTTCATCACTACGGTCGCGACGCCGCGAAAATGTCCCGGCCGCGAACGCCCTTCCAGTCTTTCGCTCAATCCGTCCACTTGAATGTAGGAAGAAAATCCTTGCGTATAAATTTCCGAAGCTTCCGGTGCAAACAGAAAATCGACTCCCGCTTGCTCCAACATATCTCTGTCGCTATCGAAGGTGCGAGGATATTTGGAGAAATCTTCGGCCGGTCCAAACTGTTTTGGATTCACGAAAATGGAGGCAACCACTGTCGAACATTCCCGCCTGGCTCGTTCGATCAGCGCCAAATGTCCGCGATGCAGCGCGCCCATCGTCGGGACCAGGCCGACAATGCGGTTCTCCGCGCGCGCTTGCCGCGCCTGCTCCTTCATCCACGCAATCGTGCGAATGATTTCCACGGAAAGTGTGCGGGGCTGAAACTACGCGCCCGCTGCCGTGGCGCGCTCGCGATAAAAGTGCATCAAGTCGGTTGCGATGGGCTGCGCGCCGAGCTGCCGCAGCAGCGTCGTGACCTGGCCGCGATGATAGGTGCCGTGATTGGCGAGATGTTGCATCGATTCCCACAGCGGATTGCGATACACGCCGAATTTCAGCGTTTTATATTCGAACACGCGGTCGAGATCCGCCTGCGCCAAGCCGCGCACGAAACCGAGCAAGCGCATTTCGAGTTCGTCCCAGCGATCGCGCAAGCTCGCCATATCCGGGAATTGTGTCGCGTCCGGAAGCGACGAAGGCGATCGCCCCTGAAATCGTTCCAGCCAAATCCATTCCGCTCCCCAAATATGTGCCAGCGTGTCGCGAACTGATCCAAAGCTCGAGCCCATCGGCTGCACGAACTTCTCCGCCGTCAGTGCGGAGGCGGCTTCCAGCGAGCGGCGATTCGCCCAGGCGTTGTAATCAAAGAGCAGGCGCATTTCTTGCGGCGTCATCTTCTCCTCCACTTGCAAGACTAGATTTCGGTTGTCATTCCGAACCTGCCTGCGGCAGGCAGGCGAAAGCGAGGAATCCGCTTTCGGCTTTTACTTTGTGGTTCGCTTTCTACCAATCGCCGTCACTATTCACAGGCGCTTCTTTCTGTTCCATCGCCATCTGCGCCGCATGATAGGACTCTCCATCGGATGGAAACATCCCGTTGCGCACATCGCTGCAATATTCGCGCACGGCGTTGGAAACAATATCTCCGACGTTGGCGTACTGCCGCGCAAACTTCGGTGTCTGTTTGAAAGTCAGGCCCAGCACGTCGTGCACCACGAGAATCTGACCATCGCAATCCGGGCCCGCGCCAATACCAATCGTCGGGATGCGCAGTTCGCGCGTGATCTGTGCTGCCAGCTCGCGCGGCACTGCTTCGAGAACCACGGCGAAAGCTCCGGATGCTTCTACCGCGTGCGCGTCGCGAAGCAACTGCTCCGCCGCGTCTGCGGTTTTGCCCTGGACGCGATAGCCGCCGAGCGCATTAACCGATTGCGGCGTGAGTCCGACGTGACCCATCACGGGAATCTCCGCTTCGGTCAGCCGCGCGATCAGTTCCAGCCGCCGCTCGCCGCCTTCGACCTTCACGGCTTCCGCGCCGGCTTCCTTCACGAAGCGCACCGCGTTGCGCAGCGACTCGGCGCTGTCCGTGTGATAACTGCCATAAGGCATGTCCACAACTAAGAGGGCACGGTGCGTTCCGCGGCGCACGGCGCGCGCGTGGTGCAGCATCTCGTCAATCGTTACCTGCAGAGTGTTTTCCTGCCCCAGCACGACCATGCCGAGCGAATCGCCAACAAGAGTGACGTCCACGCCGGCTTCGTCGAGCAAACGCGCGGTCGGATAGTCGTATGCCGTCAGGCAGGTGATTTTCTGTGAGTTCGAAGGGGAGCCGGCAGCGCGGGATTTTCGCTGCAGGAGTTCGGGTACGGTGATTTTTCCGTCCCCGGAATTGGAAACAACGCTCATGGTGGCCTCCGGTGCCGTTCCCTAAACGCGGAATACAGCCCTGTAATTCATCTGAGCGCAGAATAGCAAACTCGAATGCAAATCACCACAATTTTTGATATTCGGTAGCGCGTCACTTTCCGATTTGCCATCAGAGGGGATAAGTGACTTGAGTAATCGTTTAGTTCTATCATTGATCTTCCGGGAGCGAATAGAATGAAAGATTAACCGCAATAGGAACCGGTTCGTTCCCAACGTGGTTTCAAACATTTGCTTGCCAAGTCTTCTGCTCCATTCAGCGGCTTGCACTGAGTCGCGAACGGCGCTGATCCCCGGATCAGCAAGCGACCAATTTGTGCCCCAGACGTAGCCGTCGGGTTCCTTTGCGGTGGTCCATCGTTCGTAGTCTGTAAACTCGTCGCTCCAGGATTTCGGCCAAACTTCATCCCTCACGCGGGTCTCGTAGTCCGCCCGGACGTAGTGTGTGAAAATAATCTCGTGCTGCCCCCGATTCGAGCTCAGACAGTCTTCGATAACCATGACGTAATCGCGACCGTGGATTGCAAAATGGTTTTCCAAGACCGCAAAGTCCATCTCGGGAAGCCACTTAAGTAATTCGTCTAGAGGATGCACGCAAACTCCCAGCAGTTACGTTATATCACGCTAGGTGCGTAACTCCCGATTAGTCGAATGACTGGAATGATCCGACTCGATGTTCGGTCACGCATGGTTAGGAATCGTGATGGGCTTGGGAGCGTCCTTTCCATTGGGCGCCGCGGCCTAGCCAGTAGCGAATGGCGGAGAGGAAGGTTGCGTAGCCGTAGAACGCAGCGGCGAAGGGCAGCGTTAGCGCCCAGATTGCCGAGCGGTTGTAGAACTTCACCGTGAAGAGAAACGTCACCGTCATGAGGGAAGCGGCGGTGCTGCCGAGGAGCCAGGCGGGATCTTCGCCGGCGAAAAAAAGGATCCACGGCAGCCAGAAGGTGACGAAGAGGCCGAGCAGCGTGGCGGCGAGCAGCAAAGAGGAATAGCGAAGCTGGGTGAAGGCAGTGCGCGCGATCAGGTCGCGAATTTCGGCGAAGGTTTTGTACTCGCGAAGACTGATACTGGCACGCGTGACGCCCATCCAGATTTTCCCGCCGGTTTTTTTCACCACGCGGGCGAGAGCGCAATCGTCGATCACTTCGTTTCGAATGGATGCAAGCCCGCCGATGCGTTCGAGCGCGGCGCGCCGCAGGAAGATACATCCGCCGGCCGCGCCCGCGGTTGGCTTTTGCGGATCCGAAATCCAGCGCGGCGGATAGAGCATCAGGAAAAAATACAAGAACGGCGGAATCAGTAATTTCTCAGGGAACGTCTTGGCTTGCAGGAGCACCATGAGCGAGGCGAGGTCGAGCGATTCTGTTTCGGCGCGGGAGGCAAGGCGCCGCAGCGTGTCCGGCGCATGCACGATATCGGCGTCGGTGAACCAGAAAAAGTCCGGAGCCTTTCCGGATGCGGCGGAAATGCCTTCGTTGAGCGCCCAAAGTTTCCCGGTCCATCCTTGCGGAAGTTCCGATGGGGAGTGCACTGTGATTCGTGGCGTCATGCCGGTCTCTTCCGCAGCTTTCCGGGCGAGCGCAGCGGTTCCGTCGTCGCTCTGATCATCAACGACGATGACGGAAAACTCTCCAGGATACTCCTGGCCGAGGAGGCTGGTGACGGCGCGGGCGATGGTTTCGGCTTCGTTGCGAGCCGGAACGATGGCAACGACATGCGGCCATTTTTCCAGGGGCTTCGGTTCGAAGTTGTCTTCTTCCAGCCGCCAAAAGTTTCCGCGCAGAAAAGCGAGATAGAGCCAGATGGCCAGCGGGATAGCGGCGATCAGAGGCGAGGTCAGAGGCACGCGTTATTTTGCAATAAGCAGGAAAGGACGGCTACGCCAAATCTTCGGAGCGAATGGGCAGGCGACGAATGCGCTTCTTCGTCGCTGCATAGATCGCGTTGCACAGCGCAGGCGCGATGACCGGCAAACCCGGTTCGCCGATGCCGGTGGGTTCTTCCTTGCTCATGACCACGTGGACTTCGGTTTTCGGAGTCTCGTTCATGCGCGGCATTGTGTAGTCATTGAAATTGGATTGTTCGACGCGGCCACCCTTGATGGTGATGGCGTCGTGCAGGGTTGCCGATAGCCCGTAGATGGCGGCGCTCTCGACCTGAGCGCGAACGCCTTCCGGATTGATGGGACGGCCGCAATCCACGGCGTAGACGACGCGCCGGACTTTTACCGCGCCAGCATTCACGCTGGCTTCGACGACGGCCGCGGTGTAACTCTCGAAGGAATAGTAACCGGCGATGCCGCGAAAAACGCCCTTGGGAAGCGGCTTGCCCCAATCCGCCTTTTCCGCAGCAAGGCGCAGAACAGCTTTAAGGCGGGCTGTGTCGAGCGGCTTGCCTTCTTTCGGGTTGGTGAAGTCCGGAACTTTGCGGTCATCACCGATGAGGCGGAGGCGGAATTCCAGCGGGTCGGCGCCCGCAGAAATGGCGAGTTCATCCACGAAAGACTCGACAACGAAGCCGCTGGTGGAATGCTCGACGGAGCGCCACCAGGCGCGAGGCACGGAAGACTTCGCGAGGGTGTATTCAATGCGATAGTTTGGCGTCTGATACGGAATGAATGCCGCGGTGGCAAATTCGGATTTATCCGGAGCTTCTTCTCCCTTGGGATTCCACATGGCTTCGATGGAGGTGGACGTCTGGAAATGCTTCCAGGCGGCGAGATGGCCCTTTTCATCCAGCGCGCCGGAAAAATGGTGATACGAGGCGGGCCGATAGAAACCGTGTTGCATATCGTCCTCACGAGTCCACAGGACCATCACGGGCTTGCCAGTAGCTTTGGCAACCTGCGCCGCTTCCATGACGAAGTCCGCCTGATAACGCCGGCCAAAGCCGCCGCCCATCAGCGTAGTGTGCACAATGACTTTTTCAGGAGGCAGTCCTGATACTTTCGCGATGATTTCCTGCGCCCACTGCGGCGCCTGGGTGGGAATCCATGCTTCCGCGCCGTCCGGGCGGATGTGCACGGTGCAATTCATGGGCTCCATGGTGGCATGGGCGGCAAAGGGGAATTCGTAGGTGGCTTCGATTTTCTTAGAAGCGCCGGAAAGCGCGGCTTCGGCATCGCCATCGTTGCGGACGATCTTGCCGGGCTTGGCGGCGTTGTCCAGAAATTGTTTGCGGAGCGAATCCGTGGATTCCGAGGCGGCGGAACCTTCGTCCCAAGTGATTTGCAGCGCTTTGCGGCCCTGCATGGCGGCCCAGGAATTCTCGGCGAGCACGACGACACCACCGGCCGTGAATGCACCCGGGCCGATGGGGTCGATGGCGATGACGTCCTTGACTCCCGGAACGACTTTGGCCTTTGCAGCGTCAAAGGATTTCAGTTTGCCGCCAAATACGGGACAGCGGGCGATAACGGCGAATTGCATGCCGGGCATGCGCGAATCGACGCCGAACTTCGCCGCGCCGGTGGCCTTGTCGCGCGCTTCAAAGCGCCGCGTGTCGTGCCCGACGATTGTAAAAGTATCCGAATTCTTGAGCGGGACGGTATTGAAATCGGGGATAGGCAGCTTGGCCGCATCCTCGACCAGTTCGCCGTAGGTCAGAAAATTCTTGCGCGCGCCGTGGAGCACGCCGCCGTCTTTCGCCACGCACGTATTGGGATTTACGTTCCAGCGCGCAGCTGCGGCGGAGACCAGCATTTCACGCGCAGCCGCTCCGGCCCGGCGCATGGGCAGCCAGGAGCCAGCGACGCTGCCGCTGCCGCCCGTGCCGTGGTCATAGATTTTGGGATTGGTCGGCGCTTGTTCGATTCGTACGTTCTTCCAATCGAGGTAAAGCTCTTCCGCGAGAATCATCGGCAGGGCTGTCATGATGCCCTGGCCCATCTCGGACTTGCCTAGAATCAGAGTGACGCGATTGTCGGGTGTGATGCGCACCCAGGCATTGAGCGGATTGGGCGGTTTCTTTTCCTGCTGCGGGGCTTCCTGCGCGTGCGCGACGGCAGGGAGATAGAAACCGATCATCACCGCCGTTCCACCCGCGGCGCCTCTCTTCAGGAAGTCACGACGGTTTACAACGGAAGCTGTCGCCATGGAGCACCTCAGAAATTTTTCTTGTGGCCGGAACGGTTTCGAAATAATCAGGCGGCGGACTTGGCCTTGCCGGCCGGCATGGACGCGGCGCGATGAATGGCTTTGCGGATGCGCTGGTACGTGCCGCAGCGGCAGATGTTGCCGCTCATGGCATCGTCGATGTCTGCGTCGGTGGGCTTGGGCTTTTTGGAAAGCAGGGCTACGGCGGACATGATCTGTCCGGACTGGCAGTAGCCGCACTGCGGAACGTCTTCTTCCATCCAGGCTAGCTGCACGGGATGGCTGCCGTCCGCGGAAAGTCCTTCGATGGTGGTGACTTTCTTGCCGGCGACGCTGGAAATCGCGGTGATGCAGGAGCGCGTAGCTTCGCCGTTGATATGCACGGTGCAAGCGCCACAGAGCGCCATGCCGCAGCCGAATTTCGTGCCGGTCATGTTCAGTGTGTCGCGAAGCACCCAGAGCAGCGGCATGTCCGGACTGACGTCGACGGATTGCGACTTGCCGTTCAGAGTGAAAGTGATGGCCATGGAAACCTCCCTCCAGCAGACGAATATCCTACAACAAATCGGGGCATGGATGAAAATCTACGGAAACTCGTTCATGGGGCCCGCAGATCAGCGGCCCGAATAGGCAACCGCCGGATGCGTTTGCCCGTGGCCGCGAAAATGGCGTTGCCGAGAGCCGCGGCGATCGGTGGCACGCCGGGCTCACCGCAACCGCCCGGAGGCTCCGTGCTGGGCACGATATGAACATCGATGGCGGCCGGGGCGTCGCTCAAGCGCAGAACTTCGTAGTCGTGAAAATTGCTCTGTTCGACGCGGCCGCGGTTCACGGTGATGGCGCTCTTGAGCGCGGCAGCCAGGCCGAAATTAATGGCACCTTCTATCTGGGCTTCGACGCCGAGCGGGTTGATGGCCAGGCCGCAATCGATGGCGCAGGTGACGCGATGGATTCGAATGTTGCCTGTGGCGGAATCGCAGGAGACTTCGGCGACTTGCGCGACGTAGCTGCCGTAACCAAAATGTGCGGCGATGCCGCGGCCCGCGCCCTTCGGCAGCGGTTTCCCCCAATTTGATTTTTCGGCGGCGAGCTCGATGACGCGGCGACGGCGGCCGATGTCGATTACGCTGTCGCTTCCTGAATTGATTTTTCGCGCGGGGCCCAGCACAGCGAGCAGGAATTCGACCGGGTCACGGCCAGCAGCGGCGGCGGCTTCGTCAAAAAAACTAGAGATGACAAATTGATTGCCAGAGTTTTCGACGGAGCGCCAGTAACCGAGAGGCATTCCGGAATCCGCGACGGCGAATTCGAGACGGAGATGGGGGACACCGAAAGCGGGAAAGCTGGAACCGTCCAATTGCGCGGCGCCGCGCGGTGAGATGCCGGTGCCGTTGTAGAAAATGTCGATGGAGGGCGAGGTGGCGCGATGACGCCAGGCGATTAGATTCTTCTGAGGGTCGAGGCCCGCGTGCAAATGGTGGTACGCGGCGGGACGATAAAAATCGTGACGAATGTCATCCTCGCGCGTCCAGATGACCTGGACAGGAGCATGAGCATCACGGGAGATCAAGGCGGCTTCGACGGCGTAGTCCTGAATAAGGCGGCGGCCGAAGCCTCCACCGATGAATGTGACGTGGACTTTCACGCGCTCGCGGGGAATGCCTAGAGCCTGAGCGACGGACTCCGCGGCTGCGCCGGGAATCTGTGTGGGCGCCCAGAGCTCGCATTCGCCATCGCGGACATGAGCGGTGCAATTCGGAGGTTCCATGGTGGCGTGCGCCAGGAAGGGGACTTCGTAAATCGCTTCGAGCTTTTTTGCCGCGCTGGCGTGGGCCTTCTCGAAGTCGCCATCGCTGCGTAGGACGGTCCCCTCGGAGGAAACCAGCTTCACGAATTCTTTGCGGAGGCTGGCGGTGGTTTCCTGCGTGTGCTCGACTTCGTTCCACTCGACTACAAGAGCTTTGCGGGCTTGCATGGCGGCCCAGGTGGAATCGGCAAGCACCGCGACCCCGGCGCAGGAAAAGTTGCGACTGCCGGGCCCGGACTCGTCGCCAAATTGATGCGTCAGATGAGCAGGCTTCAGTTCGATGACGGCGCGGACGCCGAGCATGCTGTGGACTTTTTCGGCGTTGGAGGTTCGAACGGTGCCGCCGTAGACGGGGCAGCGCTCCACGGAGGCGATGAGCATTCCGGGAACGCGCGTGTCAATGCCGAAGCGCGCAGCGCCGTTTATTTTTTGCGGCGTGTCGGTGCGGGGAGTCGGTTTGCCGACGATTCGAAAATCGGAGGGATTTTTTAGCGGAGGATCGGCAGGAGGTTGAAGTTGTGCCGCGGCAGCGAAAAGTTGCGAGTAGGCAAAGCTTCGGGACGTGCTGGGATGATGCACGGCACCATTTTCCGCGTGACATTCGGAATGAGGGACGTTCCATTCGATGGCGGCGGCGGAGATGAGCATTTCGCGAGCGGCGGCGCCGGCTTTGCGCAGATTTTCGTAGGAAGTTCGAACGCTAAGGCTGCCGCCGGTGAGCTGATCGCCGTACTTGGGATCGAGGTCGGCTTGAACGACTTGCACGCGGCGCCAATCGCAGCAGAGCTCTTCCGCAACGAGCATGGGGAGAGTGGTGCGAACTCCCTGGCCCACTTCGGACTTTCCGCACCAGATTTTTACGCCGCCGTCGGAGTCGAGTTCCAGCCAGGCGTTGGGCAAAAACGGGGCGCCTGCAGTAGGGTCCGTGTTCGTGGTTTTTCGTGGGCTGCTGGAAAAACAGAAAGGGAGAAGCAGGCTCGAGCCGGTGGCGGCGGAGGTCTTCAGGAAAGCGCGACGTGTGACGATCGAGGACAAATCCACGTCCCCCAAGAATTCAGACGCCCGGATTTCCGAGGCGTGAGCAGGCTCAATTCCCTTCGGCGGGGGCGGGCCGGGGCGGGGCTTTGGGCGGCGGCGGGGGAATATCCCGCTCGACGCCGCGCCAACCGACGGGGCGGCCGCTGACGGCTTCTTTGACGGAGCGGAAAAGAACCACGTACATCAGTTGGCGATAGTAGAAGCGCTGCAGCAGGACGGGGAAGAGCAGCGTCCAGTCTTCCTTGCGTTCCAGGGCGAAGGCCACCATGCAGGTGAGAATGTCAATGAGCACAAAGCCGACAAAAAAGAAGAGGGATTTTTCGACGTCGGCGGTGGTCCAGAGCTGCGGGAGGCGCGTGATGCGAATCTGCGCTAGTCCCCAGAGGAGCAGGGAGCCGAAGAACATCAAATCGATGACCGGGGAAATCAGAGGCAAAACGAGCTGGAAGATGAAGATGTTGGGAAGCGCGATCCAGCCGAGCGTTCCATGCTTTGGACGCAGCAGCGTGTCGCCGTGCTTCCAGAAAGCTTGCAGCGTGCCGAAGGTCCAGCGGAACCGCTGGCGAATGAGCTGGCTGGCAGTATCCGGCGCTTCGGTCCAGGCGATGGCTTCCTCGTCGTAGCTGATGCGCCAGCCGAGGCGGCGAATGGCGATGGTGAGGTCGGCGTCTTCGGCCACGGTGTCTGCGGTGATGCCGCCGGCGGCTTCGATGGCTTTCTTGCGCCACGCGCCGAGCGCTCCGGGAACGACGGTGATGCAATTGAGCAGATCGAAGGCGCGCTTCTCCATGTTCTGGCTGGTGATGTATTCGAGCGCTTGCCAGCGGGTGAGCCAGCGGGAGCGATTGCCAACCTTTACGTTGCCGGCGACGGCGCCAACAGTGGGATTCGAAAAGTGGCGGACCAGTTTGCTGATGGCGTCGGATTCGATTTCGGTGTCCGCGTCGATGGTGACGACAATTTCGGTATCCGCCTGGGACATGGCGAGATTCAGAGCCGCGGCTTTTCCACGATTCACCTGGTGGATGATACGCACGCGCGGTTCATGGGAAAAGTTTACGTCGAGGAGTTCACCCGTTTTGTCTGCGGAGCCGTCATCCACGACGATGATGCGCAAGTCCTTCAGGTCCGACAGAAGAACCGACGCGACGGTTTGCACGATGACGTTTTCTTCATTGTGCGCG
This sequence comes from Candidatus Acidiferrum sp., assembly GCA_049644365.1. Taxonomy (GTDB): domain Bacteria; phylum Acidobacteriota; class Terriglobia; order Acidiferrales; family UBA7541; genus Acidiferrum. Next base: position 45,673 of record JBARRT010000169.1, on the reverse strand, counting down.
GGAATCAGGACGGTAACGCTCGGCGGCGGGTCCGGCATGACGGCATGGTCCGGGCGCAATTTCTCGATGAGAGCGAGCAGACCGATGATTACGGTGCGCCCGCTGACGAGGACGATGCCGAGAATAAAAATGATGCCGATGAAGAAACGCGACCATTGAAACAGCGTGAAAATAAATCCGTCGGCGCGCGCTTCGAAGCGCTCTTCGGGGGCGAGGGTCGGCATCATTTCCGCGCGTGTTTTTCCGAGCAGATCCGCAACAGAAACGAACTGGTATCCCTGTGCGCGCAACGCGTCGATGATCTGAGGCAGAGCCGCCACGGTCTGCGTGCGATCGCCGCCGCCGTCGTGCAGGAGAATGATATTGCCCTTGTTCGCTTGCCTGAGGACGCTGTCGACAATTTCCTTTGCGGGGATGGGCTTGCCGTCGCGCAAGCTCCAGTCATCCGGATCGATGCGCTGGCCGACGATGAGATAACCCATCTCTTGCGCCACGGGAAGCTGCACGATCTCCTCCGCATATTCCGGCTGGTGATCAATGCCGTAGGGCGGGCGGAAAAGGATGGATTTTACGCCGAGCGTGCTTTCAATCAGGCGCTCCGTCAGATTCAGCTGCCAATGGATTTCCGTGCGTGTAATGTCGTCGAACCTTGGATGCGTGAAGGTATGATTTCCAATTTCGTGGCCTTCGGCGTACTCGCGCTGGAGAATATCCGGCCGCTGGTTGGCCATGTTGCCGATTACAAAGAACACACCAGGTACGTTTTTCTGCTTTAAAATGTCCAAGATCTTCAGCGTCCATTTCGTATCGGGGCCATCGTCAAAGGAAAGAACCATTTTTTTATGCGCGGCGCCGATCTGGTCAATGTTATAGGAGAGCGGAATGGCGTCGTACGATTCATCAGTGAATAGATCGCTCTGCGCATCGTACTCGAAAGAACGTTTGCCGTTCTTGGGTGTATCGGTAAAGTGCCAGATGTCGCCTTCGCCTTCGAGGATCAAGTCAGGACCGGGGGGAAGATCCGCCAGTTTTTGCCGGGCTGCCGCGTCGGCGTGGGTGGCATCCCAGATCGGCCACAAAGAGCTGTCCGAAGAACCGAGCCGCCAGAGTGCAGTACCTTGCACGCCCAACCGCTCGCTGGCTCGGAGCTGGTTGTAAGCGGTGATGGCGTCCAGCATCCACACCTGGTGCACGTGATTGTGCTCGTCGTAGTACGAATAGTGTGGATTCAGCGAATCGCTGTCGAATTCGATGTTAGCGTCAGACTCCTCGGCGTGCAGCAAAGCTTCCTGGACGCTGAACTCCTCTGCGGCCTCGTGTTCTTTCTTTGCAGCGAGGGACCAATCGTAAGCATAGTTCGCAATTCCCACGATGATCTTCTGAGGAGGAACGAGGTCGAACACCTGGCGCAGGTTCTCGACGAACCAGTCCTGGGAGGCGATAGGGCCGGGAGGGGAGGTCAGCCAGTGCTGGTCGTAGTTCATCAGCACAATGGCATCACATTGCTTGCCGAAGAACTCGTAGTCGTAGGCGTCGTCTCGCGCGGGGAGTGCGATCATGAGTTTTAGAGTCTTCGAGTGGAGCGCGGGCGCAAGCGCGCCGATGAATTGGCGAAAGTGCAGCTGGCTGGCGTCAGGGACTTCTTCAAGATCGACGACGATACCTGCCTGGCGGGATTCGACGGCGTAGTCGACAATATTCCGGACCAGGTTTTGCCGTGAGGCGGGGTTTGCCAACATCTGCGCCATTTCCTTGATGCGCCACTTGGCGCCATCGTAGTTGTTGATGAGGCTCATCATGGGCAGCTCAATGGGCGGATTGAGCGACTTCATCCATTGGTGCAACTTGTCGTCTTTCAGAATGGAGATGGCTTCAGCGGGTGTGGCCTTGACGCTGTTTTGGCCGCGTTCGTAGTCCACGATGGTCAGGGCGCCGTCGGGGGAGACGGCATGAAGCTGCTCGGGAATCAGCAGGTCGATATCTTTGTAGTGCTTTTTCAGGGAAGCGAGGCTGTTCGCATCCCAGCTCACGAAAAATGCAGCACGTACCGGGTCGTAGCTTGCGGGGACGTTCCCGATGTTCGCGACGCGGCGCCGACGACCCTCGCGTGTGGGTGCCGGTTTCTTTTTCGACTTGAAGGCGCGATATAAGGGTTTGGAATCCGGCAGGAGCCCCGCAGGCAATTCCACACTGACGGCAATGGTCACGAAGAAATACGCAAGCAGCACCGTCAGGAGTGCGCCTGTGATTTCCATGACGCGGCGCGTGCGGCGCCAGCGCACACGCTCCGCGTCATAAAAAATTGGGCCGCGTTCCTTCATGTCACCTTTCCGTCTCGCAGCACGGCAGGGAACGGGACGTCAGGGTGGCTGAGTCCGTCTGCTCGATTCCGTCAGCTCTATTGTAAGATGCGTGGCATTGATGAAGCGAATTTTCTCGAACACTTTTGTCGCATTGGCCGCCGGCCTTTGCCTGCGGCTCTATTTCGTTCTCCAGTATCCCGCCAACTCCGGCGACACCGTTCTCTACGAGCAGATCGCCGCAAACTGGCTGAAACATCATGTCTACGCGATGGACATCGGCGGCGCGGTTACGCCGGTGGATTTGCGGATGCCGGGATATCCTGCCTTTCTTGCGATCGTCTATGCCGTCACCGGCCGAACTGGGGCTGATGCGCGAGAGTGGGTGATGCTGGCGCAGGTTGCGGTCGATCTGCTTGCCTGTCTGCTGATTGCCTGGCTTGCGGAGCTTCTGGCGTGCACAGCCGAGGGCACTACAACAAACAAACGCGTGCGAACTTTGGCCTTGTGGCTCGCGGTATTGTGTCCCTTCACGGCCAACTATACGGCGGTGCCACTGACCGAAGTGTTCGCCGTTTTCTGGACGGGACTTGCTTGCTGTGTTCTCGTTCTGGCGTTGCGGCGAGTCAAGCAGCCTGATTTTCTCCTGAAAAATTCCCACATGCGCCTTGGAGGCAGCGTGGAGTACACGGCGTTGGGAGCAGGGTTGCTGGTTGGTGCCGGAACTTTGTTTCGCCCGGAAACACCAATCTTGCTGATCGCGGCAGCGCTTGTATTCGGCAGCTTGTTCTTTGTTTTCCGGGATATCAAACGCTGGTTATTAGTTAGCCTGGCGATGGCGCTGGGCTGTTTCTTGATTCTTTCTCCTTGGGCTCTGCGCAATAGGGTGATGCTTGGCGAGGTGCGATTCCTTGCGCCGAAAGATTCGAATCTGCCAGGGGAACTGGTCCCAAAGGGCTTCATGGCCTGGGAAAAGACCTGGCTCTTCCGCGTTCGCGATTGTTACCTAGTTCCCTGGAGGCTGAACGGAGAGGCTATTTTCGTGGATGATATCCCGGCGCGAGCATTTGATTCGCCGGAAGAGAAACAACGCGTCGCCGCCATTCTCGAAGAATACAACAACGATTTGACGCTGACGCCGGAGGAGGATGCGGCGTTCGCGCAGCTTGCACGGGAGCGGACCGCGCGCCATCCTCTGCGGACGTATCTCTGGTTGCCGTTGGCACGCGCAGTCATGATCTGGTTTACGCCGCGCATCGAACTCTTGCCCATCTCGGGGCACGTTTTTCCGCTTCGACAAATGCGGGAAGACGACCCTGTGGATCAGGAAGTGACCAGCCTGTCTTTTGTGCTGAATTTGCTTTATGTGGGGCTGGGTGTGTGGGGTGCCGCGCGGCTTTGGCGTTCGAATTCCGTTGCCTGGCCCGCGGTCGCGTTCCTGGTGCTCTTTATCCTGATTCGTACCGCCTTCCTGACCACGCTGGAAACGCCCGAGCCGCGCTACGTGCTGGTTTGTTTTCCTGCGTTAATCGCGATGGGTGCGCACGTGTTTGCGCGCCGTGCTGAGCCGCAGTAGCACAGACTTCAGCCTGTGCGTCTATTTCTCTTCAAATGGTTCGGGATGAATCGTCACGCGAAAGATCTGGGGAAACTTTTCCTTCACGCGATCTTCCAACACGGCCGTGACGTCATGGACCTGGGTGATGGGGAGTTGGCTTTTCATGGTGCAGTGGCATGACACCTGAATATGGTGTTCCACCTGGCGGGCCCGCACGTCGTGGCAATTCACCAACTCGTCGAATTCCGAGGGCAGACCGTTGAGAAATTCCTCGATAGCGCGCGCGAGCTGCTTCATTTCGCCGAGCCCCGCGTCGGGCGTGGCGATGTGGCGCCCCAGCGGCTCGATGTGAATATTGACCTCGAGCCGGCCGTCGCGTAGTTCGCGGATTTTCGCTTCCAAATCACTGGCTTGTCGATGGGCTTCACGGAGGCTGAGCTTTTCATCCACCTCCAGGTGGAGTTCGACGAAAAGCTTTCCGGCTTGTTGCACGGCAGTCAAGTCATGGATGGCGAGGCCCAAGCTCTGAGCAGCGGCGCGAATGGCTTCGAATAGATGTTCGCCCTGTGGCGCGCGCGGCTCCGCATGGACCATCACGTCTGATGGAACAATTTCGCCGATGCGCTTTTCGATAGCATCGCTCAAGGCATGGACCTGCTCAAGGCTGGCCGTGCGCGCGACGCTGACCGTAGCGTCAACGAAGTGGCGGTTGCCGGCTCGGCGCACGCGCACGCGGTCCACGTCCAGCACGCCGTCCATGCGAGCAACGGCCTTGGCGATTTCCTGCTGCAATCCTTCCGGCGCAACATCCAGGAGAGCATCCAACGTACGTTTGCCGAGCCGCGCGCCTACCCATAGAATTACGGCGGCTACGGCCAAAGCCGCGAGGGCATCGGCATAGTTCAGCCACGGCATACGCCAGGTCTCGCCAGCCCAAACGAGCCCAATGCCTGCGATGACGATGAGGGTGCTCCATACGTCGGTGGAAAAATGCAGCGCATCGGCTTCCAGCGCGTCACTGGAATATTTTTTGGCCACACGCGAAAGCGCCCGGGCCCGCGTGATGTCAATCGACAGCGCAAACACAAGTACGAGGATCGCGGTCACGCTGGGCTGGATGTGCACGTTGCGGAAGAACAATCGCGCGAGGGCCTCGTAAATGATGTAGAGGGCCGTGAGCGCCAATAGCCCGGTTTCGACGAAGGCGGAGAAATTTTCGAACTTCCCATGACCGTAGAGATGGCGTTCATCGGCAGGCTGATCCGCCACCCGGACCGAGAGAAGCGTAATAATGGCGGCAACCAGGTCCAGCGAGGAGTGCAGCGCTTCGGAAAGGACGCCGAGGCTTCCCGTTCTAAGGACTAGAAACGTTTTGAGAGAAACCAATACCACGGCCGAGCCCACGCTCAAAAGCGCCGCCCGGCGCTTCTCCCGGCTTTCCTCGATCTGGTGCATCGTCATCGGCCCGCTTAGACTACCTCAGATTCAGGTTTTTTCGCCGACGCACGAGAGGCACAGTCCTGACGCGTGCGGCAATGAACCGAGGGGAATCAGGTTCCAAGGAATGGCGCCTAGGCTAGCTTTTTCGGGGGATAAAAAGCAGAGCCGCTGAGTTCATGCAGTAACGCAGGCCGGTCGGTGCGGGGCCGTCGGTGAAGACGTGGCCCAGATGAGCGTCGCAGGGGGCGCATTTCACTTCGGTTCGAAGCACGCCCAGGCTGAAATCCTTTTTCTCGCGCACATTTTCCTTGGCGATAGGTTCCCAGAAACTGGGCCAGCCTGTGCCGGAGTCAAATTTTGATTTGGACTCGAAGAGAGCATTGTTGCAATCGATGCAGCGATAGAGACCGGGCGCATGCTGATCGTGGAGCGGCCCGGAGAACGCAAATTCCGTCGCGGCCCGCCGGGTCACATCGTATTGCAGAGGAGTGAGCTGCTTTTTCCACTCGGCCCTGCTCTTGCGCACTTTCGGCACGGAGAGTGTTCCCAACGGCGTGCCATCGTCGGCGAACCTCACGATTTTGACCGGACCGGGATCGTCCTCCACGTCGGAATCGCCGACGAAAGCGGAAAGGCCGATGCGCTGCACTCCGGCGAGCAGGCTGGAGGCCGCCAAGACAGCCGTGCCGTAAATGAGGCCTCTGCGCGTAAACTCGTTCATCGCGAGCGATCCGTGAAGAACTATTTCGTTGCGGTCATGGGCGGCGGAGGCATGAGTGGCAGCCGCTTTGCTTCGCCGCGCGCGCCGCGCACTTCCAATTCCTCAAAAAGCAGCGAGGGCGCGACCATCGAAGCAGGGATGCCGGCTTGCGCGGAGCCAAACGCTCCAAGGGCCGTGCCGGCGAAGCCGGTGATCTGGCTCTGCATATAGTTGTAAACAAAATTGTCGTTCCCAATCCCGGCAAGGTTGCGCAAGGCACGCGTGTTCAGGCCGATGATGCGCGAACCGCGGATCATTTCTTCCCGGCCGGTGTCCGGATACACGCGGATAACAACCAGGGGCAGACGGTCGCCGGTGCCGGCGCCGCCGCCGAAGCTCGCCAGCAGTTCAGAGAAATCTTCCTGGTGCAGCAGGCTCAGCGTGGGATTATCCATCTCGCGAACGATGATGCAATAGTTCAGTTTCTCGGCGCGGCAAGCATCGAGGAGTTTTTTCTTCAAGTCAGCGGGAGTCAGAGTTTCCGTGGATGAGAAAAGCACGTTGCTCATGGTGGGTTTGGCGTCATTGAGGAACGCCGCCCGACCATGGCCGTTGGACTGATCGGAGTCCGGCCCGGGGCGACGGGACATCAATTCGTTTTTCACAGTACCGTTCTCCACCAGCGTGACTTTTTGCGCGCGAACTCCTTCCTCGTCAACGGTGTATCTGCCCAGCAGCGCCAGGCCCTTGAAATCCTTGGCGCCAGGGTCATCGACCAGAGTGACGCTTGCAGGTAAAACGCGAGAACCGAGGCGTCCGACCCAGTCGCTCTTCCCGCCCAATCCGCTCAACATCTGTTCCATGACCGGAGTAAAGGAAACCGGCGGACGAGAGCCGTTGACCGCGGGGCTAAGAATCTGCGCAAGAAGCGGCGCGGCGGCTCGCGCTTCGAAAAGAACCGGGCCAGTGTAGTCCTGCGCCGTTGGGGCGGCGCGCAGGGCCATCAATTCGCTGCCGGTAACATTCAGACCCTTTCGAACAGCATTAACAGTGGGAAGCTCCGCCGGCGTGCGAGCGTAGGTTGCGTAAAAATGATTCAGGGGAACGCCATCATCGGCGAGCGCGTTTAAGCCGGCTTCAACGGCCGAATAGGAACGATTCTGGCGAATTTCCGTGCCTTCGCTGGTCATCAAATACTCTGTCGCATACACCAAATAATAGGTCACCCGCGATTCGTAAATCTGCGGAAACGCGCGCAACGCCGCGGAGGTGTCGCGAGCTTCCTGATCCCAATTGCGGCTGCTCCAATCCGGAGCGACAAGGGGCTCGATGAGTTGCACCGGCTCGACTTTCGAAAAATCATCAATGTCGGACTGGCGAGCCAGGCTGCTGAGGTAGGCTTGTTTCCGCGAGTACGTTTCCACCGCTTCCTTGAAGGCCTGATCGGTGGCGATCCAGAGATCCTGGCGAAGAGAGTCGTAATCACGATCGATTCCTACCGAGCCGGTGGGACCGATGAAACCGCGAAAGCCGTCATCGCTGACGAAATTCGAACTGTCAAGCTTATAGCTGCCCACGCGGGCTTCCACGTCCATGAAGCGATTCCGCGTGCGGGTGCTGGAGAGGACCGTGCCGAATTGCGCGACGACCTGGCGCACTTCCAGATCGAGCAAGCGATATTCGAGGTAGTACGGACGGACGGGCTGATCGGTGCCAGGAATTTTCAGCTCTAGGCGCGTTTTGGCGCGGGCCATTTCGTCACGCATGGCCTGGAGAGTGTGGTCATTATCCTGCTGGGCCTGGGCGCGCGTCGGCATTCCGCAAATAACCACGGCAAAAAACAAACTTGCAGATGCAATCCTCAGAAAGTACCTCACTGCTGGCCTCCCGCTTTAACGACGTCATGCGCGGGCGGCGGCAGAATGGGCGGCCGGTCCGTGGAACTTTCTTTTTTCTGCACTTCGAGTTCAGAGGTCAAGATCGCGGGTGAAGCAGCAGAAACCGGTACGGAGCCGGATTCCGCGCCACAGTAACCGTTGAAGACTTCCGGTGTGTCGCCGGTGGCGACGATTTTTGTGAGCGCGGCCAGGGGCGTCCCCACGATGTCTACTCCACGGACCAGTTCATCCGGTCGGCCATCGGCAAAAACTTTGTAAACCACAAGCGGCAGCACCTGGAAGGCCTGTGGTTGGCCGCGGCCGGTAAAGGTAAATCCGCCGGCGATATCGTCGATGAGCAAGCCGTAGGATTTGCCCTGCGCCTTGATTAATTCAATCAGCTTCGCGCGGAGCTGCGCGTTTGTGACCGTCTTGCTGCTCTGGACTATCAGATTGCCTTGACGGGACACAGGCGTTGCGCCGAGCTGGCGGCGGCCGTGGCCGTTCGAACGCGGGAATCCAACGAGCGGAGAGCGCGACATTTCAAAGTTCTTCAACACACCATGCTCGACCAGCGAAACGCGCTGCGCCGGAACGCCTTCGTCATCGAATTGGTAGTAGCCCAGCAGATCCTGCCCGCCGAGCTTTTTCATTGTGGTGTCATCGGTGATGCTCAGGAATTCAGGAAGAATTTGCTCGCCAACTTTTTTTGAGAATGTTTGCCCTTCGGTGACGTCTTTTTGCCGGTGGCCCTCGGCGCGGTGGCCGAACACTTCATGAAAAAAAACCGCGGCTGCGCGGCCAGTTAATAACGCGGGGCCGACGGTCGGGTCATTGATGGGCGCGGCGACCAAGCCTTCCAGCTCTTTGCGCATCGTCGCTGCGGCAGCGTAGACCGCTTTGTCGTCGGGCGCATCCGCGGGATTCACCCAATCGAAGTTGTAATACCGATCGATATCCATGCCGTCCGGAGCTTTGCCCTGGATAAAGAGTTCGAGGCGGTAGCGAATCTGTCCGAATTGCAACTGCGTGCCCTCGCTGGTTACTTGATAGGCGTTTTGGGCTTGCGCAGTGAAAGTGACGATGGAATTGATGATGGCCGTCGAAGAGCGGAAAGATTTCGTATAGGCGCGAACCCTTTCTTCCCACGGCTTGCGGTCCACGGCGGTCGAAGCGGGCGCCCCGATGTAAGTGTGGGCCTGTTCACGGGAAAAATCGGGCGCGCGGCCTTCCGCCGTTTCCACCTTCACTTCCTTGCCCGTCTTGATCTTGATCAGCGCCTGAGATGCCACCCGATATTGCTTGTCGGTTTCCAGCCAGACGGCCCGGCGAAGCACATCGGCGTCATCGTCGAGGGGCACCGGCGTGCCTGGCCCGCCGCCTTGCATCTGGCGCTCGCCCACTTTGTGGGAATTATCCAGATTGTAGCTGCCCGTTCGAACGGAAACTTCCAGCCAGCGGTTGCGGCCTTCGTCGCTGTTCAGGAGCGCTCCATTGGAGCCTGAAACGTTTACGCGCTGAGTGTCCGTCACTGTGTAGCCGATGAAGTAGGCCGGAGGATCCAGCGTGCCGAGCGTTTTCAAGGATCGCTCAAGCTCCGCCTGCAATGCTGCAAGGAGCGGAGAGCGCTGGGCCTGTGCATCCGGCGGCGCGGCCTGAGCCAATTGCAGCGTGGACGGGGCCACAGTTCCCAGCAGAATCAGCACGCAAAAGAAGGAAATAAAGCGACTACGGATCGATATGGTCAAAGGAAGCCTCACTCGCAATTAGACGGGATACTGAATCATTCAGTGTACGCCACCGGACAGCGGCGCACAAAGCGCGGCAATTGGGGCGTCGCAGTTTGAACAACATTCTTAGACGGTCAGAGCGCATGCCCCGTTGCATGCCCCGCCCTTACGGTAAACAAAGACCCTGGCCGCAAATCGAGGCCAGGGCTCGAAAAACCTATACGTGACCCTCAGACTACGGGCACAATCCCGTTTGAGGGTTGGGCTTGCAACCCCGCTGTTGTGTAGAGTTCCCGCCGTGCGACAACCCGACACCCAACCCAACCCCGACTGCTCCCGCGACAATTCCGACGGTTCCCAGCACGCCGAGGTGCCCCGCCCCTGCGGCTCCGGCTGCTCCCGAGGGTGCTCCGACATTCGTATCATTGGTGGTTGCGACCAGCATGTCGAGAGCGGCCTGCGTCGGAGGCGCCGGAGGGGAATTGTCTCCGTTGCGAACGTTGGTCATCTGCCCGGCCTTGACCAGCACGCAAACACCAGCCAGGTTGCAAACTTTCACCAAACCTTCAAAGACGATCACGTTCATGGCGCCCGCGTTGACATCGTATCCGACAAAAAAATCCGTGCCCACCACGCCGGCGACTCCGGCAGGAGTGCGCACTTCGAATTTTCCATCAGGCTTGGCAATTTTTTGCGCTTGGGTGCGGAGCTTGCCGTAAGTCAGCTCCAGCTCCGTCTGCTGTGCGCCTGCATCATGCTTGACGATTTTCATGGAGGATTCGGAACCTACGTTAAGCACCGAGCCGTCGTCCAGAGCGATGCGCGCGCGCGCGTTCACCTGGGTGTTGACCAGGTCCTGCCAATTCACGACGGATTTTGGCGAGGCGGTGATGGATTTCGGTCCGCGCGCAATGCTTACCGCCGGTATAAGACGAGAGACTTCCCCTGCGCGTTGGCCGGCCCCTTGCGGCGCTGCCAAAGTGTCCGCCGGGATCGCCAGCAGGAACGAGAGCAACACCGCCAAACCGAGAGCATAGGGGGACTTTGTCTTCATCGAGGACTCTCCTGAGTGGAATATCTGTATCTATCGTAGTTACTGGAGAGCGCTAGGACTGTCAATCGTATTCGCGGGACGCTTTGCCTACTCTCTACATGCCCGTGCTGGCACGCACGGCGACATCACTCAGCCGGAGTAGAAAAACAACGCGGCCGCCATATCGTCGTGCTGTTCGCGGCCCCATGAAAATTCTTCGACCGCGGAAAAGATTTTGCTCAATAGTTCGGCCGGCGAAAGATGGCGCTTGTTGCTGCACAGTTCCTGCAAACGCTCGACTCCAAATTGTTCCTCGTCCCGGGCGAACGCGTCAGTGATCCCGTCGGTACAAAAAAGCACAGAATCGCCCGGGCTCAGCCGCACGGTCAGAGTTTCGTAGCGCGTGTCCGGGAACAATCCCGGGGGAATCCCCGAGAGCTCCAGAGGGCGGCAGCCATCGGCGCAGAGGTGAAAAGGGCCGGGCATGCCCGCGCTTGCGATACGCAGATCTCTGCTGCGCGGATCAAACACCGCATACTGGATGGCCGCGTGCCGCCGGGGCATGCCGCGCATCAAAAGGCGCCGGTTGAAAGTGGCAAGAGCCTCGCTCGGGGAAGTGCCGGTCTTATGAACGCCTCGCAAAGTCCCCACGGACAGCGCCGCGTACAGTGCAGCAGGTAGTCCTTTCCCGGAGACATCACACAGATAAAGGCCGAAGGTTCCGTCCGTCAGCTGGAAATAGTCCAGGAAATCCCCGCCAACGGCAGCGATGGGCTTGAATTCGTGGGAAATCGTCACGGGACCGGCGTGAAGCGATTCCGCGGGAAGCATTTCCGCCTGGATAGAACGCGCCTCTTCGAGTTCTTCTGCCCGTAGTTTTTCAAGGGCATGCAAGTCAAGCGGCAGCGCAAGCGTATTCATCTGTCTATCCGAAGAGAAGCCTTACACCGGGAAGGGGATTCGGCGGTAAGGGGAAGTTTAGCAGACGGTTTGATAAGCGAACTGGAAAAGAAGGCCGTTGTTTCCCAACGCACCTGCCCATGCTCTCCCCTTGCGGGAGGCATCAGGCAGGGCCACAATTCTCGTATGCGCGCTCTTGTCGGAGTTCTGGTAGCCGCCGCGATCTTCTTCGGGATTTATCATTTTTACTTGAAGAAGATGCCCACGACGGACGAAGGAACGGCGTCGACCCAGGCCATCAGCCTGACCGGCGTGCGCGGCGACCTTCTGCAAATCGCACAAGCGGAGCGCGGCTACATCGCGACGAATGGCCATTGCGCGGTGCTGGACGAGCTCGTCTCCTCAAATTCTCTGTTCCTGTCCCGCAGCGAGCGCGATGGATATTCCTACTCGGTCGAATGTTCCGGCGGCGATTTCACCGCCACCGCGCGGCACGCACCTGCGCCGGCCGGTTCCCCAATTCGCTATCCCAGTCTCGCCATTGACGCCAACATGCAAATCCATGAAGTCAATTGACCAGCGGTGACCTCGGGCACCACTTCCAAGCCGGGTGGATGGAGAATTCTCCCCAAAATTCGGGAACTTTCCCGGCCCGCTTGGCGTACCTATTGATGATAGCGGTTCTCACAATAAACGGCGCCTGAATTGGCGCATCAACTTAAGAAGGAGCAGAACATGGGTGGAGAATTGATTGGACTGGTTGCCGTAATCCTGGGGATGGGGGTCCCCCTCGGCGCGCTTTACACGTATTACCGCGTGCGCAAGCTTCGCAGCGAAGAGCGGCTGGCGGCGATTGCGCGCGGGGTCGAAATTCCTGTCGAACCGGAATTGTCCCAAGCGGCGCGATCCCGCAGGTCGGGCATCCTGCTCGTCAGCGGCGCACTCGGCTACATCGCAACCTTTGGACTGATTGCCAGCATACAGGCGGATCGTGACATTTGGACGGCAGCGGCCTTCGGTATCATCCCACTCGCGCTTGGAATCGGCTATTTCCTGGATTGGTCGATGATCCGCAGCGACGCGCGTTCGGCGAATTGAGCCGCTTCCACCGTGCAAGGGCGGGAGGTCGCTCGGATTGGGCAGAAGAACGAGCCCGAGTTTCTTGGTTTAATAGGATTCCCACCGTTTAGGGTGTGCGCTTCTGGTCCACGACGAGGACTCCAGCTTCGGCATAGTTCGTCGCGGGGACGTCGTGGAATGATACGTGGATGTTTTCCCGCTTGGCTTTGCCTTCTTCGATGAGCACTGATGTGACGCGTTCAGCGATCTTGCGCTTTTGCTCCGGACTTCGCCCCTCGACCCATGTGATTTGTACGTGCGGCACAGGTTCCTCCTCGGTTCATTCTGTTCCAAATGAGTTTTCTCTAAGAACGCACGGATTCTATCCGCGGTTCTGCTAACCGCAAAGGCCGTCGTGCCACTGTGCTAGAATTGCCTACCCATGCATCCGGCGATTCCACATCTGATCGAGCTTCAGCGCGTCGACCACCAGATCGCCGCAGTACGCGCGGACCTGGAGACCTTTCCGAAACGCATCCGCGAAGCCGACGCCAAGCTGAGCGGCGCTCGCGCTGAACTTGCTGCCGCGAAAGAGACCCATACCCAGGGCGCCACAGAACGAAAGAAACTTGAATTCGATGTGCAGCAGTGGAAAGACCGCGCCCGGAAGTACCGCGATCAGAGCGGCGCGGTGAAAACCAACGAATCCTTCAAAGCCCTGCAGCACGAAATCGCCAACGCCGAAGCTGAAGTAGCCAAAGCCGAAGACCGCCAGCTGGAGGTCATGATGGCCGGCGAAGAACTCGATCTGCGCGTGAAGCTGGCAGAGTCCAGATTGAAAGAAGCCGAGCAGGCCGTCGCGGCGGAACGAAAAGAGATTCATGCGCAAGGGGCAGAGAAGAAGAAACAGCTCGAAGCCGTGCTTGCCGAGCGCGAGCGAATCATCGGTCCCGTGCCGGAAGATTTGCGCGAGCTCTATGTGCGCATCGCCAGGCGCCACAACGGCACGGCCATGGCCGAGGCCCGCGATGGGCAGTGCCGCGGTTGCGGCATGCGAGTCCTGCCACATATTCTTCAAGAACTTCGCACCGAAACCAACGAAGAACTCTATAGATGCGAGAGTTGCGGCCTCATCCTTTACACACTGGAACCGATTCCCGTGGCAAGCCCCGCCAGCGGTTCCGCGATCGCAGCTTCCACCGCGTCGACAAATTCCTGATGCCGCGCCGCACACCAACTCCTCGCGGCAAAAGCTTGTTCGGTGATGCCGCCGCAGAGCCGAAACCCGCAGCCGCTGCCTATCGTGCAAACATCGACGGCGGCTCGCGGGGTAATCCGGGCCCCGCCGCTTACGGCGTGGTCATCCGCGATGGCAGCGGCGAACTCGTCGCGAAACTGAAAAAGTATATCGGCCGCATGAGCAACAACGTCGCCGAGTATTACGGGCTCATTGCGGCGCTCGATTATGCGCAGTCGCACAAGATCCGCGCACTGCGCATCGAGAGCGATTCCGAACTCCTTGTGAAGCAGATGCGCGGGCAGTACAAAGTGAAGAGTGCGGATTTGCAGCCGCTCTTCGAACGCGCGAAGAAAATGACGCAGGGGTTCGACTCGTTCCGCATCGATCACGTTTATCGCGAGCAGAACCGCGAAGCGGATGCCCTTGCGAACGAAGCGCTGGATGCCGCCGAGGGCGTTGTCCCCGGCGCGCCCGGGGCAAAGAAGAGCGAAGCGTCCAGCGCTAAACCCGAGGCGCCCGGCGCCAAGCCAGAGCCTCGCCGCATCCGCGCGCGTTTCCGCGGCGGAGTTCTTTATCTTCTGGAAGATGTCGAATTGCCGGACGGCATGGTGGTCGACGTTTCCATTCACCTTCTCCCCAAGCCCTGAGCCGGCGTCGTCCTCCGTTTATTTCAAAGCGTAGGAACGATAGAGAGTGTCGCGCTGGGCGGGGATGAAGCCGGCGTCGGAAATAATGCGGCGGAGCTCGGCCTCGTTGGTGCGGTTTTTCACGCCAGCGGCGAAGACAACATTTTCTTCTATGAGGATGCTGCCGACATCGTCGGCGCCGAACTGCAAACCAACCTGGCAGACTTTAATGCCCGGAGTGAGCCAGCTGGACTGGATGTGGTCGATATTGTCCAAGTATAGACGGCTGACAGCCAGCGTTTTCAGGTAGTCGACTGCGGTGGTTTCCTGAATTTTCTTGCCGAGCGCCGTATTTTCCGCTGCGAACACCCAGGGAATGAAAGCCGTAAAACCGCCGGTGTCTTCCTGAATGCGGCGCAGACGCTCGAAATGATTTACGCGATGGCGCAGTTCCTCTCCGCAGCCGAACATCATGGTGGCCGTGGTCCGAAGTCCAAGCGAGTGCGCAGTGCGGTGCATTTCTTCCCAGTCGTCGCTGGTGCACTTCAGCCGGGCGATTTTCGCGCGGACTTCATCGTCGAGAATCTCCGCGCCGCCGCCCGGGATGGACTGCAGCCCGGCATCCATCAGGCGCTGGATGGTCTCGCGAATACTGATTTCGCTGACTTCCGCGATGCACAAAATTTCCGGCGCTGAGAAACAATGCAGATGCACTTGCGAATAGCGCGTCTTCAAAGAGCGTAACAGATTCTCGTAGTAGCCGATTTGCAAATCGGGATGCAGGCCACCCTGAAGCAGTATTCCGGTCCCGCCGAGTTCTAGCATTTCGTCGATTTTCTTGTAGATCTGCTCGAAGGACAGAATGTAGCCATCCTTAGAGCCGAGCGGGCTGTAGAACGCACAAAAGGAGCAATACTCGGTGCAGAAGTTTGTGTAATTGATGTTGCGGTCGATCTGGTAGGTCACAACACGCGGGTCGTTTTTCTTGAGGCGCAACTGGTGCGCGGCCATTCCGATGCCTACGAGGTCATCGGATTCAAGCATCTCCAGGGCTTCTTGTTTGGTCAGTCCCACAAGTATTCCTTTTCTACTCTCGCATCCATTCTACCGGATACGTTTCGGAACATCGAACTTTACGATCTTGCCGTGACGGCTTTCATTTCAACCCATTCGACGGGTTTTGCTCTTGGAATTAGTCCGAGCCTGGCTGCGTGCCGATAGTACAGGTCGAGGCCGCGGCGATTTTCCGAATCGAGAGAGAAGTCGATGTTTCGGCGCAGGTACGTTTCAATCGCCGGCGCTGACAATTCTAAATCGATCGAGGCGTCGTTGCTGATTCCCGGGATGTGCGACAAGCCAAAATCGCGAGATGCAAGAAAATCCGCCGTTACCTCCGGTGTGGCCACATCACGTCTCGCAGCCCAGACAGCCAGCACTGCCGGCAATTCCGTCAGACTCCGCCATTCGCTCACCACATCATAAACGTAAAGCAATTCCGAACTGCTGATGCCGAGCGTTGCCGCGGGGCAGATAGTTTGTCCTTCTGCACCGGCGTGACTGTCTTTTTCAATTCCAAGCGAAATGCGCAGAGCAGGGTCGCCGATGAGCAGCGCGGCGTCAGCTTGCTCGAGCATTTCCGCCAGATCCGGTGTGGCTTCAAAAAACTCTGGCGCGGTCTTCCATTTTTCGGCGCACAGAATTCGCGTCAGTGCCTGGGTGCTGCGCGAACTTCGGTCCAGCGCGAAGCTCTTCACCTGTTCGACCGGTTTTTTCGAGACAATGAGCAGGCTGCGCACTTTTTTCTTCGACGCAATGGCCATATCCGGCAGGATCACGAGATCGTCGATGCGCTGGTATTCAATCGCCGGGATGATGGCGACATCCGCGCGGCCGGTGCGCAAATCTTCCGAGCACTGGGACGGAATGGTGAATGACAAATCGTATTTCCCGTGCAGCGGGCCGTTCGTGAACCCCCAGACGAGCGGGGCCGTGTTCAGATATTGAACGATAGAGATGCGAAGTTTGGTCACGGGTCGAGAGATCATCTGTAAGTTCCAGTATAACAAAGGCGGTTTTTGCGGGCGGCAACCTTCTGTGGCGAGGAATCGTTCGGCGATTTCGGAAGGTTGAAAAAATGTGTAAAGGAAAAAAGACGCGGCAAGATGCATCCCGTTGCAGCCACGCTGACATGGTTGGAGATTCATGGGCAATGGCTGGTTTACCATAAGCATTATCAACCCCCCGGGGTCTCGGATGTGTGGCAGGCAAAGGACTTGCGGGAAACCTTCTTGCAGACAGGTGGTAACGCCAGAAGTGGAAATTGCAGAGTTCTTGCTTGGATCGGTGTGGCTTAGGCGGGTCCTCTGCGGAGGGCGACGAGTTCCGACCCGACGGGGACGCCCTTGGCGACTTTCACACGGATTACAGCTTCGAACGGCTTCAGTTGGCCTGAATTTGATACCGAGAGCCGCAAGAGCAACTGTTCAAGAGAATCCTGCTGACAGACATATTCGACGGCTGCTTGTGTGCCGATCGTGGTGGCACCTGCCAGAATCAGGACCGAATGTGCAGGATTCAATCCTCGCTTTAGCGCGATGATGGAATAATCTTCTGTCAGGGTCTCGTCTGGGGAAGACGGAAAAAATTCCTTCTGCTCGCCCGATTCCGGATGAAAATTGATGATCTCCATGGTGCCCGTGCGCGGCCCGGAAGTGATCTGTTTGAAAGTGAATTCCTGAGTGTTTGGCAACTCCAAGAGCGTTAGATTTTCCGAAGGCGAGCCAATGAAGATGAGATCGTTGTTCTTCGCGTCATCGAGAGAAAACAAGCTACCGCGCTTGACGCGAATTTGCTGATGAAGTTTTGCGAAAACAGTATCGAGAGCGTGCACCGCCAGCACTTCGCCGACTCCGGTGTAATGATCCGTGATCACGGCCCCGGAATCCCTGGGACGATTGTAGTAGCGCATGCCAATGTACGGCCGGCCGACGAAGGCGGCGTTACTGAAGATGACCCAGGGCTCCTGGGGCCCGGTGAGAAAGCCTTTCCAGAAAACGTGAAAAGCAACCGGCGCATCCGGACTGTCGCTAGCCACCTGGGCTTCCGCGATTCTGCGGTTCAGGAACCGGTCGGTGGCAACGGCGACGGCGGAGGCCAGAATGACAGAGAGTGCAATGACTGCGACGATCCACGAACGGGAGGTCCGGCCGCTAGCCTCCAAATTGTTCGGGGCCTCGTGAGAGGTATTCGCGTGGTTCCGGCCCGTCCCGCGGGTGCGCTGATGGAAAGTGAGCGCATAGCTGCCCTTGGGCATTTCCAGCACGAAATGGTCGTCAACCCCCTCTGAGGCATAGTACTCAGCCAATTTTGCACGAAGGCGGCCCGCCTGCACCCTTACCATCGAATCTAGATGCGGATCGAAGTCTTTCTGACGTCCGAAGACCTCGGTGGCAATTTGATACTCCTTCGGAGATACACCGGGATGCTCAAGGGAGTGGTTCGCCAAGTATTGGAGCAGCTTGCAGAGGGATTCCGAGCCATGGAGGGCACGGCTGCCGAGAAGTTTCTCGAGCTGCGCGAGTTGTTGGGGCCGGTCGCTCATTCGATCCCCGACAGGGGCGGGGGTGAAGGCATTGTAACACCAAGGTAACGCACTCTGCATCTCTTTGTGGGATGACAACTTACGCCGCGTAACCGTATCAGACCCAAAGAGACTTTCCTCGTTACTCAAAAAACTGATAGAAGCCATCATAATTATTCGCCGCGCCCTGATTGGGTGCCCGTCCTCTTATACCCGAGCTAGGGTAGGTAAAGCTGAGGGAACGGAATAGTTCCGGGACGCTGGCGAAGCCGAGAAAAGTTGAGGAGTTTGGGGGCTGTTCGCTACGGACAGGTCGGTTTGGCAGGTTGCCGTCTATCCCATAATTTCATTTTGAGAAGCGCTTAGCGACGTGCTAATTGGTTTAGGCGTGGACGGTAAGTGTTTCAATAAACCGACAAGATTCGCAAGTTTCGTCTTTCCGTAGCGTGTGGCCGCATAAAATTTCGAATACTTTGGGGTTCTCAGGAGGGGTGTAATGAAAAAGCAAGCGATTGTGGGATGGATACTTGTTCTTTGCCTCGCACTGGGGTTCGGCGCGAGCACATCTCTGGGGCAGGCGGTTTACGGGAACCTTATTGGGACCGTGACCGACCCGCAGGGGAATGCAGTGGCGGGCGCCAAGATCACGGTGACCAATATTTCAAAGGGCAGGACGGAAGAGGCCGTGTCGAACGAAAGTGGCGGCTACTCCGTGACCCACCTGATCCCGGACGCGTACAAAATCCACATTGAGGCGCCCGGATTTAAAGCCTACGATATTACAAGTGTTCGCGTTGACGCGGACACGTCTGTCCGCGCCGATGCGGTGCTGCAGGTCGGCGCTGTAACGCAGACGGTTGAAGTCACAGGAGAAATTCCTCAGCTCCAGACCGAAAAGACCGACGTCGCGACGGTGTTTTCGTCACGAACCGTGGAAGACCTTCCCATCTACAATCGCAACTTCACGACGTTGCAGCTACTCTCCCCTGGCGCGCAGCGGCTCAACTGGGGTCACGCCGCTAGCGAAAACCCTCAAGGTTCGCAGCAGATCGAAACGAATGGGCAGCACTTTGCCGGTACAGCATTCGAACTGGATGGCACAGACAATCAGGATCCGATCCTGGGGATTATCGTCGTCAATCCGAATCTCGATGCCATCGACGAAACGAAGATTATTCATCAGGATTACGACGCGGAATTTGGTAAAGCCATCGGCGCGATTGTGACGACGCAGACCAAATCAGGCACCAACGAGATCCACGGATCAGCGTTCGATTTTCAGCGCTCCAATTCCAATTTCGCCCGTAATCCATTTAATCAGTCAGGCGGCGTTCCCAGTGGCAACTGGAACCAGTTTGGCGGCACCCTGGGTGGTCCTATCAAGAAGAACAAGCTCTTCGTTTTTGGCGATTACCAGGGTCAGCGCAGCCACGTTGGCGGTTCCTTCGGCAGTTTTGTGCCGACCGCGGCTATGCGCGGTGGGGATCTTAGCGCGCTCATAGCAGGTTGCCCGAACTCGCCATGTACTCGCATCTACGATCCTTTTCAAACCACTGACGCCACTCACCAGACCTTAGTGCTCGACGCGTCGGGTAATCCTATCCCCGTGGCACCAAGCGCTCGGACGCAGTTCCCAGGAAACAAAATACCCGCGTCGCGCCTGACGGGGCCCAATGCCCAGCCGGGGGCCGCGCAAGCACAAGCGCTCCTGGCTCTGTTTCCCGGGCCTACCAACACCACGCTCTTGGGGAACAATTACTTCGCTTCCGGTAACAACACCCTCGATTCGAATGGTTTCGACGTTCGCTCGGATTTCGTCGCCACAAGCAAGGTGAACGTCTTCGGGCGTTATAGCTTCCAGCAGTTCAAGCGCTCCGGTCCGGGGCTTTTCGGCGTTAACCTCGGTGGACACGCGCTCCCGAGCGATCCCTCCGTCGGGGACTTTGCCGGGGACTCGTCGGTCCGCAACCAGAGCATCGCTGCGGGGTTTGACTACACCCTCAGCCCCACCTTGCTGACGGATGTCCGTTTCGGCTATATGCGGTACCGAGTGAATGTCAGTCCCGGGGGGTTCGGCACGACACCCATGGAAAGCCTCAATCCGAAGATTCCGGGCATTAACTTGAACAGCACCACCTCGGCCATGCCGGCTTTCACGATTCACACTCCTAACGCTTCGGACTTTCAGTTTGGGTACTCGTTGGGTGTGAACCAATGCAACTGTCCCCTCATTGAGCAGGAACATCAGTACCAGCTCGTGAACAACTGGACGAACATCCGCGGGAAGCATTCGATCAAGTTCGGTGCGGACGTACGTTATGCGTACAACTTGCGCGTCCCCAGCGATTCTCATCGCGCTGGCCAGCTAGACTTCAACAACGACATCACGGTGGGTCCCGGCGGAGACGGCGGTGCGGGTCTTGCGGGATTTTTGCTCGGCCAAGTCAGCCATTTCGAGCGCTACGTCAGCAACTCTCTCAACGCATACGAAACTCAGCCTCGTCTGTTTTTCTACGGTCAGGACACGATACGCTGGTCGTCGAAATTATCCTTGAATGTTGGGTTGCGGTGGGAAATTTACAGACCGGAATCGGCGGCCCGAACGGCTGGCGGCGGCTGGGTTGACCTGGCCACCGGTGAAATGCGCGTCGCGGGCCAGACCGGCGTGGATCTAAGAGGGAACACCACTACAAGCTTTAAACATTTCGCACCGCGGCTTGGGATCGCGTATCAGGTGAATCCCAAAACAGTAGTCCGCCTTGGGTATGGACGCAGCTTTGATATCGGCGTGTTCGGCTCGATCTTCGGCCACGCGATCACGCAGAACTTGCCGGTGCTCGGAGCCCAACAGATGAACGCCAATACTGGAAGCTCCGTCTTCAGTCTCAATGCCGGGCCGCCTTCGTTTGATCCGGCAACCAAGCTCGGCGGCACGCTGGCCACCAGCAACTGCAATGCGATCACTGACCCGAGCGGTGTCGTCGGTGGTGTTTTTACTCCCGACAAAGCACAGTGTCTCGGCGTCAATGGCCGTCCCCTTGTACCCAACGGAGTCTTTTCGCGCGCTCGTCCTTTCAACAACCGGCTGCCCACTGTGGACCAGTGGAACGTCACTGTGCAACGGCAGGTTACTTCCTCCATATCCGCCACGCTCGCCTATGTCGGTAACAAGGGCACGCACACTTTTGCAGGCGGCGGCCCGGCCTATGGAGCCAATGAACCTACCGTGGTGGGGTACAATCCCAACCTTCCGAACAATGGCATCCCTCGCGATCAGCGCAGACCCTTTTACTCGCTTTATGGCTGGACCCAGGGCATTGACTATTTCGGGAACGATGCCGACAATCACTACAACTCCTTGCAAGCAACCCTAGAGAAGCGCTTCTCTTCGGGTCTGTCTTTTAATGCGAACTACACATTTCAGCATTCCACTAACTACGACAGCAATTATTACAACATTGACCGCAAAATCGCGTATGGTCCCAACGACGATTACCGGAACCACATGTTCATCTTGACGGAGGTATACGATCTGCCATTCGGCAAGGGCAAGAAATGGGCCAGTAGCATGGGACGAGCGGGAGATTTGCTCGTCGGCGGCTGGTCCTTCAACAGCGCGACAACCGTTGGCAGCGGGTTGCCTTTTACCCCTGGTTTGAGCAACTGCGGACCTGAGATCGATGTTGGTCCGTGCAAGCCCGATCTGATCGGCTCCGTCAAAGACGGAACTCGTTCAGGCGCCCCCGACGTTGGCGGCTATTGGTTTCAGACTAGCAGCACTTCGCTTGCGGCGAACGTTTGCGGAGGTGCAACGCCTGCCACTTCGGGCCCATGGGGTCAGCCAGGCTGCGATGCCTTTGGGAACATAGGACGCAACGCTTTGCGAGGTCCAAAGTTCTTCAATACGGACTTCTCCGTTTTCAAGACGTTCAGTCTCACGGAGAGGTTCAAAACCCAATTCCAGTTCCAAGCCTTCAACGTTTTCAACCATGTAAATCTCGATCGCCCGGACGGCTGCGTGGATTGCGCAAACGGCGGACGGATCACGAACCTGGCCTTCGGTTCGACCATGCGCAGGTTGCAGTTCGGATTGAACCTCAAGTTCTAACAAGGACAAGGACACCCTACCACCCCGACGGGGAGCCCTCACGGGCTCCCCGTTTTTTGTGCTCTAATCGTGGCGTAGCCCATACTTGGAAACTTCCAATGGCCTCCTTCAGACTTCGCATCACCCTTTCCGTAGCTTGTTCGCTGGCGGTATGCGGCGGCCTGCACTCCCAATCGATTGCCGAGGCAGATGCGTCGAAGCAAGACCCGCCGATGCAGCAAGCTGCTTCGCGGGGCGCTTCGAACTCGCACCGGGACGCCAGCCTGGAGCAAGCAACTCTCCTCATGCAGCAAGGAAAGAACGAGGAGGCACTGAAGTTCCTCGAAAGCATCGCTGCGGCGGACCCGACCCGGCGCGGGGTGGCGCGGCAAATTGGCATTGTCTATTACAGAAAGAACGATTTCCTGAAGGCGGCGGCCAGCTTCAAGAAGGCGCTGGAGGAAGAGCCGGGCGATAACGAAGCTATACAGTTGCTGGGATTGTCGTATTACCTGGCGGGGCGGCCGACGGAAGCGATCGCGCCGCTGGAAAAGGTCCAGACGTGGTATCCGAGCGCGAATGTGGATGCCGCGTATATTTTGGGTCTCTGCTACCTGCAAACAAAGGACTACCCCAATGCGCGCAAGGCCTTCGCGAAGATGTTTGGCGTACCGCCGGACTCCGCCGCCAGCTACCTCTTCACGGCGCGCATGCTCCTGCGGCAGGATTTTGCGCCGGTGGCCGAGGAATACGCGAAAAGGGCTGTGGAGCTCGATCCGAAACTTCCGCGCGCACATATGTTGCTCGGAGAGCTCTACCTCTATAAGTCACGCGTGCCGGAGGCCATTGAACAGTTTCAGAAAGAGCTGGAGCTGAATCCGGGAGAGGCCGCCGTCTACTACAAGCTGGCGGACGGCTATAGCCGTTTGCAGAAATACGAAGAGGCGGAAAAGCTGTTGCAAAGGTCCATCTGGCTCGATGCTACATCCACGGGGCCTTACATCTTGATGGGGAAGATCCTGCAGAAAAAAGGCGAGACCGCGCTCGCTGTGCGTGCTTTGCAGCGCGCCCTGGCCATGGACCCCAACAACCCTATTCCTCACCACTTGCTTGGACAGGCTTACCGGGAATTGGGCCACACGGAGGACGCAGAGCGCGAACTGAAGCTCGCGGAACAGTTGCAGGTTCAGCAGAATGCGAAACCCTGAGCGGAGTATTTCGCCGGATGAGTAAATCGTGGAAGCCTTCCTTGCTTGCGCCGCTGGCTGCTGTCCTTCTATCAACTACGGGGCTGTCGTTGGCGCAAAGCAGCTACGACGAACCGTGGCGGCCACAATTTCACTTCACGCCGGCCAAGAACTTCATGAACGATCCCAACGGGCTCGTTTATTACAAAGGCAAATACCATCTCTTCTACCAGCACAACCCGCACGGAAATGTGTGGGGACACATGAGCTGGGGCCACGCGGTCAGCACGGACATGGTGCATTGGCGCCATCTGCCGCTGGCGATCGCGGAAGAAGAAGGAAAATTCATGATTTATTCGGGCAGCGCCGTGGTGGACTGGAGGAACTCAAGCGGACTATGCGAAGCGCGTGACAAAGAAGACCGCTCTTGCCTGATCGCCATTTACACTGCGGCCGGGAAGGATTTGCAAACGCAGCATCTTGCTTACAGCAACGATCGCGGGCGCACGTGGACGAATTATTCCGGCAACCCGATCGTGGATTTGAAGCAGCCGGATTTTCGGGATCCCAAGATTTTTTGGTATGCGCCCGAAGAGAAATGGGTGATGGTGGCGGTGCTGGCCGACGAAAGAAAACTGATGATTTTTGATTCGCCAAACTTGAAGGACTGGAAGCTGCGCAGCTCCTTTGGACCAGCAGGCGACAGCGCCGGGCAGTGGGAATGTCCTGACCTGTTCGAGCTTCCTCTGGAGGGAACGAAAGAAAAGAAATGGGTCTTGATCGTGAACCGCAATCCGGGAGCTCCGGCCGGCGGGACCGGCACAAAGTACTTCATTGGATCGTTTGACGGAATGCAGTTTAAGGATGAGATGCCTGCATCACAGGAGCTGTGGGCTGATTACGGAAAAGATTTTTATGCCACGAATACTTTCGCTGACCTGCCCGCGGACGACGGCAGGAAAATCTGGATGGGCTGGATCAGCAACTGGCAATATGCAAACGTCGAACCAACCATTCAGTGGCGCGGCGCGCAATCCATCCCCCGCACGCTTGGGCTAAGACGCTTCCCTGATGGAATTCGACTGGTTCAGCAGCCGGTGCGTGAACTGAAGACGCTGCGCGGGAAGGAGTTTCATCTCGAAAATGTCTCCGTGGCAGAAGCCAATCGGCGGATCAAGGAGGCCGGAATTTCCGGAGACACGGTTGAAATTCAGGCGGAATTAATGCCAGAAAATTCAGATGAGATGGGATTCCGCGTGCGCAAAGGTGGCGCGCAAGAGACCCTTGTGGGGATATCGCAAAGGCAAAAAAGCGTGTTCATTGACCGCAACAAGGCGGGTGAAGTGTCTTACAGCAAGGAAGCGGCGGGCCGGCATTCGGGGCAGATTCACCAGGCTTCCAGCGTGAAATTCCAGATTTTCGTGGATCGCTCCAGCGTGGAGGTTTTTGTAAACGATGGCGAAGTTACGCTGACGGATCGAATTTATCCATTGGAGCAGTCGGTGGGCATTGAAGTTTATTCGCTGAATGGAAATGGGAAGATCAAATCGCTTTCCATCTGGAAGCTTGATTCTGTGTGGAAATAAGCCGCCCATGGATCCTCTCTACTGAATTCGGTGTTTCCGGTTCCGCGGCGAGCGTATGATTGCGCAGGTTTAGTTAAGATCGGTGCGAAACATGAATAGCCGCATCGTCATCGGACTTGGCGAAGTTCTGTGGGACATGTTCCCCCTCGGCAAGAAGCTCGGCGGCGCTCCCGCAAATTTTGCCTACATCTCGAGCCTCCTGGGGGACAAGGGAGTTGTTGCCAGCCGCGTAGGTCAGGATGACCTTGGCCAGCAAGCCATTTCGTGCGTGCAGGCGCTGGGCGGGGAAACGGGCGAAATCCAGACGGACCCAATCCATCCCACCGGGACCGTCGAGGTCTCGATCGACAACGACGGGCAGGCGAAATTCGAGATCAAGAAATCCGTCGCATGGGATTTTCTGGAGTGGACTCCGGAATGGAGCGCGCTGGCGAAACGCTGCGACGCGGTATGCTTTGGTTCTCTTGCGCAGCGATCTCCGCAGTCTCGCGGAACGATCCAGTCTTTTCTTCAGGAAGCGTTCAAGTCCGCGGTATGCGTCTTTGACGTGAACCTGCGCCAAGGCTATCAAACGGCAGAATTGTTGTCCGCCTCCATGCGAATTGCGCACGTCGTGAAGCTGAATCATGAAGAGTTGCCCGTTGTGACAAAACTGTGCGGATTCGAGAGCCCGAACGAAAAATCAGCCGCGAAATGGCTGCAGGAGAAGTTTGGCCTCCGTCTCGTGTGCGTCACCCGAGGCGCCCGCGGCAGCCTGATGATCGGCGAGAATGAGGCAATAGAGCATCCCGGCTTTGAAGTGAAGGTCGCCGACACGGTTGGAGCGGGAGACGCATTTACGGCTGCTTTGGTCCATCATTTCTTGCGGAGAGCGTCGCTGGCAGAGATGAGCGAAGCCGCGAACCAATGGGGTTCCTGGGTGGCTAGCCAGGTGGGAGCAATGCCTGTTCCCGATGCAGCTCGATTGGAGAAATTGCGAGCCGCCGGCAGATAAACCGCCAACTTCTAGTGTGCTGCAGCGGCACTACTTCCCTGCTCCCTGGCGAGCTTCTGCACGAGATCCACGGGCAGATCATGCAGCAGCTCCAGGAACGCACCGTTCGTCCAGCCAAAACCCACGATGTTCATGTGGTAGCCGGCAGTCACCTGGGTTTCGGACGAGCGCGTGACCGCGTTGTATTTTTCTCGAATGGTTCCGTCACGCCGGAAATTCTCCGCCACCGTGGAGAGAAACTTGTAGGAAACGCGGTCGGCTTCCTTGTTGAATCCATATTTTCGCAAACCAACGTCGACAATGAGTTGATCGGGCGCCCAAGCATACGGGAAGTCCCATTGCCCACCGCTCTCGCGCGGGCTCATGACCAGACCGCCGGGCTGCTCAAATGTGGCAAGATGCTGGACGAGCGCCTGCGCCTGCTCCGGGGCAGCCAGTCCTGCCCAGAGAGGGAAAAAAGTAGTCACGTAGTCGTAGGACGATTGCGCCTGTTGCACGAAGTCATAGTCCACGAAGAGACCGCGCTGGCTGTTCCACAGATATTTTTGGATGTTTGCTTTTCGCTCTTCCGCGCGCTTCTTCCATAGCTCCACATCTTCTTTGCGGCCAAGAATGCTGCTGATCTGTTCCATATCCTTTTCAGACTTATAGAGCAGACTATTGAGGCAGACTGGGGCAAAGTGATGCGTCCCCGCGCCGTAAGGACCGAAGCGGAAGGAGATGTCATAGCCCGACTCGCGCATGGAGCGGTCGCCTTTGTAGAAATCGGAGCTCAACGCGACGTCTGCCGCGACGGTGCATTCCGATTTGGCCATGGTTCGCACGAGATCGCACACTTGCAGAGAGTAGGTTGAGCCCACCGTGAGCGGAGAAGTTTGCCCAGGAGCTTTTCTTACGAGGAGGTTGCGGTCTTGTTCGGGATGAGCCAGTAAGTACGCCACGACTTCCCGGTAATGACCGGTTTCATCCTGTACGCTCTCTGGCGCGGGGCCATCGCCGAAATCGAAATAGCGCGAAAGGCCAGTGGATCCGGCAAGATGAGGCTCCGCGTCCCACAGGCCGTGATCCTTGGTAGCCAATTGGAAGGCCTTGGTTAGCCAGGCGCGGTCCTCGTGGCCAGCCGCCTTTTTCGCCGCGTAGACCCCCAGAATCATCGAGGTCAGGAAAGGCGGTTGCGAGCGCGTGAGATAGTAGGTCCGGTTAGCATTCAGTACGGCGCCGTAGTGCTCGACCTCGAACAAAAAGTTGTTCACCATGTCCTGCGCAAGGTCGAGCCGGCCATCGCGGAGAAGTCCCACGATGATGAAGTAGCTGTCCCATCCATACATTTCATTGAATCTTCCGCCCGGGACGACGTAACGATTCTCGAGATAGAGCAATCCGGGCGGAGAAATTGCAGCCGCGCCAGGTTTTCCCAGGCGATCGCCGGAGGGAGGAAGATTCCTCACCTGGACTTTGCAGCGGGTCTCGAGCTGCTTCACGGCTTCAGGTTCCGTGAAGTCGGAGGGAAGGTAGAGTTGGGGGGCGCCCGTCAATTTCGAGTCGCTAAAAGTGGCGCAATCGGATAGCGACCGAGAAAGCGTGTTCCACCCGGACGAGATATAGGAACGTATCGGGTCGAGCCCCACGGCTGGGGTTTTTGGTGATTGCTGCGCCGAGATACTGGCCGAAGTTAGCAAGAGGGGGAGAGCCAAGAGGAGTGGCCGGAGCCGCTTGGCAGCAGGCCAGCGCAATCCTGAAAAGTGTGGCGCGATTCTTCGGAGGAGCATGTTCTGGGGGAGGATAAACCCTTGCAAGTCGTTTAGCAACAAGAGTTTACGCAAAAGGGAAGACCCCGAAAGAACTTTCGCGATCACCGGGGATTCTGCCGCAAAAACGCAACAAATAGGTTGCGCTTTCTGTCAAGCAGCGCTAATCTGCAACCTGGAGGTTGCTTATCATGGAGGATCGTATTGAGAAGCGTATTGAACTCAAGGCGCCGGTTTCGCGGGTCTGGCGTGCGCTTACGGATCACCGTGAGTTCGGGGAATGGTTTCGCGTGAAACTGGATGGCCCCTTCGTACCGGGTCAGGTCTCCCGTGGCCAGATTACCTACCCTGGCTACGAGCACGTCAAATGGGAGGCCGTCGTGCAGAAAATGGAGCCCGAACGGCTCTTTTCCTTCACCTGGAAGGTCGATCCCAAAATAGATCCAAACGAGACGCCCACGCTCGTCGAATTCAGGCTGGAGAAGACCGCGAGCGGTACACTGCTTCTGCTCACGGAGTCCGGCTTCGACAAGATCCCCGGCGGCCGCGGCCTCGAAGCATTCCGCCAGAATGACGGAGGTTGGACCGAGCAAATGAAGAACATTGAGAGCTATGTCGCACAAAGGTCGTAGCAGCATGACCGCCAAGCGGCGGGCTCATGCACCCGCCTTTGCCGCGCTGGGCGACGAGACACGGTTATCGCTGGTTGCCAAGCTCAGCGGCGGGCAGCCACGCTCGATCTCGCAGCTAACAAAGGGCTCCAAGCTTACCCGGCAGGCGATCACCAAGCATCTTCGCGTGCTGGAGAGCGTAGGAATGGTACACAGTGTCCGTACCGGCCGCGAGAGCCGATTCGAATTCGATCCGGAGCCGATGGAAGAAATGAAGAAATACCTCGACCTCGTCTCCGAGCAGTGGGATCAGGCACTGTCCAGGCTTAAGTCGTTCGTCGAGAATTGAAATTGCAAATGATGTTGGTGGACGTGACCGGGATCGAACCGGTGACCCCCTGCTTGCAAAGCAGGTGCTCTCCCAGCTGAGCTACACGCCCACAGTAGGAGTCACATCCATTCTAAAGCATTTCCGCCGATTCCAGAATCCGTTCCTTCGCTTTTCTATCCTCTGGAGTGAAGCCTGTTTTGAGACAGTTTTGGTTTGCTCATCCTGTAAGCTGAGCGTCCGGAACGAAAATCTGGTTTCCGCTCCGGACCGCTTCGCTCAGAAGTTGAACTTCAAACCAAACTGGACGTTGCGCGGGTTGCTGGCGCTCCCGAAGCTTCCGAAATTGCCGGAGGGGACCGTCAAGGTCGCGTTGCCAAGACTACCCAAGGAATAGTTCGCCCGATTGAATATGTTAAAGAAGTCTGATTGGAACATCACGTTCATGTTTTCTCTCGGTAGTTTGAAGTACTTTCGCAACGACAGGTCCGTCACGAAAACGTATGGGCCTGTGAAGGTACCCACGCCGCTCGTGCCCGGATTGATCGGAGATGGCGCTACAAAGGCAAGCGGATTAAAGAATTGACCCGGAGCGGTCGGTGCCAGCGATACCCCCGCAACCCTATCCGCGCGCCGTCCGTTCACGGGGGTGCCTGCAAGCGAGGAATTCGCGAGAATCGTGATAGGTGGACCAGATTGCGCGCGGGTTATCCCGCTCAGTTGCCAGCCGCCTAGAACAGTACCGACAAACCCGCCTCGGTTTCTCAAGAATGGAACGTCATAGAAGTAAGTTGCTGCGAAGACATGCCTGCGATCAAAATCCGCCGGGCCGTAGTTATACTTTCGATCGCGCCAATTATCGGGGTTTGCGCCAAGACCGCTGGAGTCGGCCAGCGTCTTCGACCACGTGTAACTGACCGTGGCCATGAAGTCGCCCTTCCGCTTCGTTGCGTAAACCTGGAACGCGTTGTAGTTGGCCGTGCTGTCGCTCAGGTACATCCGAATCGACGTATAGCCCGGGTACGGGCGCAACCGGTTCAGTGGCAAAGGGGCGGGAAGCGCCGCATTGGCCTGAGTCTGCTCGAACGACGGCAGATTAATATCCGGCTGACGCAATATGTGCCGCTGCTCGTTGCCTACATAGGACGCCTCTAAAAGAACGCCCCACGGCATCTCACGCTGCACGCCCAGGCTGTAGCTCGTGGTCCGTGCAACCTTCAATTGAGGATTAATAGCAGACACCCCCAGGAGAGACGCAGCCCCGGCGGCGCCACCGGAAGGGTTGGATAAATTGCCGTTCTGGAATGTCGAGGATTGGATAAATGGTGGGAGGTTGAGCTGCGAGAAAATAATGTTGCCTTCGGGTTTGTCGTAGAAAAGACCGATGCCGCCGCGAATGGCAGTCCTATCATCCTTAAACGGTGAGTAGGAAAAACCGAAGCGCGGCGCGAACAGGTGCTCCACGTCGTAGAAACCGCGCGGCGCACCTGCCGGCACTGCGAGCACCCCGGGACTGTTGCCGTTGGGCACGCGGCCCAACTGGTCCGCAGGCACGCCGTCACCTGCGCGCACCAAGCCATTCAGGCGATTGCCACCCTTCGTGGTATCGATACTGTTGCCGTTCGCAGTAAGCGTGACGGCCTGCAGCGGGTCGAATAGGCTTGGGTCGAAGCTGACCATGTTGTTGGCCTGCGTGTACGTCGGCCCAGCGTGTTGATATCTGAGGCCAAACTCGAGGCTGAACCGGCGAGCCACTTTCCAGGAGTCGTAAACATACGCTTCGACGTCCGTGAACCGGAAGTGTCCGATAGGATCATCCGACGCCTCGGTATACGATTGGAAGTTTCCAAGCAAGACATCCGCCAACGCATTACGCGTCGTGTTCGCGTTCGATGCGGCGTTGCTAAAAGTGATCTGGCCGTTATATCTGGACCGGCCGTTCTGATCCTTGCGGTTGCGGACCACCAGGACTCCCGCCTTGAAAGTATGAGGTCCTTTCTGCCAGGTGATGTCGTCCGCTGGGGCAATGTCTACCGTAGGGGACAACAACGAAAAGTCTGGACCCTGTGTGCCGGCCATTCCGGGTGTGCCTCCTCCGGACAGAATACTGATGTCGGGGATTCCATCGGGGAATCGTCCCCCGGAGAACAGTTGCGGGAAAGTGAAGCCATAGGTAGCCCGTTGCCAGTTGACGCCCGCTGGAGGTATGCGCTGGCCGTTCCAGGAGGCGTTAATCTTCGCTTGGTTTACTATATTGGGTGTGACAAGCCACACTTCCCCCAATTGAATGCCATACCCCGGACGCAACCGGTGCGTGGGAGTCGTCGGTAGAACGTTACCGTCGACAAAGGTTCCGAAACCATCAACGAGATCATAGTTATCGTGCAAGTAGCGGCCGTAGAGATCATGCTTACCATTGAGGTGATAGTCGAGACGCACGATGTCCTGCCTCCAGTTAAACGGGTTGTTCGGCTGGAAGGTCGCGATGCGCGCAACCGGGATCGAGGTACCGGGACTATTAGACGTGGTTAACCCGGTCGCCAGGGCCGCCATCGTGCTGTAGATCTTGGCAATCGCTACGCCGTCGGCTGTAAGCGGCGTGTTCGGATCCTGATCGAGGCGATTCCCGGGAATAGGGTTCGTGGTTCCCGGTTCGCGGAGTTGCACGGGAGTTGGCAGTAAGAGTAGCGCGCTGAAGTCGCCGCTTAGCATTGCTGCTGTGGGAATAGTTCTCTGTTGCGGGGTCGCCGTGAGGCGGATCCTCTTCCACTCCTCGCCGGCGAAAAAGAACAGCTTGCCGCGCATTATGGGCCCGCCAAAGTCCCATCCGAAGTCGTTGAACCGCAGGGGCGTTTTCAGTGCGGCAGCAGGGTTTTTGGCATCGAGTTTCTCATTGCGAAGGTATTCAAAAACCGCCCCGTGGTAACTGTTACTTCCGCTGCGCGTCACCACATTGACCGAGGCGCCGGAGTTGCGCCCGTATTCCGCCGAAAAGTTCGATGACTTGATGGCCACTTCGCGAATAAAATCAATGCCGACGTTGTTGACTTGGCTGGCGTTCGAGCCCGAATCCATGTTGAACCCGCCATCCACGGACAGAGCGTTCGAGTCGGGACGATTCCCATTCACGGACTGATTGTTGATGGCCAAGCTGGTGGTCAAGCTGAGCTGGTCATCGACGGTGAGGGCCGTACCGGGCGTAAGAGAAAGCAACTGCATGTAGTTCCGTGCGTTCAACGCGACGGTTCGCACCTGGCTCGAGTCGATAACGCGCGCCAGTTCGCCGGACGTCGTATTGATCGTCTCAGCCGTCGCGGCTACTTCGACCCTTTGCGAAACCTCACCGACCGCCAAGCTCAAGTCCACGCTCATGCGAGCGCCAGCCACCAAGTCGTTCCCCGTCTTCTTGAGCGTCTTAAAGCCGGACTGCTCGGCAATCACACTGTATACGCCCACGGGCAGATCGCTGGCCACATAGTACCCGTTGGAATCAGTCGTCGCCTGCCTCTCGAGTTTCGTCTCTTCATTGACAATTGTGATCTTCACGCCGGCAACCGCACCGCCTTGCGCATCCGTGACAGTTCCAGTGATGCGCCCGAAGATGCTCTGAGCCGCGGCCGTATCGACAACCCAAGTTGTCAATAAGACCGCTAACAAAAACGCTGCCGTCTTTAGCACAAACCCAGGAAACTCACTACGCACGACAACTTGATTGGATTTAATCAGTTTTGTTCTCACAAGCACACCCCTTCGAAAAAATAAGGATCTCTGCTTTCCACCCCGGTTGTCGCCCGCCCGTTCCGAACAGAAACCCTATTCGATGTTCGAACTAAGGTCTTTCCTGTGCGCAGAATTAGGTCAAAAAGTTAGCTTGGCCCCGAGCTGCACGGAGCGGTTGCCTCCAATTGTGTTGGTCACATAGCCGAAAGTATTGGATGTATTTGTGCTAAAGGCCTGACCCGGTTTATCGAATTGAGGCGTATTGGTGACGCTGAAGGATTCGGCGCGAAGCTCCACGTTCAAGCGCTCTTTAATCGGAAAGCGCCGGAATACCGAGGCGTCCAGATTAAAGAACCCTGGTCCACTGAAAGCCCTGCGGGGGCCATTACCCAATACTCCGCCATTAGTCGGTATTCCCCCGATAGGGGGGGACTGGCAGAATGCCCCCCGGCACTGCAGGGTCACGGGATTCCCATTTACAGTAACGACGATGCTGCTAGGCGTCACATCGAACCACGAAGAGTTGCTGGCGCCGGGGGCACCAATGCCATGTAGTATGCGGAACGAGCCGTTCACATCTGGCACTTGTGTATCGCCAGGGGCGTTTAGCGTGGACCCACCCGTAATATTCAAGGGCAAGCCGGTCATGACGGTAAGGATTGTGCTAACCTGCCATCCGCCCAGAAGCTTGCTGCCAACCCCAGAGCTCAAGAGACGCTTCGATTTTCCGAAGGGCAATTCGTAGATCAAACTCTGCACAATCGTATGCCGCCGGTCAAAGGCCAGTGGAGCATAGTTGCTGCGAATACTGCCGATGTAGTTTTGGAGCCCGCCGACAGTGCTGTTGATCGTGTTCGATCCCTCATTCACGTAGCCGAGCGCCTTGGCGTAAGTGTAAGCGGTGGTCATGAGGAAGCCGCCGGATTTCCGGTCCAGCTTGGCTTGCAGAGCATTGTAATTCGAGCTTGTCCCTATGAATTTAAGGGCGACGTTTCCCGTTAATCCATGGAGCGCGAACAGAGGCCGGTTGCTCTGAGTCGCGGCGGCACTCGGAAGCGTGGCGGCGTTCAGATTATAGACAGTCGGCACATCTACGCCGTGGTTGCCTACATACGCTGCTTCAAAGACGAACTTTGCGGGCAGCGCAAGTTGTACCGCCAAGTTCCAGGATTCGGTGTATGGCTCCCGGAAATTAAGGTTTACAACCGTGTAGTTTTGAGTCAGAAGGCTTGTGGTGCCGACTTTGCCCACGACAGGAATAAGGCCGTTTGCGGGAATGTTCGCAACCAGCGGCGCAGGGAATCCGCTCGCCATAGAGATGGGATTGTTGGACGCGTCGGCTGACTGGGTAAAACTAGAACCATTCAGCGAAGGAAACGCGTTGTTTTGCAGCACGGGAAAGTCAAATGCGTAATCGTTGTCGGGGTATGGGAAGTAGCTTATGGCAAATCCCCCGCGCACGACCGTAGTCTCCGTCAGGCGATAAGCAATGCCGACCCTGGGTGCAAAGTCTTTGTAGTGTGTTTTTCTGCCCAAATCCGACGGGTTGCCGCCGATTCCAGCAATCACAAGGTTGTTGGCAGTCGGATCGTAATTTGAGAAGCGCCCTGGTCCTCGCGGAGTGAAAGGCGGATAGAACTCCCAGCGGAGACCCAAGTCTAGGGTTAGTTTCCGGGACACCTGCCATCTATCTGCTGCGTAGGTGAACAGCTCGTTCCCGCGAAACGCCTTAGCGTTTATGGGCACATCGCGGCCGACGGAATTGGGCTTGTCGAGCAAGAAGCTGGCGACGTCATTCGCTTGACTGCTTGTCAGGACGTTGGCATTGGGGTTTATGCTCGTGAGATTGATTGTGAAACGCAAAACGCCGCGTGGATTTTGGTCCTGCCATTGCGCCAGATCGTCGCGTAGACGATGCACATCCACGCCCCACTTGAAGGTGTGATTACCACTGGTTTTGGTCCAGTTGTTGGCAATGTTAAAATTCGTTTCCCCGCGGATCCAGGGCAGGCTTGCAGAATATCCAGCCAGGCAATTATCGCCATTGTTGCCGGTCAGAACGATGCATGGAATTCCGCTGGTATTGGAGTCGCCAAGGTTTGCGCCAGGGATGTCCACGCCGATTTCGTCGGTCACGGATTTGCCACGGTCGGTGTTGTTGGCCACGTTTCGATAGTGGTCAACGCCGGCGCGGATCTCCGTAATCAGAGTCGGTGAGAAGACATGATAGTAGTTGACCGCTACGTCCCAATAGCGTTGCTTACCAGTCCCTGAAAAAGCGCCATTGGAAGGCCCGCCCACCACGCCAAAGATGGGTGCTTGGCTGAGACTCTGGTCCGAAAAACTGAAGCGTCCTGAAAGACGGTTGTTCTGGCTTATGTTGTGGTCGATCTTCACGTCAAAGGAGGTCGTATCCTTGATGAACTTCGTGCTCCCCTGGAAGTTGTTCGTGGAAACGAGACAGCCAGGAGCTGTGGAATTGAGAGGACAGGCCGCGGTGGCCACATTGGGCAACGGAATTTTTGCCAGAATGGCTTTGGCGATGGGACTGATCCTTGTTGGATCGATGACGTTCGGGGCGCCATTGAACGCGAACTGAGTTCGACCCGTTCCATCCGGATTGCCGGTTGCCGGGTCATAGATTGGAATCAACTGCCCTTTCGTATTTGTCGCTTGACTGAAATCCCCGTTGCGAAACGGCTGTGGAGGCACGGTGCCCTGAAAGAACTGGCTCTGGTGGTCATTGATTCGCAAAAAGTCGCCGAAGAAGAAAGTTTTGTTCTTGACGATAGGCCCGCCAATGTTCGCACCATAATAGTTGTACACGCTTGGTCTCTTCGCTATCGTCTGGAAGAAGGGCACGGCTGCCAAGGCGCTAATCCGGTTGATTTCATAAGCAGCGCCGTGAAACTCGTTCGTACCTGATTTGAGAATCACATTTGTTACTGCTCCATTGGCTCTTCCCAATTCAGCGTCGTAATTGCTGGTTGTAACATCGACGGTCTGAATCGCTTCAATAGGGGGGATGTAAATCGACAGCAGACCAGTTCGTTCGTTGTCATTCAAACCTTCAAATTGTACGTTGTTTGCCAGACCCGACTGTCCGTTTACCTCGGTCCGGAGACTGTCTTGCGCGTTGAAGAATGAAGAATGCTCGCGGTGCCCCCGCGTCGTGCCGGGTACCAGGTTAAGCAGTCCCTGAAAGTTTCGGTTGAAAGTCAGAGGCAGTTCTTCCACTTGCCTCTCTTCAATTTTACGCCCTGTATCAGCGCGGTCCGTTTCCAGAATCGGGGTTTCCGATGTCACCACTACCTGCTCGGTGACCTCGCCGGGTACGAGAGTCAAGTTCACCCGTGTGACGGTGTTTACCACAACATCAACTTCCGCGCGCACAGCTTTCTTGAATCCCTGTTTCTCGGTGGCGACTTCATATTGACCTGGTGGGAGATTAGCGAATTCATAATTCCCGCTATCGTTGGCCGTGGTAGTGCGGCTGACACCCGTCTTCATTTCCGTGGCAGTCACCTTCGCCCCGGCTACGACCGCTCCGCTGGTATCCGTCACCGCTCCAAGCAGCGTTGCATTGACCGCCTGCCCCATGACCGGTGCAGAAAACCCAAGGAGTACTGCCCCGAGCAGCACGGCCATGCTCAGCCGCCACAGTTTGACCAAACCAGCTGTGGCTCGCCGTGCGAATTCTCCGGTATTCATCGCAGGAGAATTATTTATGCTGCCCATCCATGGGAAATACGAACCAAACAGTTTTTTCATGACATCACCCCACTCGATTCGAAAAGACTATCCCCGGTACGAAGAACCAGCGATGTGCTTGGAACTGGTTCCACACCCTAACCGAGCCAAAACCCTCTGTCAAGTCAGATTCTTCGTCAAACCAAATATCTTGCATCGGTTTTCCAACTTCTTGCCACTGGGCGGGATCCGCGAGCCTGTTGACCGTTGACGATACCATCGCCGTTTCGGTGTGCTAGACTTGCTCGGGGATGAGGGGGTTGACGATTCCTCACCGAATCCAGCCGGACGCTAAAGCGACAAAAGGCCGCATTGTTATGGAAACAGTTCCAAGGAAAACGACCATTCGCGAGGTTGCCCAGGCCGCTTCCGTTGGCATAGGAACGATCTCCCGCGTGCTGAATTCCAGCTCTCAGGTAAGCCGGGAAACGCGTGCGCGCGTACTTGAGGCCATCCGGCGTCTGGGATTCCGCCCCAATGCGCAGGCCCGCCGGATTCTCAAACGGCGTACGGAAATGGTCTGCTTTCTCCTGAGCAACCGCGATTTTCTCCATCCCTTTCATGCTCGCATCCTGCAAGGCGTCGAATCTTATGCCACCAGCTTGAAACAGCACGTGCTGTTTGCCGCGCTGCATTATTCCCCGAGAACGCCTCCCGATAGGATCGACCTGCCTCCCGTTCTCCAGGAGCACGGCTTGATTGACGGACTCATTCTGGCCGGGACGATTTATCCGAATCTGCTTCGCAGGATCGAATCCATCCATATGCCCTTCGTGGCCTTCAGTAACAATGTGGTTGGAATGGGCGAGGAGCAGCAATACGACCAGGTGGGCTTCGATGACGTCAACGGGACGCTCCATGCCACGCGTTACCTGATCGGCAAGGGTCACCGCCAGATTGTTTTCGCCGGAGACATCTCCTACCCGTGGCTTCATCACCGGTTCGAAGGCTACCGGCAAGGAATGCGCGAACACAAATTAAAACCCGGCTTGATTTTGGCCCGAAATGCTCAGAGTTTCGTCGATTTCGGTCAAAAGAGCGCGGGGCGAATCCTCTCCCGGCGGCCGCGACCCACGGCTGTCGTAGCCGGGAACGACGAAATCGCCTACGGGCTTTGGCGATCGCTGCGGCAGCAGGCCATCAAGGTGCCGGATGATATCAGCCTGGTGGGGTTCGACGACCGCGAAGAGGCTCTTTTGATGGATCCGCAGCTTTCGACAGTGCGCGTGCACAAAGAAGAGATCGGCGAAACCTGTATGAAGATGCTTCTCGAGCGCCTACATCATCCGCTCATGGCTTTCAGCCAGCGTATCCTGCCCACGGAATTCGTGATCCGAGGGACTGTTTGCCACCAGTGAGATGTGTTGCGGTCCCGGCAGTTTCGGACGGGGCGTGTAATGTGGTGGACGCGGCTCAGCGTTGGCGGCGGGCGGATGCTTCCACCCGCGCGAGCATTTTGTCCAGGTCCGCGCGAGAGAAGTAATGGCCATTCGAAACGACCCCTGCGACCTTCTGCGTATTCGCAATGTCCTCGAGCGGATTGGCGGAGAGAAGCACCAGATCCGCGAGCTTTCCTTTTTCAACCGTACCGAGCTGATCTTCCATACCAAGGAATCGGGCGGGATTCAACGTGGCGGTTTGCAGCGCTTCCAGCGGAGTGAATCCGGCGGCAACGAAGCGCTGTAATTCTTCGTGCAGGCTGAAGCCGGGGAAAATATGGACTCCGGCCGGCGTATCAGTTCCCGCAAGAAATGGCACCCCGGCCTTGTGCAGCACCCCCACGACTTTAAGCTCCTTCTCGATAAATTTCCTGCGCGTTGCAAGATCATCGGTTCCGTAGCCCTGCGCGATCTCGTCCGTAAACCGCTTCCAGGTCTTGATTCTCCACGAAGCGGGCACGTATCTCGCACGCGTGTCTTTGCTGAAATCACTCGCGTCGATCAGATTGCCGCCGCGTTCCCACACCAGAGTGGGGCATTGCCACGTTTGATTCTTTGCCAGAACCGCGGCCAGCGCCGTGGCGCGCGAGGAATCGTAAGTGGCGAGAAATCGTCCTTCCGTCTTATTCCCTTTCAAGAAGTCATCTTCGGCGGGCGAGCTGCCCTCGAAAATCCCAATTAGATGTTCGAAACTTTTCATCCCCGCTTCGGACATCTCGCTCGCGCGCACGGAATCCGGCACGTGCCCTTCGAATGCAATTTCCTGCTTCTTGGCTTCGTCGGCGATCGCAAACACCGCGTCGCGCGGAATGAGCGATTGCAACTTGATGAAGTCTGCCCCGCTGCGTTTGAGATCCGCGACGGCGCGGCGCGCATCGTCCGGAGTGGCAACCGCGATGGAGCTTGGAAAGCGCGGCTTCGGTCCATCGAGCATCGGCCCGGACGTTCGAATGCGCGGCCCAATGAGGCGCCCCGCTTCGATCTCGTTGCGCCATCCCTGTACGATTCCGAGTTCGCTGCCCATGTCGCGCACTCCGGTGACGCCGTTGGCCACCAAGAGCGGCAGTGAAATTTCTTGCGCGTCGGGAAACCAGTCGCCAAAGACGAGATGGACGTGCATGTCCCAGAGGCCGGGGATCACAAAAAGATTTCGGCCGTTGACCACATGAGCGTGACGCGAATCCTTGGCTGATTTATTGGGCCCGGCGAACGCAATGTGATCGCCTTCAATAATTACGGTCTGCTCCGGCTGCAGCGTGCCGGTTCGAACGTCAACCACCGTCACATGGTTCAAGACCAGCGGAGCGTCTGACGAAGACTTCTGCGCAGGCAGCCGTTCCGGTGCGAAAAGCAGCGCCAACGAAAAAACAGAAATCAAAATGGCAGAGTGCCAGAAGCGATTCATGCGCCGAGATTGTAACCACTTTCTGCTCCAAGTCCACGGCGAACGTTGATTTTCAGCGCGCGACGGAATCGGTGCGATAGAGCTATGATGGAAATGACCGGTTCGAAAGAAAACGTGGAGCACTACCATGCGGAAAAAAACAATCTTATGGCTAAACTTTTTGGCGGCGGCAATCGCTTTTGCCCCCCTCAGCTTCGCGCAGGAAAAGCCGGCAGGGCACGCGCATCATGGCGCATTCATGCAGGGCGGCATGCACCACGCGGTGGCAAAAGGCGTGACGCTCGATTCGAAGGTGGATGCGAATGCGCACTCCGTTACGTTGCGCGTGGGCCCGATGAATTTGCCGGTGAACACCGATCACATGAAAATGCCGCAGCCGCCGGATATGATTTGGGCAGTGCCGTTTGAAGGTTGGCTTCTTGCCTATCATCCCAGGCTCGTCGATTCGAACGGCGGTGCTGTTCCCGGAACCGTGCTGCACCACACCGCATTCTGGAACGAGAACCGCGCCGATTTTCTCTGCCCCAATAAGGAAGAACATATTTTCGGAGCGGGCAGCGAAATGACCGATTGGGCCGAGGTGCCCGGCTACGGTTATCACGTGCAAAAGGGCGACAAGATTCGAATCGAAACGATGGTGTACAACCCCACCGCAACTTCTTACGACAAGGTGTATCTCGAAGTGCAGATCCCGTTTGTTGATGCGACTGCCGGGAGCGTGGGGAAGATGATCCGAAACATCTATCCGGCGTGGATGGATGTGAAGTCGTGCGGAGATTCAAGCTACGATTTGGCTGCTGGAAAAAGCACGAAGAGCGGGACCGTCACGGTGAAATATAACGGCGTGCTGCTCGGCGTCGGCGGACATCTGCACGATTACGGCCGGCAAGTCGTGCTGCGAAATGTATCGCGTAAGGAAACTGTTGCGACGCTGAACGCCACGGTGACCGCTGAGGGCCGGCTCGAATCGGTGCCTGTGAAACTTTTTCTCCAGGAGGGCGGTTATAAATTTGCGGCGAACGATGTTTTGAATATTTCTGCCGCGTACGACAACCCGACTGGAAAATTATTGCGCGACGGAGCGATGGGCATCGCCGTCGGCTACTTTGTTCCTGCGGACGACAAAGCGATGGCCGCGCTGCGCCGCAAAGCAAAACCTAGCCACGACATGGCCGCGATGTCCCACGACCACTGAGAAGAAAGTGATCTGTGGTCACTGACCCCGACAGGGTCGGGACAGACCAGTGCGTAGTGAAAAACGAAAGACTCTTTTCCCCACGGTCGAAACGATTCCTCGCCTCGCTGCGTCCCGTTGCCTTCGCCGGCGAATTACTGCTACGCGGTGGCGGTGGCTGCTTTTGCGGCAGCTTCTACGGTGCAAACCACGACCGCTTTCTTGCCGCCTTTCGCAGCCATGGCGCAGATCGAATTCATGTTGACGCCTTTCGCTGCGAGCTGATTCAAGCACTGAGCCAGTGAACCGGCTTTGTTCGGCAACTCGTATTGTTCCGCCGGGATTTCCTGGTACGAGATCCTGGCTGCGTCGAGAGCTTTCTTGGCGCGCCGGGCATCTTCGACGATGAGTTGAACTGTGCCGGCCGTGCCCTGGGACGTTCCCAAGAGACACAGAATATTCACCTTGGCGTCCCCCAGCGTTTTCGCGATGCGGGCGACTGCTCCGGGCTGATGATCCACTGCGATTGTAAATTGTTTGGTCTTGGCCATGTCAGCACCTCCTGCTGACGAGAGATTATGCTCCTTCGGAAAGTGGGAGGCAAGGTTGGCAAGAGTGCTCAGTAACCCCGACTGGTCGGGGCAGGCCGTCGCCTCACTTCGGTGCAGCTTGGTCTGTATTGCAGTCTAGTCTGTATAGCAGACTAGTTTGCATCACAGACTAAAATCAATCACCCGCAAACTAGTTTGCGTCGCAAACCAAATCCGCAGCAGTGCTACAGAAGATTCCTCACGATGGCGACCGGATTTAAACGGCCCTTTCACATTCCTGTAAAACGGATGCGTACGGACTAGGCTAGATTGTCGCGCGTTGCGACTACGCCGCGTTGTGTCCCGGCGTGGATGACCGGAAAGGGATAAATCATGAAGTTTACCGAAAATGTGCGATTGGGTGAGCAAGGAAGGGGCCGGCAGGTGATGCGGAGAAGGTTCTGGGCGACCGTCACCGTGCTGGTTGCCGCTGCAGCCACGACCGCCCTGGCGGCTGGCGGAGGATTCCCAGGCCGAGGTGACGACGACCGGGATGACGATCAGGAACGCGAAAGGTACGCGATCGGGATTTGGGGCGACCTGCCCTATTCTGATGTCCAAGCACAGGCTGGTGTACCAAACCTGATTGCCGACATGAACTCGCAGGACCTGGCGTTCACCGCGCACGACGGCGACCTAAAAGCGGGCAACGGAATCTCCGGCTCCACCACGCCCACGACCTGCGCCGACGCCTTGTACCTTCAGGGCCTTGCCTATCTCAACTCGCTGAGGGCGCCGGCTATGTTCACACCCGGCGACAACGATTGGACAGACTGCGACCGCGCCAAGAACGGCGGCTTCAATTCGCTCGAGCGCCTCGACCACGAGCGTGCGGTGTTCTTCAGCGATTCGTTCTCGCTCGGGCAACATCGGATCCACCAGGAAGTGCAGCAGACTCCGCTGTGCCTCGGCGTTAGCGGTCCGGTGCCCTGCGTCGAGAATCGCCGCTGGACGCTGGGCCGCGTGACCTACGCAACGATCAACATCCAGGGCTCGTGCAACAACCTCTGTGACACCGCTCCTGACCCGGCGGAGTTCGCTGCGCGCAACGCGGCCGACATCGAATGGTTGCAGGAGACCTTTGCCAAGGCCAAGGAACGCAACTCGGCCGCGGTTATGTTTATTGCGCAGGCCGATCCGGGCTTCGACGGCACAGACGCCACGCGCGGCCCGGTGCGCGACCCGAAAACACTCGTCGAGATGGACAAACTTCCGGCCAGCGACCCCGCTGCCCCCGGTCCTACTCCTGACGGCTTCCACGATTTCCTGGTTGCGCTGCGCCAGGAAGTGATCGCATTTGAGAAGCCCGTGGCTTACGTGCACGGCGACTCGCACTACTTCCGCGTCGACAAGCCGTTCCTTGATGCGCAGGGCCGGCGGCTCGAGAACTTCACGCGCGTCGAGACCTTCGGCGACAACGTGTTTAGTGCGGACCCCTCCAGCGATGACAACAACGTCCACTGGGTGAAAGTGTTCGTGGATTCGCGCAGCCGCGAGGTTTTCTCGTACCAGGCGCAGATGGTTCCGGGGAACCGAGTCGCTGTCCCCGCGCCCTAGAACTTGAGGCGAGCCTCGGAATCCGCGACCGACTGGCGCCGAGCTACTCTATCGATTCGCCACGTTTAGAGTTTTTGGGCGACGAGGAGGCCGTAAATGAAATTGCCGGAGGCGAAGCCTGCTCTCATGGCCTGGAAGGCCCTGAGATGATCCACAAACGCAGGGCCCATTTTTGCGGCGAGCCCCCAAAACGATTTTCTTTTGATGATGTCCAGGCAAAGATCCCAGGTCTTGGCGCAATTTTTGTTCAGGATCTGGCTTTGCATGATTTGCAAACGGTTTGATGCAAGTACCGTCTTGTACTCCTCCATGGTCTGCAATTCAACGAGCATACCTTTTTCAATCGGGTGGATAAACTTTTCGTACTCGGCTTGCTTGAGATTATCCTTCTTGAACCAATCGATGAGGGCGAGCGTCCCGCCAGGTTTCAATAATCTTGCGGCGGAAGCGAAGAAGCTTTCCCTGTTTTGATAGTGGGAGATCGATTCGACCGACCAGACAACGTCAAAAGATTGATCGATGTTCATCGCCTGGGCGTCCATCAGGAGGAATTTTGCTTTCACATTCTCCGTGGACGCCGCTTTATTGGCCATTTCCACCTGAACCGGAGAAATCGTGATTCCGGTTGCTTCCGCGTTGTAATTCCTGGCCAGGTAAATACTGCTGGCTCCAAAACCGCAACCAACGTCAAGAATCCTGCGGCCGGGCGCAATTCCCGCAGCTTGCGCAAGATGCTCGATGAGCTGAACTTGGGCCTGTTCCTTGGTCTCGTCGCCGCGAATCCAGTAGCCATGATGCAAATGCTCGCCCCATAAGGAGTGGTAATAGGGACTTACACGGTCATAGTGATCTCTGATTCTTTCCTTGTGGTTGTAGCGGGGCATTCTGCTGTGGGCTCCCAATCACACTGGTTCGCTTCCGCCCCGGCAGAACTATCGCGAACGCCAAGACCTGGCTCCCCTCAGACCAGTTTGGCACGGGTGGAATCGCATCGCAACCTCTCCGTCTCCCGCGTGTATCCGTCTCCCGCGTGTAGGGGCACGATAGTAGCTGTTCCTTTTTGACTTTCAGAGCAGAGCCGACTCGTCCACGGCAAATCGGGGAGTTTCAAAAAGGGAAGAGTTGGTATACACCCGGCAGTTTTCGTATGAGTGGCAAGCAAAGGACTTACAGGATACGGAACTTGGAAGAGTGCGGAAGCCATTGATTTGAGGATACTTGCGGACAGCACTTTGTGAGCATTTCGTCTCACTTCGCCAAGAAGTGGGAGTTACCCCCTACACCTCCCGGGCATTTGTAAGGATGTGAATCCACGGGACTTATTTTGGAGGCAGTTTGTAAGAGCTTCATTCCAAGACAGTCAGGAGGCTGAGAATTGGGCCAGGGCGCGTACTGAATAACGGTTTGGAAGACTTAATCTAAGAAGTCCGTGGAGACGGAATAACCTAATGGTGATTATACTCTTCCGCTATGAAATGTCAAGAAAAAGTCTTGGGAACCCGGGCTTTCAGGCTAACTGCTTCTTGAAAAAGAGCTTACTTCGGGAGCGAGTCGAGGATTTTTTTGACTTGGTCGCGAAAGTCCAGGGGTGCGCCATAGAGGATGCGGGAGGTTTTGCCGGGACGGTCGAAGAGGAAACTCTATCGGGAGGAGCGGACCCTTGCGCGGAGCGGTGATGGCGCGAGTCACGACGCGTTGACTGGCGCGCGCCGGTGAACTAGGATGCGACGCACTGAGGTCCCCCCGGATGGCGATCGAGCGGCTAGGCCACTATCGCCTGCTAGAACGGATCGGCGCTGGCGGTATGGGCGAAGTTTATCGCGCACGCGATGAACGGCTCGACCGTGACGTTGCTATAAAGATTCTGCCTCTCCATGTTCAAGATGACCTGCGAGCTCGTGATCGGCTGCTTGAAGAAGCGCGCTCCGCATCGCAACTGAACCATTCGCATATTTGCACGATTTACGAAGTTAACGAAGAAGGCAGTATCGCTTTCATTGCTATGGAATATGTTGCCGGACGGTCGCTGAGCGCGATCATTCCGCCGGAAGGTCTCCCGACCGAGCAGGTGGTCCGCTACGGCACACAGGTCGCCGACGCTCTTGCCCATGCTCACCAACGGCGCATCGTCCACCGCGACCTGAAACCGGCGAACGTGTCGGTGACTCCAGACGGGATTGCGAAGGTGCTGGACTTCGGCCTGGCGACGAGGCTCCGCACAGAAGAGCTGGAGGCAGTGACAGTCTCACAGGTGAAACTCGGTGAATCCGGCCAGATCGCGGGGACGCTGCCCTACATGGCGCCGGAACAGCTCCGGGGCGACCCTGCCGATGCGCGTTCTGACATATGGGCGCTCGGCGTTCTTTTGCATGAAATGGCTTCGGGCCATCGGCCGTTTTCGGGCCGTTCAGGATTTGAGCTGACCTCCGCGATCCTTCGCGATCCACCGCCACCGTTACCCGATCATGTTCCCGCCGGACTTGCAGGTGTAATTCGGAAATGCATGTTGAAAGATGCCGGAGCCCGTTATCAGGGTGCCGGAGAAGTCCGGGCAGCGCTGGAAGC
Source organism: Candidatus Acidiferrum sp. (assembly GCA_049644365.1). Classification (GTDB taxonomy): domain Bacteria; phylum Acidobacteriota; class Terriglobia; order Acidiferrales; family UBA7541; genus Acidiferrum. The sequence goes on along the minus strand of JBARRT010000169.1, from coordinate 889 downwards.
GCTCGAGTCCACGTCGGTTTCGAGACCCGCGCTGCCTGAAGTTCGAGCGAGCGCGGGGCGCCGGATGGCACTGCTAACTTGGGTTGTCGCGGGCTTAGCCGTCCTGTTTGTGGTTCTATTCACCTTGAACATCGGGGGATTGCGCGAGCGGCTCATGCATCGAAGTATAGCTCCCGCAATCCGCTCTCTGGCGGTGCTGCCGCTGGCAAATTTATCGGGCGATACTTCGCAGGACTTTTTCACGGACGGCATGACTGCCGAACTCATCCGTGAGGTTAGCAAGATCGCGCAGCTTCGTGTGGTTTCCCTAACGTCTGTGATGAGCTACAAAGGAACGCACACGCCGCTCCAGCAGATTGCGCGCGAGTTAAAGGCGAACGCACTGCTCGAAGGGTCCGTCGCGCGATCGGGGAATCAGGTGCGGATCGCAGTAGCACTTTACGACGGTGCGTCCGAAGGTAAGTTGTGGTCGGGAACTTTCGATCGAAACCTGAACGACGTTCTTGCTCTCGAGGATGAAGTCGGACATGCGATCGCAGTGCAGATCCGGTCGAAAATTGCTCCCTCACCGGGAACGCGCGCGAGCATCAATCCAGAAGCGTATGATCTCTACCTCAAGGGCCGCTACTCGCTCGATCAGGGCACCGAGAACGATTTGAAGCTTGCGTTTGTGTACTTCCGCCAAGGAATTGAGAAAGATCCTCAGTATGCCCCGCTCTACGCCGGGCTAGCGGACGCCTATGCCCGCCTTCCCTTTTATACGGACACGCGTCCCAGCGAGACTTTCCCCAAAGCGAAGGAGGCGGCAGCAAAAGCCCTCCAACTCGAACCCACTCTGGCCGAGGCGCATGCTTCGATGGCGTATGTTATGAATTATTACGATTGGGAT
>JBARRT010000168.1:0-63502 GCA_049644365.1 Candidatus Acidiferrum sp. | reverse complement strand
AGTGCCACGCGCGCAAAAGGCAGGAGTCCGACCTCGGCCATGGTCCCTCCTGCCTATCAGCAAACACCGCAACTCACACTTCGTCGATGCCTCTCTTGCAATCTGTGCTCAGGATGTCAACAGAGCCTTCAACACTTACAAGATGTTCCGTAGGTGTTGATTTTAAAAGACTTACGGACGTAATCCATCTGCTAGAAAATAGCGCGATGCGAGATGAAGATTTCAAGGAGGTAGAGAGTATGGGACAAGGAGCAGGTATCAGGCCGGGGAAGGAATTGGGAGACCTGCGAGGTTGAGTGGCGGCAACCATATGGGAAGGATAGCATGCGCTAATTAAGCTGTTAAATGTTTTGCACTGAAGGCAGGAATTGGGTGTTGAACGGCAATTGTGGAGGGTCGAAATGTGAAACTAGAAATCAGAAGTCAGAACTCAGATAGCGGGAAGGAGAGTGTGACGGAAGGTCTGGGTAAGAGAAGGGTGGAACGGCAATTGTGAAAGGTCGAAGTGTGAAACTAGAAATCAGAAGTCAGAACTCAGAGAAAATTATCGTCCGGGCCGCTCGTTCCGTCTCAGAGTCTTTGCGGGGCCAAGTGATTTATTTCAAAGCGGAAAACGGGGGCGGAGAACTTTCCTTCCCCGCCCGCCGAATGCTCTCGGCGCTACTTCATGCCGTACTGGAAGCTCGGCTGTCGAGCTATTTGACTCCCACCTGGAAAGTGATGGACGCGGGACCGTAGGCCAGGTTGATTCGGAACTGGTACGTATTCCCCGCCGTCAAATTGCTCGTGGCCATGTTGAAGATCCACTGTCCCCCCGAGTAGCGGAACGCGACGTCCGGAACATCAGTGATGCCGGTTTCGTTCACGTTGTCAATCGTGCCGCGCACCGCGCTCAACATGCTCAACGAACCGCCGACGGGCGCAAAAACTGCAGCCGGGTTGGAGATGGAGTTGCCGAACGCGTCGCACACCCTGAATTTAACCGGAATGGTACTGCCGCCCTTGCGCTGGTAGACGCTGGTTCCATCGTTGTTGATCGGCGGCAGGATGACGTCGCCCGGGCCGACACCCGCGCTGCATATGCCGTAGACGATGGTTATCGTGACTGAAGCAGAGGTGCTACCTAGGTGGTCGGGGTCACCACTGAAAGTTGCACTTGCAGTGTAAACACCGGGGTTAAATGGCGTACTCGTGTTCCCCGGGGGTGTGTAGGTGACAGGGACGGACAGGTTCAGGCCCCCCGCGCCGGTAACTGACGCCGACACGCCATGCTGCAGGCCGTCGTAGGTCACAGTGTATCCTGCGCTGATCGTGGTCGTGGTCGGCGCTTTCGTGATGGTGATCGTCACGCTATTGTTGCTGCCGAAGTGGTCACCGTCCCCGGCAAACGTGTAGCTGGCTGTGCAGGGAGTTTCCGCTACGTGCACCGGAGCCGCCGTGCAGGCACCGCCGTAGGTCGGGGCTGGTGTCAGGCTCAGCCCACCCACACCCGTTACCGAGACGCTCGCCGCGTGAGCGAAGCCGTCGAAGACGAAGCTCCCGCCACCCGAAACTGTAGTTACGCTCGGCGCTTTGGTAATCGTGATCGTCGTGCTGTTGTTGCTGCCAAAGTGGTCGCTGTCCCCGGCGAACGTGTAGCTCGCCGTGCAAGGAGTATCTGCTACATGCACCGGAGCCGCTGTGCAGGCACCGCCGTAGGTCGGGGCTGGTGTCAGGCTCAGCCCACCCACACCCGTTACCGAGACGCTCGCCGCGTGAGCGAAGCCGTCGAAGACGAAGCTGCCGCCGCCCAAAACTGTAGTTACGCTCGGCGCCTTGGTAATCGTGATCGTCGTGCTGTCATTGCTGCCGAAGTGGTCGCTGTCCCCGGCGAACGTGTAGCTCGCCGTGCAAGGAGTATCCGCCACGTGTATTGGAGCAGAGCCGCAACTGTAGGTTGGCACCGGAGTCAGGGTCAGTCCGCCCGCCCCGGTCACCGAAACTGTCGCAGCGTGCGCGTTGCCGTCGAAGACGAAGCTCCCGCCACCCGAAACTGTAGTTGTGCTCGGCGCCTTGGTAATCGTAATCGTTGTGCTGTCGTTACTGCCGAAGTGGTCGGCGTCCCCGGCGAACGTGTAACTGGCCGTGCAAGGAGTATCCGCCACGTGTATCGGAGCAGAACCGCAACTATAGGTTGGCACCGGAGTCAGGCCCAGGCCGCCAACTCCGGTCACCGAAACCGTCGCTGCGTGCGCGTTGCCGTCGAAGACGAAGCTGCCGCCGCCGGAAACCACGGTGCTGCTGGGCGCCTTGGTGATGGTGATAACCGCCGAGCCGCTGCTACCGTCGTGGTCACCATCACCCGTGAACGTGTAGCTGGCCGTGCAAGGAGTATCCGCTACGTGTATCGGAGCAGAACCGCAACTATAGTTTGGCGCCGGAGTCAGGTTGAGGCTCCCCGCTCCCGTCACCGAAACTGTTGCAGCGTGCGGGTTGCCGTCGAAGACGAAGCTGCCCCCACCTGATACCGTAGTTGCGCTCGGCGCTTTCGTGATGGTGATGATCGCGGTGCCGCTGCTGCTCTTATGGTTGGCATCGCCTGCAAACGTGTAACTGGCCGTGCAAGGTGTGTCCGCCACGTGCACAGGAGCCGCTGAGCATGCACCGCCGTAGGTCGGGGGCGGTGTCAGGCTCAGCCCACCCACGCCCGTTACCGAGACGCTCGCGGCGTGTGCGTTGCCGTCGTACGTGAACGTCCCACCCGTAACTGTTGTGGTGCTGTCCGCCTGCTTGATGGTGAGGGCGCCGTTGCCGGTGGCACCGGTGTAGTTCGTGTCCGAGCTGGTGAACGTCGCCACCACGGCGTAGGAAGTCTCGGCGTTGGTGGGGGCCGTGGCGCTGCCGTCGTAGGTGAAGCTGAAGCCGCCGCTGACCGCCGTGTGGCCGTCCACGCCCACAGCCGCGGCTGTGGCGGAGTGCGGGTTGCCGTCATAGGTCGGCTGCGGATCGGTCACCGTCACCGTGGGCGTCGCCTTATTGACGGTCTGCCCGCCAGCAAGTGCGCCGCTGCTGTCCAAGAAACTGCCGGTGTGCGCATAATTCGCCGCCACTGTGTGGGGCGAACCCACAACGGTCAGCGTTGACGTGCTGACCGAGGCGCAAGCAGCCGCCGCGACCGGCGGGGCGCAGGGGCTCAAAGGCACCGGAGCTCCCGGAGTGCCGTCAATCGTGAATGTCACGGTGCCAGTGGGAGTCCCCGCCGAGGGGTCGACCGCTGCGACCGTGGCCGTAAAAGTCACCGAATTGCCGTAGGTGGAAGGATTCAGAGAAGAACTCACCGCTGTTGTCGTGGCGGCGTTCTTGACCACTTGCGACAATGCGGGCGAGGTGCTCCCCGTAAAATTGCCGTCGCTGTTCGTGTAGACAGCAGTAATCGAATGCGTGGCTACGGAAAGCGCTGTGGTAGTCAGCGTGGCGTGGCCTGCGCTCAGCGGTTGTGGCGAACCGAGCGGTGATGCCCCGTCCATAAACTGAACGCTGCCCGTGGGCACGGCGGAAGTTCCGGAACTATTGCTCACCGTCGCTGTGAAGGTCACCGACTGGCCGGAGAACGAAGGATTCAGGGACGACGTTACCGCCGTCGAGGTGCTAGCCTTGTTGACAGTGATCAGGGCCGTGCCGTTGGCGTTGTTGTAGTCTATCGTATCCGTGGGGACAAAGCTCACTGAAAGCGTCTGCCCGACCCCCGCGTTCAGCACCGTCCCGGATGCCGGATTGTAAGTCGGCGTGCCAGCCACCGTCACTGTTCCACTATTAAAGGAAGCCGTGAACGCAGCGTTCAATTGAGTAGCGCTCAGCGCCGTATTGTAAGTAATGGGCGTTGGTGTCGCCCAATTCACGGTGGGCGTGACTTTGGTCACCGTGAGTTGGGTGCTCGTGTCGCTGGCGCTGTTGCTGTTGGCATCGCCTGAATACGTGTAAGTAATCGTGTAGGGCGAACCGGAAACCGACAACGTGTGCGTGTCAAAGTTCGCGTTGGAGAAATTATTTGGGTTACCGCTCAGAGACAGCGCTGGCGAATTCACTCCGTCAATATGGATGGTCACAGTTCCAGGCATCATCACGAAGCCATTCACACGGCCGCTCAAACTGATCGAAGCCTGGCCGAAAGGAATCGTCTGTGAAGCAGTCAGGCTGGCGAACGTTGGAGTGAGTTTGTTCACCGTCAAGGTGAAATTCTGGGTGGCGTCCGACCCCACGCCGTTGGTTGCGGTAATCGTGATCGGGTAACTACCAACTGTGCCGAGCGCCGGAGTTCCGCTGAGCACGCCCGCGGAACTGAGTGTCACGCCGCTCGGAAGCGCGCCGGTCTCGCTGAACGTCGGCGCAGGGGAGCCGGTCGCGGTTACGGTGAACGTTCCCGCGGAATTTACGGTAAACGCTGTGTTGTTGGCGCTGGTGATCGTCGGTGCAATCCCAACCGTGTGCGGGACGCCAGCGGACGTGCTGCTGCTGTAGTTCGGGTCGCCGTTGTATTTAGCGGTAATGGTCTTAGAGCCTGTGGTGGTAGAGGTGAGACTGCAGGTAGCTGCTGCCACAGTTCCCGTGCAACTGTCCGTACCGTCTGTAACCGTAACGGTGTCGGTTCCAGGGATCGTGCCGCCGCCGGGCGATGTGATCGCTACGCTATAGTTCACTGCGTAAGACTGGTTCACGATGGAGGCGGTTCCCAACGCGACGCTGTTGGTAATCGTCGTGGTGGTAGCGGCGGCGTTGACCGTGTGCGGCGCGTTGGCCGAGGTGCTGCCTGTAAAGTTGGTATCACCCGCATACACGGCGGAGAGCGTCTTGGTGCCGACAGCGGGGAAGGTGATCGAACATGTGCCCGCAGCTGCTGTAGCCGTGCAAGTGTCTCCCAGTCCGTCGCTGACGGTGACGTTGCCGGTTGGCGTGCCGCTGCCGGGTAAAACTGGCGTCACCGAAAAGTTCACCGTGACAGACTGTCCGACGACAGAAGGATTCGGCGTATGCGCGGTAATCGCCGTCGTGGTCGCGGCCTGGTTCACTGTTTGGGAGACGCTTCCCGCAGTGCTGGTCGTGAAGTTAGTGTCTGCGTTGTAGGTTGCCGTGATGGAATGTCCACCGACGGCCAGCGTCGTCGTTGTGAATGCTGCCGTGCTTCCCGCGAGGCTAACCGTTGCGAGCGTGGTCACGCCATCCTTAAATGCCACGGTTCCCGTCGGTGTGCCCGCTCCCGGAGCGACCGCAGATACAGTCGCCGTAAATGTCAACGACTGGCCAAAGACTGATGGGCTAGGGCCGGTCGTCCGGGCGATCGTGGTGGTGGTGCTGGCCTGGTTCACCGTCTGCGTGACGGTGTTGGAGTTGCTCGCGCCGAATGTATTGGCGACGCCGGCGTAAGATGCGGTCAGGGTGTGCGGGCTACCAGCAGCCGTCAAGCTTGAAACCGCAAGCGTAGCTGTGCCGCCGACCAGACTTACTGTGCCCAGTGTGGTAGCGCCATCTTTAAAGGTGACTGTGCCGGTGGGAACGGTGGTACCCGCAGTCTGAGCCACGGTTGCCGTCAGCGTAGTGCTCTGTCCAAATACCGTCGGGTTCACGGAGCTGGTGAGCGTCGTCGTGGTGGGCTCTTGGACGATTAACGTGGTTGCCCCAGTAAGATTGCCACTCCCATTGCAGCCGCCGCCCCCCCTCGTACCCGTCACCGTGATTGTGTACGGGCCGGGAGGTGTGGCGCTCCCTCCTGAAGCAGTGGTGGTGATGTGGAGAGCCGACGTTTTCGTTTCCCCACCCATTCCAGTAACCGGAGTAGGAGGATTAGGCACAGAAGCCGCCCCAGTGGGAAGCCCTGAAACAGTGAAGGTCACCGTACACGGGTTGTTGTTCCCGCCATAGACGATGCTAATCGTGTAATCTGCCGCTACTCCCGGCGCGACGGTAATAGAGCTAGGTGTCACGGTAAGAGAGCTTGGGTTCGAGTCTGTGAACGTATTCTGCGCTTGAATACCTGAAACACTGCCCACAGCGGTTAGATAAAAGCGAATGTCCAGATCGTGTATATCTGGGGAAAACTGCGCATTGACGATGTTTCCGGAGGCGTCGGCGACGGCGGTCAGGTTCGGGTGGGTGTCAATGAGCGGCGATTCGAGGAAGGAAAGGGTGACGGTTTCGCCGGGTTGCCAGCCGGAACCGGTGATGGTGACGATTTCGCCCGGAGCATAGTCGGCTCTATCGGTTTTTACGGTGGCGAAGCCGTAGACTTCGGTGCTGGAGAGCGCGTTTGGCGGCGTGGCGGCGTCTTTGCCGCCCGCAACCAGGAGCAATCCGTCTTGCAGCATGGTGCTGCCGGCGGCATTGCTGCGAGCCGTGGACAGAGAGCCGGCTGCAGAAAAAGTTCCCTGCCAGGGCGTGAACAGCTCCGCGGAAGAAATGGATACACCGCTCGAGGTTCCACCGACGATCAAAACATTGTTGTTATGAGGAAGCAGGAAGGCGAGATGGCCGGCGCGCGCGGTGGCCAGCGCGGATGCACTCGTAGTGAACGTACCAGCCGTGGGATCAAAAGTTTCCGCGGAAGCCAGATCCACGGTGGTGGTGCTGCCGTCCGGGTTTGTGACTATGTTGTTGCCGCCGACGACCAGAACGCGGCCGTCGAGAAGCGTTGTGGCCGAGTGGCCGGAGCGACGCGTTGCCAGGCTCGGCCCAGCAGCGACGCTTCCCGCGACCGGATTAAGAATGTCGGTGGAAGCAACAGGCGCGGTCCCGTTGGAGCCGCCAATAATTATCACGCGGCCATCGGCGAGCACCGCCATAGCATGCTTCGTGCGCGGGGATGACATGACCCCGGCTGCACTGAATGTTGCCGCGACCGGGTCGAAAATTTCCAGCGTCGCGCTGGCCACGCCGGAACTTTCGCCGCCCGCAATAAGCACGCGACCATCTTGAAGAAGCGCCGCGGCCGCTCCCGAGCGCGCTTCCACCATGCCGCCGGCAATGCTGCTCCATGTGCCGGAGACGGGATCGAAAATCTCGGCTGAGTTGGTGGCACCACCGCCTGATACCGTGCCGCCTGCCACCACGACTCGGCCGTCCTGCAAGGTGGCCGAAATATGGTTGCTGCGCGGGTTGTTCATCGGCGCAGCAAGAGGGGAAACCGACCCGTCGGAGTTGAAGAGGTCGGCACTGGCAACCGGTCCGCTTCCAGGGTCGCCGCCAGTGATCAAAACGCTGCCATTCTGCAGTAAAGAGGCGGAGGCGCCGGGTCGCGCCGCAGACAAGTTTGCTGTCGCCTGCCACGTGCCGCTCGGAATCGCCAGAACGAAACCCTTGAGTGCCACGAAGGCACCAAGCAGGAATCCCACCAGGAGTACAATTTTAGTGAATCGACGCATCATGAACCTCGATGGACAAAGAAAGCGTTTAGGAGCTCAATAGCGACACTACCCCGTCGCATGCAGTAACGAGACTTCTATGACTGCCGCTAATCCTCGCTGATGTGTGGCCCACCCCTCAGCTACCCGCATGAGGGGAGATCTCCGGGGAGTAGATGAATAGGCAGGAGCAACTCGTTTGCCATCGACCGCCCGACAGCCGATGCGCATGGCGGCCTTTGCGGCATCCAGGGGAAAAACTGCTTCGGCAGTCAATCGTAAGCAATACAAAAGATGATAGTTAGATGTGTCAGCGGTGCTCTAGCATCTGGGGCAGGACGCCAATTGCGGACCTGGATCTTGAAGGTCGGATGCAGCCTGGCGGCACGATTCAGGGATTCTGTCCGACCAGATAAGTCATGAAAATGTGACTTAGAAAGGTGGAAATAGGAACATCAATGCACAGCCTTGGATCGTGGCAAACTCATGATTTGCTGAGAGCGACGCGTGAATGTTTCCTGGATGACTCAGGAATCCAAAGCAGTCCCCGCATGATCGCCAAGGTCGCAAGAGCAACCACAAGCCCTGCTAAAGCAAGGTAAAGACTCGGCATGAACACGCCTAGGAACCTAACGATCAGGTAGATGGCGATTACGCATGGGAAGACAAAGGTCCAAAGGATGAGAGAGACGACGAGCGCTTTCACAGGGTCACCCCCTAGCGGCACTTAGAGCACCCTTTCGATACCGCGAGTCTCGAGTTTCAGCAGAAAGGCGAAATCTCAAGCCGGCCCGCGAACTGAGTTGCCCGAGCGAAAAATGGTGTCGAAAGGCAGATCCGGGACTCAAGGCGTTAGAGAGCAGGGAGCAATACTGGCACCAAAACGATCTGTCTGGCCTGGCATCTTTGCCAGTGACGCGTTTGCCCCGTGGGGGGCTCGGATGTGTGGCAAATACAAGACTTAGAAAGGGGGCCCGAGGGCAACTCTAAGTTCGAGTTAGCATCGCGTAAATGCGCTTCCAGGGAAAGGTTTTGCCTAGTGAGTGCAAGACTTTGCCAACAATCCACCATTCCATTGATCGACAGGTTGCCTTTCGACTCCAAGTGGCCCTGGCTCAGCAACTTACGTTCGGGACTGCTACTCCCATTCAGGGCCGTTGAGTTACCGGGGAGAAGGGATATGGCATCAGCTTTGGAGGGGTGCCGTTCGGATCGAGGATCCAGACTTTTCGCATACTAAAATAGTTTATTAACTCCTGGTTTTTCACCGGACCCAAATCGCGCGCCCACACGATTTTCGAGGCGTCAATGTCCGCCGCGTTGTAAACCCAATCAAAGGTATTTTGATTGATTCCCTTCTGGGCGACGACGAATACCAGATGCAATCCACCCAAGCCGTTCAGTACCGCGGCCACAGCGGGGCGCTCTGGGAATTTGTAATTTTCCGCCGCCCAGGTTTTGAGTCTTGGAGGAGTCAAGGGGATTCTCAAACTTGGGGCTGAGATGCGAACAACCGCAAGGAGAAAGCAAGACACCACGATGGCCCTGGTAATTCCCAAGCCCACGGCCCTCGCCCCAAAGTACAAGGGCCGGATGTATCTCATCGTCCACAGAACAAACGCGTAGACCAGGGCAGTAATCGGCGCAGCGTAGTGCGGCAGGAAAAGGAACGGCAACGCCATTCCAGCGAACGATGCACCAGCAGCCAGCAAGAGAAATCGCACGGATGCCGAAAAGTCTGAAAGTTTCATCTCGGCGGGCAATGCCAACAGGAGCATCAGAAACGGCACCGTCAGCATCGGCCCGAGGTAAAAAAGCCAAAAGAAAAAAATCCGGAGGAAGATGTTGGATAAAGGATGATGTACTGCGAAATTAAAGAGTTCGCGTTGTGCTTCATAAAATTCCCGCAGCTCGGATGAAGTATAGGAAAGGGCTGACTTGAGAGGCGTCCATGGGAAAAGGGGGACACTCGAATACATGCTCTCATGCACAAGGTAGGGTGGCCGAAATGGTTGTCCCGTCGTCTTCCAGAAGTAAAACGCCATAGCGGCGACGGTAACAGTTACGATGATTCCGAGGGGCAAGATCACCTGCACTAGTCTTCTCTGAATCCGCTGCTCATCCTTCCTAAGCAGCCAAACGAGAAGAGCAATTACAATCGGAGCCACCAAGAACAGGCTCTCGTAGGGGCGGCTATTGAACAGGAGCGCGAGGCCGATTCCCATCCATGCAGCGTCCCGCACCCGCTGTTTTTCCTTGATCCGGGGCAGAGCACCGAGTACCAGCGCACCGCCGAGCGCCGCAACCGCACCACCCCAGTAGCTGTTTGCCCAGTAACTGAAGGTTCCGAGCCGAACAACGGCAAGTATGCCCCCCAACAGCGCCCAACTAGGCGGCATCCATGCTTGCAGCATCCAGCAAATCGCGGCGCACATCAGCGCCGAGCTCAGCAGAACGCCCCAGAACGGATGCCCGAATACTATCTGGCCAAAAGTCAAAATTATACCCTGTGCCGGGAAGTACTTAGAGACGTAGGTGGGAACCTGATTGACGTGAAACGTCTCGAAGTGAACCCACATCGGGTGCGTTGGGTTGGCGAGCCGCCCATGGGCAAACGTATCCGACATCAGCAGATAACTGAACTCATCATGTATCGCTGGACTAGGAACAGGAAGAATCGGCAAGACGGCGAGCCGGGCCACGACAGCCAGAATCCCCACCGCTACCACTGACAATGTCGGGCGCTGGGCGAACCGACCAAAACTAGATTCGATACGGTCAAACCAACGCGAGCCGAAATGCGGAAACGCGAAGACCCACAAAATCGTCACTATGCCCAGGCATATCTCAAATCGAAGCATTCTGACCTTAGGGGCAAAAACCGAATGGATAATATAACCGACTGAATAGCACAAATCCCCCTGCGAATGGCGGCAAGTTTTCCTTCAGTTTCCAGGCAGGGTGGTATATCTACTTCTTAGACGGAGCAAGGGGCGCGCGTGAATCCATCTCCTTCTGAGGAAGGGGTTTGCCTAGTAGCCGAACGACTTTTCCCTCAATCATGAGCTGATGAGCTCACTGCTTGCTTTCCCCACTCTCAGCATGCCATTTGGTTTCAGCAACATACGCTTTGGTTTGAGCGAGCACAACTGGCACGAGGCGTGCCTTACCATCAGGGCTAAGCGGAGGACCGTGAGCGAGTTACACGTTGCATTGGGTGGCGGCTCGGAAACCGAAGGCGAGTTAATACCTGCGGCATCGGACGCTTGCGCGCCAACGGCGGTACCGCACGAGCAGCAATCAGTCTCGCTACTGAAGCGCATTTTCACCTTCCCCGCCATGCTGGGAACGGTTCTCGTCGCCACCGTTTTTTATCAAGGGCGCGGTTTTTTGGTAGATCCTGATGTGTGGTGGCATGTCAAGGTCGGCCAGAGCATCCTTGGCACGCATAATTGGCCGACCGTCGATCCTTATTCCTTCACAGTTAAAGGTACTCCCTGGATCGCCTACGAGTGGCTTGGCGATGTATTGCTGGGCGCGGTGGTCCGTTTCGCTGGCTTGCAAGGACTTGACGCTCTCCTGATCGTCCTGGGCAGCGGCATAATGATTGCGCTGTACTTCTACGGGGCGTTGCGGTCCGGGAATTCGAAAGCAGGTTTCGTTGCATCTGCTTTGCTCTGCCCGCTCGCTTTTCCGTCTTTCACTCTCCGGCCTCAGATGCTGGGGTATCTCTTCATCATCCTGACGCTCATCGTGATGGAGCGGTTCCGCCAGAACAAACCCCGGGCATTGTGGTTTCTCCCGCTACTTTTCTTGATCTGGATCAATACACATGGCTCGTTCATCATCGGATTGGGAGTAGTTTTTGTCTATTGGGCAGCCGGCCTAAAAGCATTTCGTTTCGGAGAAATTGAGGCGCGGCGCTGGACTCCCGCCGAGCGGCTCCGTCTTGAATTTGTGTTTCTTCTGTGCCTTGCGGTGCTCCCAATCACTCCCTACGGAACCCGCCTCGCGGTCTATCCCTTCGATATGGCTTTCTCTCAGCCACTAAACGTGGCGAATGTAGTTGAGTGGGAACCGATGCCATTCAACATTCCGGCAGGGAAATTATTTTTGGCCCTGGTGGTTGGTTTTTTTGTTGTCCAGATGCTCTTGCGTCCTATTTGGAACCTGGCGGAATTGGCGCTGTTTTTTTTCGGCACAATTATGGCGTGCCTTCACGCACGACTTCTGATGCTTTTTGTGCCTTTCTTTGCACCGTTACTCGCCGCGATGCTGGCCCGTTGGCTGCCACCGTATGATCGCAAGAAGGAGCATTGTGCTTTGAATGCGTGCCTAATGACGGGCATGGTAGCAGCAATGGTGTGGTACTTCCCCACTCGCGCGCGCATTCAAGAAATTGTTTCCAGTCACTTTCCGGTTCGGGCAGTGGACTATATGCGAGGTCACGCAATTCCCGGTCCTATGTATAACAACTACGGTTACGGAGGTTACCTGATCTGGGCGCTTCCAGAGCAAAAAGTGTTCATCGATGGCCGCGGCGATCTCTACGAGCATGGAGGCACTTTCTCCGACTATTCGGAAGTGGCGAGGCTGCAAACAGCGGCTTTTGCTGTTCTGCGCGGGCACCGAATCCAATCCTGTCTTCTCCAGCGCAGCGAACCACTCGCGACGGTCCTCGGCAATGACCCCGACTGGCACAAAGAGTACTCGGATAATATTAGCGTCTTGTTCGTAAGGCGGAATATAGGTGCGGTCTCGGATGCGATGCACGAATCGGCAATCGGGGAGAAGGAAAATGAAGAGAGTGCCCGTAAGTGAGGCTTCGAGGCAGAGGTCGCTTTGAGAAAGATTTTGCCCCATAGGTGCAAGACTTTGCTCAACATCCCTTTCCAGGGATCGTCTCACCGGCCCAATGGTTGTCTTGCAACCTTCAAAGTGGCTAAGTTTCATCAACTTACGTGATGGGGGCCTGAGGCGAAGCCGAGGAGATTTGGCTCGACGCTTGCTCCCTAGAGGATCAGGTATAGTCCCCAAATCAGTATCAGGCCTTTACCGGATGTTTGGTTTCCAGACCAAGATCTTGGCACGGGGACTGGTGTACGCAATTTCAAATCTGACGAAGGAGATCACGGATGACGTTTCTACAATTCGTTAGCAAGTTCCATCAGGAAGAGTCGGGTCAGGATTTGGTGGAGTACGCGCTGGTTCTGATTGCCGTTGCCTCTGGCGTTTTGGCGGGCTCCGCCACTTTGTCCAGTGACTTCGGCATCTGGATGGCGAACCTCCAAACCAAAATCAGCGGCTTCTTGACTTAACCGGGCTACGGCGCTGGGCAGCACTTGGCCGCGCGGCGCGGCGCCATCCTTTCGGGGCAACGCCTGTACTGGCATAGGCAGTTCTTCCTTTGATGCAGCCTAGGGACCAGGCTAGATTAATGTACTTAAAGCTAAATTTGAGGAAGGAGATTTCTATGGTGTTTTCACAGTTCATTAGCAAGTTCCATCAGGAAGAGTCGGGTCAGGATTTGGTGGAGTACGCGCTGGTCCTGATTGCCGTTGCCTCTGGCGTTTTGGCGGGCTCCGCCACTTTGTCCAGTGACTTCGGCATCTGGATGGCGAACCTCCGAACCAAAATCAGCAGCTTCTTGACTTAACCGGGCTACGGCGCCGGGCAGCACTTGGCGGCGCGGCGCCATCTTTTCGCGGCAATGCTTGTGCTGGCCTAGGCAGCTCTCCTTTGTTTGCAGTCTAGGAACCAGGCTAGATTGGTGTAATTAAACCAAATTTGAGGAAGGAGATCTCTGTTATGTTCGCACAGTTCATTGGCAAGTTCCATCGGGAAGAGTCGGGTCAGGACCTGGTGGAGTACGCTCTGGTTCTGGTTGCCGTTGCCACCGGTGTTTTGGCCGGCTCGTCCACGCTGTCTTCGGACTTCGGCATCTGGATAGCGAATCTCCAAACCAAAATTAGCAGTTACATGACTTAACCGGGCTACGGCGCGGGCAGTACTAGCCGCACGACGCGGAGCCTCGATTTTGAAGTGCCACCTTTGGCCGACTTAGACGCTCGCCAATGCGGCGATCCTAGGAGCGGAGTAGAAGTTTCTTGAAATGATCTTATGAATTCGGCTCAATTCACCGTGGTGTTGGCCGTGGCAGTGGCAATCTGTGCCGCGTTCACTGACGTTAAGGGACGACGTATCCCCAACCGATTAACCTACCCAGCCGTGCTGCTTGGCTTGGGACTGCAGGGCGCGCTCCACGGGTGGCGAGGGCTGCTCCTCAGTGCAGGCGGGGGCCTTCTGTTTGGAGGAGTCTTGATGCTGTTTCATCTCGTTCGGGCCATGGGGGCGGGGGACGTGAAGCTGGCCACGGCGCTCGGCTGCCTGGCCGGTCTCGCAGGGACGCCACAGCTCATGTTCGCTACCGCAGTGGCGGGAGGCGCGCTGGCCGTGGTCTTCATCGTTGCGTCTGGGCGGATTGCCGAGACGCTTTGGAACACGTTAGGGGTGGTGGCATTTCACGCCCAGCACGGACTACAAACACACCCCACGGTTAATCTTGATAACCCCGGTGCCGTGCGCATGCCCTATGGACTGGCATTTGCCGCCGGCACATTGTACTGGGCTGTTTCTACGCAGTTGTGGAGGTAATGCATGGGTACCCGACGACTTGGTTTCGCTCTAGTAGCCGCCCTGGTGATTTCGCTGGGCATCACATCCGTATTCTATGTGCGAATCACGCGCACACAGGCTGCCTCCCGCCCAAAGACGAAGAGCATCGTGGCGGCCGCGGTTGCCTTGCAGCCAGGGACTCCCATTACCGCTGAAAGCCTGACGGAGATTGACTGGCCCGTGAATGTGCCGCTGGAAGGGTTAATCGAGAAAAAGGAGGACGTTGCGGGTCATGTGTTGATGTACGCCGTGGCGCTAAACCAACCGGTGCTGCGGCGCGACTTGGCAGCGAGCGCCAGTTTGGGTCTGTCGGCCAAGATTCCGGACGGCATGCGCGCGACGGCCGTCAAGACCAACGAGGTCACGAACATTGCCGGATTTATTTTTCCTGGCTCTCACGTGGATGTGCTGGTCACCCTCAGACCCGAGAACAACGCCGCGAGTACTGAGACGCATACGGTCCTTCAGAACGTGCAGGTGCTGTCCACCGGGACGAAGATGGATCCCGATCCGAATGGGAAGCCCGAGAACGTCGGTGTAGTCACTCTGCTGGTGACTCCTGAGCAATCGGAAAAGCTGGCGCTGGCGCAGAGCCAAGGCACCGTCCATTTTGTGCTGCGCAATGGTGGAGACTCGGCGAATGCGGAGGTCCCACCCGTTGATATGGCTGGATTGACTGGAATAGTGAAAAAGCTACCCCAGCCAGAGATGAAGCACGTGAAGCAAGTCGCGGCGGTGGTGAAAGTGCCGGAGGCTTACACGGTAGAGACGCTGATGAACGGCAAGACAACAATCGCCACATTTCCCGTAAGACCGGAATAAGGCCAAGGAGGCCATTCTGCAAGTCCACGCCGTAAAACATTACCTGCTGACGCTATATGCTTTGACCGGCTTAGGCCTTTGCGCTCCTGCGATGGGGCAGGTTCCTGCCGCGCTCGCTGCGCAACAGAACCCCCCTGCCGAAGCCGCTGCGCAGCAGACTGGTCCTGCTGAAAACTCCGGCAATCAGGTTCTCCACATACTCGTAGGGCACTCGGTGGTGATCCGTACCGAACCTCGGCTCCGCCGGGTGTTGGTCGGTAACCCGGCAGTCGTGACGACGGCGACGACGGCGCCCAATGAGGTGGTGGTGACTGCAACAGCGGCGGGCAGCAGCAGCGTTGTGCTGTGGCAGGAGGATAATCGATCGCGAATCATCGAAGTGTTCGCCGATGTGGATGTGTCATTGCTGCGGGAAGCGATAGCACGCAGCTTTCCCGGAGAGGCCATTCAGGCGGAGGCGGAAGAAGGCCGCCTCGTTCTAACCGGGACGGCATCGTCGACCGGGGTCGCCGAACAGATCGGGAAAATGGGAGCGCCTTTCTCCAAGGAGATCGTGAACTCCATCCAAATTGCCCTACCGCACCGGCAGAAGCAGATACTGCTGAAGGTGCGATTTGCACAGGTGGATCGCACGAAGCTTACTGCTTTCGGCATCAACCTGCTCAGCACCGGAGCCGCAAACACCATTGGAACGGTAACCACGCAGCAGTTCGGGACGCAAGCGCCCTTCAAATTGAACGACATCACTGGGGTGCCCACGCAGGGCTTCACCACCGAGCAGACGCTTTCTGATCTGTTGAACATCTTTATCTTCCGGCCTGACATTCACCTGGGCGCAACCATTCGTGACTTGCAGCAGAAAAATGTCCTGCAAATCCTGGCCGAGCCGGATCTGCTGGCAGCCAATGGCGAGACGGCGCGTTTCCTGGCTGGCGGAGAATTACCCTACCCAGTGCTGACGGGCGCAGCCGGCCAGGCCACGGTGACCGTGCAGTTCAAGCCCTTCGGCGTCAAACTGGAATTTACCGCGAACATCGAGAGCGACAACACGATCCGGCTGAAGGTCTTTCCGGAAGTGAGCTCGCTGGACTTCACGAACGCCGTAACAATCAGTGGATTTGTGTTGCCAGCCATTGCAACTCGCCACGCGGAGACCGTCGTGGAGTTGAGAGACGGCCAGAGTTTCGGCATCGCGGGACTGCTCGATCAGAGAACGACGGCGCAATTTTCCAAAGTGCCAGGTATTGGCGATATCCCGATTTTGGGACAGCTATTTCGGTCCAGGTCCATGAACAAGACGAACTCCGAACTGGTGGTGATCGTCACGCCAACCATCGTGGACCCGGCAGCGGCGCCAACTGCTGCGCCCGAGTTGCCCAAAACGCCGATCGCGCCGCTGGACCAAAAGCAATTTGACACGAAGATCCCGCATGGGAACGGGAGTAAATGAATGGGCACGGTTGAAAGGTCACCCCGAGTCGCAGCGATGGCGGTGTGCCTCGATCAAACCTCGTTTGAGGCCCTGTCGCATTTCGTGGCAGGCGTGCCAGGAGCGGTTATCATCGGAAATCTCGACCATTATGCCGGAGTTGAGCGGGAAGTAGGCCGCGCCCTGGACCTCGCACATACCCGTATTTGCTTCATTGACTACGACCGGAATACCGAGGAAGCCGTGTGGGTCACGGAGCGATTGCGCTCCGAATATCCAGACGTGCACACCTTTGCCGTATCTGCCTTTTCCGAGCCGGAAGCGATCATTGCAGCCATGCGGGCAGGTTGCGCCGAATATCTGCTGAAGCCAGTGCAGCATGAGCGCGTGCTGGACGGATTGGCACGCGTCGAATCAAAGCAGAAGAAGAAAGCCCGGTCGACAGTTCGTGGAAAGGTCGTCACGCTCGTTGGGGCAAAGGGAGGCACTGGAGTCACCTCGCTGGCATTGCATTTAGCGTTGGAACTGGCTCAGGCGAAGCGAAAATGCCTATTGGTGGACCAGCACCCCGCTCTGGGCGATGCGTCGCTGTACCTCGGCACGGGCCGACACCAATACAGTTTTTACGAGCTTGCCAGCAACGCGGATCACTTGGACGAAGAATTGTTACGCGGCTTTCTCCTGCACCATAATTCTGGACTCGATCTCCTCGATTCGCCCGAGGCCGTGGATATGATTCATGGTGCGTCGCCTTCTACTGTGGAACATACGCTCGCGTTCCTCGCCGAAACCTATCACTTCGTGATCGTCGATTGTCCCCCCGGGTTGACCGATGGGACGCGGGCTTGCATTTCACAGTCGGAACAGGTTGCGATCGTAATGACCGCCGAATTACCGTCGGTGCGTAACACCGTCCGCTACATCGAGCACCTATCAAAACTGGGGTATAGCTCGAGCAGCATACACGTGGTGCTCAATCGACATTCCAAGAAGGGCCCGCTGAGCGACGATCGCATTGAAAGGGCTTTGGGTCGAGCGATTTCGCTGCGGGTGCCAAACAGCTACAACGAAGTAATTCGGGCCATCAATAGCGGAGCACCAATTTCTTCGGGAAGCAAGTCGGATTTCGGCGCAGCCATACAAAGGTGGGCGCACGAATTAGCAAGCAGCGATGAAAGCAACAAAAACAGGGCCCTGGCCGCGCCGCAAACTGCCTTTGGTATGAAGGCGCTGTTTGGCAGATAGTTTTGCCGAGAGGAATTAACGGCATGGCATTCGGATTTGCAACCACACCAGCTTCCCAGCCGCAAGGCACCAGCGCGCCTTCGTTCAAGTCACACCAGGAACTGAAGACAGCCCTCCATCGCGACTTATTGAACAAAATTGACCTGGAAAGACTCACCTCGCTGCAAGACGTCCGCGCGCGAACGCAGGTGCAGGCCGTAATCTACGACTTGATTGGTGCGGCGAACGTGCCACTCAGCGGCGCGGAAAAAGAGCGAATCTGCCGCGAAGTGTTGCACGAAGTCTTCGGCCTGGGACCTCTCGAGCCGCTCCTGCAAGATGCCTCCATCTCGGACATTCTGGTCAATACCCACCGGCAGGTTTACATCGAGCGGGGAGGCATACTCGAACTTACCAGCGTCGTTTTTAAGGATGCAGCGCATCTTCGGCACATCATTGACAAGATCGTGTCCAACGTGGGACGACGCGTGGATGAGTCGTCGCCGATGTGCGACGCGCGCCTGGATGACGGCTCGCGCGTAAATGTGGTCATTCCGCCACTCGCGATTGACGGTCCAATCATGTCGATCCGGCGCTTCGGCCGGACTCCGATCGGGGTTGAGCAACTGCTTGCCAAGCACGCCATCACGTCTCCGATGCTGGAACTGCTGAAGAGTGCGGTAAAGGCCCGGCTGAACATCATTGTCTCGGGCGGTACGGGCGCAGGTAAAACTACCCTGCTGAATGCGCTATCGAGTTTTATCTCCAAGCGGGAACGAATCGTTACGATCGAAGACTCGGCCGAATTGCAAATGCAGCAGCCACACGTCGTCCGCATGGAGTGCCGTCCTCCGAACGTCGAGGGTAAGGGTGCAATTCGTCAACGCGAACTGGTGATTAACGCCCTGCGTATGCGCCCGGATCGCATCGTGCTAGGCGAGGTGCGCGGCGGCGAGGCCTTGGATATGTTGCAGGCCATGAACACCGGCCATGACGGGTCACTTACCACTATTCACGCCAACAATCCCCGCGACGCGATCGCGCGTCTCGAGACCATGTCTTTGATGGCCGAAATCAATCTGCCTGACAGGGCCATTCGACAGCAAATCGCATCCGCAGTGTCCATCATTGTGCAGGTGGCCCGGCTCAGCGACGGCACACGGCGGGTGACGCAAATTTCCGAGGTTACCGGCGTTTCGGATGACATGGTGACCCTGCAAGACATTTTCGTCTTTGACCGCCTGGGCATCGGAGCGAACAATCGGGTACTTGGCCGCTTTCGCGCTACTGGTCTGCGGCCCACGTTTTCCGACCGATTGAAGGCCTCGGGCATCCAGCTTCCGCCGAACATATTCGAGCACGTTTACGAGGTTTAGTCGTGACGCTTATCAGCATCTTTTTCATTATTTTGATCAGTGCTTTTGCGGTGGTCGCGTTCTTCACCGAACCCTCGAAGGCAGACAAGCAGATTCACTCGCGGCTTGCCTCCCTTGACCGAAAGAGAGTTTCATCGGGAACTGACGAGCCGGACATCGTGAAGGAAATCACTTTCAGCACGATTCCCGCGTTCGACAAATTCCTGCGCAACAGCCGCATTGCTGTGGGCCTTCAATTGTTGATCGAACAGTGCGACCTGCAATGGACCGTGGGACGGATTGTGTTCGGCACCCTGGTCCTCATCGGCGTGGGCGCTCTGTTAGGCAATTGGTGGATTGCGCCGGGGCTGCTGGGTTGGGCCGCGGGTCTGGCGCTGGGCACGATCCCCTACGTTTTCTTGTTGCAAAAACGAGCCCGGCGGCTACGGCGCTTTTCGGAATTGCTTCCAGAAGCGATCGATCTGATGTCGCGCGGGCTGCGTGCGGGCCAAGCCCTGCCGACCACCATTGAGACGATAGCTCAGGAGTCCGACGAACCTTTACGTTCGGAGTTTCGCCGTGCCGCTGATGAACAGAGCTTCGGTCTGCCGTTCCGCGAGGCGATGGTCAATCTTAGTCGCCGGATACCCGTTGCTGATTTGCAGTTCCTAGTCACCGCGATTCTGGTTCAGAAGGAGACCGGCGGCAACTTGGCTCAGATCCTGGATAAGACTTCGCACGTGATTCGTGAGCGCGTACGCGTCGCCGGACAAATGCGGATTCGCACCGCGCAGGGCCGGTTGACCGGCGGGGTCTTGTGCGCGTTGCCATTCGCCATGTTCGTCGGCATGAACTTCCTCCACCCAGGCTACGGGAAAGACCTGTTTCGGGATCCGCTGGGGCAATGGATGGTGACGCGTGCAGGGATCCTGATGATAATCGGCGTTCTGGTTGTACGCAAAATTGTAAATGTCAAGTACTGAGGACCAGATCATATGCTTCTGTTTCTGATATCGGTAACCATCACCGTTTTCTTGCTTGCCGCCGTGCTCATCATGATGTTGAGCGGCAAGGAAAGCATTGATGCCCGCCTGATGGAAATTTCAGCTCCGCCGCCCCCCATCTCACCTGCCATCGTGGAGGCGCCTACAAGCGGCCTTGCCCGGGCGGCGGCCGGAATCACCAGCGTCTTCAAGCCCATTCGCAGCGTTGTCTCCGGATCGGATGAGGATATGAGCTATAAGCTCACTCTGGCAGGATTTCGAAAGGCTGAGCACATCGAGATCTTTACGGCGACGAAGATGTTATTGCCGGTGCTTGCGATAGTTGGGGGAAGTTTTTTCGGCAACAACATGATGGCGGCGATTTTGGTGGGTGTCGTCCTTGGCTTTATGGCTCCCGATGTTGTGCTTACGAATTTGATTTCTCGCCGACAGGAGAGCATTCGCCGTGCCCTGCCCGATGCACTGGACCTGTTAGTGATCTGCATGGAGGCCGGGTTGGGCATCGACCAGGCCATGGTGCGGGTCGGCGAAGAAATAAGACTGACCTCGCCCCCGCTGGCCGAAGAGTTCCAGATCATCAATCGCGAACAGCGTGCCGGAAAGCCGCGTCTGGATGCGTGGCGCAGCATGGCCGGGCGAGTGGATATCGATTTTGTGAGGCAGTTTGTCGCTATGCTGGTGCAGACAGAGCGCTTCGGCACGCCCATTGCCAACGCGCTCGGACAGTTTGCAGACACTCTTCGCACACGCCGCACGCAAGTGGCCGAAGAAACGGCGGCCAAAGCCGGAATCAAACTGCTTTTCCCGTTGGTCTTTTTGATCTTTCCCAGCATATTCGTGGTAGCGCTGGGACCGGCGATTATCGCTATGGGCAAGTTATTCTCGGACTCGATGAAGTAGCGATGCGATGGCAAAAAAAAGCGGTATGCGCAACGAACGCTACACGCGGAACGGTTCTCGGCCAGCGCATTCGAGTCGCGGAGACCGGCTTAACGCGGATTGTCGGTTTACTCGGGGAACGCGAACTCCGGCCGGGCGATGGGCTGCTAATCGTGCCCTCGCAAGGCGTGCATACTTTGGGAATGCAGTTCCCCATAGACATCGCGGTTCTGGACGACGACTGGAGGGTCCTTGCCACCAGGCGTGACATGCGCCCGTTCCGAATGACTCCGATATTCTGGAAGGCGGCGGCGGTGCTCGAGCTGCCGTCCGGCATGTTGGAATCAACTTCCACGCTTGTGGGCGACACCATTGAGTTCGATCGTGTGGATGTGGCAGCGCAGTCGGCGGAGAAAGAGAAATAAGTATGTGGCGAAGAAGATTGGCCGGCCAGCAACGGTTCAGGGGTCAAGAAGGGCAAAGCCTGGTCGAAACGGCAATCGCCATGCCGTTGCTGCTCGGTCTCGCCTTCAACATGATCAATTGGGGCTACCTCTGGTTCATGGTGCTGGCCCTTTCGGCTGCTCCCCGAATGGGCGCGCAATACGCCACTCAAGGTGGCGCAGCAGGGACGGCAACGGCTCCCGGAACCACGCAGGTCAGCAATCTCGTTTATGACAATCTGACCAACGCCATTAAGGGCGCCACCACTTCCAATGCTGCCGTTCAGGTGTGTACGAGCGCTCTGGGTATATCAGGCACAGGGCCCAGCACCATCGCGCAATGTGCCCAGTTTGGTCCCGCATTCTCGTTCCCGGCGCCTGCAGCGGATCCAGAGGCGCCTGTTTTTGTCCTTCACCGCGTGGATGTGGAGTATACGGTTACGCCGATTATTCCGGGTTGGGTGTTCAGCGTCATTTTGCCGTCCAACCTGCACTTTCATCGACAGGTCTCCATGAGGTCCATGTACTAGCATGCGACTGGGGACGCACACTCGATGGCGCCGTCAACGCGGCCAGGCTCTTTTGGAAACCGCGCTAATGATCATCGTGATTTTCATGGTTGTGTTCTTCGTCTTTGAACTGGGCTGGCTGATGTACACCTATTCGGTCTTGGCCGATGCCGCCAACGAGGGCGTTCGTTATGCCATTGTACACAGCGGTGGAGACCCGTCCGGCACCCAAGCGAAGGTGAAGGCCTTTGCTATGACTTCCATGCACGACGTTAGCGCCATGTCCGTCGTGGTTACGCCTCTTGATACTACCTACACTCCGCCGAACCGTGTGCGAGTGACTGTAACTTACATATACATCCCCTTTCTGCCGAAGTTCATAACAGCTCCAACGATGCACGCCTATGCAGAAGGCAGAATGGTGGCTCAATAGCATGAACCCTCACCGCGGCAACTCGCGAGGATGGTCCCCTCAGCAGGGACAGGCGTTCCTGATTATCGTCATCTTCATTGCTTTCTTCCTGCTGGCAGTTCTGGGTCTGGCCACCGATTACTCGCAAGTGTGGGCGCATCGGCAGATGGCCCAAGGAGCTGCAGACGCTGCCTGCCAGGCTGGCGCGGCGGACTTGTTTCTGAAGGGTACTGATCCAACCGCCGATACTGATTTCCCTGGGCTCAATTTCTCCTGGATCGGCTCTACCTTCGATTGCAGCACCAATGCGAGTTCTCCGCCGTGCGCTTACGCGTCGTTGAACGGCTATGCGGGATCCAGAGTTAGCGTGAGCTTTCCATCGAGTCTGCCAGGCGTAAGTGGCATCCCAGGCGGCTTCCCCACGATTGCCCACCCTTACATCAAGGTGACCGTTACGGACCCGGTTGCAACGTACTTTACGAGAATTGCCTCTTCCATCAGAACCGTGAATGTAAAGGCTTCGGCCAGTTGTGGCTTGAATGTGATAAACGCTCCCGTGCCGCTGGTCGTGCTCCATAGAACGGCAAGTCCGTCTCTCCAGGTAAACGGTAGCGCTACAATCACCGTCCTTGGAGGCCCCACACGCTCAATTCAAGTTGACTCGAGCAGCACCACTGCCGTGAGCACCGGCACAGTGGATCTCCATCTCGCAGGGCCGGGCGGTAGTGGGGCCGATTTTGCGGTGTTTGGAGGGCCCACAGCGAAACCGGCCGGCGTCAACGTGGGTACCAGCGGCAACTGGATTCACGGAGCCAATCCGATTGGCGACCCCTTTGCCGCAATCCCCTCGCCTTCTAGGCCAACTGGCGCAGGCAGCGCAGGCTCTGCTAAGCCCGTCACTTACAAAACGAATGGCTGTCCGGACGCCAGCGGCTGCATCGAGTATTCCGCAGGCGATTACACAAGCTGCAGCACCGGCTCCATCTCTTACGGAGCGAACGGTTGCCTAGTGATCGGAAATGGGGGCGGCAGCAACTCTTTTGCTGTGGCGCCCAACCGGGTTCCGGGCCCGGGCGGGACGTATAGTCGTGGCAACGCTATAAAGCCGACCACTAACAACGCTGGAGGCTACACTTTCGAGGCCACGACCGTGGTGGCCCCGGGCCATCCATCATCGACCGCTAACGCCAGTATGGTCTGGCCCCAGACTGTCGCTGCGACTCTGGTGGACGGCGATATCACCTGGACAAATGTTGGTGTTCCGCCCTCCAGCTCCAATACCGCGATTTTTGATCCCGGCCTCTATTATCTAGGTGACACCCACGGCCTTCAGCTAAGGGCTCATGCGATGGTCCGCCCGAGCATAGCCACAGGAGACGGATCGCACGGCACGATGTTTTACTTTGCGACTACCGCCACGATTTCATTTGGTTCCAATTCTGGCGGCGAGCCCATTGACGCGTATCACCCGGATGGCAGCACCGTGAATGGCGTGACTTCCCCGGCCCTACAGTGCCCTAGCGGCTCCCCGGCCCCATCACAGGTCCCTGCCGCCATGCCGGGCAATGTTCTGCTTGGCCCTTGTGGTCTCACGTCCGGAATCGGCGCTACCGGCCAATATGGATCTCCGGATGGCAACCGCGGCTTTTTATTCTTCCAGAGCCATTCCACTGCCGCCAATGGCGGAAGCTGCACGGGTGGTTTCGGCGGAAACTGCGCTATCTTAGGCGGGCAGGCGGGCTTCATCTTTTCGGGCTTCATTTATCTCCATAACGGTAACGGAGGCACTTGCGGCACCGGCACGAGCTGCTTGTCGTTAGCGGGCGGATCAGGTGGGAACAGCTTCACCATTGGAAACATTGTGGTGGATAAAATCTCCTTGACCGGCAGTTCGGGAGTCAAGATGATCCTGAACCCAAGCGCGACCTTTTCCGTCCTGCGCCCGACGCTACTCCAATGATGCTCAATTCTAAACCAGGTTCGGCGCAGGTAGGCCCTACAACGGAAGCCACGGCATCCGCGGTCAATGTACGCGATCTCAATGAGGGTTTGATGCAGCTGCGCTCCACGCTAGGACTCGCGGCGCCATCCGTGCCCGTAGCACCACCTGAAATTGTACGGACACAAATCCGACCTCCAAAGCTGGAACTATTGCCGGTTGCAGCCACGACCCGAAATGGACTATTAGCGTCCAGCTTCCTTCACACGGGCATCCTCATTCTATTGGCATGGCTACCGATGATGCTTCCCGTGCGCGCTATGACCAAGGGCCCAGAGGCGGCGGATCTGATGCGCGAGTACGATTATGAACCACTGATTCTGCCGGCTCTGCCGTCGACGGAAGCGGTTAGTTCAGGCACCGAGACGCAACATGAATCAGCGCGGGAGGCCCCCAGGGCCATCGAGAATTTGGCCGTCGGCACCGCGCAAACTCTCAAGGCTCCAAAGCGCGATTACGCCGGCGCCCGGACCATTGTGTCCAACCCTACGGATTCGACCAAGGGCGTGCAGACGATTCGCCGGCCGGATTTGCTTTCGCCGCCGAAGCTGGCGTATCCGCTGCGCCTGCCGAGCCTGATGACGCTTCCGGCTGCAGTCCTTCCGCCGCCAGTAACACGAAATCTGGAACGCCCCGTCGCACCAAATCCGCGAAAACCAGTGATAGTTCGAGCGATCGAACCTCGCATACCAAATCCAAAGTTGCCCATAGACTTGCTCAAATTATCGTTGCTTCCTGCAAGACCGCCCCTACAACCTCCTCCACAAGTGCCCGCGCAATTGCCACTCCAGCCTCCGGCACAGGTGGCGGCACGAGCGCCCGCCCCACCGGTGCCCCCGAAAGCTACAGTCAGTTCCGAATCCGCCCGACCGGTACACGCCCCCGGTACGCGACCAGCTCTGAATGGGGCAAAAGCAGTCGCCGTAATCAATGCAGTTGTTGTTCCTCCCGAACTCTCTCCGGTCATTCCCGACGCGGAGCTGACCACCCGATTTGTTGTGGCGCCCTCGCCGGAAGCAACTGCTGTGGAAACCACATCCGGAGCAGGCGCTGGAAAGGCAGCCGGCATCCCGGCCTCAAGTGCGGCAGGAAATTCGGCACACTTGCCTGTGGAGAATGGGACCGGAAACAAAGTCGATGCGGCTGATGCGAATGGTGAGCTGGCAAACGGCAGACCGCCCTCGAGCGCGGGCGCGCCGTCGCCATCTGGCGCAGCCGGGCCAGCGGCTCCGGCTGCAGCAACAACGCTGCCAGGAATCTCAATCGCGGGCGGCGTTTCAGGGCGCGGCGGCCGTGCGGCACCCATTAGTTCTAATCCCCGGGGCTCTTATGGTCTTACCATTATTTCGGGCGGAAGCAGCGGGGGGGCCAGCAGAGACTTGGGCGTGTTCTCGCGCAGTGAGCTAGTCTACACGGTGTACATCCCAATGAATGACGTCGGTAGCGGCCCAGACTGTCCGATGCAGTACGCCATATTCGGTTCTAGCGCGGCGTTCGGCTCACTTGGCTTGCTCACGCCTCCGATGGTAGTAAAGAAAGTCCCAGCGACAGCGCCCAAAGCTGACATTGGCGCGGATGCAGGCCCCGTGTTCCTCACCGGTATCATCGACAAGGGCGGTAACCTCCAGCTTCTGCGGGCAGCGCGCGCCATGGACGCGAGGGCACAAGTGGCTCTTAGAGCCGTGGCTCAATGGGAGTTCCTGGCGGCACAGCTTGACGGAAAACCAGTCGCTACCAAGGTCCTGATCGGTGTAAGTGTTATACCGGCCGAGTAGGTTGAGAAGTAAGACTGAGCAGTGCGGGATCGCGTTCGGAGTATCGCCGTGTTGTCAGGGGCCGGTCAGCTTCTATCCGCCGTTGGGACGGAACTGATGTTACACAGCTGTCATCGATCATCTGGTTTTCCGCTTGCTGCTTGCCGGCTTTCAAAGTACTTTTGTGTCGCTCTTTCGGTTCAAAGGCAGGGCCCAGTTCGGTAACACGCGGCAGAGGCCGTAGCGAAACCCGTGCCGCATATATCTTAAGGAGAGTGCTTCGATGGATCCGACTACGATCCGCATCATCGCGGGAGTTCTGTTTGTAGTGATCGTAATTATCATTGTGGCGCGCCGCAAGAAAATGGCTTCAAGGCGCAAGCCGGGCCCATGAGAAACCGGTAGGAACTCGGTTCTGCTGTCGAACAATAACCTGGATTTCGTGAAACACGTGATTGCTCCGTGTGCATTCGCTCTCCCGAACCGTTTATGGAGAACGAATTAGCGATCGGCACACAGCTGTTCACTAGATGGTTGGTAGGGGCGGTGGGGATCGAAACGACAGGTACTTAGATAAGGCTTGTGTCCTCAACGCGTTGCAGCCACTTACCCCAGCCAACCGGAACAAACGGAACAAAGTAACTGACCTCCTGGTCCTGAACCAGGTAAGCCAATGACCTAAGTCCTGGGGTCATTTGTAGGTTTGCTCTCAGATGGACAAATCGGACAAGTCAGCCGGATTGGATGGCAGCATCGCAAAGGTGCTCGATGCCATCCTATACTACTCACGCCATATTAATGGAGAGGATACTTGAGCCGAATGCGAAGTAAGACTCAGGTCTTCACTCCCGGAACTTTCAACTTGATGCGGTACACACTGGTGCTGGCCGTAATGTAGAGCGTCTTGCCATCTTTATCGCCCCAAGCCACATTGCTCACGGCCTCGGGGACTTTGATTGTGCCGAGGTGTTTCCCTTCGGGAGAAATAATCCACACGCCGCCGGGACCGGCGCCGTAGAGGTTTCCTTTTTTGTCCACACGGATGCCATCTGGCCCCCCAGTCGCACTATCGTGGGAGGCATCGAGAAACAATGCGCCCTCCGTAACCGATCCGTCAGGCTGCACCCGATAGCGCATCCAGATCTTCTTGCCGGAATCCGCGATGTATAAGTACTTCTCGTTCGGAGAAAAACAGATGCCGTTGGGCCGCGAAAGGTCCTTAATTACAAGCTGGACTTGGTCCCGTGCCGGTTCTGTCCCAGGCTTCTGGTGCCGTGCTCCAGGAATGCGATAGACACCGTTGACCTGCAACTCCTTTTGCGGATCGTTGTCCTCCTGGGTGGGCAGACCATAAGGAGGATCAGTGAAGTACAACGAGCCATCGGATTTGTACACCAGATCATTGGGGCTATTGAACTTCTTTCCTTGATAGGAGTCGGCCAGAATCGTGATTTGTGCTTTCGGGTCGAGGGACTCCATGCGCCATACATTGCGTCTGGCGTGTCCCGCCACGCTCACTCGACCATCAGAATCCAAGATCATTCCATTTGAGCCTGGCTCCGGCCCTTTGAATGGCTCTGCGCCTGTATATCCGCTGGGGTGCATGAAAACGCTCGCGCCCTTACCCGGGATCCACAGGTCGATGTTGTTTGCTGGGATCTCCGCAAACAGGAGAGTTCCTTCGTGCGTCCAAACTGGGCCTTCAGTCCACTTGTTGAAGCCTGTGGCTATGCGCTCTAGCTTGGAATCAGGCCCTACCAACTGCTCGAGAGCGGGATCGAGCTTCTGAATGTCCTGCGCCAATGCGGACACGGTGAAAGCCGCGACAGTCACGATCAAGAGAAAGAGCCGGTGTATCACGATCGAGGTCATGGTGCGGCGAAAACCACAGCGTACTGGAAATGTGTTCATGTTTCCTCTTCGAGACTTCTCTACTGCATCGAGCAAAAGGGTCTGCTCCGATCCGACGACCTTTGCAGCGTACTTAGAGATCAGCACGAATCTGCGTAAGCCGGGCGAGTTGACCAATCCACCTGTCGAAGGGCGCCGACAATAAATATCCAGGACAGCGAGCCCAGCAAGGCGATGACCGCAGTGATGATGAAAGCCCAAAAGAACCGTCCCGTCTTGTCCACGACCAAACCCGTCACCACAGGCGCGATCCACCCAGCCAGATTACCTAGGAAGTTTTGCAGCCCGGTCCACTTGCCAGCTGCTTGCGGTCCCGCAAGCGTTTGAGTAATTGCCCAAGTATTGGAAGCGGTGATTCCCCAGAACGCCGCCGCCAACAGCAGACATACTACCGAGAGCACTGGCCCGCTGACGACGCAGGCAGCAAGTGAGATCCCAGCCCCCACCTGTCCCACGACCATAAACGTCTTGCGAACCAGGGTTGGAGTTCTTCCTGAGGCAATGCAGCGATCGGAGACCCATCCTGCGGACGTGGCTGCGACAGCCATCAGGAAATAAGCCAACCCAGCGATCTTCGCCATCGCGGCCAAGGAAAAATGACGTTCGTGCATGAGGTAGAACGGCAGCCAGGTCAGGAGAAAGTACAACAAGTAGTTCATACAGAAGAGACCTACACACGTTCCCCATGCTGACCGCTGCTCCAAAATCTGCAACATGCCGGGCGCGGAGAGTCCCGGCGAGGGGGAATCTCTATGGACTTTTGGCATCCAGCGAAGCCACGGCACTAGCCATAACAGGCTAGTCAGGCCTACCACGAGAAAAACCGGACGCCACCCAAATCGCCCCATCAGAATTCCGCCAGCGAGCGTGCCGAACGCTGGCCCCAGGGCCATGCCGGCAACTATACTCGCATTGGCGAAGCCACGTTTGTGCTCCGGAAAATACCGCGACAAAATGGTCGAGCATGCTGGATAAGAAACCGATTCTCCTGCACCCAGCGCCAATCGCGCGAGGAGCAATGTGCCGAATGCATGTGCCACGCCGGTAGCTGCAGTTGCTGCGGACCAAAGGAAAAAACCGCTGGCGAGGACCCATTTCACATCGAGGCGATCAACCAGCCAGCCGGAAACCGGCAGAAAGAATGAATAGGTCCAAAAGAAGGACGACAGCAGAACTCCGAGCTGCGTCGCCGAAAGTTGGAACTCATTCTTGAGCAGCGGCGCTGCAATCGAGAGATTGCCGCGGTCCAAGTAATTAATGAAAACGGAAAGCGCGAGCAAGAACAGCACGCGCGAGAGCCGGATCTCATCCACTGCCGGTTTGGCAGTCATAGTGTCACAATCACGATTCGACAATTGTGCTTCGCCGACACGCTGCGGCAATCAGGCAACGCTAACACTCAAATCTCAAATATCTCTTCAACAAGTCCGTCACGCATTCCAAACATCTGCCGATTACAGGTGGAAAGTCGCACCATTGTACGAATCGGTGGCTCATTTCAGGGTACTCAGTTCAGCAGCTCGGGATCCCTCAACCAGAACAGGCCGATAGCCGCGCACCGCGAAGTAGAGCACATAGGCCTGGCAGATTAGGGGCACTATGAAAGCCACGCGAATGTTGCTGTGGTCAGAAATAAATCCCATAATGGCGGGGCAGATGGCCCCACCGAGGATCGAAGCCACCAACAAGGACGAGCCCAGTTTTGTGTATCGCCCAAGCTGCTTGATGCTGAGGGCAAAGATGGTTGGGAACATGATCGAATGAAAAAAACCGATCAGGACGACCGCCCACAGGGGAGCCACGCCGGAGCCGAGAAGAACCACGAGGAGTCCGATCAGAGTCGAGAGCGCAAACAATGAAAGCAGCCTGGCAGCAGGCACGCGCTTCATGATGTAGGAACCGGAGAACCTTCCGAGCATGAATCCAATCAAATGTAACTTCAAATAGAACGAAGCATCCTTTTGGGGCATTCCAGGAATACTATGTTGCGCCAGTCGAATGACGAAGCTTCCCACGCCGATTTGAGCGCCAACGTAGAAGAATTGTGCAATAACTCCTTTTACTAGATGGCTATAACGCCAGATATCGCGCAGCTCTTCCCCGGTTGACTCCTGCTTCACAGCTCCGTCAGCTGCGCCGACCTCTGGCAATTGGGAAAGAAAAATCACAGCTGCATAGGCGAGAAAAAGTCCTGCTATGACGAGGTAAGGTGTCCTTACGGTGCTGACCACGGCCGTGCGATACAGGGTCATCTCTGCGGGCGTCATGGTCGTCAACTGCTCACGGGAATACTCGAGAGCCGAGAGGATAAAAGCCGCGCCAATGAACGGCGTCACCACTGCGCCCACCGCATTGAACGACTGCGCCAGATTTAATCGCCGCTCTGAGCTATCTACTGGCCCCAGCAGTGTCACGTAAGGGTTGGCAGCCACCTCGAGGACCCCTTGGCCACACGCCATAACAAATGAAGCAAAAAGAAATAATCCATATACCTGAATTGAAGCCGCGGGAATAAACAGTAGCGCGCCCGCCGCGCATGTAAGCAAACCAACGACTATTCCATTCTTGTAGCCGATCCTTTCCAGCAGCCGTCCTGCAGGCAACGCGGAAAGGCAATAACCGCCGAAGAATGCCACCTGGATGAGTGCCGATTGAAAGTCGTTCAGATCGAAGACCTTCTTCAAATGTGGGATGAGAACATCATTGAGGTTGACCCCCAGCGCCCAGAGAAAAAATAGGGTGGTGACGAGAATTAGTGGGGCGACATACCGCCGTTCGGTGATGGGTCCTGAGGTTGTCATTTCTTAGGAATTCAGTCCAGCATGTTGGCTAACCTTTTGCCCAGGGCACGACACAGAGCCTGCTAGTCGTCCATTTCGGAGGATAGAGAAACTAGCCTGTGCACGGCGATCTCAAATAGATTTAGCTTATAAAATCATATATTTGGTAATAAAACTACTCGAACTGTATATTGGTCTCGGTCTCTGCTTGTCAAGCAGTTTTTATTGCACGCCTGGCTGCATTAGGTCAGCTGCGCAAGACTTCAAGGCGGAATGAATCTTAAGAAGGATGTACGCATAATGAACAGGAAGCGAGGAAGGAAGTTGATGGTGGGACAGCCGATCAAGGCCGGCAATCGCTAACGGAGCAAGCCCGTGACCTATCATAGTAAGTGAAGCTGAGGGCAGACTTGACCCCTTTTAGTCAGAAGACTCTGATAATTCCTTCATTCGACAGCTGCTGGCAAAGAGGGCATTGAAGGCACGCCCGCACTGCTCAAAGCGATCACAGTGTAGACGTGCTTGGCGCCAAGTTGGGCAGATATGTCAACGTGCTTCATCTGAGGGAGCGGTGCGAATGGCGTGTCGTGATATGAGAGCCCCTGGAAGAGTGGGCGTCCATACACCGCTTCTGGAGGTTGCATCGGAAGCTTCGCTATCCCACGCCCGTCTCGAAGCAGAATGAAGCCACCGAGTCCACTGACGATATCCGCCTCGGCTTCCCATGTGATCTCATTGCCGTGATTTGCATCAGTGTTCGCTCGCACATTGACCGGAGCGGTGGGTGCACCTGCGTCGGTTACGGTTCCGTTTCTAACATACTCCATCCAGATTTTCGCTATGGCCTCATTTGGCAACCACGCGGCCTTGTTAGCATCCCCTTTGAATTCCGCTGCAGGCATGGCGGTATCCCCGAACGGAGTTGCCAGCCATGCACGACTTAGGTCCGCCGGCCTTAAGATCTTGTTCCATTCCGTTAAGCGCATTTGAAGGCAAGCGTCGAAGAACGGGATCGCGAGATACCGGGAATCCCCACAGAAATGTCCCGTACGCGGATCGGGAGCGAACCCAATCGGAGCGCCCTGGGCTCGATACTCCTGGAAAGTGGCAATGGAGCCGTCCCAGGGATGATTTCCTCTCTCTCCGATCCCGAAGTTAACAATCGTGGGAATCTCATAGACCGCGGGCGGAACTTCAGGCTGAATGAATTCGTGCCTCGGACGAAACATCGCCGCAGTACCCGAACGAAGAAAAGCAGCGAGCACTCGGTCGGGGTGGAGAATGCTCATTACATTGGCCCATATCCCGCCACCAGAGTGTCCCCAGAGACACCAAGGGACCGTAGCGATTTCCGCGTGGCCCGACTTTGTCGCAAACTCGTCCAGGGCCCGAAGGAAAACCCGGTCAGAACCCTGTCTTGGGTCGAACCACAGCTCTGCGCCTCCTGGAGTCAAGTCAATCGCATCGTTCAGAACATGATAGGAAGGCCCAAGAAGGGCGCAGTTCCATTTTTTTGCAAGAGCTTGCCAGTGCAAATCGTAAGCAGAAGTTGCGCCCGCCTGAGCGGCTGGAATGCTTGCGCCGTGCTGATGAACGATCACTGCCCTCACGGTCTTTATGTTGTCAGGGATCCACAGAGTGTATATGACCCCAATTTGCAGCTCCCCTTTGGTTGTGGACGGCGGGTAAACAAGTTGGAGATATCGACCTGCACCGCTCGATGGAGTAAAAGGTCCCCAGCCACCCTGGACTGGAGAAACCTGATGGCCAAGAGTCCCCGGCTGATGACTCTGAGTCTGCGCAGCGATAGCCGGAGAGAGCGAGGAGGAGGCAAGCGTCGCACCAAGGCCTGCCATTCCTTTTATAAGTAAGCGTCGCGCCGGCGACTCTAGACTCTCGTTCATTCTCTTTTCCTCATTCGGAGCTTGTGTCAGTGCACTTCCGCACTTGAACATGTGCGTGGCGCACGGCATATGGTACGAATTTCCCTACGTTCAAGTCGTTGATCATCCTCGGGCAAAGATTGCTATTCCAGTGCGTAGCGCACGGCCATTTCGACACCGCCGCTGACCGGCACTAAATTAATGGCCGGAGGCGCTGAGATAAGATCGGTCAAGAAAATTCCATCTCCCGGCAGGCAATCGGATTTCATCGCTAGTTTCACTTAGGACTGTGCCATCAGCCGCAATCCCTCTCCTTCAGGATCGTTGCGCACTTCGCAGGGCGTGTCGAAATACATGGTTGCCCGGTGTTCAGCCGTGTATGTAGGCCAATGCGGCACGCCGTCGTGATTAGGATTCCCGGTTCGGGCAAAGTTCACCCAGGCAGTGCTGATCTGCTTCGATAGAACGAATGCCTCGGGAGTGCCCCCACTGTAATGGTCGCAAATTTCAGCATTGTCGAAAGTAAACGCGATTTCACAGGCGTGGAAGGAACCGGGGCGATTGTCCAGCACGGGCGTCCGCCAAGAATATATATAAGAGTATGCCGGCGCGCTACCCAAAGCAGCCTTCCTGATAGCCTGCTCGAACGCAGGGCGGCGAAAGGAAGCGGCGGCAATGATGCCATACAGGTCAAATGGAGTCGCTTTAGGGTAATCGCGCCGGTAGGCATCGATGATCATCTGGCTGCCGTCGCCAAATTCTTCTTTAACCAATCGGTTAAGTTCTTCCGCTTCCATCGCATTGGCATCGGGACGGTCGAGCCCACTTACACCCTCGTGAAGATTTGTGCCGGTTAACAATGGAACGTCCGCAGATATTTGTGGAGCTCCTGGATCGAATGGATGACGAGGCAGTATGAGGCCGTCTACTGTCGGCCCCCAATCGTATTCGCCGTATGCTCTGCGAAGCGAAGATTTGGCCCGAGGCATTTTCTTCATGGCTTCCGCCGCGGCACCCGAAAGCCGATCAACCGGGATTAACTGCAGTTCGCTCACCTTCGATTTGGATAAACTCAGCTCCGCGACCACCAGCTCAGCCAGTCGTCCTGAGTAATCAGGAGAGAGCGATTTAAGAAAGGGTCCGCTCTGCACAATCGCACGGTGAAACAAGCCTTTTGCCGCTGGCATCGCCATAAGGGCTAGGACCTTTCCACCGCCGCCCGACTGGCCAAAAATGGTTACTCTGCCCGGATCTCCCCCGAACGTTGCGATGTTGTCGCGAACCCACGCCAGGACCGCTACGAGGTCAAGCATGCCAACGTTAGCGGAGCTGGCATACTCTTCTCCCCCCAAGGCTCCAAGGTTGAGATAGCCATACACGTTTAGCCGATGATTATGAGTCAATACCACCACATCATGATTGCGGGCCAGACTCTCGCCGTCATAGGAAAGAAGATCATGCCCGCTGCCGCCGGAAAATCCTCCGCCGTGCATGTAGACCATGACCGGGCGCTTACGAGAGGCATTGATCTCCTGTGTCCAAAGATTGAGGCGCAGGCAGTCCTCGCCGGGAACCGTGGCGGCCGCTCCGCGATGCAGCACGAACGCATCTTCATCGGAGTTCGCCAGGTTTTTCCCGTTAGTATCAAAGTGCGCGGAGTCCTGGTATGGACAAACACGGCCATACTGCAGCGCGTTGCGAATTCCCGTCCACGGTTCGGGCTTGACTGGCGGCATGAAGCGCCTCGCGCCAGCCGTGGAGGCACCATAGGGTACGCCTTTGAAAATGTACACACCGTTCCGCTTGAAGCCGCGGATTTTCCCAGCGGTTGTTTCGGCGACCGTTGCCGCGTCGGAAGCAATGACTGTGCTGTGTCCGCAATCGCTTGTTGTGGATTTTGTTTTCGGGGGAGCTTTCGGCGTGGCCTGTGCAATCGCGGTTGCGGGTAAGATGACCGAACCGGCTAACCCTACTCCCAGGGTTGCCATGCCGACGACGAAGGAACGCCGTCCCTTGGAAGCAGGCGCTGACTCGTGATTTAACTTTTTCTGCGCGTGAGGATTTTTCATTGAAGCTCCAGGCGTCCACAAGTTTCCAATTTCACAGCATCAATTGGCCTCCGTTTACTTCGATGGTTTGGCCTACTACATAGCTGGCGGCATCGGAGGCCAGAAAAGCGATCACTTTCGCGCATTCGATGGGCGTGCCCATGCGCCCGAGGAGAATCATGGCGACGAAATTGCGCAAAACTACATACATGAGGTCGGGGACACTCCTCTCTGGCTCGAACTCAAATTCCAGAACGAATTAATTCTTGTTCACTCCCGGCCCTTTGCCACTCGCATCGCGCAGATTCTCAAGCATTTCAATTGTCTTCTTCGCGGTAACATCACTCGGGTCTAATTCCAGCGCTGCCCGAAGCTCCTTTTCTCCATCTTCGACATTCCCGGTGCGGCAGTACATCAATCCTAGGTTCCTGTGAAGGTGAGCGGCCTCAGCGCACTCCCCACAAACAGCAATGGCTTCTTTCATTTGTGCCAAAGCTTGCGGCCAATCTTGGGCGTTGGCGGACTGAATCGCGGAATTTCCCAAGTTGGCCACCCGGTCAGTCGTCTGCTCATTCCTTTGCAGTTTGTCGTACCGGTCCTGAAATTGCTGTGCCTGGGGGTCGTGCAACTTATTCAAAATTCTGGCCAGGCTGTAGAGAGCTTCGGATTCATTGGGATTGGCCTTGACAGCCATTTTCCAGTGCTCGATTGCCTCAGTTGTTTTTCCCATACGCTCAAGGTTTTGCCCCAGAAGGTATTGTGCGTCCGCGTTGTTGGGGTTAAGCGCGACGACTTTTTGCAATAGTTCTGTAGCCCGCTCCAGATTATTATCTTGCCTCTCCGTAAGAGCTAGAAAATAGAATGCGCTTGCGAAGTTCGGTTCCAGACGCGTGGCTCTTTCGAGTTCCTTGCGTGCTTCGTCGTATTTGCCGGATTCGAAATAGAACCGACCGAGGTTGTAGTGAGGTCGGCCTGAATTAGGATTGAGCTGTGCGGCTTTGGTGAACTCTTCAAATCCGGCTTTCCGATCGTACTGGTCCACGAGGGCAATGCCAAGGTTCAAGTGTGCGTCGGCGGAATCCGGCTGCAGCGCTACTACTTTTCGAAAGTTTTCGACCGCCTCTTTTCCCCGGCCCATCTTAGTTTCCACCATCCCAAGCGAGGTGTAAGCCTCTACCATTTGAGGGTCGATTCCTATTGCCGACTGGAATTCTTGTTCCGCTGCGGTAAATTCGCCTTGCTTCGCCATTGTCAGGCCCAATTTCGCATGAGCTTGTGCATTATTTGGATCGCTCTGGATCGCCTGCCGAAATAGGGTTTCAGCTTCCGCATTTTTCCCCTGTTGAGTGTATAAGGTCGCCAGGCTCATGTACCCAGGTGCAAATTTAGGATCAATTTGCAGGACAGCTTCGAATTCCCTTTCGGCTCGGTCTAGCCTTCCCTCTTCCTGAAGCAGAGTAGCCAGGGCGAAATGGGAAGCAGCTGAATCGGGTTGCTGACGAAT
This sequence comes from Candidatus Acidiferrum sp., assembly GCA_049644365.1. Lineage (GTDB taxonomy): Bacteria > Acidobacteriota > Terriglobia > Acidiferrales > UBA7541 > Acidiferrum. The sequence goes on along the minus strand of JBARRT010000168.1, from coordinate 27,501 downwards.
CGCAGCTTGTAATTCACTGGCGGCGCGGCTCCGATCGCCCTTCGCTAGAAGCGCGAGGCCCAGGTTATAGTGGGATTGCCAATTCTGACCGTCCAGGCGCAGCGCCGCTCTGAACGCTGAGATGGAGCATTCTGTGTGGCGGCCCCGAGCGTACAAATCTCCGAGCGCGTTGTATGCATCGGCCGTGGGGTGATCGTTAATCGTTTCGAGCAAAACTTTAATTTGTTCCGACGAATTCTCCTGAACCAGACATGACCTCGGAAGCTGCTGTATGTGCTTGGAAGTGGGGTCCCCGCTGCGACCGATAGTCGCGTGATTCTGCGCGACAGCTGGGATCGCGCCCGCGAGAATTATTAACCTGCTGAGCCCCACGAAACGCACGCTTCCATACCCTCCGTAGGATCACCCTCCCGGGGTTTTGATTTGCATCTTATTGACATTGCGGGTCTGTTTTGAATCCATCCCACTGCCTTCGCGTACAACGTAGTACCGATTCGCCTCAAGATCCTTCAGCGTTTCAAGCAGTCCGTTGGGCCAACGTATCACGATTTTTTCTGCCTTTTCGGCCTTCCCAAGACCGAAGTGAACTCGCAAGTCGCTTTGCGAAATAAAACCGCCGCCACTCCGAATTTCTTTCTGGTACTTGTCGCCATTTTGTTCCAGCGTCACCTGCGCTCCCAAAGCGGCGCGGTTTGATTTCACACCAATCAGTTGAATGCTGATGAAGTTGCCCACTGGCGCCGTGTTGTAATAAAGCGAAGGAGTTTCGTTCATGTTATTCACGAGCGCCTCTTCGCGACCGTTGTTAAAAAAGTCGCCGAGGGCCAAGCCACGAGCGGAGTGCATCTCATTGAGCGTGTTTCCGGCGTGCGCGGTAATGTTGGCAAACTTTCCGTCGTGCAAATTGTAGTAGAGCACTTTCGGCTGGCGATAGCTCGTTCCCAGATTCTTGCCGTCCACCTCCGGGTAGATATGGCCGTTGCAAATCAAAACACCGGGCCACCCGCTGTTATCGAAATCGTAGAACTGCACTCCCCATCCGAGCCAGCTCGTAATCCTTCCCAGGCCGACTGTACGTGTGACGTCGTCAAATGCATCGTTGCCGCGGTTGAGAAAGACTGTTGGCGTATCGTCGCTAAAGTTGGTCTTCACAATGTCCTGATAGCCATCGTGCGTGTAGTCGCCCGCGGAGGCGCCCATACCCGCCTGCATGGAGCCCTCTTCGCTGTATGCAACACCGGCCGTTTTGCCGATTTCGGCAAAAGTACCGTCGTGATTGTTGTGGTAGAGAAGATTTGGAGTCGTATCACAAGCAACGTACACGTCGGGCCAACCATCGTTGTCGAAATCGGCAGACAGCGCAGTAAACCCATAGCAGCCGGAGGCTTTGGTGATTCCGGAGGCTTGCGAAACATCGGTGAATGTGCCGTCCCCGTTATTGTGGTAAAGCGCGTTGACGCTCATTTTAAGGCCGCGCGGTCCACACATAACGTATATTCCCTTCCATCTGCACCACTCGCCCTCGCCAGGCCTGGGCACCGTGTCATAACTGAAATCCACGTAGCGCGCCACGAAAAGGTCGACTTTGCCATCGCGGTCAAAGTCGAGAAAACTGCATCCCGTGCTCCATTCACTTTTGCTAGTTTTCAGCCCGGCCGTTTCGCTCACCTCACTGAAAGTCCCATCGCCGTTATTGTGATACAGGATGTTCTGTCCCCAATAGGTAACAAATAAATCCAAATACCCATCGTTATCGTAGTCGCCGACACAGCCACCCTGGCCCCAGCCCGGATGCGCGAGTCCAGCTTTTTCTGTTACATCCGTAAAGGTGCCATTTTGATTGTTGTGATAAAGGTGCCCCGTGGGTTCCTGGCCTTTGGGGAATCCTTCTACTCGAGTGCCATTCGGCAGGAAAATATCGGGCCATCCGTCGTTATCGTAGTCGAAGATTACCACACCAATGCCAGTGCCTTCGATCAGGAACACATTATGCTTGTCGTTCCCGTTCACATTAAGTGCCGTCAGGCCAGCTTGACGCGCGATATTCTCAAAGTGGACTGCGTTCGGCTTGACGGCTGCCTGGTTGTTTTTCAATGCATTCGGCACCTGGGCGAAAGCAAACGCCGTCGCCACCAAAATACCAGGAAGCAGGAACACTCCTGAACCCTTCCTACATCGCTCTGCCCTTGCTCGGAATAGGGACCACGCGCGTGTCCTATTTGCCCGTCGATTCATGGATGCTCTTAGGAGGGGCATTGCAAGCGACCAGTAATGTAAATCCTCATTTACGTACCAGCGCGCTATCCTCACAATGATATTTTCGCATATAAAGCGATGTTTTTAATGGTGAATTTCTATCACGATTAGCGATAGAATTCCATGGAGTTGGAGCCGAAAAAAGGAGATCCCTGCTAAGAATTAACAGCGCAGGAGCGCCGTCAGGGCCATTCGCTGCGGTTTTCGTTCCCTCGCCAGAATCCGGAAGGAGTAAGGATCATGAATAGTTCAAGAAGACAGTTTCTTGAGACCGGGGCGAAGTTCTGCGCAGCGGCCATCGTTTGGACTTCCAACGCCACGGCAGCGGACGTGTACGTCCCCTTCCAAGGCGAGAAAACCACTTGGCACGAAGGGTTCGACCGCTATGACTTCATGATGGACGATGCCACTGGGGCGATCACGCCTATGACGGCCCCGGCGAGCGAAGTGACGAGCTTCGGAATCGACGTAAGTTTAAAGGACGGCAGGCACCGCTGCGTCGTAGTCGTCCCCAAAAAGGCGGCGCCCGGCAATCCGTGGTCATGGCAAGGCTGCTATTGGAATCACCAGCCTCAAACCGAAGTCGAGCTACTGAGACGCGGTTTTCACATCGCCTATGTCACGCCCGACCCCGGCAGACAGGGCAAGGCGTGGGACGTGTGGTACAAGTTCCTGACGGAAAACCACGGCTTGGCGAAGAAAGCGGCCTTCATCGGGATGAGCAAGGGCGGGGTCAATGAGTTCAACTGGGGTGTCGTCAACCCCGACAAGGTGGCCTGTATCTACGCCGACAATCCGGCGCTCTTTGACGAAGATTTCGCCAAGATCCCGGAGTTGGCCAAGCATGACATACCCCTGCTGCACGTCGTCGGCACTGAGGATTGGGTGCTACGGTACACTATGACAGTGGAGAAGATTTATCACCAGTTGGGCGGCTCAATCACCGTGATCATCAAGGAAGGCGTTGCGCATCACCCGCACAGTCTCATCGACCCGACGCCAATCGCGGACTGGATTGAGCAGCACATGCATCCGGTAGAGGCGAACCGGCCGGCGTTCGCAGATTCAACCTACACCAAGACGCACTACTACAGCCTCGAAAATTCCTACCTCTACCTGAAAGAGGAAGATACTTACGCGACGGTGCGCGGACCGGGATACGTTCCCTCCTACGATCGCTATAGTCGTAACGGTTCTTCAAGTCCGCCGGCTAACTTCCAAGCGGATGACATGTCGATCGTAGTGCCGCAGGAGCCGGCGCCGGGCAAGCTGTGGGTGTTCCATGCTAGCTTTCTCGAGCGCGACTCTGCGGTGCCTATGGCGCTACTGGCCAAGGGTTACTACATCGTGCTGCCGCCAATCTCGGGGCCGGGGGCGGTGCAAAAGAAGTGGGACGAGGTCTATCAGCGGATGGTCGACAACGGATTTGCGACCAAGGTGGTGATGGAGGGGACCGGGGCGAAAGCGGGCGAGTCGTACGCGTGGGCGATCGCGAACCCGGACAAGGTCTCGGTGATTTACGCCCGGAATCCGCTCATGCGCAGCCTGATGTCGAAGACGCCGCTGATCGACAACCTGGCGCCGCTGGCCAAGGCCGGGGTGCATATTCTGCACGACTGCGGGAGTCTCGACCCGTGGCTGAAGGACCAGACACGGGTGGTGGAGAAGCGGTACAAGGAACTCGGCGGGAAGATCACGGTGCTGGTGGCCGAGGGTGAGGGTCACTTCCCATTGTCGCGCAAGGATCCGAAGCCGGTGGTGGATTTCATCCTGAGCCACCAGCGGTAGGTGCATTACCGGGGCGGAGAAATGATTTGTGCGGAGTTATTTAGGATCAACACCCACTATCGATAGCGTTGCGACCCAAGTCAATGGCAAATACATCCGGTTGCCAATCGATCTGGAGAAGCCCTCAAGGAGCTATCGAAAGTATTTATAAGAAATTCAAACAACACCCACCGTATAGGGAAACTTATGACCGTTGAAATAACAAAAGGCGAGCTAGCCAGGAGCGGCAAGCTCGCCTCTTGTTGGTTTTAAGTAGAAACACTTAGAAGAAAAGCTTCAACGCTAACTGCAGTTGACGCGCAGTGCCACGAGTACTGGTGACTTTTCCGAAGCCGGCATCGCCCACTGTTGCATCAGGCTGTCCAAGGTTCACATGGTTTAGCATGTTGAAAGCTTCCGCGCGGAATTCAAGCCTACGCTTTTCGGCGAAGGGGAAGGACTTGAAGAGGGACATATCCACATTCTGGAATCTGCCCCCACGGAGGATGTTGCGGCCAGCGTTGCCGAAGGTAAAGACCGCCGGCCTGACAAAAGCGCTGGTGTTGAACCAGCAGCTAGCGGTTCCAGCGGCGGCGCCACCAGGGCACGAGCCGGCATTAGGATCACCAACGAGGTTCGGACGGTTCACGGTATCCCACGATGGGCTGTTTTGACGAGTGTTGGGACCATCTCCGGGAACAGATACGGTAAAGGGTTGGCCCGAAGTAAGGGTGTAGATGCCGTTGAGCTGCCAGTTGCCCACTACGTAATCGACGACGGCATTATTGCTGGAGAAGCGTTTGCCTTTTCCAAACGGCGATTCAGCAGTGAAGCTGGCTGAAAGAACATGAGTCAGATCGAATCCTGCCACGCTGCGGTCCCGCGCTAGGTGGTAAGGGTCCTGAACCGACGTGCCTTCGACACCGAAGAAGCCATCACTTCCAACGTCGATGGCTTTCGAATAGGTGTAAGACACCAAGTACGATAGCCGTGATCCCTGATGGCGGGCTGCAATTTGCAAGGCATTGTAGGAACTGTTCCCTACGCCGCGATCGTAAAATGTGGGGTCAATACCCGGCCACAGCTGCCTGGCCGCAAAGGCAGCGGCAATCTGGTCAGGTGTGGTAGCTAGCGTTCCGTCAGGATTTAGGTTGGGTCCAGGAGTCAACGCCGTATTGTAGAGGCCGCCGACGTTAAGACGGTGAGTCTGGGAGCCAACGTAGTTGGCAGTCACAACGGTATTCGCGTCGAACTGATGTTCCAATCCGAGATTCCACTGCTCCGAATAAGGATTCTTTTCTAGCGGATCCCTAAAAAAGGAGAGCTGGTGGAATGGAGTGGGTGGCGGAGCATTCGTCAGAGGAGCGCCGGTGACCGCAATCGGATTTTGGAAATTTACCGATACGGGTGCACCTATGGCGTTCGAGCTGACGAGCGGTTGTGAGTTGGAAGGCCAAGACCCGCTGGCGTTCTGACCCGACTGGGTAATACCGGCCCACAAGTCATCGGTGATTCCGAAGGAAGCGCGCAACACCGTCTTGTCCGTCAAACGATAGGCCAAGCCGAGGCGCGGTTGGAAATTGGTCCTGGTGTTTTTCCAGAGCCGCGAATTGGGAGAAATAACCACGTTGGCTGGGAGGCTGGTTCCGGGAATACATGGGGCGATATTGCCGGTATTCGCGCAGCTGGCAACCGGCCGTTGGAGGATGTAGGTTCCGTTATTGAAGTCAATTTCGCCAACGGCGCTGACGGGATCCTTAAGATTGCCCCACAAAGGGTACGCTTGAAAATCGTAACGCAAGCCAAGGTTCAGCGTCAGGCGGCTGGTGGCCTTCCACTTGTCCATAAAATATCCGCCAAATCCGTTCTGCCCGGTGGTCGAGCCGGCCGTGTCGCGCTTTGCCCCTACGGCAGCAGTACCGAGCAGATATGACGCCAGGCCATAACCGGTGTTTCCTCCGCCGTTTTGCGGATCGGATGTTTGGTCAGACGAAAAAGTGAGGCCATCGCTGTTAGAGTCTTCCGTCAGTTTGTCCGTCTCATAGCTGAAACCGGCGGTAAGCGTATGGTTCCTGATAACTTTCGTGAAGTTTCCCCGCCATTCGTAAATGTCCGTCAGGGTAGTGAAGCCCGCGCCTTCTCCCCCAGGAGCGAATTGGTCTACGCCCGGACTCGGAACAAGGCAGACACCACCGCTGAATCCGCAGACAAAGGATGACGCGAAACCGCCGTCCGCCAGAGCCTTTGCTCTGTCGCCGTTAAAGGTCGTCGGGGGCCTGTTGGTAAGCTCCACATGTCCAAACTGGAAGTCAAAAAGGGTAGTGGGGCTGAAGGAATGGTAGTAACTGGCGACATACTGTTTGGCAGGAACGTGCGCGATGTTGTTGAAGTTAGCGTTGCCACCGGGACCAACCTGCGTTTGGTCAGCGCTGGAGTAGCGGAAGAATACTGAGTTGGACGGATTAAAGATTTCATCAATCCGCCAACTGTACTGTTGAACGCTAGTGCGCTGTGAGCGGAAATCGTAACCGTTATACGCCACGCCATTAACGGTTCTCACGGGCAGGGGTGCCGGGAATACATCCTTCGCGAAGTTGACAGCATTGGCATCTATCAAACCCGGCGGAATGATGTTGTTCTTGAAAGGGCTGCGCACAAACCCGCTACCCGAGGCGGTAGTTGTAAAGGGATTGTACAGTTGGTGTACTACCTGCCCTCCGGCGCTTCTGTCGAGACAGACGCCGGCAGCATCGAAGCCGAGCTGGCAGAGAGCAGAAAAATCTCCACCCAACTGAGCGGCAGTAGGCACTCTATAAAAATTTCCTGCGGGAATCGGCTGGATGCGGCGAAAACCCTCATAGGTTCCGTAAAAAAACGTTTCGTTGCGGCCATCGTAGATATGGGGCAATCGCACTGGACCGCCGCCACTGGCGCCAAACTGGTTCTGGATTAATTTTTGTAAACCGCTGAACGGGTTCTTGGCGTCCAAAACGGTGTTGCGGAGATATTCCCAGGCGGTCGCATGGTACTCGTTCGTGCCGGACTTGGTAACCACGTTGACGATGCCGCCGGTGACTCCACCGAACTGCACTTCGTCGTTGTGAGATTGCACCTTGAATTCTTGAATTTCGTCGATGACGGGGGCGACCGCATAGGTCGAGAAGGTCATTTCCGAATCGTCAATGCCGTCCAACATGAAATAGTTGCTGCGGTTGGTTTGACCATTTACGGCGGGAAACGTGAAGTTACCGATGGGGTGGGTCTGAGCACCACCGACGTTTTGCGCGGTACTGACAGGGGAGACGCCAGGCGTGAGGTCGAGAAGCTGAGTAAAGTTTCGCCCATTGAGCGGAAGGTCAGTTACCTGCTTCGTCTCGATGACGCTGCCCAAAGTCGCGCTTCCGGTCTCGAGGTTAACGGCGGACGCCTCGACCGTTACGAATTGCTCGCTCGATCCAACGCGTAATATGAAATCCTGAGTGATGTCCTGATTAACAAGCAAAGTCAAATTTTGCTGAGTCGCCCGAGCAAATCCAGTTTTATCCACGGACAAACTGTAGACGCCCGGGGGAATGCTGGCGAACACGTAAATGCCCGCGTCATTGGTTGAGGATTTTCTTTCCGTGCCTTTTTGCGTATCGCGAAGAGCTACGTCCGCATCAGGCACTACCGCGCCGGTGGAATCGTGAACCGTTCCGCTTAAGTTCGCCGACGCCGAGACCTGCGCGCTGGCGCTATGGGGAATCGACAGTACCAAGGCAAGCATGACAAGCAGAGAGACGATGCTGTTACGCAGGCGGCCCCATACACACAAATCCAGTCCTTTACCTGCTTCGGTCATAAACATCTCCTTCGGTCCTTCGGCATTCATTTTGGACTCACACCCAAACTGCTATGAGAATTACTTTGAACAGCACCCCTAGCACCCCAACCCTCGTTAGCGGAAGTCACTATCGAGGATTTTCATATATAAAATGAAAACTTCACCTGCCAAATGCCTCCACTTATAGAGGCTAAGTGAGGCGGTTGTCAAGGAGTTTTTTGCGATTGAAAAACATGTTTCAGGGAGGGGATAGGGGCCAGAAGGTCTTCTGATCGGTCAAACGGCAGTAGAGCGGCAATTAAGGACCCAAAGTGGTCCTACCACTTGAACAGGGGTCCGGTGGTGACTTCCAATACGATTCAACCCATCGGGGAGCGGAGTTGCGCAAAGCCGGCACTGATGCGGTGATCATTACCTGGGGGACGATTGTGCGCGTTGCCCTGGAAGCTGCCCAACTACTGGAGAGCGAAGGTTTATGGACATATATCCTCCTCTAGTTGCGCTGTTTCCAGGCAGTCACTTCCTGCCGGGATGTTCCCAGGCCATCGATTCCCAGTGCCACGACATCTCCTTGTCGCAAATATGTTGGGGGCCTCATTCCCAGGCCGACCCCTGCGGGAGTGCCAGTACTGATAATGTCACCGGGCAAAAGCGTCATGAACTCGCTCACATAGCTGACGAGCGTAGGTACGTCAAAAATCATTTCAGCCGTGGTGCTTTTTTGTCTTAATTCGCCATTCACGGTCAGCCACATCCCCAGCCGATCGGGTTTCGGGACTTCATCTCTGGTTGCCAAAAACGGCCCGAGCGGAGCGAAAGTGTCCGCGCTCTTTCCCTTCATCCACTGACCGCCCCTCTCCAACTGGAAGGTCCGCTCGGAATAATCGTTATGCAGCGCATAACCGGCGATGAATTCGCTGGCTTGTTCTCTCGGAACATAGCTGGCCTTTTTTTCGATAATCACAGCCAGTTCCACTTCCCAGTCCACTTTCTCCGCGCCCCTGGGAATCACGAGCGCATCATTTGGCCCCACCAGCGAGGATGTGGCTTTGAAGAACAGCACTGGCTCGGAAGGAAGCTGCATGCCGCTTTCGGCCGCGTGATCGCGATAATTGAGCCCGACACAGACGATCTTGCTCGGGCGGCGGATGGGCGGTCCCAAGCGCTCCTGTGGGCTTACACGACGCCGCGTGGAGACGTGGCCATTCATCAGCCTCTGTCGCAGCCGTGCCAGACCGCCGCTTCCAAAAAACTCCTCGTCATAGTCGGAAACAAACGTCGAGACATCAAGCCGGGTCTGATCGTCCAACAGCACGCCCGGCTTCTCCGCCCCTGGTTCCCCAAATCGAATGAGTTTCATGTCCTGAGCGAGTGTTTATTGCAGCACATCGCAGTCCTCTTGTATGTAACCGGCCATCATTTCAATCAAACTGCCTGGTCTTGTCTGGCGCATGTGTTCCACGAATTGTCTGGAAGGCAGTTCGTATGGCTCGCATTCTCGAACTGCAATGACGCGATTCGCTTCTCAGAGGCCGGGGATACCGTTCGCTGCGGCAAGTGTGTTTTCCTCCCTGCATTCAGCCGGCTCACCAGTTTGGAGGAGCGCTCACGTACGAACGATCCAACGCGGCGATCGAAGCGCACCCCAGCAGCCGGAGTGTGCGCTCGACGTCGGCGCGCAGGATTTCCAGAGCTTGCGTCACGCCGGCCTCACCCGAAACGGCCAACCCATAAGCGTATGCGCGCCCGCATAGAACCGCGCGAGCTCCCAGACAGATTGCCTTGACGATGTCAGCGCCCCGGCGAATGCCACCGTCCATCAGCACCTCCGCCCGGCCGTTCACGGCCGCAACCACTTCCGGCAGCGCTCTCAATGAAGCAGCTACACAATCAAGCTGACGTCCTCCGTGGTTCGAGACCACAACGGCAGCAGCTCCTTCGTCGACGGCCCGGCGCGCGTCGTCGCCGGTTAGGACACCCTTCACCACAATCGGGCCGTGCCAACGATCGCGGATCCAACGTAAGTCTTCCCAACAGACCGCAGAGGTCGCCAGAGCCGCGCTGACGTCGACGAGCGGCATTGGTCCGCGGCCCGGTATGACAACGTTCGGCAGTTTTGGCACGCCACCATCGAGCAGGAAACTGGCGAGCCAACCAGGATGCGTGACAATCTCGGGAAGAAACCGCGCTTTTGCCAAGAGGCTGCCACTGAGCAACTCCTTCACGCCATTGCGCGAGTCCCGCTCGCGCATTCCGGCTACAGGTGTGTCGATGGTGACAACTAAAGCCGAGAAACCTGCGGCTCGTGCCCGTTCTATCGCGCCTTCGGCGGCCCCTCGCCCGCCCAACAGGTAGAGTTGGTAGAAGACAGGTCCGGAGGAACTTGCTTTGACGTCTTCCAGGGGGTGTCCAGAAATGGTGGAGAGAATGTAGGCGGTGCCTGCAAGACCGGCAGCTCGCGCGGCAGCGACTTCGCCACCGGGATGCATCAGGCGGCTGTAGCCTACGGGCGCCAGCAGGGCAGGAAAAGATAGTTCTAAGCCCAGGAAACGCGTACGCAACTCACACCCAGGCACAGTCACGGCCTGACGTGCCCGAAACGTGACGTCCTCGAACACGCGGCAATTCTCGCGCAGCGTGACCTCACCTTCGGCACCACCGTCCAGGTAGTCGAAAACCGCCCTCGGCAATCGGCGGCGGGCTAGGGAGCGGAGATCCGCGATGCTCACGACACGGGAAGATATAGCTGCACGGGACAGCTTAGTCATCGGTGAGGTCAATATCTGTTCCTCGTGAGTTCGTACCGAGCCTTAGTTTCGACAGATTTGTTTGAAACCTGAATCGCACTCATAACAAAAGAAGGTCAGCTCTCCAAGTCGAAAATTTTTTCCATCAGCAGCCATTTTTCCCCGGGTTTCGCTTGGGGCAATGATTGCTGAAACCTCCACATCATATTTTCCCACTCCTGCACTTTCGGGTTGGATTGATCGGCCCTGCTCTTGGCTTCGAAAGAGAAATGTTCATTCATTTCCATGATCATGAACATGCGCGCGCCGAACAGATAAATCTCCAAGGCTTCGATGCCAGAGTCCTTGATGCTCCGCGTGATTTCGGGCCAGATTTTTTCGTGATATCGCCGGTATTCCGCGATCAGTTTCGGATCGTCCTTCAGGTCCAGTGTCAAACAGAAGCGCCGGTTCATTTGGTTGTGCCCACTCCAATTTTCGCGACTTGGTCTCTATTCATTCCACAACACGGACCTGGGAACCTAGGAAAGCGTAGTAAGCAAGGGATGAATTCGCATTACGTTAAGGCACGGTCCAAGTGGACATAACCACCGTCCACGAAGACATGCTGACCGGTTGTCTGCCCAGATTTAGCGGAAATCAAAAATACCGTCATTGCCGCGATTTCCTCAGCTGTGGTCATTCGTTTACCCAGCGGGATCTTCGCAATGATAGCAGCCAGCTTTTCGTCGGGGTTTTGAAAAGTGTCGAGCCATTGTCGGTAAAGGGGCGTCATGACTTCCGCCGGGACAATCGTGTTGACGCGGACGCCATTGGGCAATAACTCCGCGGCCCACTCCCGGGTCAGGGCAAGGATTGCTCCTTTTGATGCGGCGTAGCCGGAAGTGCCGCCTTGCCCCGTGAATGCTACCTTGGAGGCGATGTTGACGATAGCTCCCTTTGTGGCCTTGAGCGAGGGCAGCGCATAATGCGCCATATTGTAGTAGTGCAGCAGATTGCGCCCGAGCGACGCAGCAAACTCTTCGGGTCCACCCTTCTCGAGGCCCACACCATCGTTGACGCCGGCATTGTTGACCAACGCGTTGAGTCTGTTGGCTACGCTGAGCGTGCGTTCGATTGCCGCGACGCAGTCGGCCGCGGAGCAAAGATCAATTTCGATAAAGTGGCAGACCGAACCATGGCGGCTCAACTCCGCGCGCAGACTCTCCGCCGCGGCAGTGTCGCGGTCCAGAATCACAGGGACCGCAAGTTCCTGCGCCAAGGCACGTGTAATAGCAGCACCGATCCCCTTTGCGCCACCGGTGACGATCACGACTTTATCTTTTAGCTGCAGGTCGATGGGTTAGCCTCGTAAGTTAAAAAAACCGCCATCCAAGGGATAATCCGCGCCGGTGATGAAGGATGCTTCATCCGAACACAAGAAGAGGGCGAGCGAGGCCACTTCATCCGGCTCAGCCATTCTCCCGATGGGTTGCGCTTTGGACAGTTTCTCGAACATTTCCTTTTCTCGTCCGGGATAAGCATTTCGCAGGTAGCCATCAACAAATGGCGTGTGGACCCTGGCCGGTGAGATGCAATTACAGCGAATGTTGTAACTCAGATAGTCTTTTGCAACGGAGTACGTCATAGCGATCACGGCGCCTTTACTCGTCGAATAAGCGAAGCGGTCGGAAAGACCAGAGGATCCCGCAATGGAAGCCATATTCAGGATCACGCCTCCGCCGCTGGCTTTCATGTGCCCAATGGAAGCGAACATGCAATTATAGAATCCCTTCACGTTCACTCGGAAAATGCGCTCGAAGTCCACTTCCGTCGTGTTCTCCAGCGATCCGATGTGCGAAACACCTGCGTTGTTCACAAGAATATGAATGGGTCCTGAGCCGGAGAGTTCATCGAATCGAGAAGCCACTTCTTTCTGGTTCGTTACATCGCATAGAAGTGCCGACGCATTTCCGCCCTCAGCAGTAATTTGTTGGCAAGCTGCTGTGGCATCTTGTTCATTCAGGTCCAGAATGCGAACTTTGGCACCATTCGCCGCGAATCTCAGGGCGATGGCTCGTCCAATGCCGCTGCCGCCACCGGTTACGACGGCGACTTTGCCGTCTAGTCGAAAACTCTTCGAATGGGTGTCTTGATTTGTCAGAGAGAGACGCCTCTTTTCCATGGGGAGAAGGCTTCTTGCCCCTTTAACTCGATCCTATTTTTCACTACGAGCGCACCCTCGTTGTGAAGCATCAGCGGCACCACATTCTCCTTTGTTTTTGCCATTGCCAAATATGTGCTGCGATTCGCGGCTTAGTTGCTTTTGTCGCGTCCCTAACTTCCAAAACTGCTGCGCGTTTCCACCCAATATAGCCTCTTGCACCTCGGCCGCGTGCTGGCTGAGGTAACTCTCCACCAGATTGATGGCGCGCGTATATGAGGCGGCTAACGTGCATACGGGCCAATCGGAACCGATCATCAGCCGGCTGGGTCCGAAGGATTCGAAGGCGACATCCATATATGGAGCAATATGCTCAGGCTTCCAGTTCTGCCAGTCGTCTTCCGTCACTAATCCAGATAGTTTGCAGAAGACGTTCGGAAATGTCCCCAGCTCCCGCATTCCGCGCTCCCAAGGGCGGAGGTTTCCGCTCTTGATCAGCGGTTTGGCAAGATGATCCAAAACGAAGCGTTGGCGAGGGAAGCGCCTCACGAACTCCGCCGCCACAGGAAGATGCTTGGGATAGATGAGTATGTCATAGGCGAGATCAAACTCTCCAAGCAAGGAAATGCCCCGGAGGAATTCCGGTTGCAGCAGGAATCGATCGTTTGGTTCGCTCTGCGCGATGTGGCGAATCCCAACCAGCTTGGGGTTTCCTGCAAAAGCTTCCAATTGCGAACGGACGTCGGGGGACCGCAGATCAACCCATCCGACCACACCAAGAATGAACGAAGCGTCTGTGGCCAGTTCGAGAAGCCATCGAGTCTCTTCCAGCGTCTGCCGCGCCTGAACTACCACCGATCCCTGAAATCCGTTGCGCTCTAGTTCGGGCTTTAGATCATTCGGAAGGAAATCACGACGCAGCGATGCCATCGAATCATCAATCCAAGCGTATTCGCGTTGGTCATAAACCCAGAAATGCTGATGAGCATCAATGCGCATCATTCATCGCCTATCCTATGGCCCTTGCAGCGGAAGGCCTCTCCGATTGTCAATTGGACGACACTTCATTTTCCACGAATCCGCTGTATGGCTTAGGACAAAGGTCCTATAACTTTCAGCACGTTTGCGTAGCGTCCTGGAAGAGTAGCGGGCAAACTGACCTTGATGTCGTCGCCCTGTTTAGACCAACTAAGTGGAGTTGCCTGGCCGAGCAGGTAAATCTGCGAGCCGACCTTCAGGGAGAGAGATTTGAGGGTAATGCCGGTTGTCTTTGGCTGGCCGAGGAGGGTCGCATAAACTGCAGAATCTTTTTCGGTGAAACGGACGGGGATGCCTTCAGCGGTCTCGCCAGTAGCTCGTTTCCACGGATGTGTGCCATAGATGGCGTCGCCATTCATCTGAAGCCACGCACCGAGTGCAAGCAAACGATCCATTTGGACCGGAGGGATGGTGCCGTCGGCCTCCGGACCTACATCGAGCAGGAGGTTCCCATTCTTGCTCACAATGTCCACCAATAGATAGATCAGATCGGCAGGAGCGATGGTCTCAGCTTCACCTTCGGCGCGATTATAGCCGAAAGAGCGCCCGAGGCCACGGCACTCCTCCCACTTGGTGGGACTGATCTTATCCAGGGTCACGTACTCCGGCGATATAAAATCAGAATGTTTGACGCCGAAGCGGTCGTCGATGACGCCGTCCGGGACCGTGTTGTAGTACTCCGCCATAATCTGTAGAGGATGGCCGGACTTAGGATAGTCGATGTCGTTCCAAAGCACCGCTGGATGGTAGCGCTCGATGAGCTCCCGCATGTGCGCGTCAACGTATTTGCCATAAACCTCGCTTTGCGGCTTCACCGCTTCATAATCAGCGGGACCACGGATAGGACCAGGGACAAACGTCCAGTCGTAGCCGCCGGAGTAGTAGAGGCCCATGCGCAAACCCTGTTTGCCGACGGCAGCAGTCAACCCACCAACGAGGTCGCGCGTAGCATGCTGCCGTTCGGCTGGTAGTTTAGGGTTTGGCGTCGAACTGGGCCAAAGCGTAAATCCATCATGATGCTTGGTGGTGAGCACGACATATTTCGCGCCAGCGTCGTGGAATATTTTAGCCCAGGTGTCCGGATTCCACTTTTGAATCTCCCGGTTGAAGATCGGAGCAAAGTTGTAGTAATCGTAGTCAGCGCCATAATGCTCGCGATGGTAGGCCTTCGTCGGTGCTCCCTCGAGCTGCATGCTGTTCAAATACCATTCTGCATAAGGGTTGTGTGTGATGTAGTCCGGTGAAGTGAAGTCATGTTCAGGATGAATGAGCGGCGCCCAACCAGGAACGGAATAAAGACCCCAATGAATGAATATCCCGAGTTTTGCGTCGGCATACCATTGAGGAAGCGGATGCTTGTCGAGCGATTCGAGACTTGGTTCGTAGTGCGAAGGGGACTGCGCCTCTAGACAGGAGGAAACGAGAAAACACAACAGCAGAATGATAGCGGTCCTGCTCGATCTACAACCCTGAAATAGAAACATTCTGTATCTCCTCACTGAACCAACAGCAAGTGGCTAAATATTAGAGGCCGCTTGCGCTGGTCACTTCCCTCTGATTGCCCGCCGCAACTGGCGCATCATGTCCACAGAGGTCTGTTCAACTGTGGCATCCTGGTATATTCCGATATTGATCGTCGTGACCGCCTGATGCTCGATGTTGGCCCTAACATAGGCGATCAGGTCCTCGGCGCTAAATTGAGGCGCGGGAATCGGTCCTGGTTTGTCGTGGACCCACGCGCTCAGCATAGATAACAGTCCATGCGCCTGAAGTCCTTTGCCAGCGCCCCGTTGGATGTAACGAGAAGCGAACGGATTTTGCAGACTGTTGAGTTCGCCTGCCCAATAATCCTGGTAGGAGGTTAGAACCGGGAAGATCCAGAAGTTAAAGCAGGTGATTCGGGTGGGATTTGCCACTTTGCAAGCGCGGTAAACGGCATCAATCGGAACATCCGGATAGGCAGCCAGCGATTGATACCAGGAATCGAACCAGTACCCGGCGAGTCTTTCCCCGTAGCGGGCGCCGATTTCACCCAGAACATCCCTGTGAATTTCCGCAAATTGCTCTTCACTGAAAGTCAACTGGTAGACCCCGGTTGGCCCGATGTTGCCAAGCTTCGTCAATACCGGAGAGTTGATGTAAAGCAGGAATCTGATACCGCGCGCCTCCAAAGCATCGGCGAGATCACCGATTAAGTCGCGACGCGTTGTCCATCCTGGATGAATGGCTTCCCAGGATTGGATGGGGGCGGCGCAGTGCGGATGCGCATGGTTCAAGGTGAAAACGACGTAACCCGCTCTCATCTCCTCGACCATATTCGCAAAAGCGTTGACGTCGAAAGCATCGACCGCATCTTTATAAGGCTTTTTCTCGCCCTCTCTGGGTTGGGTGAAGTCCGTCCAATGAAACATCACCCCGTAACCCGCCTTTACAAACCAATCGGTATTCGCTCGATAGGCGCGGACACTCTCTTCCGAAGGAATGATTGCGGCACTGCCAGAGACGGGAACAATCTCCAGGCATCGGAAGCGAACCACTCCACTCTGCTCTGGTCCGGATACCTGGACGGTGACAGGGCTTACTCCTCGAGTCAGATGAAGCTTGCCGTCCAGCCTGGTCCTTTCAAAATTAAAAAACCAGCCGCCCTCCGTTTGCTGATAAACGCCTTCCGTGACTTTCAGCTCGACTTTAACGGAACTGGACCCGGAGCGAATCTCCAGTCTAAAGCCTGGGGCGGAGACTGCGCAGGAAAGGAATAGATCGAACTCACCTTCCTCCGGAACAGTAACATTCCACTTCATGCTGCTTGAGTCGCTACAGTCTACTGAGATCTTTAGGCCATCTAACTTTGCCTTGCCGCCAATCTCCACGGCAGTTGAGCCGTAGAGACGGGTATCCTGTGTAAGTCCACGGACAAGAGGTTTGGATTGGCGGGAATCTGGTGATCGAAGTGATCGCGCAAAACCAGTACCGGCGGAAAGCGCGCTGGCCGCTCCGGTCAGCATGACCTTTAGAAAGCTTCCTCTGCTCAGGGCGTCGGATTGAGCGAATATTTTCGTATGGTTCTCCTCCTGTTTCTTCCAATCGCTTCGGTCATAACCTTCTCCCGGCATTAATTTGCGATCCCCACCCACCATCTACCCGGAAATTGCACCGGCACCTACCTACCCTCTCACCCGCGACAAAATCTGGTTTGTCACTGGCGAAGCCCAACCTGCCAAGGGACGGAAGCACACCCATTTGCTATCGAGAGGTTTTATATGTAAAATGAATATTTTATTCATCAAACGTGCCCCCTTATAGTCACTTTTTGCGAAGCTTGTCAAGCATTTTTGTTGTAAATGAAAATTGTTTTTCAGAAAAGTGGCTACTTAAACGGCACAATTTCCGTAGAAACGGCGTACGGATGTCACTCCAGGTAGTCCGTCGCGAGCTGTTGGGGACTCCGCCTGGTTCTATGCGTCGTGGGTCGCACCGCAGGGAGATACCCGGTATGGGCTAGATCGAGTAGATCGAGTAGAACTCTTGCGTTGAAGGCCATTTCCTGTAAGATTTACCGCCACTGTCGAAACATCAATAGCGCGGGGCGAGAACTGGAGCTTGTTGCTTTGACCAAGACGTATCTCTCGCGTGACCAGGTAATGCCCACGAAGCCGGCTAAAATTGCGCCCCGTTATCCTACCCCTGCCCTGGAGAAGGGCTTGGACATCCTAGAACTCCTTGCCAACCACCCCACAGGACTCACGAAAAGCGAGGTCGCCCGTAGCCTGGATCGTACTGTATCCGAAATCTTTCGGATGCTGGTGTGCCTCGAAGAGCGCGGTTATATCTCCCAGTCGAGAGATGGGGAACGCTTCTGTTTGACATTGCGGCTGTTTAAGTTGGCGCACGAATATCCGCCGACCAAGCGGATGATTACCGAAGCCCTCCCCATCATGCAACAAGCTACGCACGAACTTAATCAGTCTTGCCACCTTGGCGTACTCGATGGCGGCCACATCGTGATTATTGCGCAGGTCGATTCTCCCATCAGTCCCGGCTTTTATGTTAAGGCTGGCGCGATCGTCGATCTTATGCACGCCGCTACTGGGCACGTAATTCTTGCGCATCAAACTCCTGAAGTTACTTCTAGGGCGGTGCAGATTTGGTGCCGCCAAAACAACGCCCCGGTGCCTCGCGACCTGGCCGCACATTTGACCAAGATCAAGCGCCAGGGATATGAGGAAAGAGAAAGCTACCAAGTAAATGGCATAGTTAACGTCTCCTGTCCAGTATTCGATGATCGTGGAAACGCCATCGCCGCTATGACCGTTCCATTCATCCAAAGAATTGGCGACCAGACGACTCCGGCGACCGCGAGAAGAGTTTTGAAACAGGCCACTTTTCTGCTTTCGAAAGCAATTGGCGGGGTGGCCAAACCTCTGACAAGTGATTAGGCCGCGTTTGCCGGCGTCGAGCGATCCTCTGATTTTTCCTTCCCCAAGACCCCTCAACTCAGCAAATTCTGATACCATAAATTGATTTTTATTGACAAACATAGTCTTTCAGGAATAGAAATGCGTGCTGGGTATGCGGACGGCTGCCATACCCTCGCGACAGGAAGTTCTCTAAATTGAGGAGAGTTGATCCAGTTTGCGAGACCCAAAAATCGCTAACATTCGCGTAATTGACCTCCGCTTCCCTACATCCGACCAGCAGATCGGATCGGACGCCGTGAATCGAGATCCCGACTATTCGGCGGCGTACTGCATCCTTGAAACGGACGCCGGTGTGGAGGGACACGGACTAACGTTCACCCTCGGCCGTGGAAATGAGCTGTGCGTCTCTGCACTCAAGTATTTGTCCCGATTCGTTCAGGGCCGCTATTTGTCATCACTGACGGTTGACTTCGCGGCCTTCTCAAGGCAACTCACCGGCGATACTCAATTCCGGTGGCTTGGGCCCGAAAAAGGTGTCATTCATCTTGCTGCTGCTGCTCTCATCAACGCGGTCTGGGACTTGTATGCACGCGTCGAAGGTAAACCGCTCTGGAAACTGCTCGCGGACATGGAGCCGGAGCAGATCGTCCGCGCCATCGACTTCACCTACATTACGGACGCGATCACCAGAGAGGAGGCCCTCGATCTTCTGAAAGAGCGGGCCTCTTGCAAGGACACACGCCTGCAGCACTTGCAGCAGAATGGCTACCCAGCTTATACCACCTCGGCGGGCTGGATCGGCTTTAGCGATGACAAGATTCGCCACCTATGCGGCGAGGCTCTTGCCCAAGGCTGGACCCACTTTAAGTTGAAGGTCGGCGGGGACCCGGCCGACGACCTGCGCCGGGCTCATTTGGTACGGGCAGAAATTGGCTCCGGTAACAAACTGATGATGGATGCCAATCAGAAGTGGGACGTCCTCGAAGCAATCCAACGCACGAAAGAACTAGCCGAACTGGACCCCTGGTGGATGGAGGAGCCGACCAGCCCGGACGACATCCTCGGGCACGCCCGCATCCGCCAGGAAGTTTCCCCGATCCGGATAGCTACAGGAGAACATTGCCATAACCGGGTAATGTTTAAACAGTTCCTGCAGGCCGGGGCCATCGATGTTGTTCAGATCGACAGTTGCCGGCTCGCGGGCGTCAACGAAAACCTTGCCGTGCTTCTCTTGGCGGCAAAATTTAATATTCCAGTCTGCGCTCACGCCGGGGGTGTCGGTCTATGCGAATGCGTGCAGCACTTGGCGGCCTTTGATTACCTTCGCGTATCCACGACGCTGGAGAATCGTGTAACGGAATTTGTAGATCACCTGCACGAACACTTCGTTGACCCGGTCCGAGTGGTCAAAGGGCACTATCTTCTTTCCGAAAAACCAGGATACAGCACGGAAATACGCCCCGAAACGTTGTCAACCTACACTTACCCCGACGGTCCGGTTTGGAGGGACAGGTGAACCTCATCATATTTGCGCACCCAAACGATACTGATGCAGCTCCAGTTGTTGCCTGAGATCCGCGATTTAAGGACCCGGCTTCTGCTTGTGTGAGGATTGAGGAATACAAGGATTTAGCTTGGATAGAAGAGAGTTTCTGTGGGAAGCAACTGGCGCGGCCGCGGGATTAACGACGTCCGGGAAGATCGCTGCATCACTTGTGTGCGAACCACTTGACGCTCCGTCGCCGGGCGATCCAACCCAAAGCATTCTTGTAAGTACCGCCGGAGATGATCAGAACCCGGGAACGATATCTAGGCCCCTAAAGACTTTTCAGGCTGCTCAAAGCGCCGTTCGCGAGCTCAAGAAGCACAATCCCGGGACTATATCTGTTTACTTCCGGGCTGGCACCTACTACCTACCAAACACAATCGTCTTCACACCGGAGGATTCCGGGGAGGCCGGAGCACCGATCATCTATGCGCCATACCCAGGCGAGCATGTCCTACTAAGTGGCGGAGCGCGGTTGTCCCCAAAGTGGACAGCCTATCGAGACGGAATCATGAAGACCTCCGTTCCAGCCGGCACCACTACCGACCAACTCTTCGTAAATGGCCAGCGACAAAAGTTGGCCCGCTACCCGAACTACGATCCGAATGCCAAATATTTGGGCGGCTGGGCGCCGGACGCGATCAGCCCAGAGCGTGCCAAGCGTTGGGCTGATCCACGAGGGGCCTACATTCACGCAATTCACCAATACCTGTGGGGCGACATGCACTACGTCATCACCGGCAAGAGCGCAGACGGCAACGTGCTCTACGAAGGTGGCTGGCAAAACAACCGACCTAAGCCGATGCACGCTCAATATCGTTTTGTTGAAAATGTTTTTGAAGAATTGGATGCTCCCAGTGAATGGTATTTGGACCGAGCTAATTCAGTCTTGTATTTTTATCCTCCCACAGGGCTGGATCTCGAAAACGCGGTTGTCGAGGCCGTGCGCTTGAAGCATCTGGTGGAGTTTCGCGGAAGCCGGGACTCTCCCGTGAAATGGATCGAGCTGCGTGGATTTACGTTCCAGCATGCTTCCCGGACGTTTATGGTAACTCGGGAACCGCTTCTCCGCGGTGACTGGAGGATCTATCGTGGCGGCGCCCTGTTCTTCACCGGCGCCGAAGACTGTTACGTGGACGATTGTTTTCACGATCAGCTCGGCGGGAATTGCATTTTTGTGAGTGGATACAATCGCCGGATTCGCATTGCGCGCAGCCACATCGCTCGCGCCGGAGCCAACGGAATCTCTTTTGTCGGCGAGCGGAAGGCGGTGCGAAACCCGCTGGACAGCTACGACGATAGACTGGGCATCGGGGATCTCGATCTTACTCCCGGACCGCGTACGGCGGACTACCCGGCAGAGTGCCTCGTTGAAGATACGTTGATTTACCAGACGGGGCAGGTCGAAAAACAGACTGCTCCTGTTGAGATCGATATCGCAAGAGCGATCACCGTTCGGCACTGTTCCATCTACGACGTACCTCGCGCGGGAATCAACATAGGAGACGGTTGCTGGGGAGGGCACCATATCGACCACTGCGACGTTTTCGATACCGTGAAAGAGACCGGCGACCATGGCTCCTTCAACTCTTGGGGTCGCGATCGCTGGTGGGGCGTCAAGGGTCTCGACCTGGACACCGTGCTACAAAGCCCTTATTCAAAACTTCCCGTGCTGGATGCCGCAGAGACCAATATTCTGTCGAACTCGCGCTGGCGCTGCGATCACGGATGGGATATCGATCTGGACGATGGCTCCACCAACTATCACATCTACAATAATCTCTGCCTTAACGGTGGGCTGAAGCTGCGGGAAGGCTTCTACCGTACCTGCGAGAACAACGTTCTGGTAAACAACTCACTTCATCCGCATGTCTGGTACAACGACAGCCATGATATTTTCCGCGGAAATATCGTCTTTGCGCCCTACAAACCGATTCAAATGAGGCAGTGGACGCAGGATATTGATTTCAACCTGCTCCATCAGCCGGCAATGCCACAAACCAACCCCGCCACCGCGCTGCAAAAACTAAGCTCACAGGATGCCGACTCCCTGCAAGGAGACGCTCTCTTTGTGGATGAGGCCACAGGAGACTACAGAGTCAAATCGAATTCTCCCGCGTTGTCTCTCGGATTCGTGAACTTCAACATGGACGATTTTGGCGTCCAAAGCCCGAAGCTCAAAGCGATTACCCGGCAACCGGTGATGCCCTTGAGGTCAAGCGATGCCACGCCAACTCTCAGTGAAACTCGAAGTCGAGAGGTTGCGGTTTGGGCAGGCGCGAAGGTGCGCAACATTGTTGGCCTCGGTGAGGTCTCAGCCGCAGGGAGTCCAGGTGAAACGGGCGTGATCCTGCTCGAAGTACCCGAGACAAGTGATGCAGCCAAAGCCGGCTTTTTTGCCGGTGATGTCCTGCTGGCATTCAACGGAAAGCCCATCAAGGAATTGAAGGACCTCTTGCAGGATACGCAACAAAATGTTGCCGGGAAGGCCGCGAGCGTCACGATACTCCGCTTTCAGCAGGAGTCTACCATCATGATCATGCTGAAACCCTGATCTCGCTATGGGAAAACCGTCGGATATGCCATCCACTGGGAGTACCAAAGTTGCCGCGGCGTTAGGCACTTTCGCTCTGCTGCTTTTTCTGTTTGCCCAGCCAATGGCGGCAACCCCAAGCCAGCCGAGGATCAGAGTTCTCATCCTGGATGGCTTCAGCAATCACGATTGGCATCAGACAACGGCACTGTTGCGCGGCATCCTGGAAGCTTCGGGGCTGTTCACAGTTTCGGTTTCGACGGCTCCATCCACCACCGCGTCTCCGGGATGGGAACAGTGGCGTCCGAACTTTAGCGACTACGACGTGGTCATTCAAACCTGCAACGACATCGGCGGCGGCCCTTCCTGGCCGCGTGAAGTCCAGATTGCTTTTGAAAACTATGTCAGGAACGGCGGCGGAGTTCTGGTTTTCCACTCCGGCAATAATGCATTTCCGGACTGGCCCGTCTACAACCAGATGATCGGACTCGGTTGGCGGAATAAGCAGCAAGGCGACGCAATCACTATTGATAGCCGCGAAAGGCTGCTGCGCATTCCCTCCGGCCAGGGCGAAAACACCGGGCACGATGGCCGCTCCGACGTGGTTGTCCACCGCCTGGGCGACGATCCCATTCATCACGGCATGCCCCGCGCCTGGAAAACCCCTACCCTGGAAATCTACTATTATGCGCGCGGCCCGGCGAAGCACATGCACGTGCTCTCCTACGGATATGACCAACACACCCGGATGAATTGGCCTCTCGAGTGGACAGTCCGTTTTGGCCGGGGACGTGTCTATAGCTCCACCTTTGGGCACGTTTGGAAAGGTGATGTCCAGCCCCCCAGCCTGCGCTGTGCCGGAGAGCAGACGTTGCTTCTACGAACCTTGCAGTGGCTGGCTAGGCGCCCGGTGACCGTTGGGATCCCATCCGATTTTCCGACCGAGCCGGCGACTTCAATTCGTCCTGAGATACAGATTCCTGCTTCTGCGCAGTAAGACACAAATAGATTGGTTGTTATTTAACTACGGAGATCGACTGCATGCGAATTCGTCTTCTCGCCGTTTTCTTAACCGTAATTTTTCTCCCCCTTTCCTTCGGACTCGCCCAGACTACTGCCAGCCTCGATTCCATTCCTGCGCGCATGCACGACGTGATCGTCGCCAACGAAGTTCCAGGCGCGGTCACGGTGGTCGCGACGCGTGACTCTGTGCTTCGGATGGACGCTCAGGGTTGGGCCGACCCACTGCACAAATCTTTCATGCGCGTGGATTCGATCTTCTGGATCGCGTCCATGTCAAAGCCAATTACTGCTACAGCGGTGCTGATGCTGATGGAGGAAGGCAAACTCTCCCTCGACGATCCTATCGCCAAATACGTTCCAGAACTTGCTGGACTCAAAACTGCGAATGGCAAGACACCGCGAATCACGCTGCGGCACTTGCTCACTCACACCTCCGGAATGGGAGAAGCAACCGACGAAGAGGCAAAAGCCGCGCGCACGCTGTCCGACCTGGTGCCGGCCTTTGCCTCAAAGCCGCTTGCGTTCGAGCCGGGGAGCAAATGGAAATACTGTCAGTCCGGCATTCTCACTCTTGGCCGGATCGTAGAAATCGTTTCCGGTGTGCCGTTTGAAGTCTTCCTGCGGAAGCGTATCTTCGACCCGCTAGGCATGAAGGACACGACGTTTTACCTGAGTGACGCCCAGATGCCCCGCTGGGTGATACCCGCCAAGCGCGAAGACGAACAACTGGTGCCCGCGGAAATCGGGCTTCTGTACGGCCATCCTCCCACCTGGGGCGACCACTACCCGGCAAGCAACGGTGGCTTGTTCTCAACCGCTCCCGATTACACGCGCTTGGCCCAAATGCTGCTGAATGGCGGCGTGCTCGATGGCAAGCGCTACCTAGCGGCCGAGTCGGTGCGCATGATGTCAACTGTTCAGACTAGCGATCTGGTCACCGGCTTTACTCCCGGCAACGGCTGGGGGTTGGGAGTATGCATCGTCCGTCAACCTCAGGGTGTAACTGAAATGCTCTCGCCCGGAACCTTCGGCCACGGCGGAGCCTACGGTACTCAGGTCTGGATCGACATGAAGAGGGGTGTCGCATTAATTATGATGATCCAGCGGTCTAATTTCAAGAATGGCGACGACTCGCCAGTCAGGTTGGCCTTTCAGAAGGCCGCACTGGAGTAAATAGAATTTTTGCTATTCTATCTTGATATAAGCACTTACGATTATAGTTTAAGAAGTAGAGGTCTTTTGAGGCTTAAGCCCAATGAATTTGTACCGTCAGATAGAAATCGATGTCCGTAAAAACGTTATAAAGCTGCTAGTTTCTGGCGTGTCTACTGTTGCCTTGTTGGCTTTACCTCCGCAGGCCGCGGAGCGTTCGCAGATCCGACTTGAGAACCACCAGAAGCTATCACGCGTCGACTTCATTCTCAACAACAGCACGACCGACGACAAGCCCGTAATTGACGCGGTCCTCGGGGGCGTAGCGCTCCTGGACTACGATAACGACGGGTATCTCGATATTTTTTTTACTAACGGTGCACGCATCCCCAGCCTAGCGAAGGATAGTCCTGACTTTTCAAACCGCCTCTACCACAATAACCACGATGGCACCTTTACAGACGTAACCGATCGTGCGGGCGTTAAAGGTTATGGCTACAGTGTAGGCGTCGCCGTGGCTGACTTTGATAACGACGGGTTTCCAGATATTTACGTCACGGGAGTCAACCGCAATACGCTGTATCACAACAACGGCGATGGTACATTCACTGATGTCACTGAGCGCGCAGGAGTGGCCGGCATCGGTCCCAATGGCAAAAAACTTTGGTCTGTATCAGCCGCATGGATCGATTACGACAACGACGGCCGCTTAGATCTTTTTGTGAGTAACTACCTGGACTGGACATTCGAGACTTCCAAAGTTTGCGGCCCCCCCGGTCGGCGCCTCTCATGCTCACCGACCATGTACAAGGGAGAGCCGAATTTTCTGTATCACAACAATGGTGATGGCACGTTCACGGACGTCTCTGCCGCAACAGGCATAGCAGAACATATCGGCAAGGGCATGGGTGTAGCCATCGCCGACTACAATGACGATGGTTGGATCGATATCTTTGTCGCGAACGACAAGGAAAGAAATTTTCTATTCAAGAATCGTGGGGGTAAGAGCTTCGACGAAGTAGGAGTGGAGTCCTTCGTGGCCTTCACGGAAGACGGGATCCCTGTTTCTAGCATGGGCGTTGATTTTCGTGACTGGAATAACGATGGCAAGCCCAGCCTATTTGTCACCGCCCTTGGACGTGAAACATTCCCGCTGTTCCGTAATGAGGGCACCGGATCTTTTAGTGTGGATACCTACAAGGCAGGTATAGGATTTCCCAGTCTAAAGATGAGCGGTTGGGGCAATGGCATCTATGACTTCGATAACGATGGTTTTAAGGATCTATTCACCGCCAACTCGCACGTCAGTGACAACGCCGATGACGACCCTCAGCAACACTACCGCCAGGCAAACGCCGTGTTCCAGAATCTCCAGGATGGGACATTCCGCGATGTAAGCACGCAAGCCGGGCCGGATATGCAAGTCCGTGCCGCTCATCGTGGGTGTGCGTTCGGCGATCTCAATAACGACGGCAAGATTGATGTGGTTGTATCCGCCATTGGTGATCATGCCGAATTGCTTTACAACACCACAACCAACAGCAACCATTGGATTCTGCTTCAGACGATCGGCGTCAAAAGCAACCGGGACGGAATTGGCACGCGCATCAAACTCACGGGAGAATCCGGCTTGGTGCAATACAACCATGTAACCACTGCGGGGAGTTTCGCTAGTTCCTCAGATAAGCGCGTCCATTTCGGCCTGGGCCGTGATACACGAATCAAGGAAATTGAGTTGCGTTGGCCCAGCGGAAGGATTCAGGTTCTGCAAAACGTTAAGGCCGATCAAGTCCTGAAGATCATCGAGAGCGAGAAATGAAAGCGATTCTGCTTTTTGTTACAGCACTATGGGCGCCGTGCTTGGCCTCTGCCGGACAGTGCACGGGAGCAGAGAAGCCACTTCAATCGGTTTCCAGCGCGCTGGCCAGTGAGGCGCTGGACAAGGCTGAGCAGATTCTTGATTCCCTGGAGCAATCCTATCCGAACTGTCCCGAGACTCTGCTTGACCGCGCGCGACTCTTGGCCTTGAAAGGAAACCCGACGGCTGCCGAGGACGCATTCGTTCGTTACCAGGAACTGGCGCCGGATGCGTCCCGAGGCTACGCCTACCTTGGTCGCTTTTTGTTGGAGCAAAGACAGTATGCGCGCGCCGACTCTACCTCACTCGTCGCATTGGAAAAGAACCCCAGCGAACCTGCCGCCCTGGCTCTGCGAGGCGAAATTCTAGTCATGAAAGGGCAAGTGAAAGAAGGCACGAGCTTACTTCAGCACGCCTGCCAAATCGATCCCGATAACGTCGACGCGAATTTTCAGTTAGGGACTCTGTATGACATGGAAAACCGCCACGCAGACGCAGTAAAACACTTCGAAAGAGTTGTAGCGATAGATGCAAGCGATCCACGTGCTTGGGATTATTTGGCTCTGAATATAGAAATAGTGGGAGAAGTGGACCGTGCGGGCGAGGCCTACCGAAAGGCTGAGGCCGTCAATCAACGTGGGCGCCACTTCGATGCCTTCCTGGATTACAACTACGGGAGGTTTCTGATGAAAGGCAACCGGCTCAAAGAAGCCAAAGAGCACCTGGATCGCGCCGTGGTGCTGACCCCAAACGTCCGGGCGGTTTGGTACGAACGCGCCAAAGTGAATTTGAGCATGAAGAACTATGAGGATGCTAGAGCCGATGGCGAGAGAGCGGCGACCCTGCGCGACACGGGAGGCGTAATTCTTGACCTGCAGATTTACGCCTTGCTAGAGCAAATTTACAGCAGACTCGGCAACAAGGAATTGGCGAGCAAATATGCCGCTCTGAGTCGCGTAACGCCCGTGCCCATCAAAGAAAGTCGCTAAGTGAAAATCTCGGTTCCCCAATCGAATCGGTTAATGTCAATTAGTCGAATTACCGGACAAGCGCCGCACCATTACCCCACTTGATTGCATAACAATGTCGGCGCCTCTCGACGCGAGCAGTCTTGCTTGATAGGCTCGGGAAGAAGGAGCCGGAGTTCGGTTCGTACGCGGGACAGCTCGCTACCGGACATGGCGTGCAGTGTAGCGT
>JBARRT010000167.1:0-1886 GCA_049644365.1 Candidatus Acidiferrum sp. | reverse complement strand
AGGCGGAGTTAACTCCGCTTCCGCTTACTCGGTCCTGAAGGGCCGGTGTTCCACGCTCCGCCGAAATACTCTCACTCAGCCTCTAGCAGGCCGTGGTGCAAGTCTGGATTCCTGAGAAAAGTGTTGTGTGATCCACAGCGCGGGTTCGTAGAATGTGCGCATGGGAATGGGTCGAAGAGAGAAGCTGCGACGCCAAGAACAGCTTTGGATTGCGCACACGGAGTTGCCCCGGACGGTGGCGCATCCTTTCTATGAACAGCTCAACCGAGTGCTGGAGGGGCGCGGCTTTGACGAGTTTGTCGAGCAGCAATGCTCTCAGTTCTACGCGGAGAAGATGGGGCGGCCGAGCCTAGCGCCGGGGCGATACTTCCGCTTGCTACTGATCGGGTATTTCGAAGGCATCGATAGCGAGCGCGGGATCGCATGGCGGGCGGCGGATTCGCTGGGGCTGCGCGGGTTTTTGGGAGTGGGACTGAACCAGATGCCACCGGATCACTCGACGATTTCGCGCACGCGACGGCTGATCGATGTGGAAACCCACCAAGCGGTGTTCGGCTGGGTGCTGAAGTTGCTGGCGGAGAAAGGTCTGCTGAAGGGGAAGACGGTGGGGGTGGATGGCACGACCTTGGAGGCGAACGCGGCGCTGCGCTCGATTGTGCGGCGCGACACAGGCGAGGGCTATCAGGAGTTTCTGACGCGACTGGCGCAGGAATCGGGGATGGCGACACCCACACGGGAGCAGTTGGCGAAGCTGGATCGCAAGCGCGCAGGGAAGGGATCGAATGAAGACTGGGTGAATCCGCACGATCCGGAGGCGGGCATCACGAAGCTAAAAGACGGACGAACCCACCTGGCGTACAAGGCCGAACATGCGGCGGATCTGGAAACGGGCGCGGTGGTGGCGGTGACGGTGGCGGCCGGAGATGCGGGCGATACGGCCACGATCTTGGAGACGCTGCCGCAGGCGGGCGAGCACATCGCCGAGGTAGCCTGCGCCACTAATAACGAAGAGGTGGGCGAACGCGTGCATCCGGAAGGCCCGGTGGAGGCGGTGGGCGACAAGGGGTATCACAGCAACGACACGCTGACGGCGCTGGCGGACGCGGAAGTTCGGACGTACATTTCGGAGCCCGATCGCGGGCAACGCCATTGGAAAGAAAAACCAGAAGCGCGGCAAGCGGTGTACGGCAACCGGCGGCGGATTCGTGGCGAGCACGGAAAAGAACTGTTGCGGCGACGCGGGGAGTTGCTGGAACGCAGCTTCGCACATGCTTATGAAACGGGTGGCATGCGGCGCGTGCACTTGCGAGGGCGGGAAAATATTCTCAAGCGCGTGCTGATTCACCTGGGCGGATTCAATCTTTCGCTGGTGATGCGGCAGTTGCTGGGCAAGGGCACGCCGCGCGGTCTGCAGGGCGCATCGGCGGATGCTTTGTTGGCCTTTTTGCGGTTCTGGATCGCGGTTTTGGCTCGCACAGGACAGGAAAGCGTACCGCTGCCCGCGGCCATCTGTTCTCCGCCCTGCACATCGAGATTCTTATTTCGTTCGCCGCGATGTGAACCAATCACTTCTGCCACGGGCTGCTAGGGACAGCAATCTGGTTTTGATGGCTCTGTCGCCCTTGGTGTGACGGTTTTGCGACTCCTCGATACCGCAGAGTCGGTAGAGAGTGCGAGAGCAGACATGGAAGATAAAACGGCGCTGCGGAAGTGGGAGTACGCGAACATGTCCCTTCTTCTGGGCTTTGCTCAGGAAATCATGGGCCAGTCCCCCACTCTGTTTGTGGACGTAGTGACTGAAATGACGGCGGAGGAAGTAGCCGGAGTGCAGGGCGGCAAGAGCCAGGAATCCCGCTTCCCTCGGCGTATAGCCGAGCCGCTCAATG
>JBARRT010000166.1:0-4125 GCA_049644365.1 Candidatus Acidiferrum sp. | reverse complement strand
AGTGACCCGCGGGGTCGCTCCCGCCCATCGGCGCAAAGTACACCGCCGAGCGTTTTGGCCCCGTCGCCACAGGGAGAGAAAAGAGAAGGGAACTAGAAGATAGGAAGGAGAAAGCAAGTGCCAAAGGATTCTGAACAGCTAGTCGTCTTGAAGCGGAAAGTCCGTCTCGAACAAGACGCCAGCGAACTCCTCGAAGACTATGCCAGGTTCATCGGAATCAGTGCGGAGGATGTGGTGAATATCGTGCTGAAAAAGATGATGGCTAATGACATGGAATTCCAGTTCTGGCTGAGTCGGCAGAATGTCCAGCAACAGAGCGATCAAATCCCCCTCGGGCTGTCTGCGTGTGTGGTGAGAACGGAGGCGGCATGATGCACCGATTTCTGAACTCCAGAGGCACGGTCGCGTGCCTCCTGGCAATGGCAACTGGAATGACCCTGTATTTCAGGATGCCATTCCCCGAAGGTAACGTCTTCTTCGAACTTATGTATCTCAGGGCAAGCCCGGTCTTCTGGGGATTCAAGTACACCTACATTCTTCTTCTATATACAACGCCATTTATTGGGTATTCGATCTTGCTTTCGGGGTTGTATGTTTTTGCCTCAAAAGTTCGTCGGCCAGACAAGCCTGGTCGACTGCCACGCTACGCGGACCCGCGTAAGCGCAGCGACCTCTATATAGTCCTCGGCGAGGTCCACAATCCTCGTAGGCCAACACCCGCTCGAGACCCCTGGTGGTTGACCATCCCCGAGCGCGGACTCTTCACCGGCATCGCAATCTTCGGCGCGATTGGGAGCGGCAAGACGAGTTGCTGCATGTACCCCTTCGCGGAACAGCTGATCGCCTATCAGGCCCACGACCGCGGAAAGCGAATCGGCGGACTGGTCCTGGAAGTGAAGGGAAACTTCTGCCACAAAGTGCGCGATATATTGCAGCGCCACAGACGGGAGGCCGACTACGTCGAAGTTAGCCTCGATTCCGAATACCGCTACAACCCCCTTCACAATGACCTCGAAGCGTATGCCCTGGCCTACAACATCGCTTCGCTATTGAACAACCTGTTCGGCAAAGGCAAGGAACCCTTCTGGCAACAGGCCTACACCAACCTCGTGAAGTTCATCATCCTTCTACATAAGGTCGCCTTCGACTACGTAACCCTTTTCGATGTCTATCACTGTGCGATTTCGCCCGAGCTTTTGCAGCAGCGAATCGAGCAGGCGGAAGAGCTGCTTTTTGACCAGCATTTCATCGTCATTCCCAAGGCCACTTACGAGCAGCATATCCAGGCGCTCATCGATTTCGATTTCCTTCCGGATGAAGCCAAAGATAAGGACGAGTACCGGGCCCCAGCTACGCCTGCGTTAGAACGGCACCTGAAGAAGCACGCGATTGAGTTCCAAAAGAAGACCGTCCCGGCGCCTGAGAAATCCGACCCAGACAAACGAGCTCAATTGGAAGCCGTCAAGCGTTGGTTCTATGACGACTGGCGGCGCATAGAACCGAAACTCAGGACCTCGATCGTCGAGGGGATTTCCGTGTTCCTTTCGCTTTTCGACGACAACCCAAAAGTGAAGCGGATTTTCTGCCCACCGAAGGAGTGCTACGACAAGGAGGCCAACGCGGATGGCAAATACGGCAAGCCTCTGCCTTCGTTCTCCTGGCTGATCGAAACCGGCAAGGTCTGCGCGCTCAATTTCCCCATCGGAATGAACCCTGGCTTGGCGAAGGCCGTAGGCGTCATGATGAAGCTCGACTTCGAGCGAGCGGTATTGAACCGTGTGCCCCAGATAGAGGCTCACCCAGAACAGTATTTCCGGCAGGTCTTCTTCATCTGCGACGAGTACCAGCATTTTGCAACCGTGGGGGAGAACGAGCCGACCGGCGATGAAAAGTTCTTTAGTCTTTCGCGTCAACCGAAATGCATCCCGATCATCGCCACGCAGAGCATCAGCTCGCTGAAGTCTTCATTGCCCGGTGAGACTTGGCGCACGCTCTTGCAGACCTTCCGCACGAAGATTTTCCTGGCCCTTTCGGATGACTTTTCCGCGAAGATTGCGAGCGAGCTTTGCGGGAAGGAAGACCAGATCAAAGTGGGCTACAACCTGTCCGAAACTGGCCACGATACCCAGGTCAGTTTCCTGACGGGCAAAGCTCAATCCAACAGAGCCAATCTCACAACGTCGAAGACCTACTACCAGCAAAGCGATTATCGCTTCGATATGAAGACATTCACGGAGCTGCGCAACGCGCAATCCGTGGCGATTGCCTACGACGGGCTCAATCCGATGCCGCCGATGTTCTGCTACCTCAAGCCCTATTTCAATGACCCAAACAAATCTTATTTCCGGCAGGCGGCAGACGGGGAGCTGTGAATCCCAAACAATCTCTTCCGTCAGGAGGTCCTGGGAGCCAGGTGGCGAATGAATTCGAATCTCTCTTGGAGGGAGAAAAAGTCCCAAAGTTGTTGGGCAAAATTTATATCAAGACTCTGCAACGGTGGCCACTAGCCCAAGCATGAACTGGATTACCCAATTCGCAGGTTGCCAGGCATCTGAAATGCAGTCGAGTAGCCACTTGATGCAAGGCAACGTCACTGATACAGTCGCGAAAGCGACGCCAGCAAAGCGGAAACGAGGCAAAGCCTTGTCACGCAGAACTGGTCAGAACGGTCACATTGAAGCATCGGGAAAGTGGTTCGTCGTGCGATTCTGGAAAGACATAGAAGGTCGGGAGAAGCGCGCGCTCGTACGTGAGCGCATCTGCCCAATCTCTGGTCCCGGTTCCTTGAATCGCAGCGAGCGGGAAAGGAGGGCGAGGGAAATCATCGCCGACGCCCAGGTAGACACCGCGCAGTACTTCAACCGCGTTGTCAAACAGCAAGTCGGTGTCACGTTCAAGGAACAGTCGAAGATTTGGCTCGAACAATCGCAGACGCGAAAGCGCAAGCCGATCCGCGCTACCACGGTTCCAACCATCCAGGCGGCTTTGGATAAGTGGATCTTGCCTGAAGTAGGGCATCTCCCTTTGTACGAAACGGCAAAATACCCAACCATGAAAGCTCTCGTAACGAGGATGAATGCGGGAAGGCTTTCAGCGCAGACGGTCAATTCCTACTTTCGCATGGCAGCTGCGGTTATTGCATCTGCTGAAGATGCGGACGGCAACCCACTCTATCCTCAAAAATGGGATGCAAACAAACTGGACCTTCCTCTCGTGGAAACCTCGAAGCAAAGGAGACCATCGATCACAGCGGAAACTATGACAGAGTTTGCCAGGGTCAAGAGTCCAAAATACCGGATGCTCATGATCCTCGCGGCCTCCGCAGGCTGCCGCATCGGTGAGCTTCTCGGCCTCGAAATTAAGGACTTGCTCGACGATTTCACTACGGTCCGTGTCATCCAGCAGGCGAAAGGCAAGCAGCTGACCACAGAACTGAAGACGGCGAACTCGGTGCGCTTTGTTGACATCTCTCCAGAAGTAGCTGCTCTTCTAAAGGAGTTCCTTGCCGGTCGAACCACGGGCTTGGTCTTTCCAAATCGCGTGGGTAGGCCGCTCAACCCATCGAACATTCGCAACCGGGTTATTCACCCATTGTTGAAGATGAAGGGCCTCCCAACTGGCGGGAACCACATCTTCCGCCGCTTCCGAATGACGTGGCTACGCGAGAACTCGGTTTCTCCGGACATCGAGCGGTTTTGGCTCGGTCACGCGAACCGGACGGTTGGCGACGACTACTCCATGCTCAAAAAGAACGTAAAGTTCCGCAAGCAAATTGCGGACAAGATAGGCGTCGGGTTTGAGCTGCCGAACTCGATTTCGGCCTCAGTTGTACCGAATGTACCGAAAATGGCGGTCGAACAAGCAGAGCAGGCTGTAGCGTAAGTGATTGTAATATGAGAAATTAGGGAGAGAGCGCCCGTAGCTCAGTTGGATAGAGCGTCTGCCTTCTAAGCAGAGGGTCGGGAGTTCGAATCTCCCCGGGCGCGCCACTTACCTATGGGTCCGGCCCGGAGACATGGGTGACACAACGTACCTAAGACATAGGTAACACTTTTGGGCCGAACGGATTTTCGAGCGGTTCGAGCACCCGAGTCTCCAGATCGAAGTATCCCAAATCATAATCCA
>JBARRT010000165.1:0-11942 GCA_049644365.1 Candidatus Acidiferrum sp. | reverse complement strand
TGGAAGAGAGGAGTGTGCTTCGACGCCCAACATCTGAAACCACAAACAGCTTGAGTGCCTCTGATCGAGTCCGCTCCATCCCTGGGGATCTTCTCTGGCGGTGGCCGTGGGGTTCTCGAGACACTCTGGTTCGAAAGCGAGTCTCAGCTGGTTAGTTAGGCGCTGTGTGCCTCGGGCACCCAGTCTCTCATCCGACCCTAGGCCCTCTCGGATAACCAGAAAAAGCTATAGGCCACGAGTCCCAAATAGAACTATGGTCGCCAAATTTGACCGCCGTTCTGCTTTGTTGGTTTCGGAACTGACCGGCTTCGTTGCGAAGAAGCGATGAAAACCGCTGGTAGAGAAAACCCAAACCGCTGGGCCACCGTGTCCAGCAACCGAGCACCTGGTGCGGCAGGTCAGAACAGCTCCTGCTCCATCACCTGGGCTGCGAAGCGAGAAAATGTCCAGCCGTTGGAAATGTGTATTTTCTTGACTGCTACCTTTATAGAACTAATCAGGAGCTGAGATTAATCGCCGACGAATCTGACGTAGTGATGCGGCCCTTTATCGATGGCGTCTGAAATCAAGCCCAACAGAGCCTCAAGATGATTCCGAAGCTCACTAAGCGAAAGTGTTTCCATGTCCTTCTGCGCCTCTTCAAATGGGCGGGTGGCCCGAACGATAAATCCTCAGTTGAATTTGGGTGCCCTGCCCTCGGTTTTTGAGGGCGGGGCTTTTGACTTTGATTCTTCCGCGGCTGACGCTTGCCTCGCAGAACCGATACAATCACAGTCTCTGGAAAATCGCCGCCGCGAATCGAGGAGCACGATGCAACACAACTTGCAGAACACCATTTCGCTTCTCACCCGCACCCCCGCAGCTCTGAATACCCTTCTGCGTGATCTACCGGAAACGTGGACCCTCCGAAATGAAGGTGAAAACACTTGGAGCGCGTTCGATGTCGTCGGCCATTTGATTCACGGCGAACGCACGGATTGGATGCCGCGGGTGAAGGTAGTGCTCCAATTTGGCGAGACCCAGCGGTTTGAGCCCTTCGATCGTTGGGGTCACGTACGAGAGACTCAAGGTAAGTCGTTGGGGCAGTTATTGGATGAATTTGCCCGCTTGCGGTCAGAGAACCTGGCCGAACTGCGTGCCTTGAATCTGCGGCAAGAGGACCTCGAGCGGCACGGACGGCATCCTGCCCTCGGAGTCGTTACCCTGTCAGAGCTGCTGGCAACCTGGGCCGCTCATGACCTAACTCATCTGCACCAAATCTCAAGGGTTATGGCCCACCAATACCGCGAGGCCGTGGGTCCGTGGAGCGCCTACCTTGGCGTGCTGCACTGCACCGGCCACAGCTCTCCCTAATGAACTCTCCAGCTGTGCGGCGGACGGCTCATCCTTGCGGAGTCTGCAAGGCTGGGACTGCCTTCCGCTAGCCTCTTTGCCTTTATCAATTTAACCTTGTCCCGTATTGCGGGCTATTTTCCCCTGCTTTCCGATTTCTAGTTTCTGATTTCTACTTTCTAGTTTCCCCTAACCCCTGCCCCGCCAATCATTCCAAATTCGCATCAACTTTATCTTGACAAGTACGGTACTTCTATGCTAACATCCATTGTGATAGTCGGCCATACCTCTTGGTGCAAACCCTTGCCATTCCTCATCTCTACGCACATCGCGTCTCTGCGTTCACTTTTTCGACTCTTTCCATCTAACCTCTGTCGTTTCATCCGCTTACGCACTGCTTCTCGCAACGGCAATGCGTCAACCCCTTTGCAATCAATCCCTTACGCACTCTTTTCATCTCGACGGGGGGTGTACCCCCCAGGTTGGTGTTTCGCATGAGATATAGCCTCCCTGCGAGAGCCCCTGGCCTTTCACGGTACAATAGAGCTATGCCTGTGCGCCTCATCGCCCTTGATATTGACGGCACGCTGCTCGACAGCCGCTGGCAGCTCCCTGCGGCGAATCGCGCGGCGATCGCCGAAGCCGCGCGGCGCGGCATCGAGGTGGCGTTGGTCACCGGACGGAGATACGACTTTGCCATGCCGGTGGCCCGCCAGATCGATTCCCCGCTGACGATGATCGTCAACAATGGAGCGCTGATCCGCTCGAAAGAAGGGCGGACGCACTTGCGGCACCTTCTGCCACGCGACATTTCGCAGCGTGTGCTGCAGCTCACGAAGCCCTGGCGTGATGGCGCCGCCGTGGTTTTCGACCGGCCACGCGAAAACCAGGTCATGCTCGAAGTTCTGGATCAAGACGACTCCATGCGCTACGCCTACTACTCGCGCAACATGGAGTTCATCGGGCTGGCGAATCCTTTGGAAACCTGCCTGACGGAGGATCCCATCCAGGTGATGTTCTCCGGAAAAGTCGCGGCGATGCAGAAGGCGGAAGCAGTCCTGCGCGAGGCCGCTTTCGCGGGAGAGTATGGGCTCGCGGTGACTTCTTACAAGAGCAAAGACTTTGCGATGATTGACGTAATCCATCCGATTTGCTCGAAAGGATCGTCGCTGGCGGAATGGGCGGCGCTGCGCGGCGTAGCGCGCGAGGAAGTGATGGCCATCGGCGACAATCATAATGACCTGGAGATGCTGGAGTTCGCTGGGATTCCCGTGGTGATGGGAAACAGCGTGCCGGAATTGAAAACCTTCGGCTGGCACGAAACGGGCACAAACGACGAGGGCGGCGTGGCCGCAGCCATCGAGCACTTTGCATTTCGGGAGGCCGCATCGTGCGCTTGAGGCGAGCCGCACTGCTGCTTCCTCTTGCGCTGCTTGGCGCGCCGACGGTACGAGGAGAATACGTGGTGCTTCGCAGCGGCCAGCGGCTGGCGGTGACGAGCTATCAACTCAACGGCGATACATACCGCTTGCAGATGGCCGGAGGCTCTGTAGAAATCGCAGCCGAGGAAGTGGTGGCCATCGAGCCGGAAGAAGTTTTCACACGTGTGCCGGCGACACCTGCCGTGAAGCCTCCCTATCGTGAGTTGGTAGAAGCGGCCGCGGCGCGCTACAACGTGGATCCGGATTTGATCACCAGCGTGATTGCGGTGGAGTCCAATTTTGATCCGAAAGCGGTCTCGCGCAAGAAGGCGCGCGGACTGATGCAGCTCTTGCCGGAAACTGCGGCGCGTCTAGGCGTGCGCAACATCGAGGATCCGCAGGAAAATATTGATGCGGGGACGCGCTATCTTCGAGACCTGCTGCAGAAGTACAACAACAATTTGGCGCTCGCGCTGGCTGCCTACAACGCGGGACCGGAGCGGATCCAACAATACGGGCGCGTGCCGCCTTTCCAGGAAACTATTTCCTACGTGCGCCGGGTGAAGCGCGGCTACGAGAACAGCAAGTCCAGCACTCAAGAAAAACGTGCGGCGCGCGCGGGAACATTGCCCGCGACTTCCCTGCCCCTCGCGGACCACGCCCAATAAGAACTATTGTTGCTGAGGATTTTGTGAAGGGTTCTGCGGTGGATTGGACGGATTCGGCGCGGGCTGCTGACCAAAGGGAGTTTGTCCCGGTGGCTGGCCCAAGCCCGTTCCCGTTTGCATCCCTGGCTGGCCGACGCCCATAGCGTCTTTCGACGGGTCCCAAATAAACTCGAAGAGCCGGTAGTTCTTGGCTTTTTCGTAGACCATGATGGAACGCTTGTTGATCTTGCTACCGACTCCAATAATGTTGCCCCCGATGATGGTCGACGTGTCGGAACTAGACCCCGCTGGGGGATTCGCCAGCGGGTCATTCTGGCCGGTCCCGCTGTCCGTTCCCGAGGTGGCGGGCGGATTCGTACCGGATGCCGTTCCACCGGGCTGCGTTCCACCTGGTTGCATTCCACTTTGGCCCAGCGTGCCGCTTGAGCCAGGCTGCGGCGGCGTTCCTGCGCCTATTCCGCCCGAGGGATTCGCAGGGGCTCCCGGGGCAGTGGCTTGCGGAAGCTGCAAATTCTGCGGCGGTTTCAAGCTTCCAATGAGTTGTCCTGCGGCACCGACGTAGATGAGACGCCACTCCCCATTTTCCTTGTTCATGGGGTCTTTGTAGGCTTGGCGCATGAAGCGGAGTGAGCCAGTTTTCGGCTTAGTTAAGTCGTCAAGAGTAGTCGGAAAGCGCCCCATCTTGCGGTAGTAAAGTTTCACCCCGCGGGCATATTGCTTTCCGCGCCAGACCATTTCCTTCTCTTTTTCGCGCTTGCCTTCCGTCAGGATGTTCGGCGCAGCGGCAACGACTGAAATGAGCAAAAGGGTCACGAGGAAGACGACCATCAGCAGGGCATATCCGCGCTCGCTATGGTGCACTGCCGTTCGCTGGCTCCGGGCTTTCATACCGAGGGACTCGCTGGTTGTTCTTCGAGAGCCTTTGTACCATGGCGCCCGGAAGAAACTTCCTCGAAGTCGAGACTCGCGTTATTGACTTTGAGAATGCGGAACCGATTCAGGAAGACCTCGCCTTCGGAAATGATGAATACGTCTTCTCCATCTGTAAAGAAAGCACGGCGGGCCGTGCCGTTGGGGACCGTACCATAGCCGAAGAAATGCATGTTGGGCGGGATTTCAGGCGGCGGTGGAGGTGGTTCAATCTGAGGACCTACGGGCTCCCTCTTTTGAGCAACTTGAACCGGCGTCTGGGACGGCGGAGGCGGAGCAATCGGGCTGAAAGGATTCCGGCCGTTGCTCTTGTATTCCGTTTTACGGGCTGCCTCCCGCCGATCCGTATGAGGAGCGGGGTTTTCGACGGAGAGCAGTCTGTTGTAATTCTGCGTCACCGCAACGGCGCCAGCAGGCGCGGAAGTCTTGTGGCGAAAGAAAAACCAATACCAAATATTTCCCGCGATGACCAGAAGCACGACGAGCACGACGAGTTCTTTCTGCTGCTTCATGCGGCGGTCCGAAAATAGGTCTTGAGGTGTACCGAAACCTTAATGGTCGCGGAAGGACCTTGATTCGCGCCCTCCGTAGCCAGCACCAGTGCATCCACTTCGTAGAGATTGGGCGAGCGCTGGACGCCGTTCAGGAATTGGATAACGCTCTTGTAATCTCCGACGACGGCAGCATCCATGGTCACTTGCGTCATTCCGCGGCTGTGAATCTCCGATTGCCGGAAGGAGAGATCCGCAAGCTGAATACCGGATTTCCTGGCGATATCGCCAAGCTCCGACCGCACTTTGGAATAGCCTGCGCTCGCGGGGAAGAGCGAGTTTTCAAACTGGTCGAAATTTTTCTGAATCGCGGGAATCCTGTCCCGGATGTCCTGGGCGCGCTTTATGTCCGCCTTGAGGAGATCATGTTGCTTCATCTCCAAGGAATATTGTTCCCGCGGCGACTGCGGAGCCGAGGCGAGCTGCCAACTGTAAGCAGCGAGCGCCACATCGGCCAGGACGAGGAGAACCACGCCGGCGACGATGGCTTGCTTGCGAAATGTGAAATGGCGCCGCATCAAATCCTCGAATATACCGTTGTGAGCTGAATAACCTTTTGATCGCCGCTCTGATTCCCGCTTTGATTGGGGACCCTGGTACTCTGGACTTGAACTTCCGTGAATTCGCGGGATTGCTCGAGAGCGCGCAGGAATTTCAATTCGGCGTCGTCGCTGGTGGCGCCCACGGTGAGTTTGACCTCCACGCGGCCCTGGACTTGTTTCGGTTCGATACTGACTACATGCACGCCACCCGGAAGAACGCGCTCCAGATCCATGAACATCTGCGTCCAGTTGAAGCTGCTGGCATCGATGATGCCGTTGATGAAAGCGGCGCGGGCATTCAGTTCGGCGATGTCCTTCTGACTGAAATATCGCTCCAGTTCGCTGCGCTGCGTTTCGAGCTTGGCCATCTCCTGGCGTGTCTTGTCCGCACGGGCGCGCAGCTCAGCGTCGACCTTACGCGCGGAATAGACATGCCACCCAAGCCCGATAAAAACAATTCCGGCCACGGCGGCGATCAGCCCGGCGCCTGCCAGGAACCTGCGGTGCGTTTCCAGGGCTTTCGTCGCTAAGTTGAGCCGAATTCTCATTCCTTAACCTGCTCCCATCTTCGGAAATTGGTTTCAGCCACGCTGCAGCATCCACCCAATCAATCCCTCGAGTTCGCGATCCGCGAGTGAACGCGCTTCTTCCTTGATCCGTCCTTCGGCTACAGCCGAGTGCAAAAGAGACGTTATCTGGCAGTGAAACTCCTCTTCAAGCGGCGGGACAAATTCCGGGAGACGGGATCCCATTCCGGCGACTCGAACCGAATGAATTCCCTCCTGCCAGGTGTCCTGATAGTACGCCGCGACGGGGAAAATCTCCTCCAGCAGCATCTGGGGCGTGAGTTCCGCGCCGCGGGCGGGAAGCTCCGTGCAGCGATAGCCGCAGAGCACGCCGTTGCGCACGATCACAGTGGTAAGAGCAGAACCCGAAACGCGGGCGAGCAACGTAGGCTTTTCCTCATCAAGAAGCGAAACAGCGGCAAGGGAAGAACTAAGCACGACGCCGGGGCGCAGGCCAACCCCTTCGGCAAGGGATTCGTACTCGCGGATGATGCGCAGGCGCGCGAGCGCGGTCACGACATCGACGCCGTCCTCGCGCGGCGACTGGCGCATATAGGAAATCAGAGTCTCGTCGGCTTCAAAAGGCACGCTTTTCTTCAGCTTCCAGCGCAACATGGGAATGGCTTCCTGCGGCGAACGCGGAAAATCTTCGAAATGCTGGACGAAGACGCGAATCACGGGATCCGGCAGGATCATGGCGACATCTTCGTCCCTGCCGCGCAAACGATCGATGGCACTTGCTACAGCCGATCGCACCACCCCGATGTTAACGATGTTGGTTTCCACGGCAGAAGGGACAATGGCTCCCACCGGCAAGACTTCCACGGCAAACCCGTCGAGAGACCCGGTGCGGCTCCAGCGGGCTGCGGCCACGCGCTCTGGTGAAACTTCGATGGCTAACGGCGGGTGAGGCATGGCATCGAGCCAGCGCGCCACCTTGCGCACGAACTCGCTCTGGTAAACGCCCTGACGGAATGTGGCGGTGCTATTCAACGAACGTCACCTTGTTAATTTCCTTTAAAGTGGTGATACCCGCCCGCGCTTTTGCGAGCCCGCTCTCTCGCAGCGTAATCATTCCCTCTTCGCGCGCGACGCGCTTGATTTCCGAAGTCGGCCGGCGATCAATGATCATTTCCCGAATGCGATCTGTCAGGTCGAGCAGCTCGCAAATCGCGGTCCGGCCGTGATACCCAGTGCCCGAGCACTCCAGGCAGCCAGCGCCCTCGGAAAATACGACATCTGCCCATACCGCCGGGTCCAGGCCGGCCTCCTTCAGCTCCTCCGGAGAATATTTTCTCTGCTTTTTGCAATTGGGGCAAATCACGCGTACGAGACGCTGCGCCATAATGCAGTTCAAAGCAGAAACGAAGTTATACGGCTCGACGCCCATGTTGATGAAGCGGCCGATGACGTCGGTCACGTTGTTGGCGTGGACGGTGGTGAAAACCAGGTGGCCGGTGAGCGCCGATTGAATCGCGATTTGCGCGGTTTCCTGGTCGCGGATTTCGCCGACCATGATCTTGTCGGGGTCGTGACGCAAAATGGAACGCAATCCGCGCGCAAACGTCAGGCCTTTCTTCTCGTTCACGGGAATCTGGGTGATGCCGCGGAGCTGGTATTCGACGGGGTCTTCGATGGTAACGATTTTGTCTTCGTCGGTCTTGATCTCGTTGATGG
Source organism: Candidatus Acidiferrum sp. (assembly GCA_049644365.1). Taxonomy (GTDB): domain Bacteria; phylum Acidobacteriota; class Terriglobia; order Acidiferrales; family UBA7541; genus Acidiferrum. Next base: position 4,255 of record JBARRT010000165.1, on the reverse strand, counting down.
CGGCGTAGAGCGTGGTGGTTTTGCCGGAGCCGGTCGGACCGGTGACGAGGACCATGCCGTAGGGTTCACGGATGTAGCGGCGAAAGCGGCGCGTTTCTTCCGGGGAGAAACCGACGACGTCCAGGCTCAAGCTGTGGAATTTCTCTGAAAGCGTTTCCTTGTCGAGGACGCGGAGAACGGCGTCCTCGCCATGGCTCGCGGGCATGATGGAAACGCGCAAGTCAATGTAGCGTCCCTTGTATTTGACGCGGAAGCGGCCGTCCTGAGGAATGCGGCGCTCGGCGATATCCAGGTCGCTGAGAACTTTGATGCGCGAGAGAACCGTGGAATGCCATTCCTTGGAGATAGGCTGCATGGCATGCTGCAGGACCCCATCAATGCGGTACTTGACGGCGACTTCCGTATCGCGCGCTTCGATGTGGATGTCACTGGCGCGGCGTTCGAGCGCGGTAAAAATAACCGTTTCAACAAGGCGAACTACTGGGCTGGCGGTACTGTCGCGGGTAAGCCGGTCTCCGGAAATCGTCTCTTCGCTCTCTTCCTCTTCCTTGGAGGTTTGGAGAGCGAAAGCTTCGGTGGCTTGCTCGAGAACGCGCTGCGATTGCTCGGTGCGTTTTAGCAGGTCGCCGATCTGGCGCGCGGTCGCGACGCGGATGGCGAGCTTCTTGCCGAGGAGCAGCGGCAGCTCGTCGCTCATCTGCACGCTGGGATCGGCTACGGCAATCGACAAAACGTTGTTCTGCACTTCCAGTGGCACGAAGTTGTAGCGAAACATCAGATCCGCGGGAATGGTTCGGAACAGTTCAGGATCGATGCGCTGTTCCTTGAGATCAATAAAACTGAGGCGATAGCGCTCGGCGAGTTTGCGGGCGAAATCGCGTTCGTGCTGCTCGTCACTGCTTGGCAGCCCCGGCGAAGGAGGAAGTTGTTCTGTGGTAGCCATGAATCCTATTTAGGCGCTCCCGTCATTGAGAAAGAAAAGATTGGCAAATATAGCGAAATCAGAATAAAGGCAACCAACAATCCCATGAAAATCAGAAGAACAGGCTCGATGATGGATACGAGCGCAGACAATCGCAAGCTGACTTCTTCTTCGTAAAACTCGGCCACGCTGGTCAGCATGGGAGAAAGTGCACCGCTCGATTCGCCCACTTCAATCATGTCCAGCGCCATTTCCGGGACAATATTCTTGGAGGCGAGGGCTGCATGCAGGGATTCCCCTTCGCGTACCCGCTGGGTTGCTTCAGCGACCGTGGATCGCAGCAGCTTGCTCGTGACGGCGTCCGTAGCGGTCTGCAATCCCGCGACGAGCGGGGTGCCTCCCGTCAGTAGAGTCGCCAACGTGCGCGAAAACTGTGCCACCTGAAACTTCAGGAGTGTGTCTCCGACAATGGGCAAGCGGAATTTGAAACGGTCGAAAGCAGGTCCGCCTTCCTCCGAGCGCGACCACAAGAAAACTCCCGCGGCGGCCACCGCCAACAGCGCCACGGCTCCCAAGAACGCGAAACGGTAATCCACCGTCAAGGCAATCAACAGCCGTGTGGGTGCAGGCAAGTCTACATTCAAGTCCTTGTAGAGCAGGGCAAATTTCGGGATCACCGCGGTAACGAGATAAGTGACGATGATGATGGCTACGCTGATCAGCAGGATGGGATAGACCAGCGTGGCCAGAATCTTCTTGCGGACGCCCGTACTCACGCGCTGATAAGCGATGTAGTAGTCCAGAACGCCGGGCAGATTTCCGCTCTTTTCCCCCGCAAGAATCGCCGTCGAGTACACTTTGGAAAACACGCCAGCTTCAGCCACCGCTTCGGAGAGAGACTTCCCCTCCCGGACGCGATCCCGAACTTGCGAAATGACGGGCCGCAGCTTGGGTGAGCTGGCGCGATCGGCGAGGAGATCCAAGGCCCTGAGAATCGGCAACCCCGCTTTGATGAGGGTGTTGAATTGCTGGTTCAGGATGAGAAACTCCGAGCCGCCGATCTGGCGGTCGCTACTCCGTCGAATGAGGCTGGCAAGCCGGCCGCCCCGCAATTTCACCGAGTAGATATACAAACCCCGGTCCGCAAGCTTCTGGCGCGCTTCGTCCGGTGAGCTCGCAGCCTCGACGTGCGAGAAGACACGTCCCTCAGAATCCGCGACGCGGCAGACAAATTCCCCCATAGGCCTTCAGTTTACCTCATCTGGGTGATATGCGGGGTAGGCCTCAAGGGTTGGCTGTTCTCTACAGGAAAGGGGTACCGGAAGGGCTGCAGATTTAATGTTTTACGGTAGAGTCTCCGAGCGGCAATTCTCCGTTCACAATAGCCACTCCTTTGGGGACGTCAAAATGGAAGAGCGAATCCGGCACCTGGGGATCTATCCGCCAGTTAGCGAAAGAAAATTCAATTCCGGTTCCCCCTGGGTCGCGAACAAGCACGCGGACAAGATCGCCACTATTCGTGTCGATCTCAAAGAGCACCGCTTCGCTGTTCAAAGGTCTTGGGGATGAAGCTGTTCCCGAGGCCTTTTTCGGGGATTTGCTTCCCGTACCGCGGAGCTGACAGTAGAGCATGGCGTGTTCCGGGTTTTCAGGCCTTTCATCAATCGCGGTCAGAACCTGTCCGCAGACTCGCGATAATTTCATATCGCCGACGAGCAAGGCCAGCGGCGTTCGCCAGTCGGCGCTTTCCTTCGCGGGAACCCGCGTGGCCGTGTGATCGGCGGGAACGTAGAACCAAGCCGTCTTGCCGTCGATGAGAAACACATTTTTTTCCGGCGCCTGGTAGTCCCAGCGCATTTTGCCGGGCCGTCGAAAATATGCCGTGCCTGCCTCCACGCGAACGACGCGTCCGTTTTCCCTGTAACGTTCAAGAAAGCTGGCTTGCAAGGTGCGAGCTGAGTGATATCTCGCCTGAAACCGCGCGACGACGGCCTCTACATCCAGATTGTTAGTAACTGTGAGAAAGAAAAAAAACAGGGAGTGGAACCGCATGAGCATATCCCTAGTTTAGCAAGAGGGAGCGGATTGTGTTGCGCGGTCAAATCAGGTGCGATTTTTAGTGGCACAAGCGAACATTGGATCTGGATGATGAACGACTAAATCGCCGGATCAGCAGTCGTTGCCGGGGCCGAGGTATCAAGCAAAAGACTCTCTATCAGATTCGACCTTGGCCGTCAGGCCCATGCGCCTCTGCTTTCCGAAGAATTACTGCAGGGTAGGCAGTCCCGACGCACCGCATGCCGCAGGTGGCGGAGCACCCGTGGTATCAAAGCGGATTACACCCGACTCGTCCGAGCAGAAGGAGCGTTGCCCAGCCAGGCCAAGCGCTACCGGTTGCGCACCCGTGTTGAAGGAAACGTATGGGCTGGCCATTGTGCCCGCGCCATTCGAAGGCGTGGCAGTAATTGTGTAGCCGCTCTTTATTCCTCCGCCCAGGACGCTGTCAATCAAGCAAGCCGCAGTCGGAGTACCACCAGTGCCAGGGCACCCAGCGACAGGAGTACTCAAGTCAGTCAAAGTCGCATATCCAATACCAAAGGTCGCCGAGTAGGTTACTTCGGCCGTGTTAATCGTCCGGATAGAACTCACCGCCGAAGCCTCGTTGGCGGCCATACGGGACCGGAGGAGGTTCGGAATGGCGATGGCTGCGATGATCAAAATGATCGCCACGACGATCAGAAGCTCGATGAGCGAAAACCCACTCTGTGGTCTTTTCATTGAAACTCGACCGGGGGCCATATTTTCCTTTCACATCCGGCAAACTGAAAGCTCTCTCCTAGTGAGGAGCATTTCACGGGCCACTCCTGCGGGTTCCTCGAAAAGCGTCACCTCTCAAATTAGGCCAGCGAAAACAATGCAGGGAATGGAAAGGAGGGGAGATTACTCTCGCGTGCTGTTCGGAACGGTCCTAGCAAAAAAACGGGGAGGAAGCGATGCCTCCTCCCCGTCAAGAAGACAGCTTGGGAGTTAGTTGCCGAGAACAGCAACAACCGCGGAGCAATTTCCCGCAGCGGTGCCGATCGTGGTACCCGCGGGGTTAAACCGAATCACGCCCGTCTGGTCCGAGCAGAAGGAGCGCTGGCCGGTCGTGCCTACCGCGTTTGGATGGCCTTCGACTTCAAAGCCGTTATTCACGCCGCCTACCAGGAGAGTCGCGGCAGACGAAAACGTGTAGCCGCTCTTTGTTCCACTGCTCAAAACGGGGTCGATTAAGCATGCATTGGTCGAAAGCGCCGTACAGGGAGAGGTTAATCCTCCCAGAGTCGCCAATGT
>JBARRT010000164.1:0-68039 GCA_049644365.1 Candidatus Acidiferrum sp. | reverse complement strand
CCTTCGGGTTGTGCTTGCTCAGCACTTTCGTAATCGCCGCCGTCAACGTCGTCTTGCCATGGTCAATGTGACCAATCGTCCCGATGTTTACATGCGGCTTCGTGCGCTCGAATTTCTCCTTCGCCATATTCCTTTAACCTCTCATCGTGTCATCCCAGCGGAGCCGGGATGATCTGCTTCCAAATGTTCAACGATCGCTGCTTCACACTGCAAAATCTGGAGCGGGGGACGGGATTTGAACCCGCAACCATCACCTTGGAAGAGTGAGACTCTACCGTTGAGTTACCCCCGCCCGGTGCTGCCCCAAATTTGCCGCACGGCTGCAGATTCTGCGCCGTCCCACTTGCGGCCCACCCACGTTGCAACCGCTAAATCCTGGAGCCTGGGACCGGGATTGAACCGGTGACCTCGTCCTTACCAAGGACGCGCTCTACCAACTGAGCTACCCAGGCCCAACCCGTTTCCCGCCAAATTCAATCCTTCGCGGCGCACTTTTCCTGAGCGGCGCTTGCGCCCCGAATTGGACCGCCTTCGAACATCGCTCATGCGATTGCCCTGCGGTTTTCTGTAATCCAACAACGAGAGCCTGGTGGACGGGGAAGGATTCGAACCTTCGTAGCCCGCAAGGAGCGGCAGATTTACAGTCTGCTGGTTTTAGCCACTCACCCACCCGTCCCGAAAAAACTTTTTGGGACGCGAACCACGAGTCCCGAACTTATCCTTCAACAACTTGCAAGCGCCCCGTGTAAAAACACAAAAAGGACTCGTGTCAAAAGACACCAGCCCGTTCATTTTTTACTGCAGGATTCGCTCCGCCTCGCTCCCCCGCAAAATTTCCTGGTGGAGCTGGCGGAGGGAATTGAACCCCCGACCCTCTGATTACAAATCAGATGCTCTACCAGCTGAGCTACGCCAGCGCCGCTCAAACCGGGTAAGAATACCAGAAGAGGTATAAGAATTGCAAGTGGTTGGTCCCAAATTTCGAGCACGTCCAATGCCAGCTCTGTGGAAAACCGGACCCTTCATGCAGCCAACTGGTCCACCTGTATCCTACATGCCATCTATACTTTAGCATAGATCCGGGGCAAACCGAGCCGAGGGCAAAGCGAACCGTCCGGGTGGCAACCCGCCGGGATTCCAGCCTCACCTTCATTTTTTGCGTTTGGGTTCCCCATGACAATGCGACAATCTCTGCTTCGAGACGCAGGCCGAAACGGTGCCCAACTCTATGAAGAAGCAGCATTGGATTCTTGTGTTGGCTGGCGTGCTTCTCTCCGCAGCCGTTTTTTGGGGATATCAAAGATGGGGCGCAACGAGGGGTGCTCCGCGCGAGGAATTGCTTGCCCTGCTGCCTTCCGATGCCAGCGCTGTGATTTTTCTGGACTTGGAAGAACTGCGGCGCGCGCCATTCATGGCAAAACTGTATGAGTGGGCGCCGAAGCCGGAATCGGATGCGGACTATGCACAATTCCTCAGAGACACCGGTTTCGATTACGAGCGGGATCTGCATCGCATCGCCTTTGCGACTAAGAAAAAAGGACAGGACTCTGTGATCTTTGCAATCGCGGATGGAAAGTTTGATCGCGCAAAAATCTCTGCGTACGCATCAAGGTCCGGCTCCGTCGAAAAAAAAGGTGGACACGAAATCTATTCCGTGCCGGCCAGCGGGACAGCGAAGAAAATTTCTTTTGTGTTTCTGAAAAATGACCGGATCGCGCTGACGGACGATGCGGATCTGAGTGCCCTTCTGAATTCGAAGAACCGCAAGGAAGACGCCGCCGAATGGCGCACGCGATTTGAGCGGTTGGCGGGATCACCCATTTTTGCCGTGATTCGCCAGGACGCCGGCGCAGGCTCAGCGCTCGCGGCGCAAGCTCCCGGCGGCTTGCGCTCGCCGCAACTATCCACGCTGCTCGATCAACTCCAGTGGATCACGCTCGCGGGCAAGCCGGACAACGAGCTCTTGCGCGTGGTCGCGGAAGGCGAATGCGCAACCGACGCGACCGTCCGTCAGCTTGCCGATCTCTTGAATGGTGTAGTGATCCTGGCGCAAGCGGGCCTGAACGATTCGAAAACCAGGCAACAGCTCGATCCCGCGGCGCGCGAGGCCTATCTGGAATTGCTGCGGAGCACGGAGGTTTCGAAACTGGATCGCGGCGACACCAAGTCCGTTCGACTGGTTCTGGAGATTACGCCGAAATTCCTGGCGGCAGCTCGCACGGCAACGCCCGCGCTGCCGGACGCCACTCCGGGCAAGCCAGCCCCGCAAAGAAGTACCACCCACAAAAAGGGGCGCATCTAGTGGCAGTATTTTGAGAGCTTAGTCGCCGGCAGGAGTGGACTTCATATAGCGCCACGGATTGATCGGCGCGTTGTTCATGCGCACTTCGTAGTGCACGTGCGGACCGGTGGAGCGGCCGCTGATGCCTGTGTACCCAACCACCTCGCCGCGCTTGACCCGCGCTCCGGGAACGGCAGTGAAAGCCGAAAGGTGCGCGTACCACGTGGTGATTCCAAACCCATGATCTACCACCACCAGGCGGCCGTAGCCGGCGTGGTTGCCAGAAATGTTGACAATGCCGTCGGCGGTGGCGTGAACCGGCGCTCCGTAATCGGACGCCACATCCACTCCCGTGTGGAACGCACCCTCACCGCTGAACGGATCCAAGCGCTCGCCAAAGCTGTCCGTGATGTGGCCCAGAACAGGCCAAATCGACGGCGTGTAGGTGGAATCGGCAAAACTCATGGGGGACAGCAAGTGGAGACCGCTGCTGGAAACGGCGATCACCGCAGCGTTGCGCTTCAAGAACGTGTATTGCTCGATCGAACGGTCAAAAGCGTCCTGCGCATCCACGGGATTGTCGCTCTGATCGAAAGCGGCGGGATGATAGCGCAGCACGCCGTAGGTCATCGCCACTTCTGTAGCCAAGGACTGAACGGCTTCCAGGCGCTGATTGGTATCGATGACCGTGCTCTGGAGTTGCTGATACTGCTTCTTCAGGGTTTCTTGATCGTGGCGAAGCGCGTTATAGTTGCCGACCTTCCATAGCATGCGCGAATAAGAGCCTACCGCTACTGTCACACTGATCGCGCCGATGACCGCCAGCACGGCAATACCGTGCAGTAGGTAGGCCGGTACGATGACTTTCCGGAGCTTCCCCGGAGTCGACGCGATAAAGAACGTGTAGCTCTTCCCTCTCATGACGAGTGGGGCCTCAGGCCTTCTAAATTTTGACTTGGCGAGCGTCCTACCCTAGGAACCCGCCCCTGACACCCGAACTTCAACCAATATCTGAACCGTGAGCCTCGGTTCGCGACCTTGCACATACTAAATTTTGTAGAAGTTGGCGTCAACCCTGTATTTTGTGATTTAAGGGTCAGGCTGTGCAAACCTGTCCCCTGTCCGTTCGTACAGGGTATTGGCACTATCTCCGAGAATCTTCGGATTCGAACCGAGACTAAGGGAAAACCAAACCGGGCTGAGGAGCTATACTGTCTCACAAAAATCTACTGGAGTGTCAGAAAAGCCCCATGAGGTACGGAAGCCCCAGCGAAAATTCCATCTTGGAGCACGTCCTCAAGCGCATGGCAGACTCGACGAAGAATCTTTCCGGGCGTGCGGTCCACTTGGGGATCGGGGATGACGCAGCGCTTTTTCGACCCAAGCGCGGCCACGAGGTCATTCTGACCTGCGATTGGTTCCTTGAGGGCACGCACTTCCTGCGCGAAAAGCATCCGCCCGACGCCGTGGGCTGGAAATGTTTGGCTAGGGCTCTGAGCGATGTGGCAGCAATGGGTGGCGTGCCGCGGTGTTTTCTACTGAGTCTTGCGATGCCAGAGTCGCATACCGGGCGTTGGCTCGATGCATTCCTGGGCGGATTACGGCGGGCCTCGCGCAAGTTTGAATGCACCTTGGCCGGCGGGGACACGACGCGGCAGCGGAAGATTCTGATTAACGTCACCGTAGTGGGGGAAATCCCCAACGCACGCGCTGTGCTTCGATCAGGGGCGCGAGCGGGCGACATTATCTACGTCACCGGGCGGCTGGGCGAGGCGGAATTAGGGCTGCGCATTTTGAGGAGCAGCAGGAGTCCGGTTCGACCCAGCAATCCATTTCTGAAAAAGCACCTTTACCCAGATCCTCGACTCGCTGTGGGTCAATGGCTGGCAGAAAAGCGCTTGGCGACATCGATGATGGACCTCTCCGATGGACTCTCCACTGACCTGCCGCGGCTCTGCGTCGCAAGTGGAGTTGGAGCGCGCTTGGAAAGTGCCAAGCTCCCGGTGATGCAGCTTCCCGGCGCTGTTCGCCAACAGGGAGTCGATCCCCTGCAACTGGCGCTGCATGGCGGGGACGACTATGAATTGCTCTTCACTGTTCCATGGAAGATGGCCAAAGATCTGCCGAAGAGTTTGAGAGGCGTGGCTCTCACTCCGATTGGTAGAATCACGGAGAGGCCTGGCGTGAAAATGTTGGAAGGAAACGGCCACGAGCGTCAACTCGTTGCCGGCGGATGGGATTCCTTCCGTAACACGCGGTAAAGACTACCCACATCTATACCTGCATGGAGATTTTCAGCGGTTCACGTCAGAAGATGAACTTTGCACTCACCTGCATTTGCCGCATGTTTGTTGCCGTGGTGTTGTAAGTGTTGAAAGCCCCTGACGCAAAGTTATTGTTGTAACCCGACAAATTCGGATGATTCAGGACGTTGAACATTTCCCAACGCAACTGAAAGCGCTTGCTCTCGGTAAATTTGAAGAGCTTGCTGAATGCCACGTCGAAGTCTGTCAATCCCGCCAGGCGCAAGTGATTTCGGCCGCTCGTGCCGTCATTCCCCAATAAGGGTTCGCTCACGGGCATGTTTGCTTGCGGCGCAGGTGAATTCAGATTCGGTACGGGATGAAGTTTCGTGGCATCGCCGTTCAGGGCGGTGGTCACCGTGCCACTAGCGGGACTGGACGTCCCGTTCACGAGCGTGTCTGTGATCCCGAAAATGGGTGCTGCATACACCGTAGCCGGGAGGCCGGACTGAGCGCTGAAGATGCCGCTCTGGCTCCAGCCGTCCAGCAGATACTTTAGGGCGCCGTGAAAATGCTTCGTAAAGGGAATCTCGTAGTTGTAACTCAACACGAAGCGGTTACGGATGTCGAATTGCGAATTAGCACGGTTGAACGACAGTGGTTTCGCCGCATTGAGAAGGTTCGCGCTGTCATTTACGAGCACGCCCAGGGCATCAGATACATCATCCAGACTGTGCGCCCAGGTGTAGTTTGCGTTGAAGCTGAGCCCATTCTTAAATCGCCGGATGGCTTCGAATTCCAAAGCGTGGTAGCTGGAGGTTGCAATGCTTTGAACTTGTGTAACGCTGTCAAACCGGGGATCGATCAGATTATTTGCCGGACCGAATGTACCACCGGTTTCATTTTGAAAAGCGTTCACAAACTCCGCCTGTCGCGCGTTCTGGTCGGCAAGGCTGGTAGCAGGAGCGGGCCTGTTAGCCGGTGCCACCAGGTTGAGCGGCACACTCACTTGAAGGTGATCGTTGTGAGTGCCGACGTAGGTCATCTTGAGGACCAGGTCGTGCGGGGCCTGGAATTCCACGCTGGCATCCCATTGCTGGTTGCGTGGGTTCTTGAGGTGTTGATCCACCGGGCTAATTGAACCAAAGTCCACCTGGTTGGGATCGAACTTGCCAAGAGCTGCGATGGCCGATGCCTGCGCTGGAGCCGTGCCCGCGACCAAGGCGGCAAGGTTATTCGCGCCACTGAAATCTCCGACGTTGACGCTGTTAATAAAGGGAGCTCCGAACTGAACGTTGGTGATCGGGTTCTGGTAGATGAAGTCGTAGGCGATGCCATAGCCGCCACGGACGACAAATTTGCCGTGGTTGGGATTCCAGGCGAAGCCCAGGCGCGGACCCGGATTCCAATTGCGATGGAAGGCCTCTCCGCCGATGTCGATGCCGCCGAGCGGCCCCGTGCCAATGGCGCCTATGGGGGTCTTGTTGTTGGGATTCAGATTGGAAAGCAGATTCTGCCCTTCCGACACGCCTCCGGACGATTCCAAACGGAACCCAAGGTTCAACGTCAGCGTATCCGTTATCCGGTAATCATCCTGAACGAACCAGAAGGCGTCCAGCGCAAAGTTGTGACGCACGAAATTGCCCACGTTCTGAGTGAAGAAAACTGGATTGCCCTGCTGGAAGTCCGCCACGGTGGCGAATATGATGAGACCCCTGTTCAAGAGATCAAAGGTGCTTGGGGACTGGTAGCGATTGATGTCCGCTCCAAACTTGAACGTGTGGCGCCCTTTCACCCACGAAAGAGTGTCCAGGTATTGAAACGTATTTTGGGTCCGGCCCTGGGGAACGAGGAACGTCTCGCCAAAGTTATCTTTCCCAAAAATCTCGATCGTCGGGCCCAGCGGGAACGGCGAATTCGGAGGGAAATTAGGATTGCTCCGGCCAAACCCAAATCGCAGCTGATTGACGACGTTGTTGGTCACGGCTGCTGTATAGCCCAGCGTAATGGTTTGTGCTTTGGACGTTACCGACGCGCCGAAATTGGGAAGATTGGTGAGGACGAAAGTAAGTCCCGGCGAAATCTGTTTCACCGGGTTCTGGCCGTATTTGACGGAGAGAGAGTCCTTCCCTTTGCGCAGAAGTTGATCAACCCGGAGAGTCCAGAGATCGGCATTAAGGCTGTTGGCTGACGCGCCCGCCAGTGTGCCACTGGCTGAAATGGGAGAGCCATCCGACTTAAAAATGGCAGCGGTAGTCGGATCGGTTATCCCGGCGGCCTCCGCCGTGGTCAGCACGTTTGCAACGGTGCTGCTGCCCGCGCCGCGTGTTCTGTCAACCTCCCAAGTTCCGAAAAAGAAGGTATGGTTTTTGTAAATGGGCGCGCCAAGTGTCACCCCACCCTGGTTTTGAATGATCGGCGTTACCGGACCTGGCTTGCCCGTTACCGGATCGCGAGCCACAAAATAATCGCGGGCATTCCCCAAGGCCGAATTCTGGTGGTACCAGTAGGCCGAACCATGATACTCATTGGTCCCACCCTTGCTCAGGATTTGCACCTGCGAGCCGGAGTTGCGGCCGAATTCCGCATCGAAGTTATTTGTGATTACTTTGACCTCCGCAACCGCGTCCTGACTCAGTACGAGCCCCCCGCCTTCGCCCGTCGTCGCAATGTCCGTGGCGGTAACGCCGTCGAGAGTGATGTTATTCGCGCGGCCACGAGAACCATTCGAGTTAAAGCTGCCCGCCCCAAGGAAAGGATTGTCCTTGGAGACCGGCACGGTGCCCGGAGAAAGCGTCGCAAAAACCACGGGATCTCGGGCCTGGTTCGGAAGCGCGAGTGCTTCCTGCGCATTGATGGAATCGCTGATCTGCGCAGTCGCGACATCCAGAACTGGCAGCGCGCTCGCCTCCACGGTGACCTGCTCGCTGATGTTCCCGACGTCCAAGCGGGGGTCGATTCGGGTCTTCTCTCCGCTCCTCACAGTAGCGTTCTGAGTAACCGACTTGAAGCCGTCTTTCTCGACGGTCACGCTATAGTCTCCGATCTCCAGCTGCGGGGCGGAAAACTCGCCCGTCGGACTGGTCGTGAGCACGCGCGTTGCTCCCGTGCGCAAGCTCTTCAAGGTGACCTTGGCATTTGATACGCCCGCGCCCGTGACATCCGTGACCGTGCCCTGCAGGTCACCTGTTAGGTCCGCAAAAGCTGGAATTACGAACAGGCTGATCGAAACTGCTGCTACTAAGAGCCGTAGAAAGGTGCTTCGCATTTGGGATCTCCCGTTTAGCTTGAATTGATTTGCAACGCGAATGGCCGAGGGGATACAGGCTCGCACTTTAGGCAGGCAAGCAAGGAGATCATGAGCCCTAACAAATATTGGGCACAGTGGCACCAGCGCCACGCTCCCCCATCTCCCTGGCGTGGACGAAACGCGCCGTTCTCTTAACCCAGCAACGGTCCTTTCGACGAACTATTTAGGCTGCAAGTGATGTACCACCGGGCAGATCAAAAACACTCAAGCCATCAACTGATTGAAAATAAAGATAAGTCTGCACCAATTGCGTTCCTTGGATCATGAAATGGCATCGAGTTATTCAGATATTCATATAGATTTTGCTGATTGAGTTACAGGTTCCCGTATAAAGATTTCCTAAATTGGATTTCTCTGGAACCTCCGATCGACCTGAAGGGAATTGTTGGTCAGGGAGTGGTCTTCGTCTGCGATGCAGAGGAAGTGGGAGGCTTTTCTTTGGGCGCGGCCGGTTCGTCTTCGGTGGGGGCCGTGTCCGGCGTATCCACGTTGACGTGATGCTCGCCGGCTTGCTGCTCGAGCGGGACAACGTTGGCGAAATCCAGCGGAGGCATTCCCGCGGTGGCGCCTTGCATGAATTCGAGCCAGATCGGCAGCGCCGCGCGCGCTCCCGTTTCCTTTTTTCCAAGCGAAATCTGTTTGTCGTCAAAGCCGACCCACACCCCGGCCGTGATTTGCGGCGTGTAGCCTACGAACCACGCGTCGGTGTAGTCCTGCGTCGTGCCGGTTTTTCCCGCGGCGGGACGGCCCAGCGCCTTCGCCTGAATTCCCGTACCGAATTGAATGACTTCTTCCAGCATCGCGGTCATCGTGCGCGCGACTTCCGGAGAAAGAACGTCGTGCACCTCGGGATGCGCTTCTTCGAGCAGGGCGCCATCGTAACTTGTGACCCGCCGGATCATGTGCGGATCGATGCGGATGCCGTCATTCGGAAAAACCGTGAACGCCGAGACATGTTCGACCAGCTTCATATCCGCGGCGCCCAGCGCCAGAGGAAGATACGGCGGAAGCGGCGTGGTAATGCCAAAGCGCTTCGTCATGTCCACCACCGTGGAGATGCCCACTTTTTCCGCGAGCTTCACCGCCGGTACGTTGCGCGAGCCGGCAAGCGCGCGGCGCAGCGTGATGGTGCCTTCGAACTTTTCATCGTAATTGCGCGGAGAATAGACCTGTCCACCGCTCATCGTGGTGAAAGGCAAATCCACGATGGTGTCAAACGGCGTGGAGCCCTTTTCCAGCGCGTCAGCATATACGTAAACTTTGAATGAGCTGCCAACCTGCCGAACCGCCTGCGTCGCGCGGTTGAATTTTGAATCTTCAAAGCTGTAGCCACCGACCATGGCCTTGATTTCGCCGGTGGAATTCTCAATCGCGAGCATCGCGCCTTGCGGGCTGGTCTGCTGCTCGAGCTGTACTCGCGCCGTAGTGTCACGCAACTCCTGGATCGAGAATTGCGCGAGATCGCCGATTCTTAAGAGCTCCGCGGGTTTCTTGCGGCCGGTCCAGACGAATTCGCCGGGAGAAAGAATGGCGCGGTACGGGCCGATTTTGATGACGGCGTTTTTCTCGTCCATGGAAAGCACGAGGCCGGTGACGTAACTTCCCTTTTCGATGGTGTGCCGCCAGTCATCGTCTTCGTAGGTGTCGAGCTTCCCCAGATTGTCGCGGACCACATTCGGCAGATTGCCCCTCCAGCCGTGGCGGCGTTCGTAGGCGTGCAGGCCGTCGCGTAGGGATTGATTGGCGGTGCGCTGCATGTTGAGGTTCAGCGTCGTGTAAACGCGCAGACCGCGCTCGTGAACCGCTTCGGTGCCGTACGTGGCTTCGAGATATTTGCGGATGTCCTCGAAGAAGTAAGGCGCAAGGTCATTGCGCGGGTATTGGATGTGCAAGCCGAGCGGCGATTTTCTCGTGGCGACTTCTTCGGCGGGAGTGACTTTTCCTTCTTCTTCCATGCGGCGAAGAACGAGATTGCGCCGGTTGAGCGCTGCCTCCGGATTCGAGAGCGGGGAAAATTTTGGGCCGTTCACCATGCCGGCGAGGAGCGCGGCTTCCTGGAGCTTCAGGTCGGTGACGGGTTTGCCGAAATAAAATTGCGATGCCGCCGCGAAGCCATAATTTCCGTGCGCAAGATAAACCTGGTTCGCGTACATCGTGAAAATTTGCGGCTTGGTGTAGCGCCGCTCGATCTGCAGCGCGAGCAGGATTTCCTGCATCTTGCGGCGCACGCTGCGGTCGCTGCGGTCCAGGAAAAGATTGCCGGCCAGTTGCATCGTGATGGTGCTGGCGCCTCCGGTGATGCGGCGCTTGATGACATTTCGAAAAGCGGCACTGAAGATGCGCGGAAAATCGATGCCCCAGTGTTCTTCAAAGTGCTGATCCTCGATGGCCGTAACGGAGTTGTAGAGAACTTTCGGACACTGCTCGTAGGTCATCAGGATGCGGCGCTGAATCGCGAAGCTGCCGGCAAGCTGGCCGTCGTCGGAATAAACTTCAGTGACGACGTCGGGGCGGTACGTTTCCAGCGCGCGGATTTCCGGCAGGTCGCTGGCGTAGACGAATAGAAAACCGCAACCCGCGCCCAGCGCAATCGAGCAAAGCAGGAGAAACGCGAGCGCCACTCGGTCAATCAGTTTCCAGCCGCGCAAGCGCAGCGTAATCGGAGGAAGACTCAGCATCGAAATGTTATTTTAGCGCAGAAGCGGAACGCACGCTTCGCAGTCTCAGGACGCTGTTTCGTAATATTTTTCGCCGGCGCAGGAACGGCAGAGGGTGCGACCGTCTTTGGTAACTTCGCGCTTGAAATTGATGCCTTCGCCGCACTGGGCGCAGACGACGCGGGGACCTTTGAAGCCGGGAAGATCCTCGGGTAGCACTTCGACCTTGACCCATTTTCTGTCGAAAAGAACTTCGTCCGGGAGTTGCGCGTAAGCTTTTTGCTGGCCGGCTTCCTTTTCGAGTTCGGGAAACATTTCGCGTGCGGCCTGCTTGGAAGATTCCTTCGCGGCGATGCGGACGGCGCGGCCGGTCTTGAGATCGACGAAAGTGGCCGCGACTTTGCCCCAGTCGCGGAATTTCAGCGCGCGCTTGCCCAATCGGCAGTTTGCGACGAGTGCGACAGCATCGGTCACACAGCGGTCGATCTCCACATAAGTCACAAGCCGCTTGCGCTCGGCGATCGGGTCTTCGATGCCGAGCTCACGCATACCGAGCATCGCCAGCCGCACACCAAGAACTTGCCCGGCACAAATGTGTCCGTGATTCTGAGCGGCAAGTTCGAGATATTCAGCAAGCGTCTTCATGGGAATTCCCGTGCTCTACTCTACGCCTTTTCCGGGGTGGCCCAGGGGTGCGGCTGGCGCGCTTCGAGGAAAGCGAAGATGGTCATGAGAAGCGCGAGGGCGGCGAAGGCGCCATCGCGCAGTACGGTCATGCCGGTGAGCTTCTCCGGTGTGCCGAAGCAGCCGCAGTTGATGTCCATGTGCAAAAAATACGCGCGAGTGACAACCGCCAGGAACCCCACCATGATCGCCGTGATGGCCGTGGCCCAGATTCGCAAGCGCCAGCCGATCAGTAGTAGCAGGCCCAGCACGATTTCCACGAACGGCAAAGTATGCGCCACCACTTGCGACGCCTCGGGCGAGATCAGTTTGTACGATTCAACTTGCTGGGCGAAGCTCGAGATATTCATCGAGATCGAAAATTTCAGAACGAACATTGGCCAAAGATGCGTGTTAGGCATCAAGAGCTTGGAGAATCCCGCGTACACAAAGATTCCTCCGAGGACCAGCCGGCCGATCCAGATGATCGCGCGGCGAAGATTCAATGGACTCGATTCCATCATGGACTCGGTTTAGAAGAAAAAATGCGCGCTAGTGCCCGCTGAGAAGCTGATCGAGAAACGACTTCAGCGTGTCGTAGCTCATGACGCCCGCATACGGATACGTCTGGCCGCCGCTGTGAAAAACGGTGGTCGGCGTCTGATTGACGCGGTACAACTGGCCGAGCGCGAAATCCTTGTCGATAGCCGCATCCAGCGTCCCGCCCTTCACAAGTGCGCGGACTTTGGCCATTTCCGCGGGGGAGAGGACCGCGGCAACCGTGCCATCTACGTCACCGGATTGTTCCCACTTCTCCTGATTCTGAAAGAGCGCCTGCTCCACGGGTTCGTTCTTTCCGAGCTGAGCGGCGGCGCGAGCGTAGCGCGCTGCCACGCGCGAATGGGCATGCATCGCCAGAGGAAAATCCCGGTGGATCAGGTAGACCTTTCCGGTGCTCACGTAGTCGTCCATGATCTTGCGATTCGTGCTGATGTAGAGCGTTTTGCACGCAGGGCACTGAAAATCGCTGAAGACTTCCATCGCCACGGGCGCACTTTTCGAGCCGAAAGCCTTGTGTGGGTCCACATCGGGGAGGCCGGCGGGGGCCTGTGGCGGGATTGGCCGGGGCGCGGCGCTCCCGGACTCGGCCGTCTTTTCGGGAGCCGCAGGAGAAGAGGAGGCAGCAGGGGCCACACTCCGGTCGTTCGGCGGAGTGGCGGGTTGTGCAGAAGACAGTGGTTGCGGCGCCGCGTCAACATTGGATCGCGCCGCGACTGCGGGGGAGTGACTCCGTCCCAGGTACAAACCGATAGCGACCAAGGCAAGGACGGCAACTACAGCAAGAATAATGCGGCGACTCACAACGTCCTCCAACATGGAAGAGAAAGTTCTACCGACACAGACACTGCCAGATTATCACAGGTTTTTGACTGGAGCGCCGCCTCCAGCCGAAATTGACCATGACGCCAACCCGTTTTTAGTGACGCGCTCAAGAGCTTGATTCGGTGGACCGGTGGAGCCGTTTTGCCCCCCACCGCCATGTTTTTTGTAAGTGTTGATTCTAAAATACTTAGAGTTTCCGTAAGTCATTCATTTTCAACACTTACGAGAGAGATCACAAGTGTTGATTCTAAAGGGGTTGCATGGGGGAGAGGGATCCGTTTCCGCCGGGCCAGAAGCGCGGCCTTACCTTATAGGTCTACCCCTAATTACGAAAGGATATTATATTGAAAGAATTATTAAGGGTCAAGAAAAAGTTGAAGCCCAAGAGAAAAGCGAGACGTGGGGGATGGAAGGCTAAGAAAACAAACACGTTGCCGTCATTATAAGAAAACTTGACAAAGATACACTCAACCTGTATACTTCCGTTCGAGCTGAGCTTGGAACGAGAGAACCGAGCTAGTTGGGCCTTGTCTCGAACGGGTTAAGGCCAGAGCGCAGAATTGAATGGATGGAGGACAGGCAGTCATGAGCAAGATTATAGGAATTGACCTGGGGACGACCAATTCGGTGGTGGCCGTGATGCAAGGCGGCGAACCGGTGGTGATCCCCAACCAGGAAGGCGGGCGGACCACGCCGTCCGTAGTGGCGATCACGAAGACGGACGAGCGGCTGGTGGGGCAGGTAGCGAAGCGGCAAGCAGTGACCAACCCCGAAAACACTGTGTATTCGATCAAGCGGTTCATGGGCCGGCGCTACGACGAAGTGACCGAAGAGATGAAGCGCGTCCCTTACAAGGTGGTAAAGGGCGAGCACGATGACGCCCGCGTTGAGATTGCGGGCAAAGTGTACAGCCCTCCGCAAATTTCCGCGATGATTCTGGGCAAGTTGAAGTCAGCCGCCGAAGATTTTCTGGGCGAGAAGGTAACGAAGGCGGTCATCACCGTTCCGGCCTATTTCAACGACGCACAGCGGCAAGCGACCAAGCAAGCCGGTGAAATCGCAGGGCTGGAAGTGGTGCGCATCATCAATGAGCCGACGGCGGCGGCACTGGCTTACGGCCTGGAAAAGAAAAGCGATGAGACGATCGCGGTGTACGACCTGGGCGGCGGTACCTTCGACATTTCCGTCCTGGAGGTCGGCGCCGGCGTGGTGGAAGTGAAGTCCACCAACGGCGACACGCACCTCGGCGGCGATGATGTGGACCAGAGAATCGTGGACTGGCTGATCGACGCATTCAAGAAGCAGCACAACATCGACCTGGGCAAGGATAAGATGGCGCTGCAACGGCTGAAGGACGCGGCGGAAAAGGCCAAGATCGAGCTTTCACAGATGATGGAGACGGAAATCAACTTGCCCTTCATCACTGCAGGCCCGAGTGGCCCGATTCACATGGAAGAAAAACTGACCCGCACGCGGCTCGAGCAGATGATCAATGACCTGCTGGAACGTTCGATGAAGCCGGTAAAACTGGCGCTGGAAGACGCCAAACTATCGCCCAACGACATTGAGGAAGTCGTGCTCGTTGGCGGCTCGACGCGCATTCCGAAGGTGCAGCAACTGGTGCGCAACTTCTTCGGCGGGAAAGAACCTCACAAGGGCGTGAACCCGGACGAAGTCGTGGCGGTAGGCGCGGCGATTCAGGGCGCGGTACTCGGCGGTGAAGTGAAGGACATCCTGCTGCTGGACGTGACGCCGCTTTCGCTCGGCGTGGAGACGCTGGGCGGGGTAATGACCGTGCAGATCCCGCGGAACACGACGATTCCGACGCGCAAAGTGGAAACCTATTCGACGGCTTCGGACAATCAGCCAGGCGTGGAGATTCACGTTCTGCAAGGCGAGCGCAAGTTCGCGACCGACAACCGTTCGCTGGGCCGATTCAAACTGGACGGGATTCCGCCCGCGCCGCGCGGGACGCCGCAGATCGAAGTCGCGTTTGACATCGACGCGAACGGCATCCTGAACGTGAGCGCGAAGGACAAGGCCACGAACAAGGAACAGAAAATCACCATCACCGCGTCGAGCGGCCTCTCGAAAGAAGAAGCCGAGAAGATGCGGGCGGAAGCCGAATCGCACTCGGAAGACGACCGCCGCCGGATGGAAGAAGTCGAGGCGCGGAACAGCCTGGACGGAGTACTTTACCAAGCCGAGAAGATGATCCGCGAAAACCGCGAGAAGATCGCCGAGGCGGAAGTGAAGAAGGCCGAAGAGGCGATCGAAGACGCAAAGAAAGCCATCAACGAGGGCGGTGTGGCGCGGCTGCGTTCGGCAAAGGAAAACGTCGAGCGCTCGCTGCACAAGATCGCCGAGGATCTCTACAAGACGGCGCAAGCGGCGGGAGCGGGGCAAGCCGGTGCGGCCGCGGGCGCCGGAGCGAGCGGGGGTGGTTCGGCGGGCTCGAGCGGCGCGCAGGACAAGAAGCCCGGCGACGTGATCGATGCCGAGTACGTAGACGTAGACGTGGACGAGAGCAAGCGTCCGAATTAAGTTGAAGTTGCAATCGCAGGGGCGCCCGCCGCGGCAGGCGCCCTGCGAGTATTTCCTCAGAACAAAGATGCCGACGACTGCAAAGCAAGATTATTACGAATTGCTGGGGGTGCCGCGCAAAGCGACGGCGAAGGATATTCGCACGTCGTTCCGCAAGCTGGCGCGGAAGTATCACCCGGACCTGAATCCCGGCGACAAGTCCTCGGAAGAAAAATTCAAACAGTTGCAGGAAGCGTACGACGTGCTCTCCGATTCGAAGAAGCGGCAGATCTACGACCAGTACGGCTTTTACAGCGACAATATGCCTCCCGGCGGGCCGGGCGCCGGCCCAGGACGCGACGACGAAGCGCCGGATGTTAATTTTGACTTCGGCGGCTACGATTTCGGCGGCGGAGCCGGGACCGCGGGCGGCGGAGCGAGCTTCCGTGATCTCTTCAGCCAGTTTTTCAGCGGCAGCCGGGGAAGCGCCGCGACGGAACCGGAGCACGAGCCGGGCGGCGACCTGGAATACCAGATCGAGATTGACTTTTGGGATGCCGTGCGCGGCGCGGTGAAGAAGCTCTCCATCACGCGCCTGGATACCTGCGAGACCTGTCATGGAACCGGCGCCGTCGGCTCGCCGCAAACGTGTCCGACTTGCCATGGAACGGGGACCATCCAGCAGCAGGCCGGCAAGATGAAGTTCAACGTGCCCTGCACGCGCTGCGGCGGAACGGGCAAGCTGCGAACCGCATGCAAGACGTGCGGAGGAGAAGGGCGAGTGCGGCGCACGGAGACGATCGATGTACGCATACCGGCCGGAGTCGCAAACGGCGCGAGAGTACGCGTTCCGGGAAAAGGCAACTCGGGGACGATGGGCGCTCCGGCGGGCGATCTGTACTTGCGCGTGGTCGTTAAGTCCCACGAGTTCTTCGAGCGGCGCGGAAATGATTTATACACGAAAATTCCCGTGACGGTGAGCGAGGCCACCCTGGGGACCAAGATTGAAGTGCCGACGATTGATGGCCGGTCGCTGGTGAGAATTCCGCCGGGAACGAACAGCGGAAAGACCTTGCGCCTGAAAGAAAAAGGCGTGCCCAGTGCCAGGAACGGCGCGCGTGGCGATCAGTACGTGGAAATACAGGTCGTCGTACCGCCACCGACGGACGAGCGCGTGCGGAATCTGATGAAGGAACTGGAGAGCGTTGCGCCGGGAGATCCGCGGAAGGATTTGTTCACGAAGGCGGGAGTGTAAGAGGGACGTCATGCCAGCGCGAGCGAAAAAACGGGCCAGGGCGGGCTACATGATCAGCGCCGTGGCGGAGCTCTACAAGCTGCACCCGCAAACGCTGCGGCTGTACGAGCGCGTGGGTTTGCTGAAGCCCTCGCGTTCTCAAGGAAACACGCGGCTGTATACGGACTCGGACCTGGAGCGGCTGGACGTGATCCTGACGCTGGCGCGCGATATGGGCGTGAACCTGGCGGGAATCGAAATAATTTTGAACATGCGCGAGAAGCTGATTGAAATGGAGCGACAAATGGGCGAGTTCGCCCAGGTGGTGCAGCAGGAATTGTCGCGAGTGGCTGCCTCTCATGAGCATAAGAACGCGCCGCGGCACGCGATTGTGCGTGCGACGCCGCGGGCGGTCAGATAGCGATCAGTTTTGAGTAAGCGGTTTCAGTTAAGACAACAGCTCGTTCCTTCCACAGTTTTCCCAGAGTAGCCAACTTGCCGTGTGCGCTTTGCGCCCGTATGCTGTCGCTATGGCGCTGGAGAATTGCACACTTTGCAGAGGGACGGGATGGAAGCTGGTGCCGCGTTCGGATGGCGCGGGTGGGAGCTTGGCGGTGGCCTGCGATTGCGGGATGCAGGATCGCGCGACGCGCGTGATGGATCGCGCGCGGATTCCGAAGCGCTACGAGCATTGCGATTTCGAAAGCTACGTCACGGACCTCACTGACGGGAAAACGTGGACGGCGCAGCACGCGCAGTCATTGAAGCAGGCGAAACTGCTCACCCAGGGATTTGTCCGCGAGTATCCCGGCTCTTCCGAAAAAGGATTGTTGTTCATCGGACCTTCGGGCGTCGGAAAAACGCATCTTGCTGTTGCGGCGCTGAAGGAGCTGATTCAGCGCGGGCATGCGGGATTGTTCTGCGACTACCGCGAACTGCTGAAGGAAATTCAGGCGAGTTACAACCCGGCGAGCGAATCCACGGAAATGAAAATTCTCGAACCGATTCGCACGGTGGAAATTCTGGTACTGGATGATCTTGGCGCGAGTAAGCCGTCCGACTGGGTGCGCGACATCGTAGGGATTGTCTTGAACGCCCGGTACAACGAAAACCGGACCACCATCATCACGACAAATTATCTCGATAACCCGGCTACCGAAGGCGAGACGGCGCGGCTTCCGAACGGCAAGCTGATTTTGCCGACGCGCGAAGATTCCCTGGAGCAGCGCATCGGATCTCGCATGCGCTCCCGGCTCTACGAGATGTGCCGCACCGTGGAGGTTTCTGCTCCGGATTTTCGCCGCGAAAAGTCACATGCCGGCCACGCATAAGGCCGCAACGCTGATTCATTGACACAGGCGCGACGCGGCGAGTATCCTTGCAAGGTTGCAGCGTTTTCGACGCCCGCAGCATCTGTGTCCCAAGTAACCGCTCTGCGGTGAACCTCCTTGCACTAAACCCTTGTAGGGAACCAGCAAGGAATTTATTCGACTGAACGGGGGCCGCATTGCGGCTGCCCAAACGAAGTCATCTTCCGGAGGCCAACAACCATGTTTTCCGACCACGATAACCTGTCCAATGCGGCTGCCGCCGCTCCAGCACCTGAATCCGAACGTGCTCCGAACAGCGCGAACCCAGAAACGAACGCGACGGTGGAAAGCGCGGCTGAACTTGCTGCTCCCCCCACCAGCGAACCTGCCGAAGCCGTGAATGCTGAGCAGGAAACGCCTGCGGCATCCGCCTCGGAAGAGGCGAAGCCTGCCGCGGAAACGCACGCGGCGGACCCGGAAACCACGGCTGCGGCCGAGGAAGCTGCCGGCTCGGAAGAAATGAGCAAGCTGCTGGAGGAGTACGACGAGAAGCAGGAAGCGGCTGCGTCGAGCGAGGTGATCGAGGTCAAGGTTGTAGCGTACACGGAGCACGGCGTCGTCGTGGACCTGGGCGGAAAGACGGAAGGGCTGGTGCCCGCGGCGGAATTCTCGGACACGGAGATTCCTCGTCCGGAGCCGAACAGCACGATCGAAGTGCAGCGGACCGGGGAACACAAGGATGGCTTCACCATCCTGTCCTACTTGAAAGTACTGCGCCGGAGGACCTGGGAAAAGATCGAGGCGGCGTTCAAGGCCAAGGAAACGATTACGGGAAAAGTGGTGGACCGCATCAAGGGCGGTCTCGTAGTGGATATCGGAGTACGCGCGTTCCTTCCGGGATCGCAGTTTGACCTGCGGCCAACGCAGAACCTGGACGCTCTTGCCGGCACGGAAGTGCAGGTGCGCATCACGAAGCTGAACCGCCGCCGCGGCAACGTGGTGGTGAGCCGCCGCGCGCTGCTTGAAGAAGAATTGCATGCCAAGCGCGGCGAACTGATGGAGAAGCTGAGCGAAGGCCAAGTCGTGCACGGGCACGTGAAGAACGTAACCGAATACGGTGCGTTCGTGGACCTGGGCGGAATCGACGGCCTGCTGCACCTGACGGATTTGAGCTGGGGCCGCGTGAAGCACCCTTCGGACATGGTGAAGCCGGAGCAGGAACTCGACGTCATCATCCTGAAGTTTGACAAGGAAAAGCAGCGGGTATCGCTCGGCTTGAAACAATTGATGGCCGATCCCTGGGTGGGCGCCGCGGAGAAATATCCGGCGGGCGGAAAAGTAAAGGGCAAAGTCGTCGGCGTCGTGGACTACGGCGTATTCGTCGAGCTGGAACAGGGCATTGAAGGGCTGGTGCACGTTTCCGAGATGAGCTGGAACAAGAAAGTCACGCATCCTTCGAAGCTGGTGAAAGTCGGCGACGAAGTGGATGTCGTGGTGCTGGACATCAAGCCAAGCGATCGCCGCGTTTCGCTGGGCCTCAAGCAAGCGCAACCAGATCCGTGGCTGTTGACCGCGGAAAAGTATCCCGTGGGCACGGTGGTCACGGGCAAAGTTCGCAACATCGCGGAGTTCGGCGCGTTCATCGAGATCGAGGACGGCTTCGACGGGCTTGTGCATGTGGGCGACGTGAGCTGGACCGGCCGCGTGAAAAACCCGCACGAGGTTTTCAAGAAGGGCGAAGACATCACCGCGAAGGTGTTGAAGATCGATCCGGAGAATCGCCGCGTTTCGCTGGGCATCAAGCAGGTAAACGACATTTGGGGCGACTGGTTCAAGCAGCACAAAGTCGGGCAAATCGTGAAGGGCAAAGTTTCGCGCATCGCCACATTCGGCGCGTTCGTCGAACTGGGCGAGAACATCGAAGCGCTCTGCCACAACACGGAGATTGAGGAGCGCAAGCGCCGCGACGAAGGCCACTCGAGCTTCCGTCCCACAACGGGCCCGCTGAAGTCCGCGGGGCCGCTCGAACCAGGCAAGGAATACGATTTCAAGATCATCAAGATCAGCCCGGAGACGCGGCGCATCGGCTTGAGCTACCGCGCGGCGGCAAAACAGATCGAGCGCAAAGAGATTGAACAGTATCGTTCGACGTCGACCTCGAAGTCCTCATCGACGGCGACGATTGGGGACGCGCTGAAGTCCAAGCTGTCGGCGCGTTAGTCGTTTCTCAAAAAGGGTCCCTGGGGATCACCGTTACAATTTCATTTACCTGCGGGTCATTTTAATGATAGGAAGGGGGGCAATCCGGCGAAGGGCCAGCCCCCATAAGCCGTTTCGTTTCACAGGGTAAGGCAACCGCAGAACGGTTGACGAGCTGAAGCGGTCTGTTCACAGCCGCACGACGAGGCATAGCGACGATGACCAAGCAACCAACACTGACCAAGGCGGACCTCATCGAAGAGGTCTTGAACATCACGGAGCTCCCCCGCAAAGAGTCTGAGACCATCGTCGAAACCATTTTCGACAGCATTATCGGGGCCTTGCAAAAAGGCGAAAAGATCGAGATCCGCGGCTTTGGCAGCTTCCGCACCAGGCACCGCCGCGGGCGCGTCGGACGCAATCCGAAGACCGGCGAAAAAGTCGAAGTGCCGGCGAAGAAAATTCCCTTCTTCAAACCCAGCAAGGAGCTGAAGGATTTTGTGAATAACTCCGAGGCCCAGGCCTCCGCGGCCGGGGACGCAACAACACGCGCCTAGCTCGAGCCGCTGCAACTCACCGAACAGTTCTAACCCACATTGGAAAAAGCGGGCACGCTGTTTCAGCCTGCCTGAACGGCGGCGTGTCACTTCAGCGCCCGTTCTGCGTTATGCTGTGCGCGCAGCTATTAAGGCGAAGGATTCGTTGCGATGGACTACATCTGGACTCCGTGGCGCTACCAGTACATGAAGGAAGTGACCGGCGGGAAACAACCGGAATGCATTTTTTGCGATGCGCTGGCGAGGAAGAACGACGCCGAGACGCTGATTGTTCATCGCGGCGCAAAGGCGTTTGTGATTCTGAACCGGTTCCCCTACACGTCGGGGCACGTTATGATCGTCCCCTACGAGCACGTGGCGGAACTGCACTTGTGTGATGCCGAAGCGCTAAGCGAGATGATGCGGCTGGCGCAGCGAGTGGAAACAATTCTGCGCGATAATTACAAATGCGATGGCATGAACCTGGGAATGAATCTGGGACGCGCTGCCGGCGCTGGTGTGCTCGGGCATTTGCACTTGCATGCACTGCCCCGGTGGATGGGCGATTCGAATTTCATGACCGTAGTCGGAGAGACGCGCGTTCACCCGGAAGACCTTTCGACAACTTACGAACGCCTCTCGAAGGCGCTTGCCTGATCTAAGAACGGTGGCAAGGCGCGCCTGGATTCCGTATTCGTATACGTTCTTGCCGAAGAGGAGTCGCTGACGGTGGATCTCGAGCTGACCGAAGAACAGAAGCTACTGCAAAAGAGCGTGCGCGAGTTCGCGGAATCGGAAGTGCGCCCGCTGGCGAAAGAGCTGGATGAGACCGGGCGTTTCCCGCGTGAACTTTTCAAGAAAGCAGCGGAACTGGGTTTGACGGGCGTGGCGTTTCCCGAGTCCGAGGGCGGAGCGGGCTTTGACCACGTTGCGTACACCATTGTGATTGAAGAAATCTCGCGCTGCTGCGCTTCCACTGGCGTGATTCTTTCGGTGCAGAATTCCCTCTATTGCGACCCCATTCACCGTTACGGAACGGAAGAGCAGAAGAAGAAATTCCTGGTACCGTTCGCGCGGGGAGAACAAATCGGCTGTTACGCACTCACCGAGCCGCAGGCGGGTTCGAATGCGGCGGCGCTGCAAACCAAAGCCGTGAAGAAGGGCGACGCGTACGTAATCAACGGCACAAAAGCATGGATTACCAATGGCGGAGCGGCCGACGCGGCGATTGTGTATGTGAACACGGACCCGGCGAAGGGCGAAAAAGGCATTACCGCGCTAGTGGTGGAAAAAGGCACGCGAGGTTTCAAGGTTGGCAAAGAAGAGAAGAAACTGGGGATCAGCGCCACGGCGTGCAGCGAACTCGTTTTCACGGATTGCGAAGTGCCTGTGGCGAATCGCATCGGCAACGAAGGCGAGGGCTACAAAGTCGCGCTTTCGACTCTGGACGGCGGGCGTATCGGCATTGCTGCGCAGGCGACGGGCATCGCACAGGGCGCTTTCGAAGCGGCGCTGAAGTATTCGCAAGAGCGTATGGCCTTTGGCCATCCGATTTCGCAGTTCCAGGCCATCCAATTCATGCTGGCGGACATGTCCACGGAAATTGACGCCGCGCGACTACTAATCCGCAAAGCCGCGTGGAAGTATGACACCGGAGCCCGCTTCAGCATGGAGGCGGCAATCGCAAAATTATTTGCGAGCGAAATGTCGACGCGCATCACGCACAAAGCCATCCAGATACACGGTGGCAACGGCTACAGCCGCGAGTATCCCGTCGAACGCAACTACCGCGATGCCCGCATCACGGAAATTTACGAAGGTACCAGCGAAATTCAACGGCTCGTTATCTCTTCCTGGGTTCTGAAGTCTTAACCGCCCCGTAGTATTCTGACTCTGTGCTGGAACTGGATTGCGGACTCGAATTCGACGCCGCTAGCGCGGAGCAGGGCTTCTTCCCTGCTCTGCCGCCGCTGCCCGCGGTTTGCCTGATTGAACCACGCGAAGAAAAAGCCGAGCCGTTCCTGATTCGAACGCAGAATTTGCAGCGGCGTTTGCACCGGCTCCTCGGGCCGCTCGATCCGGCAAGCAAGCGTCTGAACCTGCGCGACTTCGCGCGTAGCATCCGCTACCGATTGACCGGCTCGCCGTTCGAACAAACTTTCACGTATTACCAGCACGCAAAACAGCTCTTCCCAAAACGCTACCGCGACCTGATGCGCTTGCGGCCAGCCGCAGTGCTCAAGGTGAATTTGCGCAATGCTTATCCGCGCTGCTACGTTACTCGCCGGATTCCGGTGGACGAATCGGGAGTGCCGACGGGCGGCGCCTACTACGGCCCGTTTGCTTCGCGCCGGTCCGCTCTGGCTTTTTCCGAACGGGTCCTCGATTTGTTCAAAGTCCGCCGCTGCCAGATCAAAATCCGCCGCGATCCAACTTTCCCGGGCTGCATTTATTCCGAAATGAAAATGTGCCTCGCGCCCTGCTTCGCGGGGTGCAGCAAAGAGGAGTACGACGGCGAGGTCCAGCGGCTCGTGCGTTTTCTGGAAACGAGCGGCGGTTCGATGCGCGCTTCCATTGAGGAAGAACGCGAAAAAGCCAGCGAGCAACTGGACTTCGAGCGCGCCGCTGCGCTTCACAAGAAAATCGAGAAGCTCGACGAAGTCCTGCGCGGCCGTCCGGAACTGACGCGGCGCATACAAGACCTCGATGCCGTAATTCTTCAGCGCACCGCCGAGGACCAAACGATCGGGGTGTTCGCAATCCGCGGCGGCCGCCTGGCCGAGCCATTTTTCTTGCGCTTTGCAGAAATTGCCAGCCAACCGCGGTCCGCCGAACAAGTCTTCCGCGATTATCTCAATCGCGAGGAGGCCTCCGTCTCCGGCGATATCGGTGAGCACTTGTGGCTCGTCGGCCGCTGGTACTACAGCAATCCCCGCGAAGGCGAAATTTTCTTCCGCGAAAAGGACTGGCCCTATCGTAGGATTCTTCGGGCCTGCTCTCGGCTCCTGGCCCCGAAGGCCGGCGCAGAGGCAAAACCCGAAACGCAGGGACCGGCAACAAACCCCGAAGGAGTGTTATGACCAAATCCGCCACCAAGGAAGGAACGACGCGATATGCACAGAGATTTGCGGGGCGCGCCTCCGACGGACATTTTCGAGAATCGCAACGGCTCGTGCTCTCTTCCATCGGAATCGGGACCTACCTCGGCCAACCGGATACAAAGACCGACGAAGGCTACACGGCGGCAATTGTCGCGGCGGTGGAGAACGGCATCAACGTGATCGATGCCGCGATCAACTACAGGTTTCAGCGCAGCGAGCGTAGCATCGGCACGGCCATCCAGCAGCTTGCCGCAAAAGGATTCGAACGCGAACAAATCATCGTGTGCACCAAAGGCGGTTATCTGACCCCGGATTGGTCGATGCCCACCGACCCGAATGAATATTTTTTTCGCGAGTACATTCAGCCCGGAATTTTCAGTGCGAAGGATATCACTGCCGGCAGCCACTGTATGACGCCGAAATTCCTGAAAAACCAGCTCGGGCGCAGCCTGAAAAATCTCGGCGTCGAATGCATCGACGTCTATTACCTCCACAATCCCGAAACACAACTCGCGGAAGTCCCCAAGGAAGAATTTCTGAACCGCGTGCGTGAAGCCTTCACGTTTCTCGAATCGGCCGTGGAGGCCGGAGAAATTCAGTATTACGGAATGGCCACCTGGAACGGCTTCCGCCAGGATGCGCGGTCGCGCGACGCCATGCAGCTCGGCGAAATCGTGCAGATGGCGCAGGAGATTGCGGGGGGCCGGCACCATTTCCGGTTCGTGCAGTTGCCGTTCAATCTGGGGATGACAGAAGCGCTGACGCTCGGCAATCAGTCGGTGCGCGGCCGCGATCGGACGGTGATGGAAGCAGCCAGCGAGCTGGACGTCACGCTGATTGCCAGCGCTTCGCTGCTGCAGGGAAAGGTGGCGAAGAAGCTGCCGGGATTCGTTGCGGAGGCTCTTGGCTTGAAGAATGATGCGGAGCGCGCGCTGCAGTTTGTGCGGTCGTCGCCGGGAATTACCACGGCGCTGGTGGGCATGTCGCGCGTGGAACACGTGAAAGCGAACGCGCGATTGATGGGCCTGCCGCCGGCCAACGTCGATCAGTTCAGCAAACTTTTTTCGCGCGGCGAAGGAGCTTGAACAGAATGATTCTCAACGCCGAGTTCACAGCGAACGCGGAGAACTAAGAAATTCGGCTGGCAATCCAGCTGGTGATGGCTCGATCAACCTGGTCAAGTTTTTCCTTGAAGAAGTGATCGGCGCCTTCCACGACAACCAGGTGATTTTCACCCGGCAAGGACGCCACGAGCGTTTTGACTTTCTCGATCGCTCCATACTCGTCGTCGCTTCCGTGTACAAAAAGTTTCGGTTTGCTGCAGCGGCTCAGAAACGAAACACCCGTGCTGTTCACTGGAAGGCCCAGGCCGATGAGTTGCGAGACTCGCGCGTCTTCGCAGCCGGCTCGCAGCCCCGCGACGCAGCCAAAACTAAATCCCGCCACCAATAGCGGCACGGACGGAAATTCTCTGGAAAGAAAATCGAGCGCTGCTCGTACATCGTCCTGCTCCCCGCGGCCGCGATCGTGTTCGCCCTCGCTCAATCCTGCTCCGCGAAAATTGAATCGCAGCACAGGTATGCCGAGCGCATCGAGCGACTTCGCCACTTGATAAACCACTTTGTTGTGCATCGTGCCGCCGAACAGCGGATGCGGGTGGCAAACGACGGCCGCAAGCGGCGGCGGCGTCCCTGCGGACGGTGTCCATAGGATCGCTTCGAGGCGTCCCGCGGGCCCTTTCAGGAAAAAATTGCGCGAGTCATGGGAACTACTCATCGATGAGCCTTGAGCGAATTGGGAGTGTACCTCACGGAAGAGAAATGGCCGTATGTACTTGGTGGCAAGAAAATTCAGCTCAAACGGCAGACGCTGACATCGAGCGCAAACGTGTCGGCGGCCGGAGCAACGCGCACCACTTTCGAGGAGAATTCACCGTTCCCGGGCCACGGTTTGCGAGTGGAATCCGCGAACTTGATTTGCAACTCCTCGCCCACTGCATACTCGCGATGACTGCGGAACCGCAGGCTCTTCGCCGAAAAATCGATGGTCATGGCTTCCTCGAACCACGGAATCTGCGCCGGGCGCACGCGGAGCGGCACGGCGAGAGCGCGTCTCGGACTGCCGCGCCTCTCGGGTTCGCTGCGAACCGCATGCCCATTCCGTTGCCCGTCGGCGTGCTCCTCGAACTGTATGGCAACGGCAAACGTCGCGGGAGCATCACAAATGCCAAGCGCGCGTGTAATTTGATCCAATTTCGCGGAGCGCTCTGCAGCCTTGGCGTTCTCCAATTGAACTTTCTCGCGCGCATGCGTGGCGCGAACGACTTCCAGCACTTCGCCGCACCGGACGATTCGGGCAAGCATTTCCGGCTGTCCATCGCCAAGCGAAGCGTCGTATGGAAAAGTGACCCAAAGCGGCACGCCGGCGGTATGCGGCTCTTTCGTGGAAACCAGCAAACCGCCGCGCGAAACGTCGATGGTTTCTCCTAATTCGATTTTCTGGGCAAAAGGCGTTGTCCAGCGCAGGCGAACCGGAAGGCGCATCCGCACACGGCGATGCTCGCGGCTATCCATAGGCGTAACAGTACTTGCTGCCGAGGGGGACACCCCAAAGTATATGGCTGCCGTACACAAACGGACAAGACCTCGTACTAGGACAAAAAACTTTGAATTTCGCGTTGCAGTTTGTGGAAGCGGGTGTTAGTTTTGCGCCAAACCCAGTCAGACTCAGGGAGGATAAATGAGTGACGGTGCAGACCGCCGCGAAGCGCGGCGATTCACAATGAGCCTTCCCATGCGTGTTCTGTCGCCGGTGGCAGAGGCTCGAGAGCTCGGCGCCGAGACGCGGGACGTCAGTTACCGCGGACTCTACTTTCTCGCCGACGCCAAGCTTAAGATCGGCAGCGAGATTGATTTTGTCATCACGCTTCCCGAGCAGGTTACGCAATCGAGCGATGTAAACATCCGATGCCAAGGACAGATCGTGCGAGTCGAGCCGACCGAAAACGGGCGCGTGGGCATCGCGGCAAGAATCGACCGGTACGAATTTCTTCCCGCGGCGGCGACTGCTGCGTAATCTCTCGGCCCCGATTCACTTCCTCTGTCAACACACGCATCGAGCGTCGAACTAGGTACAATACTGGGAGGAAGCTTCCTTTCGGGGGATGCCATGTACCACTATGACGTCAAAATTGCGCTGGAGGAATTGCAGGAAGAGGCGCTGCTGCCGCACCCGGTGAAACTGCGCGACATGATTCTGCGCCACAAGCTCGGCCCGCAAGACGCCCAGGTCTTGAACCATGACTTTCAGGACTACCTGACGCGTTTCGGAGAATTACAGAAAGCCGCGCGAGGCATCCTGGAAAAGCTCGCCGCCGGACAGCGCAAGGCTTCGTGATACGCATCGCATTCCGGGGAAATCCTCGTCAATGAAGACGAAGCCGCGGGTTTTACTGCTCTCTGCAACATCGGGGGCGGGGCACGTACGCGCCGCGCAAGCGCTTGAAAAAGCATTTTCGGCGCGCGGCGATTGCCTTGTCGAGCACATCGACGCACTCGAGTATGTCAGCAAACTTTTTCAGCGCATCTACGACAAAGCCTACATCTCCATGGTGCAGCGGGCGCCGGAACTCATGGGAGTCCTGTACGACCGGACGGACCAGCCGTGGCAGCACCCGCGGCGGCGCTTGGCGCTGGACCGGCTGAACACGGGCTCGATGATCCGGCTGCTGAAACGCATCCAGCCGGACCTCTGCGTGGCGACGCATTTTCTTCCAGCGGAAATCATCGCGTGGCTAATTGCCAAGCGAAAACTGCTCGCACGCAACGCGATCGTCGTAACGGACTACGATGTGCACGCGATGTGGCTGTGCCGGACGGTGGACCGCTACTACGTCGCCATAGAGGAAGCAAAGGAATATTTGGAGCGCATCGGCGTGCCGCGGGAGAAAATATTGATCACGGGCGTTCCGGTTGATCCGCTGTTCGCCGCTCCAGTCAGCCGATCCGATGCCCGAAAGCAATTGGGACTTGACGCAACCGCGATTGTGATTCTCATCTCGGCGGGCGGCTATGGAATCGGCCCCATTGAGCAACTTGTGAAAGATTTGCTCGCCCTGCAACAGCCGTGGCAAATTGTTGCGATTGCGGGAAAGTCGGAGAAGACCAAGAAACGCCTGGAAGAGATTGCCAGAGGAGCGGGCAATCTCCAATCCGGTTCGCCCAGACTTTGCGCCGTCGGTTTTACCACTGATATGGACAAGTACATGGCGGCCGCTGACCTGATGGTCGGCAAAGCCGGCGGGCTGACGACCTCCGAAGCGCTGGCGCGTGCGCTGCCCATGGCCCTGATCGAACCCATCCCCGGCCAGGAAGAACGCAATGCCGATCATTTGCTGGAAGCAGGAGCCGCTATAAGGTGCAACAATCTGCCGGCGGCGGCTTGGAAAATTGCTGCGTTGCTCGATGATGCCGGGCGATTTGCACGGATGAGAGATGCAGCGCGCGGTTTGGGCAAACCCGGAGCCGCGGCGCGCATCGCAGAAGATGCCATCCGGCTGTTAGACTGAAAGACGGGCGCGGCTCACATGATGCCGGGCCACATGAAATCCAATACGAGCAAATTGAGATGCGACGCCACACCCTGCTGATTGATGCGGACGACACGCTCTGGGAAAACAACGTATTTTTTGAAAAGCTGATCGAGGATTTCATCAGCATCGTTGAACCCTGCGGGTATACCCGCGCCTATATTCGCCACATCCTGAATGAAACGGAACGCAAGAATATCCGGCAGTACGGCTATGGCGTGCGCAGCTTCGGCCGCTCCCTCGAAGAGACGTACATCAAGCTCGCCGAGCAAATGGCGAAGCGCGAAACGCTGGCGCTGATTCACAGCCGCGTCGTCGAACTGGAGCGCACGCCGCCGAAAATACTTGACGGCGTTCCGGAAACTCTTGCGTATCTCACCGAGCGGCACCGGCTCATTCTTTTCACCAAGGGCGAACCCGCGGAGCAAGCCGCAAAAGTCGAACGTTCCGGCTTGCAGGGATTTTTTGAATCCATCGAGATCGTGCCGGAGAAAGATTCGGAGACGTACGGCAACCTGGTTCACAAGCACAAGATTGTGAAAACTCACGGCTGGATGATCGGCAACAGCCCGCGCAGCGACATCAACCCGGCCATGAAGATCGGGCTGAATGCGGTGTACATCCCGCATCAGCACACCTGGACCCTGGAGCACGAACCGGTGGTGGCAGGCTCGGGAAAACTCGTAATCTTGCCGGCCTTTCGCGAGCTTCGCGGCCATTTCTAGTTTGGGCGGCTGCCCAATTTGGATGTTGTATCCAACCGCACCTGCCCGATTCTAAGTTCGCGTGACTCTCGCGGAGGAAATGCCCATGGCCACGACGACAACGGCTCCACGGACCGACTGGCGGCAGGAATGGTTCGAAATCGAAGACGCGACGTATTTGAATTTGGCGGGCCAGTCGCCGATGCCGAAGGTTTCCATTCGCGCCGTGCAAGCTGCGCTCGAGGCTAAGAAATATCCACACCAAAAGCCAGACTCCACGTTTTTCGAAGTGCCCAACCGCATTCGCGCGTCGATTGCGAAATTGATCGGAGGAAAAGCCGAAGAAATTGCGCTGACCAGCGGGGCAAGCGCGGGCGCGATGGCCGTCGCGTATGGGCTGACGTGGAAGCCGGGCGATGAAATCGTCACCGCCAAAGGCGAATTTCCGTTGCAATACACGGCGTGGAAACCGATGGAAGAACGCGAGGGATTGAAATTGAAAACTGTCGCGCCGCGGGAAAGATTTATTTCCGCCGACGATTTGATCGCCGCGATGACGCCAAAAACGCGCCTGGTTTCCGTGAGCATGGTGCGTTATGACGATGGCTCGCTTCTCGATGCGCCTCGCGTCGCGGCGGCTTGCCGCAAACAAGGGGCACTGCTGTTGCTCGATGTCAGCCAATGCTGCGGCGCCCTGCCCATGGACGTGAATCAACTGGGCGCGGACTTTCTGGTGTGCGCGGGCTACAAGTGGCTCTTGGGTCCGTTTGGCACAGGATTTTTTTGGGTGAAGAGTGAGCATTTGAACATGGTTCGGCCCGGTCCCTTTTATTGGATGGCGGTGGCCGGCTCGGACAATTTCGCGGCCTTGAACTTCGAGGACCCCAAGCCGGCGCCGAGCGCAAAGCGCTGGGACGCACCGGAATGGGCCAGCTATTTCAATTTCAATCTGGCGGCCATGGACACTTCCGTGGATTTTGTAGTGCGGATGGGACCGGAGCGGGTCGCCGCGCACAACCGGAAATTGATTGAATTCATGTTTGAACGCCTTCCCAAGGATCGCTGTGTTCCGGCGAGTCCGTTGGATGCGGCGCTGCGCGGGCCCTATGGCTGCTTCGCCGCGCGCAACCGGGAGAAGACCGCGGAACTCTACCAGCATCTGAGGAAAGAAAATGTGGTTGTCAGCCTGCGCGAAGGGAACATTCGAGTCTCTCCGCACCTGTACAATACGGAGCGCGACATCGATCGCCTGATCAGCGTGATTACTGCATGACATCCCACGAACCCTGGCCAAGAGTCGCCGTCGTCGGAGCGGGCGCCATAGGCGGTTACTTCGGCGGACTGCTGGCTCGCGCGGGCGCGCCAGTGGTGATGATTGGCCGGCCGGCGTTTGTCGAGGCCGTAAAGAAGAACGGACTCTTCCTGGACACATTGCACTTTCAAGAGAGTGTGTGCGTCGAAGCGTCCACGGACTTGAGCGCAATTCGGGGAGCGGAGATTGTCCTCTTTTGCGTGAAGACCACGGACAACGCGGCGACCGCACGCGCCATTGCGCCGTTGCTCGCGCCAAACACGCTGGTCCTCAGTTTTCAGAACGGCGTGGACAACGTGGAGCAGATTCGCATCGCGGCCCCGATCGAGGCGCTGCCGACGGTCGTTTATGTCGCCGCTTCCGTTCCGGAACCGGGCCGGGTGAAGCATGTCGGACGCGGCGACCTCATCTTCGGGCCACGGAACGAAAAAACCGAGCGCGTTGCAAATCTCTTTTCGCGCGCCAATGTGCCGTGCAAGATTTCAGAAAATATTGCAGGAGAGCTCTGGACAAAACTCATCTGGAATTGCGCGCTGAATGCCGTCTCCGCGCTGGGTCGCGCGAAATATGGTCAGATCGCTGCGAGCGCCGATGCGCGGAAAGTGGTCGAGACCCTTGTCGATGAAGTCCTCGCGGTGGCGCGCGCAGCGAATATTCATCCGCCGGGGCTCGAGGATCCGAAGGCGGCGATCGCAGGCGCATTTAAAATTGCCACGCAAATGGCCGAGGCGCTTTCCTCAACGGCGCAAGATATGAATCGCGGAAAACGCACGGAGATTGATTCGCTGAACGGCTATATTTCGCGGCGCGGCGCGGAGCTGGGCGTGCCCACCCCCGTCAATCACGCGCTCTATGCGCTTGTGAAGCTCGCCGAAGGCCGCTCGTAACTCGATTTAAGAATAAATTCGTTAGCGGTCACTGCGAAGACGAAACGGAATGTGCACGATGGCTTCCAGTTCCACCGTCGATCCTTGTCTTGCGCCGGGCTGGAATTTCCACTGGCTGAGCGCCTGCATGGCATTCTCATCGAGCTGCTCATCAATGCCGTGAACCAGTTGGATGCTGTCCACCGTGCCATCGCGGCGTATTACGGCGTAGAGTACGACTTCACCTTCCACACGCTCGCTCATCAAGGAAGGCGGATACTTCGGGTCCACTTTCCGCAGCGGCGCTGGCGCTGAAATATCGGAAGAACTGATTCGCGGGCCCTCTGCATTCACGCGCAGCTCGGAGAAATTCAGAATCCAGCTGCCTGTGGCGCTGTTCAGGTTCGGCATGTTCACGAGCATTTTGTAGATTTTTTTGGAAGCAAAAATCTGTTCCGGCTGCGCGCCGGCCGGAAGATTCGCAAAATTCGGAGGCCCGGTTCTCTCCGGCGCGTCGTCCAACTTTGCGTGCGGATCGGGCCGGGTAATCAGCGTGCGCGGAACGGGCGCGCTGATTTTTGGGGATCCGCCGAGGCCGGAAATTCCGTTGTTGGACGGTGGATTTCCGCCGCTGATGCTTATGTCCATTCCGGTTTTTCCGCCGCCGTTGCCGGTTCCGATTCCTCCGTTACTGCCCGGCCCTCCGCCCGCACCTCCGGTTGCACTGGGCGTTCCGTTCGGCGAGCCGCCTGGAACGCCGGGCTGCTTGCCTTCCGGCGAAACGGAAATTCGCGCGGCAAGATTTCCCTGCGGAATTTGCGCGATCGGAGCGGGAGGAGCAGGAGCTGCGGAAAGCGCGATGAACGTAGCCGAATTTCCATTTGTTGCGCTCGATTGTGCAGCGCCGACTTCGGGCGCAGGCCCGGCGTCCCCTTCCTGCGCACGCGGCGCAACCCGGGGCGCGGCTCCCGCGTTCAATTCCAGCTTTGGCCGCGCCGGCGCGTTGGACGAAAGCGGCATCGCTACGTCGCCGATTTTTTGATCAAAGGATGTAATTTCCGGAAGCGCCTCAGCTCTCGCCCTGGCAACTCGACGCTCACGCGGGCGCAACTTGGCCAGCGCCTCTTCGCTGATTTGCAAGCGCGGCCGTGCCGGGCCCGGCACTTGCTGCAACTGCACGATGTTGGGAAGGTCGGGAAGAATCTTGGGCGGTTCCATAGGCGCCGCG
Source organism: Candidatus Acidiferrum sp. (assembly GCA_049644365.1). Classification (GTDB taxonomy): domain Bacteria; phylum Acidobacteriota; class Terriglobia; order Acidiferrales; family UBA7541; genus Acidiferrum. Next base: position 35,901 of record JBARRT010000164.1, on the reverse strand, counting down.
GAATTGATCAGCGTCTGCCGCGGATGGTTTGGACGCACAGGGTCGGTGAAGATGCGTTGCCGCGGATGAAATGCGTCCGCGCCTTCCGCAGGGAGCGGCTTTTCCGGCTCACCGCGGGGGCTGGGCTTGACCTTCGGACTTTTTGCCGCCAGTAACGGTAGATCCGTGATGGGTCCCGACCAGGTGAGCTCCGTGTTATCGAACGTCGAAAAGTGGCGCGCGGACGCGGGAAGCTGCGGGAACGGCAGGATCACAAAAACGAGATGCCACAAAGCAGCGGCGACCAGCGCGCGGCGAGGAATTCTCCGTTCCACCCAGCTGTCTTTGAAAAATCCGCCGAGGCGGGAATATTTTGGAATCGATGTTCTCTGGAACAAAACGCCCAGGCTGCTGACGATGCCTTGATGAAAACTTCCCCAGCCGACTTCGAGCGCCGGCCCTTCGCCCCTTTTGAGGCGCACGGGCGCGATCGGCTTTTCGGCCTGCCCAAGAAGATCGAATGCATTGCTGGCCTGGTTCAGCGACATGTGCCTCTCGATTATAGCGTGCCGCGCGTCTTTCGCCGCGCAGGGGAAAGGATGCGCGGGCACTTCAAAATAGATGAAGCTCCGCCTGCGGGGGTTTACTCGGCAGAGTCAGTTTCTTCGGCAGCCGCGCCGCCCCGGCGATAAAAACTCAAGGCCGCATCGCCCTGCTTCAAAACGCGGAAGCGGCGCAAAGATTCGGCTTTCTCCGGCAAATCAAAGTTGCGGCGATGCTCGGCAATCACCATGCCGCCGGGCTCGAGAAGATCCGCGGCACCCAGGAATCCTAGCACGCGCCCGTAGTCCGCCGCTGCCGCATAGGGCGGATCGAGAAAAATAAAATCGAATTTTGATTCTGTTCCCTTGGTGCGGGATACCAGCATCTCGAGGCCGCGAAGAACTTCGACGGGAAGCACGGTGAATCCGGCACGAATACCAAGCGAATCCATATTTTTTCGAATGAGCCCGGCGGCGGGCGCATGATTCTCAATGAACACGACTTCCGCAGCCCCGCGGCTCAGCGCCTCGATGCCAATCGCGCCGGTTCCTGCGAATAGGTCTGCGAAACGCGCGCCGGAAATATTCGGGGCCAATACGTTGAACAAAGTTTCTCGCAAGCGATCGCTGGTGGGACGAAGCGCGAGGCCTTTCAAGCTTTTCAGGATGCGGCTGCGGTAGATTCCGGCGATGACGCGCATGAGTTTAGTAATTAGTTGTCAGTTCCTAGTTTTTAGTCAAGGCAGAAGGCTAGAGCTGGATGGGCAAACGGGACGGCCGGCTCGCAAGTGGAACTAAACAGAGAGGTTATCGGAAATTTGGTTTGCGACGCAAACTAGATTGCGGGTGCCTGATTTTGGTTTGCGATGCAAACTAGATTGCGTCGCAAACCAGAGTAACTAGCGGCTTGCAACGGCCTTTTCAGACTATACGTTCGCGTTGGAACTGTTTTTTCAGCCAATGTGGGCGAGATGATAGCGGCGCTGCCATTCTGCGGGCAGGGTGCGCAAGATGCGCTGCAGCGTTTCCCTTTGCGCGGAATCGTCGGCGAGGGTAAAGGCTTCGCGGCGAGCGAGTTCGAGCAATTCGCGGTCGCGCAAGGGATTGGCGATGTGAAAGCCGAGGTCGCCGGACTGGCGCGTGCCGAAGAATTCGCCGGGCCCGCGGAGTTGCAGGTCGGCTTCGGCGATTTCGAATCCGTTTGAAGTGCGGACCATGGTCTCAAGCCGCACGCGAGCTTCGTCAGTCATGCGCGCAGGCGCGACCAGAATACAATGCGACTTATCCGCGCCGCGGCCAATGCGCCCGCGAAGCTGATGGAGCTGCGAGAGCCCGAAGCGCTCCGCGTGTTCAATGACCATTACGGTGGCGTTTGGAACATCCACGCCGACTTCCACGACCGTTGTGGCGACGAGAATCTGCGTCTCGTTCTTGCGAAAACTCTGCATGACTTCGTCTTTTTCGTCGCTGGACAGCCGTCCGTGCAACAGGCCCAGCTTCAGTTTTGGAAACGCCTCTTTCGAAAGACGCTCGTACTCTTCGATCGCCGCTTTCAATTCGAGCTTCGATTCTTCAATGACCGGATACACGATGTAGCCCTGATGCCCGGCTGCAACTTCGCGGCGGAGAAACTCCCACACGCCGGGGAGGTGCGGCTCGGTGGTCATGCGAGTTGAGATCGGTGTGCGGCCGGGCGGCAATTCATCGAGAACGGAAACGTCCAGGTCGCCATAGAGCGTCAACGAGAGCGTGCGCGGAATTGGCGTCGCCGTCAGCACCAGGACATGCGGCGCGTGGCCGTGCGCAGCGGCTTTGTCCATCAATTTCTTGCGCTGCAGTACACCGAAGCGATGCTGTTCATCAATGGCCACGAAGCCGAGCCGCGCAAACTCGACGTTGTCTTCGATCAGCGCATGCGTGCCGACGACGAGTTGCGCTTCGCCGGTTCGAATGCGCTCGAGGGCCGTGGCCTTCTCCGCACTTTTCAGGCCGCTGATCAGCAGTTCGACGCGATAGCCCGCCTTGGCCAGAACACGCCGCGCGGAAAGAAAATGCTGCACGGCGAGGATTTCCGTGGGAGCCATGAGAGCAGTCTGGGTGCCGTTTTCGATGGCGATGACGGCGGCTTGCAGCGCGATGATGGTTTTTCCGCTGCCGACGTCGCCCTGCAGGAGGCGGTTCATCGGCGCGGGCTTCTCCAAATCCGCGGCGATTTCGGCCAGGACGCATTTCTGCGCCGCCGTCGGTTTGAACGGCAGGATGCGCTTCAGCGCTTCGCGCACAGAGTCTTCGCGGACGCGGAAGGCGATTGCATTTTCCTTGCGCGTGACTTTGCGATCCAGCGCGAGGCTGAGCTGATACATGAAAAGTTCTTCGAAGATTAGCCGCTGCTGTGCGGGAGAGCGGAATGTGTTCAGCGCGTCCAGGTTCTCCCCGGGCTCCGGAAAGTGGGCGTGAATCAGCGCTTCGCCGCACGAGGGATAGCCGAGCCGCGCGCGCAAAACCTCCGGCAAGATATCCGGCACCCGTGGATCGAGGAGCTGCACGGCCGCGTACATGGCGCGGCGAATCTGCTTCGAACCAAACGTGCCGATGGCTTCGTAAATCGGCACGATACGCCCGACTTCCGTGGAATCCATCTCCTCGCTGCTCAACAGCTCCATCTGCGGATTCACCATTTCGAGACGCGCGGGCCGCAATTTATCCACTTCCGCTTTGCCATGAAGAATCAGCATCTGCCCGGGCTTCAACCGCCCTTCGAGATAGCCCCCATGAAAAAACTTGCAGGGCAGCAGACCGCCGGCGTCATCCTGCACGAGCAGGTGATAGATGGCGTCGCGGCCGCGCATGGTGCGCACGGCCTGGCCGCTCATCACGCGCGCGCGAATGGTGTAAACGCCGTTGGGTTGGATGTCTTTCACTTTGGAGAAGTGGATGCGGTCTTCATAGCGAAACGGCAGATAGCCCAACAGATCCTCGAGCGTGTGGATGCCGCGCTGCGCCAGCAATTCGGCGCGCTGCGGGCCAACGCCCTTGATCATGCGAACTTCGGTGCCGAGGCTCATCGCCATTTTTGAGCGCGCCTTTGCGCGCGGTGAAAAGCATCCACTTTATATCATTCCTGCTGCGAACATTTTTAGGTGTGAACGCAAAGCGGAGAATTGAGAATGCAGCCGCGAAGCGGCCGACTGACGGCGGGAAGTGGGTCAGTTTCCGATTTATGCGTTACACGATTCCACTCCTCCGGTAACGGCGTTGGTCAGCAGGAACTTGGTGACGCAACCATTATCCGGGCGGCGTCCCGTATGGAACAGGTGAATGCACCAGCATGGGCGTATCATCAGCAAATGAAGCGAGAACTGCCTGTTACGTGTTGCACAGAGTGTGGCGGCGCTGGTTACAACATAAGGATCGCAAACGGTCGTTGCTGCAAAACCAGCGGCGAACAACGCTGCAGCGGCATTAACGCAATTGCTATCAAAACATTTGATTGGAGCGAATGTAAGCACTGCCAAGCAACCGGATATTACCGCAATAAAGAATGCCCGAACTGCAAAGGCGCCGGCTATCTATTCATGGGCCTGAGGGATAAAGCAACGGTTTAGACGCGCCCCTTTCAAGCGGATCGGCGCAACGGATTGGCCTAGTCCTTCAAAATCTCCTTCTGGCCCTTGGAGAACAATAGCTTGCAGCGGGGCGCACACCTGCACTCTTTGTGCTATGTCCTGCATTATCGGAGACTGACACACCGCCCGGCAGCGGCGAAACTTGCGTCCCTGGCATGCGTATCGATAGAGTGAGGAATCCGCACGCGACCGTTCGGGGAGGCATTGGTGGCCGGTGACCGTCTGACGGGTTCCGACAAGCGCGCGCTGCTGTTTTGGGTCGTTCTTGGAATTCTTGGCGCGGTGTTCGCCCAGAAGTATTTCTTTCGCGCGTTCCCCGAAGCCTCCGTCAATTTTCAGGTTTCTCGCGAAGAAGCGCTGAAGCGCGCGCAGAATTTTGTCACGGGTCTCGGCGAAAACATCAGCGGCTACCAATCCGCGATCGTTTTCGACGTGGATGAAAACGCAAAAGTCTATCTCGAGCGGGAACTCGGACTGCAAGAAGCCAACCGGCTCATGTCTTCGGAGCTGAATATTTGGTTCTGGAACGTGCGCTTCTTCAAGCCTCTTCAGGAGGAGGAATTTCACGTTCGCGTGAGCCCCGCCGGGCAGATCGCGGGTTATGAACACAAGATCGAAGAGTCGCGCTCCGGGGCGGCCTTGGAACGCGCCGCCGCGCAATCCGCGGCGCAGAAGTTTCTCAGCGCAAGACTCGGACTCGACCTGACCCGCTGGGATCTGCTTCCCGAAGAAGCTAACTCGAACAAGAGGCCGAACCGCCTCGATTGGTCCTTCACCTGGGAAAAACACGGCTTCCGGGCAAAGGACGCGCCCTATCGACTGCAAGTCACAGTGCTGGGCGACCGCGTCGGCAAGAGCGAAGAGTCCTTGCACGTGCCGGAAGCCTGGCAACGCGGCTACGAAAGACTGCGCTCGGGAAACGACACGCTCGCCCTGGTATTTCTTCTTCCCTATGTCTCGTTGCTGGCCATCGCCATTTATCTGGGGATCCAGTTCACCAAGAGCGGAAAAACGGTCTGGGGCCCGGCGATCAAGCTGGGATTGCTGGCCGCGATCTTTTTATTCCTGCAGGCGCTGAACGACTGGCCCCTGTGGGGAGCACAGTACGACACGAAAGCGTCGTACGGGAGCTTTCTCCTGCTGCAAATCGGACGCGCACTGCTGGTTGCCGCCGCGACCGCACTCACCATCACGCTGGTCCTGCCCGCTGCTGAACCGCTCTACCGCAGCTCGCAGCCGGAGCAGCTGAGCTTGCGCCGGGTGTTCACCATGCGCGGGTTGCGTTCGAAAGAATTTTTCTCTGCTTCCATTGTGGGATTGAGTCTTGCCTCCGCGCACATCGGCTTCCTGGTTGCCTTCTACCTGGTGGCCACACAGCTGGGAGCCTGGGCGCCGCAAGAGCTGAACTATTCGGACAGTGTGAATACTTTGTTCCCCTGGATTTCTGGTTTTGCAATCGGGCTTCTCGCTTCCCTCAACGAGGAGTTTACGTTCCGCCTGTTCGCCATTCCTTTTTTCCTGCGGTTCACGCGTTCGCGGTGGATCGCCGTGATCGTGCCGGCATTTCTCTGGAGCTTCCTGCACAGCAATTACCCGCAAGAACCGGCATACATCCGCGGAATCGAGATTGGGATCATCGGCATCGTTGCAGGGCTGGTGATGCTCCGCTGGGGCATCATCGCGACGCTCATCTGGCATTACACCGTGGATGCGTTGCTGGTGGGATTGCTGCTGATTCGTTCGAATAGCCTTTACTTCAAGATTTCCGGACTGGTCGTGGCCGCCGCCGCGCTCGCGCCCCTGGGTTTTGCATGCGCGTCATATTTGACGCGAGGCCGGTTCGAAACCGATGAGGATCTGCTCAATCGTTCGCAACCTGATCCGGAAATCGCGGTCTCGAGCGAACTCGCAGCCGTACCTCTCGAAACCAAGGCAAGCGGATACGAGGCCCTCGCACCGCGAATGATCGCCTTCCTCGGTGTGTGCGTGCTTGTTGGAGGTGCGCTGGTCTGGCGTCTGAATCCGCAATCCATTGGCGAGTACCTGAAGCTTTCCATCCACACGAGCTCCGCCCGCGCGCAGGCCGATCCGATCCTGCGCCAGCGCGGCCAGGATCCCAATTCGTATTACCACGCTACGGTCTTCGTGGACATCACCGACCCGGTTGTGAACGAATTTCTGCGCGAGCGAATTGGGATTGCCGGAGCGAACGCTGTTTATGCCACGCGCGTTCCAGGCGCCCTCTGGCGCGTGCGTTATTTCCGAGACAGCCAGCCGGAGGAGTTCGCGGTGATTCTGCGGCCGGACGGGTCGCTGCACTCGTTCCGGCATATTCTTGCCGAAGAGACGCCCGGCGCTTCGCTGACCAAAGAGGAAGCCGTGGCCCGCGCGGAGAAATTCTTGCGGGAAGAAAAGAAGCTCGACTTGAAAGAATGGACGCTCGTCGAGTCCAATTCAGACAAACGGCCGCATCGCCTGGACCACACGCTGACGTGGCAGCAAAATGAGCCGCTTGATCCCTCATCGTCCTCCACCGCGGGAAAGGCCGATCACGCTTATGCGCGAGTGGATGTGCAAGTCCTGGGCGACGAAGTAACCAACTACCGCACCTACATCAAGATTCCTGAAGACTGGCGCCGCAAACACGAGGAATTCTCACTGTCACGCACGGTCTTCAGCTACGTCATTCCTACTTTGTTTTTCCTGGGGCTCGGCTCCACGATGCTGATCCTCTACCTGAAAAATCTGAAATCGGAAGCCGCGCGATCGATTCCGTGGAGGCGCATTGGGTTTTGGTCGCTTGGGGGGCTGATCGGATTCGTGGCCGTCTTCACACTCGGCGACCGCATTGCCACGTTCCTCAATCTTTACAACACCGCGGTTCCGCTCAAAATGACGTTTGCCATCATTGCCATTGGAGCGCTCTTCGGTGTGCTTTTTAATTTCGGCGGAATCGCGATTCTCTTTGGTATCGCCTGGTATTTCGCCTCCCGGACTTTCGGTGTAGAGCGCATACCAGGAAGCACCCGTTTGCCTGCCCAGTACTTTCGCGATGCCCTGTGGATCGGGTTGGGCGGAGCCGCGGGGCTCCTCGGCTTGGGACGCCTGCTCACTGCCGCTTCGAACTACTGGCCGACGGTTCATCGCTCGCTACCGGCTAGTTTTGGCCAGGAGTTTGACGCGATTGTTCCCGCGGCTTCGATCCTGGGCGGGACACTCATCCACGGCTTGTTCATGACCGGCATCGTCGTAGCTGTCGCATCCCTTGTCGCCGCGCACGTACGCCAGCCGCTGCTTCGCATCTCCCTCCTGGTAGCCGGGGCCTTGGCCGTGACGGGCGGGGGCTGGGGCAGCCCGGCCGATCTTGGCAAGCAATTCATGGGGCGTCTGATTCTGTTGTCCGTGCTTGTTTTCGGCGTGCAGCGGCTGATGCGCTTCAACATTCTTGGCTGCTTCCTCGTCGCGGCTTCCACTGCACTGGTTAGCAGCGCGGCGGAGCTGCTCGGGCAACCGGACTCGTTCTATCGCGCCAACGGCTATGCCGTCTTGCTGGCGCTGGTGTTGCTGTTCGCCTGGCCTCTCGCGGCGTGGCGGCTACGGAGCACCCCCTCCCCAGCCTAATGCATTGCAGGAGGAGCACTCGACCCGCGTACGCCAAGGGGTATTTGGGGCGGCCCCCTTCTTTGTTGAAACAATACGCACAGGTTCTCCGTTGTTATAATGGGAAGCGATGCTCACCCATGGTGTACCAGTCCGTCCAAAATGGGTGGTTGCGTCGTGAGCGGTGCCGGAATACTCGCTTGAATTTAAGCTAAGGTGTTGTATTACAAGCGGCAACACCGCCACGCGCGAAGAGAAAGCGAAATATGCCGCTTCCCAGATTGGCTTTCGGTTTGGCCGATAACAACGGTCGCTTGGGCAGCACCCATGCCGCCCTGGCCTCGGTGACCTCTTTGCCCAACCTTGATGAGCGGGCACTGGTGGCGGAAGCGCAAACGGGCAGCCGTTCCGCTTTCGAGGAATTGGTACGCCGTTATGACCGCGACGTCCTGCGTCTGGCCCTGAACCTGATGAAGCGTCCCGAAGACGCCCGCGATGTCTACCAGGAAGCTTTCCTTAAGGTGTACCGCAATCTCCACCGTTTCCGCTTCGAGTGCAGCTTTTACACCTGGCTCTACCGCATCGTCACCAACGTCTGCCTCGACCATCTGCGCCGCCGCCAGGCGCGCCCCGAGGACCAGGCTCCCGAGCTGAACGCCAGCCATCATGAAGAAGGCATCACCGATTTCTTCGAGCGCCAGCGCGAGAACCGTCCGACGCTGGACCCCGAGCGCAGCCTTTTCGGAAAAGAGATCAAGGCGCGCATCGCGGTCGCCATGGAGCGCCTGTCGCCGCGCGAGCGCATCGTGTTTGAAATGAAGCACTATCAAGGCTTGAAGTTGCGCGCCATCGGCGACGCGCTGGGCACTACCGAGGAAACCGTGAAGAATTCCCTGTTCCGCGCCACACGCAAACTCCGCAACCAATTGGGGGGCCTGCGATGAGCGTCTTTGAACACCATTTGTGCTGCAAGGACGTTGGGCCGCTCCTGGTCTTCTACGTGTGCGATGAAGTAAGCGACAAGGAGCGCAAACAGATTGAAGCGCACCTCGCGGGCTGCGCCGCGTGCTCCGCGCAAGTGGTGGAAGAGCGCCAGCTCCAGGAAGTGATGATCGCCGGCCTGCAGCCCGCGGATGAGCTGGATTCCGCGGGAATCCTTCTGGCGCAGTGCCGCAGCGAGCTTGCCGAAACCCTTGACGATCTTTCCGCGCCGCCGGTGCGGGAGAGCTGGCGGCCTCTTGGCTGGTTGCGCCGCTGGATGGCTTTGCGCCCGGTGTGGAGCGGCGCTGCTCTGGTCTTCTTCGGGATCCTCTTCGGCACACAACTCGTCCCTTGGCTGCAATCGATTAATCCAAACCATACAAGCGGACAAGCCGTGAACGTGATGGCCGGGCCGAAATTGAGCGATGAACAGTTGTCGAAGATGGCCGTCGCGGGGATCAACTTTTCACCGGCTTCCGGCTCAGTACCCGGCACCGTGCAACTGCAGCTCAGCGCGGAGCAACCGCTCGTGCTTTCCGGAAACATTGATGACAGCGACATGCGGCGCGTGCTCACCTACGTCGTGGAGAATGGCGACCGGTTCGATGCCGGCGTGCGCATCGATTGCCTGGATGCTCTCAAAGCCGGCGTGGCCAATCAGCAAATCCGGCGGGCCCTGATGGCCGCGGCCCGCAAGGATCAGAATCCCGCCGTGCGCATGAAGGCCCTGGAATCGCTGCGCGACGCGGCCGCCGATGACGCCGTGCGGCAAGTGCTGCTCGAATCGCTCGAAGAAGACGGCAATCCCGGCGTGCGAGTCGAAGCCGTGAATCTGCTGGTCCGCTCGTTGGGGCATACGCCTTCCGATACCCCGGTGCTGGCGCCCGAGCCGCCGGAAAACCCTGATCCATCACCTTCCGTGCAACCCGCTCCCGCGGTGAATGATCCGTCCGTGCAGCGAGTGATTCGCGTGCTGGAGCAGTTGCAGAGGCGGGACCCCAGCCGTTACGTGCGGTTGCGCAGCGCCGCAGCTTTGCGGCAAATTGGCCCGCGCGACGTGCAGTAGTTCGCGGCGCGAGAAATGACATTTGTTCGACGATGACTAACTTCTCTCATCCAGTTCGATTTTCTTCCGCTCTACGGATTTTTATTTTCAATACCCTGTTGATTGGTATTTGCGTCCTGCTTCTGCAAGGAATCTCGCTCGCCGCCCCCAGGCCTGCGCGTACTGCCGCGGCGCTGGTGACAGGCGCTGAAGCACCCGGGGCGCACTCCTCCGTGGTGCGGTCTGGCACTCTGGTCACCAGAGAGGGGCTCACGCTCCGGCTGGCGACCGACCTCGGCTCGGTGCGGATTCTCCAGCTCGAGCCCGGCGCGGTGCCCGTTGTGCGGTTCACCGTGCACATCGAAACGAACGCTCATGGCCCGGCCGCCCAGCAGCTTTTGGAAAATTACGTTCTTAAGGCCAGGCCCACAAATTTTGGAGTCGAGCTGACCGGCACGCTCCCGCCGCAATCGGCGCGCTCGAACGACGCGCAATTCTGGATCCAGTTTGAAGTGACGGTTCCGAGCGGCTACAACGTTGACGTGAACACCGAAGTCGGCGACATCGAAACGCAGGACATCGGCGGAACAGCGAATCTGCGCACGCAGGGTGGAAACATCCGCACTGGCCGCATTGGCGGACCGGGGCCTCGCGACGCCGCTTCGGGCCGCTCGGTCGCCAAGCTCGAAACCCAGGGCGGCCACATTCAGGTTCTGGATGTCGCGGGGGACATCACGGCCTTCACCGCGGGCGGCCACATCAGCGTGGGCAGCATCGCAGGAGACGCTTCGCTTCGCACCGGCGGGGGTCATGTACGCGCTGTGCGAATCGGCGGCCGCGCGAATCTGGAAACTGTTGGTGGCAACATCACCGTGGCCCACACGGGAAATTTTGTGAACGTGCACACCGGAGGCGGCCAAATCGATTTCGGCGAAGTGCGCGGCTCGGTTCACGCGCAGACGGGCGGCGGTGGCATCCGCGTCGTGACGGTTTCCGGACCGATGGAAGTGGAATCCAGCGGCGGGAGCATTTGCCTCACGCGCGTATCGGACTCGCTGCAAGCAGCTACGTCGGGTGGCACGATCACGGCCTGGATCAATCCGGACGCGCCTTCCGGGGGCGGAAACGTTCGCCTCAACGGATCCTCGCAGTTGACTTCCGGCAATGGTGACATCGTGGTGTTCCTGCCGCGCAATCTTGCCGCCACCATTGACGCCACTATTGCAACGGGCGGCGAGCATCGCATCGAAGCGGATCCGGCATTGCACCTGATGATCCAGGGCGCAACCAATGGGAATGCGCCTGTCCACGCTACCGCTGTCCTGAATGGGGGAGGGGCGCCCCTGCGTTTGCGCAGCACCACTGGGAAAATTCGCTTGCAATTCCTGGATTCGGAGGTTGCTTTGCGTGAATCGCTTATCCGCGAGCAGATCGAGCGAATCAGCCAGCGTATCCCCGAATATAAGCCTGAATATAAAGACTCCATCGCCGATGCAAATGCGGCTGCGCCACCGGATGACCTTAAGACCGACTGGCTCGAAAGGTGGATCTTCGATCTGGAAAGAAAGTTCCGGGGAGGCGTCCGCGAGAATCCCGATGAATTTCAGAAGCGCGTCCTCAATGCGCCAAAGCCTTCCTATCCGATGCTGGCGCAGCGCGCGGGCCTGCAGGGAATCGTCAAGCTACAGGTACGCGTGCTGAAAGATGGCCGCGTCGAAGTGCAGAAGCTCCTGGAAGGCGATCCGACGCTCGCCGATGCCGCGATCGCCGCTGTAAAGCAGTGGCGGGCGAAACCCATTTGGATGGGTGGCGAGCCCATCGAGGTGATCTCGACCGTGACGTTCAATTTTCAGCTGCACTGAGCAGCAATAGCAGCGTACGAATTTCGTTCGGGTCCTGGGTTCTTGTTGGTAGAACGACTTCGAAGGGGGTAGAACGATATGCTTCGTCATGCTTTCCGTGCGACTGCTCTGCTCGTTTTGGTCCTAACCGCGGTTTTTGCCGTTCCCAGCTACGCCATCACCAAAGAGGTCAATCAATCCTATCCGTTGCAGCCCGGCGGTTCTTTCGAGCTGCAAAACGTGAATGGGACCATCGACGTACAAGGCTGGGATCGCAATGAAGTCGAAATTCATGCCGTAAAAACCGCGAAGGTGAAGGAATCCGACCTGGAACGGGTCGCCATCGACGTCGAAGCGAAGCCGGATGCAGTTTCCATCACCACGCGCTATCCCCAGAATGAAGGCGTCGAAGTCGCCGTGGAATACACCATCCACATCCCGCGCAGCGCGCACATTGAGCATATCGGCACGGTAAACGGCACCCTGCGTATCGCTGGCGTGGAAACCGTCGAGGACTTGCACACCGTCAATGGCAACATTGAAGTGCTGGAAGCCGGCGGAAGCGTGCATGCCCACACCACCAACGGCAACGTGCACCTCGAGCTCGCTCACCTCCTTGAAAAGAACGCCGCTAGCGCGGAGACCACGAATGGCTCTGTCGTGCTTGCTTTGCCTTCGAGCGCTCAGGCCGATCTTGAGGCACGCTGCCTGAACGGCAATTTCTATTCGGAGCTCCCCATCGCGATGGAGAGTTCTCAGAAACCACGCGAAATCCGCGGCAAGCTGGGCCACGGAGGATTTCCAATCCACTTGCGGACCATCAACGGCGGCATTCGAGTGGTCGTCTTGCGGTCAACGGTTTAGATTTTGCTGCGTCTAAGGGTTCAGGAGGATGGGACGACAATGAATAAACGAAATCTGATTTTAGCCGGTGGTGCTGCGGCACTCAGCCTGGCGTTGATCGCTCTCCCCGGATTTTCCGCGAAGAAGCAAGTCGAAAAGCAAAAAGTTCAGCGGTCCGCGCCAACAGTGATTGAGCTCGACGAGCCGGAGGTCATCGAGCTGCCGGGCGTGCCCGACATCGAACAGGATGACGTCAGAATCCTGATGGACGGCGATGGTACCGGCTGGCTCGGCGTCGAGACGCACGAAGTGACCACCGAAAAGGCCAAGGAACTCAAGCTCCCGGCGGAGCGCGGTGTTGTGCTTGGAAAGATTGTTCCGGACAGCCCCGCGGCGAAAGCAGGCCTAAAGGAAAACGACGTCGTGACGGAGATCAACGGGCAGCGCGTGGAAGGCGCCGCGCAATTCCGGCGCATGGTTCATGAAATTCCGGCGGGCCGCTCCATTCAGCTCACCGTCTGGCGCGATGGCCGGTCGCAAACCCTGAGCGTCACTCTCGGCAAATCCGAAGAGCGTCGCCGGTCCATGAAGATGCTGGCGCCAACGCCTGGCACGTTCGCGTTTCGCATGCCGGACATGCCGGAAATTCCAGACATCCCCTCGATGGAATGGAATGGCGGCGTGCTGGCCGGCGGCCATCCCCGGCTCGGCATTGATGCGGAAGATCTCAACGGCCAGCTGGGCGCATTCTTCGGCGCTCCCGACGGCGAAGGAATTCTGGTTCGCGAAGTAAATTCTGGCTCGCCCGCGGAAAAAGCGGGAGTCAAGGCGGGCGACGTCATCACTTCTCTGAACGGCGAACGCATTCGTTCCGTCGGCGAGCTCCGCGAAAAGCTTTCCGGCAAGCGTGATGAAAAAGACCGAACGGTGAAGTTGGGCGTCCTTCGCAACAAGAACGCCATGACGCTGACGGTTGAATTGCCTGAGCAAGCCACGCGCACCAAGCGCATCATCTCGCGCCGCACCAGCATCTGACGTTTCGCGGTTAACAGAAGACCCCCCGGCCGGGCCGGGGGGCTTTTCATTTCATATCGGACGACATGGAAGAAAACTCCGCGTCAAATGCGGCGTAATGACGGTGGTGCTCCTCCGGTTCATTCAGCGCCGCTCCATTTCGTTCCACCCACGCATGCGCCGCCATTTTTTCGTTTTCCCTCCGGATGCCGATGCGCAAGTCTGCAGCGATCCCCTGCCGCATCAAAAGCCACCAGAGCGTCAGCGATTTTGCCAAACACGAGGGATGTACCAGGCCGTTCCGGTCCGCAACACTAACCATGTGCGCGGTCAAGGCCGCGCGTCTGCCTAATTCGGCGGAGTCTTGTGAAGGGCTGCCATTCGAAACGAATTGTTCCAGCATCGCCTGCGTCCGGCGAAACCCGCGCCAACGCAGACTCACTGCTACGATTGGCAGAAGAACGATCGCGCGCAGAAACAAGCTCTGCGCCGGGCGCTCCAGCGCCCTAAATCGCCGGAGCCGTTCCGACATTAGCGGGGAGTACTTGCAACAGCCCGTTGTCCACGAGCCGGTCCAGCAGTTCCAAATAATTCGATCGTAACAATTCGGGTTCGACATCGAATTCCGCGAGGAGCTGCTCGTACGCGGCGTCGAGGCTCGGAGCATCCGTGACAACCTGCCACATCCGCGTGCCGGTCTCATCCAAACCGAAATATCGTTCGGTTTCGAGGTTGAGCAGCACCGACTCTCGATCCAACAATCGCACTAGCACGTGCGCCGGAGCGGCGGCACGATCCGCAAGCGACAGCATCAGCACAGCTCCTTGGGGGAATCCACGGCCGCATTCTCGCCGTGTGCTGGAGGAACGCCCCTGGCGCACCATTCTACCGGGGATTGCCGGACTTCGCCATGCTTCTCAGTTCCGATGGTCTATCTTTTGGTGTCTCGTCAGGATGTGCCTGCCGATTGTCTTCAAACGAAAGACACGCTATAAGGTTTCCGGTGACCGAACCTGCAATCGCGGTTGAATCTCTTGGAAAATTGTTTCCGCCGGCCCGCAGTGGTTGGCGCGCATTCCTTCAGCCATTCGAAAAATCTACCGTCGTGGCGCTGGCCAGTCTGTCCCTCGAAGTCCGCGCTGGCGAATCACTCGCACTTCTCGGGGCCAACGGGGCAGGCAAGTCCACGCTCTTGCGGATTCTTGCCACGCTCCTCGTGCCCACGGCAGGCTATGCCCGTGTCGCTGGACACGACACGGTTCACCATTCGCGCGACGTCCGCCGCTGCCTGGGCTACCACGCCGGCACGGACCACGGCTTTTACCCGCGCCTCACCGCTCGTCAGAACCTGCTCTTCTTCGGCCGCTTGAATCAGCTTTCGAACGCTGCCGCGTCCCAGCGAATCTCCGCCCTCGCGGAGCAATTCGAAATCCGCAATGCGTTGCATCGACAGGTGCGTACTCTCTCTTCCGGCACGGTCCAGCGGCTAAGTCTCGCCCGCGCTCTGCTTCATCAGCCCAGCGTACTTCTACTTGACGAGCCAACGCGCAGTCTGGACGCCATCGCTGCCGCGGAATTTCGCCGCTTCCTCAAATCAGAAATCCTGCGGCCCGGCCACACTTCCCTGCTCTTCGCGTCGCACACCCTCCCCGAAGTCGAGTTCCTCGCGGACCGTGTCGCCGTCCTCGATGCCGGCCGCCTCCTGGCTTGCGACACGCCTTCCGCACTGAAGCGCAGCACCAGCGCCGCCTCACTCGAGGATGTTTTCCTGCGTCTGACCGGACGCGGCACCGGCGCTTCCGAACGGAGCATCGCCGAATGATCCGCATCCTCCGTGAGCTCTGGCTCTTTTTCTGGCGCGATCTCACCATCGCCCGCACCTATCGCACCGTGTTCGTTTTGGAAGCCATTGAAGCGCTCTTTGGCGCCGCCGTGTTTTATTACGTCGCGCGCTTCGTGGATACTCCTCAGCTTCAGCACGCGCTACCCCAGGGCGGCAGTTATTTCGCCTTCTCGCTCGTCGGCTTTGTCTTCCTGGATTACTTGAACGCTGCCTTGGACACCTTCGATCGCAGCCTGGAAGAAGCGCGGGATTCCGGCACTCTCGAGCACCTGCTGGTCACGCAGGCCTCCCTGCCCGTCTTCCTGGCCGGCTCCGCCATTTATCCCTTTGCGGCCACGACCCTGCGCATCGTCGTATACGTCGCTTGGGCTGCCGCGCTCTTCGGTTTTCCCCTGCATGCCGCGAATTGGTTCGCAGTCATCATCGTACTACTCGCAACCCTTCTCGCATTTTCTGGGCTCGGAATTCTTTCGGCGAGTTACCTGCTTCTATTCAAGCGCGGAAATCCCGCCAAATGGTTTTTCCTCGGAGTCTCCAGCGTTGTCAGCGGCGTGCTCTTCCCGGTGAACATCCTGCCGGACTGGCTGCAGGTCGTCGCGCATTTCAATCCCGTAAGCTACGCGCTGGACGCCATGCGTTCTGCGCTTCTTGGCGGCGCCAACGTCGCCGGCCTGTGGCGCCCCCTGGCTGTCCTTCTGCTGTCCGCGCTGGCGGTCTTGCCGGGTTCCATGGCCGTCTTTGCCTGGGCTCTTCGCCGCACCAAGATCACCGGCACGCTCACCCACAGCTAAAGAAAAAGGCCGGCTCCGCGGTGCGGAACCGGCCTCGGATCATCTGCCCTGAAACTGCTTAGGACTTCTTTTTCTTCACGTTGACTTTGGTGTCGATGCCCGGCGCCATCAGTTGAAGCTGTTCTAGTCCTTGCTTGGCCTGCTGGCCCCACGTTCCGTTGGGATCGAGCTCGACCGCTTTCTGGTAGGCCTCAATCGTTCCTGGAGCAAAAGTAATTACCTCCTTGTCACCCACCTTTTTCGACGTCAGCTTGTATACCAGGGAAGCGCCCAGCAGATACCAGGTCTGCGCATTCTTTGGATCGAGATCGGCTGACTTCTGGAACGGTTCCACCGCGTCACCCAGACGATTCGCATTGTACAAACTGATTCCAAAGTTCCTCCATGCCGTCGCGGCATTCGTGGGATCCAGTTCCGCGCTCTTCGTATATGCGGCCTTGGCTTCGTCAATTTTTCCCGCGCGCGCTAGGACGTTCCCCAGATTGTTGTAGTACCCAGGAACGTCGGGCTTCAGTGCGATGGCCTGCTTGTAGGCTTCCGCGGCTTCCTCGTTGCGCCCCGCGGCGTCATAGGCTTCCCCGAGCTTGAAAAGCACCAGCGGGGCATTGGGATCCTTCTCGCCCAGGGTCTTCTGCGCTTCCTTGAATTCCGTAACCGCCTGATTCGAGAGGTCCGCCAGTTTTTGCTTCAGCGCGTCGCGCTGATCGGGCGGAGCCTTTTGCAGATCGGCTTTGACCTGCCGCTCTTGTGCAATAAGGGCGTCACCCGCGGCGACGCGGGCTTTCAGCGCTTCCAGGCCTTTCTTTGCCTCTTCGTTTTTCTTCAATGCTTCTTGATACTCTGCGCCCTGCTTCCCGGCGAGTTCTTTGAAGTTGAAGTCCTTTTTCGCTTCAGAACCTGCTTGCACCTGGACCCTATCCTCGAATGGCTGATTCTGGCCTGGCAGCATAACGCGAATCACGTAAATGCCAGAACGCAGGTTCCGGAACGCATAATTCCCGTCCTTGTCCGTCTTGGTTTCCTGCTTGGCGCCCTGGTCGTTTACAACTTGCACTGCAATATCCACCCAAGGCTTGCCCACGATATCCATGATCTGTCCACGGATGACACCGTCAAGTTGAGCGGCGGCGCGCGGCGTAAGCACGCTTGCCAGCGCTGCCAAAACCATCGCCGCCAACACGCACGATTTATGAAAGCTCTTCATGCTCCATTCTCCTTTTTCACGGGGGAGCCCCGCCCAGTCTGGCCGGGCGATGTGCGCCCCATTATCTCTCATCCGAGCCAGATTCCAAGCTCAACGCGAGGCGGAAATCGTTCGCCGGTAAGCGATAGGGTCCGGCACGCCGGCTTCGGCGAAAGCACGCAATCGCAGCAGGCAACTATCGCATGCGCCGCAGGCTATATCCTCATTCTGATAGCATGACCAGGTTAGATGCAGCGGCGCGCCTAGTTCGATGCCTCGCTGGATGATGGCGCTCTTCTTCAAGGTGATGACCGGCGTCATGATTTCGATCTGCGTTTCCGGGCGTGTCCCCACGCGAATCAGTTCCTGAAACACTCGGTAGTATTCCGGCCGGCAATCGGGATATCCGGAACTGTCTTCCGCAACGGCGCCGATGTAAATGGCGCCCGCGCCGATCGCTTCCGCCCAGCTCACCGCCACCGAAAGAAAATGCGCATTGCGAAAAGGCACATACGTCACCGGAATCGTGCTGTCATGCGGTCCTGGTGCGCCGAATTCATTTTCGGGAACCGCAATGTTCTTGTCGGTAAGGGCGGACCCGCCTATCGCGCGAAAGTGATCGAGCTGCACGACAAGCCGGTCCTGCACGCCATAGAAATCTGCAATATCTTCGAACGCGCGCCTTTCGCGCTCCTGCGTGCGCTGTCCGTATCTCGCGTGCAGCAGCCCAAGATTCTCTGCGCCGTGCCGCTCCCGCGCAATGGCAGTGCTAACGCAAGAGTCCATTCCCCCGCTCAGAAGCACGACCGCTTTGCGTGAATCCATCATTTAATCAAACGCCTTTCGTCGCTGGGTCCCAGATGAATTTGTGCAGCTGCAATCCCAGTCGCACCGGCAAACCATCGGCAAGAATCCATTCGGTCAGCGTGCGCGGCTCAAGCCCCTGCCATTTCCCTTCCGGGTCTTCAAACACCGGCGAGAACAAGACTTGCTTCACGCGCCGCGCCAGTCCATGTTGCAGCGTGAAGTCGCGCGCAAATTCATAATCGCGCCGTGTCGAAAGCACGAATTTCACTTCATCGCTTTGCGTCAGCGCCTCGAGATTCCGCATATCAAAAGTATCCGGCTCTCCCGAGTCAGGGCACTTTACATCCATGATCTTGATGACCTCGCGTGGAAGCCGCTCAGCGGAACGTTCTCCGCTCGTCTCTATCATCACCGTGTAGCCGGCATCCAATAGCTTTTCGGAAAGCGGATAAACTTCTTCCTGTAGAAGGGGCTCTCCTCCCGTCAGCTCCACGAGCGGCACCGTTGCTTCCGCTGCGGCCTTTCCTTCGCTGCGCCCTGCCAGCTCATCCACGCGGGCCAGCACTTCTTCCACCCTCATTTTCTTGCCGCCATGGAACGCATATGCCGTGTCGCACCAGGTGCATCGCAGATTGCAGCCCGTCAGCCGCACGAAGATACACGGCAGTCCCGCGCGCGTGCCTTCGCCCTGAATCGATTTGAAAATTTCCGTGATAATCATGGTCGATTACGGTCCGCTATTGCCGGTTGGTCCCCGGTTTCCCTGCGTTTCGCCGGGAAAGCCAATACATTACGCCGAAGAAAAGTGCCATCAAAAGGATGAGCCGCGGATAACCGGGCGCGACCCCCATGAACCGGAAAACGGCAACGTAGCCGGCCGCCACGAGTAGCACCGGGATGAAAATAATAAAGAAAGCGCGGTTCATCCCTTCACCTGATTCCCATTCTCCCTAGGCTCCCGGCCGGTACTGCGCACGGCTGGTATCCGTCTCCCACAGGATCACGTCGGTCACTTTCGCGCCCGGGGGCAGCCCCTTCATTTGCCGCGTAACTTCATCGTAAAAATATTTCGCCACATTTTCCGCGGATGGATTTACGGTCGTGAACGGTTCCAAATCGTTCATGAACTGATGGTCGAGCCGGCCCATGATCTCGCGAATCACCTGCTTGAGGTGCGTGAAGTCCACCAGCAATCCGATCGGATCGAGCTGCGGCCCTTCCAGCGTTACACGCACGCGATAGTTGTGGCCATGCACGTTTTCACATTTGCCCTTGTAGCCTCGCAGGGCGTGACCCGCTGAGAATGTCTCTTCCACGCTGACTTGAAACATAGGTCTCCAGGAACTCGCTGCCCGCACTCGACGAATCTTCTCAGTTCGTGAATTCTCAGGCGGGACTTGCCGAGCGGGCCCCGAGCCGCTCGGAGCTTCCCCTCTTCTCTAGAAAGCGCGCAACGTCGGCCAGTCCGTGGGTCGTCCCGTAGCGCGGCAGCGACTCCAGGAAAATTTTACCATAGGGCATGCGCTGCAGCCGGGTATCGAGCAGTGCCAGCACGCCCCGATCGGTCTTCGCGCGAATCAAGCGCCCGAAGCCCTGCTTCAGTGCCAGCACTGCCTGCGGCACCTGGAACTCAGCGAACGGATTGCGGCCATCGTCTTGCAGCGCGCGAACGCGAGCCGCCACGATGGGATCGCTCGGCACCGCGAACGGCAGTCGGTCCACAATCACGCACGAAAGCTGCTCGCCCGGCACGTCCACCCCTTGCCAGAAGCTGGCCGTCGCAAAGAGCACCGCCCCTTCCGTGTTCTTGAAGCGCTCCAGCAGAACCGAGCGCGGCGCCGTTCCCTGCAACAGCAAAGGAAATCCGACGCGCGATCGCACGCGTTCAAAAAGATCGTTCATCTGCGAGTAGCTGGTGAACAGGCAGAACGCCCGCCCCTGGCTGAGTTCCAGTAACTTCACGATTTCATCCGCGGCCTTGGCAGCGAATCCCGCGTCGCGCACGTCCGGCATCTGTTGCGGCAGGTACAGCAGGGCCTGATTCGGAAAATCGAACTCCGGCGGCAGCGCGCGGTCCTTCGCGTGGTCAATGCCCAGCCGCTGCCGGATGTAATCAAATCGCCCGCCCACCGTCAGCGTCGCGGAGGTCAGTATGACCGTGTCGAATTGTTCGAACAGTCGCTCCCGCAAAATCTGGCTGACGTCGATCGGCGTCGCCGTCAGGAACACGCCTTTGTTCCTCCGCTCGTACCAGTAAACGAAGTTTTTCTCGTTCGATTCGAACAGGAACGAAAGCTCCTGCCTCAATTCGAAACTTCGCCGCGCGATGCGCGTCAGTTCTTCCGGCTTTGTCGCCAGCGCCGCGAATTCCGTCTCCATACTTTTCAGCGCCGTCACCAAGGAATCGTAGCCCTCGCGGTTCTGTTCGAGGAACGCCTCGCGCTCGTTGCGCGTGAACGAAAACCGTCCGTCGCGCGGCGGGAACAATTCAAAGAAACCCCGGCTACGCTCCCGGATCCGCTGTGTTTTTCGCAGCAAGGAAGGCGCGCCCAGGTGCAGCAAGCGCAGCGTCTGATCGGCATCCCGGGCCAGTTCCTCAAACCGGTAATTCGAAATCTGCCTCCCGAAATAATCGCTGGCCACGTCTTCCATCTCGTGCGCTTCATCGAACACTACCGCCGAGTATTCCGGCAGGATGCTCCCGAAATCGTCCTGCTTGAGGGCGAGATCTGCAAAAAACAGGTGATGATTCACGATGATCAGGTCGGCCTCCCGGGCCCTCTGCTGCATGGCCGTCAGGAAGCACTGGTTGAAGTCCGCGCACTTCTTTCCCGTGCACGTATCGCGCCGCGCGTCGATTCGCGTCCACAAATCGGAATCGTCCGGAAGAAACGTCAGCTCCGCGCGGTCGCCCGTTTCCGTGAGCTTCACCCAGTCGCGAATCTGCCGGAATGCGTCAATTTCATCCATGCCTTTCAGCATCGGCTGGTCGGCCATCTGATGCAGCTTCGCGCGGCACAGAAAATTCGAGCGCCCCTTCATCACCGCCACTTTCAGGTTCGGCGCGAAATGTTTTTGCAGAAAAGGAATATCTTTTTGGTAGAGCTGTTCCTGCAGCGATTTCGTCGCCGTGGAAATCACCACGCGCCGCCCGCTGCAAATTGCCGGCAGAAGGTATGCCAGCGTCTTCCCCGTCCCCGTGCCTGCTTCCACGATGGCGTGGTGGCGCGTCTCGAACGCCTCGTTCACCAGCTCCGCCATCTCCAGTTGTGCCGGCCGGTACTCGTAGTCGGATGTGACCGTTGTCCGGTCAAACCCGCCCCTCATGCATTTTTCAAGGAATCCGTCCGGGCCGAAGACTTCCCGCATCGAAGGCTTCGCCGGCTCGGCAACCTGGTCTTCGACGGCGTCCTCCGGTACGCTGAGGCCCGCCGCCGGGTCGTCTTCGATCGGCATATATTTTCGCTCGACGGCTTTCGCGGCGCGCTTTACGCCTGTTTCCGAAAGCTCCATCGCCGATTTTGCCGCGCGTTTTGCCAAAAACCCGCCTTCTTTCTCGCTGGACCCGTCAGAGTAACGAGTAACGATAACATACCCGCTCCCCGTCTTTCTTACTGGCCCTTGCGTCTCCAAGAAACTGTATCCTTCCTGATTTCCGGCATTTAGCAGTTGAACACCCCGCCTCCGTTTTACCGCAACCATCTTTTCTCGCCCCGCGTTACATTCAATGTCGTAATTCTGAGAGTTTTCCTTTCCAGGGATGGCAAACGCAGACTAGTCTAGCGTGGGGTGCCTAATGAATCGAAACAAAGCTCTGCTTCTCTTTCTCTTGCTCGCTTCCTTTTCCCTGGCCGCCTGTAGCGGCCCCACAACCGTTTGCACCGTCAACTGCGGTGGCGGCGGCAACGCCACCGTTAGCTTTACTCTCGTTGCCGACACTCTTCCGGCGAATCCGTCAATCCTTTCGTTCAAAGTCACTATTGTCGGCATTACCCTCACTCCAACCACCGGCACCGCGCAAACCTTTACCCCCAATCCGGCGCTCGTCGTCGACCTGATGCGCTTGCAGTCCGATACGGCCTTCCTCGGTACTCTCACCAACGTGCCGTCAGGAAGCTACACAGTTCAGGTTTCTCTTTCCAGCCCGGTGATGACATTCCTGAACGACACAGGTTCACCCATCACGGCAAACGGCGTGACATGTCCGAACAATTCTGTCTGCACGGCTACCCTCACGGCCGTTGGCACCCCCACGATCAGCTCTTTCACATTCAACGCAACTACGAGCGGTCTGCAAGGCATCGAGATCGACTTCAAGCTGAATAATGCCATCTCGCTCTCGTCCGGAACTCTGTCGGTCAATTTCAATCCCTCCTCTCCCAACCCGGGCGTCTTCACGGCCTTCACACTGCCCCGCACGAATGCCAATCTCGGTACGAATCAGCTCGAACTCATCGAGGACTTCACCGGCGTCGTCGGTATCAGCGGCAGTACCGTAACCATTACCTCGCCCACCCGTGGCACGCTCACGGCCACCAGCACCTCAAACTCGTTTTTCGACCCGAGCCCCGACGGCTCCGTTTGTCCGACGCCAGCCACCATCAATTGCGTCGCGAATAATCAAATCGCCAGCGTTGACGCCTTCCTTAACACTGACGGTACGCTTTCCCTCAAGGAATTTGAGCCGTTGAATGCGACCCGGCAGGACTTCGTAGAAGGTACCGTCTACGCCGTCAACACTCCTACCCAATTTGCCATCGCCGTCACCGATAAAGTTCAGCTCGCCACCAACTCCCTTATTGGCGGGCTCAACACCGGGGATCTCCTGACCGTAAATATCCCCGCTCCCAAACCCTTCCTCGTCGACACCAAAGGCCTCGCCATACCTGCCGGTAGCCTCGGCTTGTTTCGAGGGCAAGCCGACACCTCCGCAATACATCCCGGCCAGACCGTCGCCGTTAATGTCACCGCATTGGTGGCAGCGCTCGGCAATACCATCGCAGCAGCAACCTCGGATACCGTTACCCTCCGTTGGTCGCGCCTTATCGCCATATCCACTGGAACTTCAACCAGTACCGTCGTCGACGTCAACTCTGTTCCCTCGTACTTTAACATTACGCCCGCGTCCGTTTTTCCAACGCAAGTCTTCTCAGGTACCCTTGGTGGCCAGGGCGTAACCAATCTCGATGGTATTCCTAGCAGCGCAGCGAACGTGACCGCTAGTCTGCCTGTGGGGCTTCGCGTGCTTTATTTGGAAAATTCGTCGAACTCCGCGCAGTTTCCCTTTATGGCTGCAAAGATCCGGCAACATTAACTCGAGGTACCTTTCTCCGCCTCCGCAAATAGCAGCGGGCCGATCGGATGTGCTCCGACCGGCCCGTTCCGTTTTCCGCCGCGAATCTGTGACTTCCCGGTTTCCGATTTCTTTTCAGCCAACAACCAAAAACTAAGAACTTGCGATCCTCACGCCGGCTGCACTCCGCCCACCGTCGTATTCGGCGGCAACGGCGGCGCAAACTGCCCCGGTGGAACCCCCGGCGCAATCACCGGCTGGAATCTCCGGTAAAGCGCGATTGAAATTGCTCCCAGTCCCCAGATGATGACCCCAAGTTTCACCCAGCCCCCGATCACCGGAATCGTGGTGCAAAGCCGCACGATCACCACTCCCACCGCCATCCGCCCAATCAGCGGCCACAGCTGGCTGGTACGCCCCATCAGCCACTGCCCGACGAGCGCTCCCACGATGACTTGCGCAAAGTACAGCGACCCATACCAGACAAACAATGCAGACAATCCGATGAACAACCCTACCACCGTAACGCATGCAATCACCGCCGCGATCGGCACACCGCATAGCACCAGAACACCCAGACCCGCAGATGCACCATATTCCTCCGACGATTTCACCGCGTCCTGCGAAAACTTCGGCATCAAACTCATCAGTACCAGCCCGAACAGAACGAATGCCGCGGCCCAGATCACCTGCCACACATAGTATTTGCCCTGCCGGTAATCGCGCTTGTGCTCGAGTTTCTTGAATTCCACCGGCGATGCCAGCTTCGCTGACGGCGAAACCTCCGCAGGAGTGTCACCTTCATAATGAATCGGCCCGCCGACCTCCCCGCTGGAAGTAATCGTCAACCCCGCTCCTTTCTCCCGGATTCCGCGCCCAACCTTGCCGGAGATGGTCACGTGTTTCCCAAAGACCAGGAGATCGCGCCCCAGACTCCCTTCCAGACTTAGGTTCTCCACGAAAACCGTCAGGCTCCCTCCAATTTTCCCGGCGGCTTCCAGATTCACTCGCTCGTCGAAGGTCAAAACGTTCTTCGCCACCGTTCCCCGAATCGTCAGCGTGTTCGTAAACGCGCGAATATTCCCATCCACTTTCCCGTCGATTTGCAGCGTCTGTGCAAACCCGATCACGTCGCCCTCGACGTGCCCGTTCACCGTGGCGTCATGCCCGAACAAAAACACATCACCTTCCACCGTCCCGTCCACTTTTACGCGGTCGCCAAATAGGAAAATATCTCCTTTAATCGTTTCCTCCGAGCGCACGCTGGCGGACTCGCCCTTGCGAGTCTCCGATGCCGTCGCCGCCGCCGGCAGCGTCAGCACCGCGCAGAATCCGGCGAACATCAACGCCAGCGCCGAACCTCGGCGGATTCGCCTCCGGAAAAACGCTACGCCAATCCCCGCCAGCGTCAGCATCGCCACCACCTCAAGAAGTGTGATCATGGATTGCCATCCTTTCCAGAAGGCGCCTTGAAAGATCAGCAAGCCCAGCAGGTTCGACCCGCCGAATCCCGCCTTTTCCAATTGGTCTTGCCAGGGCTGGACGTACCCTGTATAGAGCGCGTAAGCTCCCGTCGCTGCCAGCCCAAATACCAGGCCCCAAATCCATTGCATTGATTTCCGCGCGCGCTCCTGAAATTGCGCCAGCCGTGATGGCAGCGGTTCATCCTCTTCCAGCATGGCTCGCGTCAGCAACCGCGATTCCCGCTCCAGCGCCCGCAGCAGCGTCCGGCAGTCCGCGCAGTCCTGCGTGTGCGCGGAGACTTCCAGTCCGCGCGCCCGGTCCAGTTGCCGCTCGATATACAGCAGGCACGTCATCTCGTCCAGATGCTTCGTCTGCTCTTCGGGTGTCTTGCTCACGAAGCTCCTCCCGCCGCCAGCGCGCTCGAACCTTCCAGCGCCTGCCGCAGCTCGTGCCGCGCGCGCAGCAGCACCACGCCTACAAAGGCGCGCCGCACTCCCAGCGCATCGGCAATTTCGTCGTAACTCATGTCTGAGTAATAGCGCATGACCAGCGCCATGCGCGCTCGCGCTCCCAGCTTGGCCAGCGCTTTGCGCACTTCTTCGCTGCTCCGCTGCTCGATCAGGCGTTCGAGCTGGCTGGGGTCCGGATGCTCCAACGGCACATTTTCCAGGTCGCCAGTCTCTTTATCCTGCCGGCTCTTGCGCCGCCGCAACGTGTCCCAGCAGTGGTTCGCCGCTACCTTGTACAGCCAGGCGGTGAACGACCGCGTCGAATCGTACTGGTTCAGCTTGCCTCGTAGTTTCATGAATACTTCCATGGTGGCGTCTTCCGCATCTTCCCGGGTCGGAAGCGCCCGCCGGCAGAACCGGAAAATCGCCGGAGCGTAGTCGTGATACAGCTGCCCCCAAGCCTCGGCATCTCCTGCCTTGGCTCGGGTAATCGCCTCCGTGGGCTCCGTTATTCCCGGCGCACTCATCCGGCCTGGTCTCAGCGGTTCCATAGACTAGTACGCATCCGGACCTCAAAAACTTACCCAAATTTAACAAATCGCAATATCGCAGTTTCCGGCTATCCCTCCCCGGCTCAGCACTCTAACAGAAATGACCCTCCCGGCTAAATCTTGCAGCAATACGCGGCGGTGCCTTTCCAGCGCTGGCCAGGTATCACTTTTCCCGCTGCAAAGCATGAAATTCATAATCCTTGACACATCACGCAAGTGCGCGTTAAATCTAGCCCATCAAAGCCAGTTAGGCTTGAAGGCTGTATCGAATTTTGAACCGAAACGAGAGCGAGCCGGTCCGGGGGGCTTGTTCCCATATTCAGCACTAGGTTTGGATTCTGAAACCGAAGGCGAACGGTTCGCCATGCAACTTTTCAAAAAGGTTTACGTCTTGTTCTTTAAAGCGTGCCGCTGAGTGGCGGCGCGTGGGTGCTATTTTTTATCTCGATGAGGGGGTGTTGGACTATGAAGCGCCTAGTCTTTGCAATTCTCGTTGTTCTCTCGCTCGCAGTGGCCGCAAACGCCCAGACGTTCCGCGGTAGTATCAATGGCACGGTCGTGGATCCCTCGGGTGCGGTTGTTCCAAACGCCCAGGTCAAGGCTACGGAGTCCGCGACGGGCATTGATCACAATACCGTCACCACCAGTGAAGGTCAGTTCTCCCTTCAGGACATGCCGCTGGGCTTGTACAAGGTAACTGTCACAGCGACCGGCTTCCCCGCGTACACCGTGGACAAGGTCCAGGTGGTTGCTGGTCAAATCTACTCCTTGCAAGTCAAGCTCGCGCTTCAACAGCAGACCACTACTGTCGAAGTCTCCGCAGCTGCACTCACACTCGATACCACAACGCAAACCCAGACCATGACGATCCCCGACGACGTGGTGCAGAACATTCCTCTCAACGGCCGGGACTTTACGCAAATGATTGGTATTGCACCGGGTTTTGGCGGCTACAACGTGGGCGGCTACGGCTCTCTGAATGGGACACGACCTAACCAGATCAACTGGCAGATCAACGGAGTGGACAATAACGATTTCTGGCACAACATTCCGGCCATCAATCAGGGTGGCGTCTCGGGGATTGCCGGCACGGTGCTGCCGATTGACGCAACTGAGGAATTCTCAGTGCAGACCTCCTCGGGACCCGAAGGCGGGCGTAACGCAGGTGGCACAGCCAACATTGTCCTCAAGTCAGGGACCAACGACATTCATGGGTCACTTTATTACTACAATCGGAACGAATACTTCGCTTCCCCCTCCCCCTTCTTTACTCCGGCGCCTGGCACTAAGGCTCCAAGAGAACGCAACGAAAACTACGGGTTCTCTGCGGGCGGTCCGATTATAAAGAACAAGACATTTGTCTTTGTTACCTACGAGAAGAATGACTTCGTATTTGGTCTTTCCGGAATTGCGACGGAACCTTCAGATGCCTGGGTGAATCAAGCTCTTGCTGTCCTGGCTGCGCATGGCGTTACGGAAAGTGCTGCATCGAAGACCGCCATTGGGACGAGCGGCTTCTGGCCGCGAGGCACAATCGGTAGCCTGCCTGCTACAACTGGCAACTTCTTCAGCCCCAGCTCCGAGTTTGGCTATAGCTACAACGGTGTTGCTCGGATTGATCACCAAATTTCTGACAAACATCATCTTTCTCTGCACGCCATTATCGGCCAGGGTAATCAGACCGCGCCATTAGGCGGCAGTCCGGCCCTGGGAACGGCCAGCTCGAATTTGGCGTACTACTTCGAGGTGGCGCCTCTCCACGATGGAAACTACGGCGCAGTCTTGAATTCCAATTTGTCATCAAGGTGGACCAATCAATTCCTTTTTGGCGCCAGCTACTTCAACCAGCTCTTTCACGACAACAACAGTAGCTTCGACACCAAGGCCATGGGAATATTCCTTAGCCCGGACGCCACCGCCCATGGGCAGCCCATCCACGGGGCCCCAAATATCGTCATCGCACCTCCTTCCAAGAGCGGTTCGGGGGGATTTGAACAGATTGGCCTGACTCCGCCCGAGGGCCGAAGCGATCTGACACTGCACTTCACCGACATCGTCTCCTATACCGTCGGGAAACATCAGTTCCGTTTCGGAGCCGAATTTCGCCACGGGAAACTCAATGAGTTCTATCATCGCCGCGGAACTGGAAAGTTCGTCTTTGACGGTTCCGCCGGCCCCTGGGCAGGAGATCTGGTCACTGCAACAGAAACTCCGCTGACAAAAGCGCTTGCGGACTTTCTCGCTGGTGACGTCTCTTCGTGCAGCGACGCCCTCCACGTCAACAATAGCTTTACCTGCGGCTCCACAATTGCCGTCGGTGACCCTGAGCGCTTTGTCCATGTCAACGCCTTCAACGCGTACATCCAGGATTCTTGGCAGATCACCAAGAAGCTCAACCTTAGTTACGGCTTGCGCTATGAATATTTTGGTCCGATGCAAAGCGACAAGAAAGACATAGCCAACTTTGTTCCCGGCACTGGGTTTGTGGTGCAAGATGGCAGCCATCCCCTGTTCAACCCCGGTAAGAACCATTTCGGCCCTCGACTCGGCTTCGCTTATCAGCCCACTGCGAAAGGTGATCTCGTAGTGCGCGGTGGATTCGGTGTCTTCTACGATCAAATCAACTTGAACCCCTTCTTGGATTTCCGGCCGCCTGTCGCGGCGCCTTCAGGGATTCAGGGGAATCCATTTGGCGCGACGCCCGTTTCCACGTTCTCGCGTGATGGTTACAACTGGGATGCCGTACAGACCGGAGGCGCTTCAATCTTTCCTGGGGTCATTAAGTGTGCCGACCCTCTCTGCTCCACGGCGGTAAATTCGAACGGTAACCCGGTCAGCCCGGTTCCGAAATTCAACCTCTATTCTGTCAGCCAGAACTTCCGAACCCCGTATTTCTATAACTACAACCTGCAGGTGGAGAAAGGCTTTGGTAACTCCGCCGTATTCCAGATCGGGTATGTCGGCAGCCAGGGACGCAAGCTGAATATCGTCTCGAACATTAATCAAGGCGGTGCATTCCCGAACTTCGGCAATATCCTGCAACTCAACACCATTGGAACGTCCAACTACAACTCATTACAAGCCATTTTCCGGACAAGGGCATGGCGCGGGCTCAGCACCCAGTTTGCTTACACCTGGTCACATGCTCTGGATGAAGTCAGCGAGTACCGTGGTCAAGTCCTGGACGATGCTTTCAACCGTAAGGCGGACTATGGAAACAGTGATTTCGACACTCGACACCTTTTCACCGTCAGTGGTACCTATGATGTTCCCAAGGCGCCTTGGGCTACGTCTGGCCTGACCAAGCGCGTATTCAACGGCTGGCAAATCAGCAGCGTGATGAACTGGCACCGGGGTCAGCCTTCGGACGAAACTCTCTCGGGCTTATCCTTAATCGGTAATCCGTACTCAGGTGTCAGCCACACGTTCGACCCAAGTTTTGGGACGCAGTGGTGGAATCCTGCGGCGTTCTGCCTCCCGAATGCGAACCCGGCGCTGTCGACAGCGTGCCCAGGCGCGGCCAACCTCTCTCGAAACAAATTTACCGGGCCGGGCTTTGGAGATGTGGACCTGTCGTTTATTAAGAACGTTCCAATCACCGAGCGGGTCAAAGTCCAGCTTCGAGCGGACTTCTTTAACCTCCTCAACCGC
Source organism: Candidatus Acidiferrum sp. (assembly GCA_049644365.1). Classification (GTDB taxonomy): domain Bacteria; phylum Acidobacteriota; class Terriglobia; order Acidiferrales; family UBA7541; genus Acidiferrum. Next base: position 6,398 of record JBARRT010000164.1, on the reverse strand, counting down.
ATCAACCTTGCCTCCGGAGTAGGCTCAGTTGGCAGTACTTGCGCGCCCGACTCTGTAGCAAAAACAGGGATTTGCACTACCAGCAGCGGCTTCGGCCAAGTAACCGACACCATCGGCGACTTCAACGGCGCCCCGGCCATCGGCCCCGGCGAAGCCCGCAACCTGCAGCTTGCTATTAAGATCATCTTCTAGCAGCTGCTAACACTTTCCAAGAGCGCTCCCCGATCAAATCGGGGAGCGCTTTTGTTTTCAACTGCTGTCTTCTCAGTCCATCGCGCAGCATTGAAGCCTTATTCAAAGCGTCACACGAATCGCTGCCATTTGAATTTTGCATGCCCCAAAGTTTTCCAATTCGCTAGAATAGACTTACCAGCCGAAAGGGAGAAGACTATGGCCACGACGAAGAATGGTTCCTCTCCAAAGGTCACCAAGTCCCGCGCCACCCGAAAATCTCCGGGGCCGGAAGACATCGCCCTGCGCGCCTACCAAATCTATCTCGAGCGCGCCGGCGCACCCGGCAACCCGCTCGACGACTGGACCCGCGCCGAACGCGAACTGCTTGCAACCAACGGCAAGCCCGGCCGCAAGTCATCCGCGAAATCAAAAGCCGCCTAGCAAAACGCAGCTCGAAGTCTTCGCGAACGCCTCTTTCGCCGGATCGAAATTAGAACCCTGCCGCCACCAAACGTAGCTCACCGCACTATAAAGGATTGCGGCGCTGTCCGTTGCGTCATTCCTAGTTTATAATTCGCTGCACGATGTACCTGCCTTCGGGCACTCGGCTGGGCCCCTATAGAATCGAAGCGCCCATTGGCGCCGGCGGGATGGGCGAAGTTTACCGTGCCACTGACACGCGTCTCAAACGAGACGTCGCCGTCAAGGTTCTGTCTTCGCGTTTTGCGTGTGGGGCTTTTATCTCTCCTAATTTCTACTTCCGATTTTTCAATTTCCATCCCATTTACAATGTAAAGTCCTAAGACAGCGCAATGGATGCGTCGGAGCTGGCAATTGGAGCGAATAATATCTCCCGTTTTCGAAGTCGAAAAGGAAACTCGTGACCTGATGGAGCGCGGCGAGGCGGCTCGCCCAGCCGCTGCCTCGCTGCCACTGAGCCGGGCGGTGTACGCGTTAGCGATTGCTGCGGTCGCTCTCCACGTGGCGTTCAGCGGCCGGTTTGGATTCTTTCGTGATGAACTTTACTATGCCGCTTGTGGACAGCGTCTGGCTTGGGGCTATGTCGACCACGCGCCTCTCGCTCCGTTTCTCGCCCGCCTTAGCCGCGCGCTTCTGGGCGATTCGCTCTCAGCCCTGCGTTTACTGCCGGCGCTAGCAGCTTCGGCCAAGGTATTTCTTGCTGCATGGCTGGCTCGGGAACTGGGCGGCGGAAAGTACGCCCAGTTCCTCGCCGCATTTTGCGTGTTGCTTGCTCCGATCTACCTGGCGTTTGACAATTTCTTCTCGATGAATGCGTTTGAGCCGGTGCTTTGGATGGCGTGCGCGGCGATTGTGCTGCGCATCCTGAATGGCGGAAACCCAAAGCTGTGGCTTCTCTTCGGACTCTGTGCCGGCCTCGGGATTCTAAACAAACACTCCATGCTCTTTTTCGGTTCGGGGATTGCGCTTGGCCTGCTGGCAACCCCTGCGAGGAAGCATTTTCGGCAGCCGTGGATTTGGCTGGGGGCCGGAATCACGTTCCTTTGCTTCCTTCCTAATTTGCTTTGGGAAATTCAAAATGGCTGGCCAACTCTGGCGCTGTTTCACGCGGTGATGGGTACGAAGTACGTGATCGTTTCCCCGTGGGAATACCTCTGGCAACAAACCTTGTTGGCACATCCCCTGGCTGCGCCTATTTGGATCGCCGGTCTGTGGTTTTTGCTGCGAGATCCGCTCGGAAAAAAGTATGCCGTGCTGGCCTGGGCGTATTTCACGGTTTTGTTGGAGATGCTCATCCTGCACGGAAAAATCTATTACCTCGCGCCGGCGTACGTGATGCTGCTGGCGGCTGGCTCCGTCTGGATCGAATTGCGATTGGTTCCGCGAATCGGAGTGTGGTTGCGGCCGGCGATCGCAGTGCCATTATTGATCGGCGGTGTGATTGCGGCCCCGCTATCGATGCCGATCCTTCCGGTCGAAGCTACGATTCGCTATACGCGTTTCTGGGATGTGCAGGCGATTCACGTGGAAAACGTGCCGCAGGGCGAATTGCCGCAACTCTTCGGGGATATGTTCGGCTGGCCGGAACAGGTGCACGCGGTGGCACGCGTATATCAGGCGCTGCCGGAGTCCGAGCGCGCTCAAGCGGTGGTGCTTGCCTACAACTATGGGGAAGCCTCCGCAATAGACCACTTCGGCGCGAAGCTGGGATTGCCGCGAGCCATTAGTGGTCACAATCAGTACGGGTTATGGGGACCTGGCGCGATGACCGGCCAAGTTGCCGTTGCGATTGGGTTTACCGAACAGCAGTTGCGCCAGTTTTATGACGAAGTCACGCCCGAAGCAAGCGTCTCTCCGCCGTACGCCATGCCGGAAGAGTCCCGGCTCACGATTTTCGTTTGCCGCCGCCCCAAAAAGACCCTACAGGAATCATGGCCGCAGTGGAAGTACCTGAGTTAAGCCCGCGGGGTGCCCCCGCTTTTGGGGGACGGAGCGGCGCCTGTCCCGGTTCCGATCGGGAACTCCGACACAACGGCCCGCCCCACACCCGTCATTTCGAACGGAGCAGGTCGACTTTATTCTTCCGCATTCGCTCCTGCTGCACCGCTGAACCGGCCCCACATCCGTCATTCCGGACGGAGCAAGCCGACGCTTTTTCTCTCCGGCTCGCTCCCGCGAGCCGGTCGGCTTGCGCAGAGAGGAATCTCTCTTCATCTTGCCGGGTGCCATTTTCCAATTTCAATTTTCCAATCCCCGCCTGTATGCTTCTCCCGTCCCCCCGAGGAAGCGTGGATGCCGCAGCCCATCAAGGATCCAGCTTGGCAGTTTCAGCATTCCGTCCAATGCAACGCGCCCCGGAAGTTCGCGTGGAGCTACTGGACAAATATTGCCAACTGGAATGATCCGCCTGCGACGTTCGCTTTGGATGGGCCTTTCGATGTCGGGTCCCGGCTGACGACCACCTTACCCGGCCAAACTTGGCACTCCATCATCAGGGCTTGTAAAGCCGATCGCGAGGCTACCATCGAGATGCAGTTGTCGGACGCGATCCTGTCCTTTCATTGGCAGTTCGAAGAACTGCCCCAAAACCGCACTCGAATTACCCAGCGGCTGGTATTATCCGGCCCCAACGCGAAGTCCTTTGTGGCTCAGGTAAGTATCTTCGAACAGACCGCACCCGATGGAATGAAGAAACTCGCCGCCGCCATCGAACGAGCCCACCACGTGAACCGCGCCGAAAGGTGAACAAGCACGCCGACCACTGTCCTTACGAGCGGAATTGTTCTTGCCGTTGTAGCGCCGGGCTTTCCCCCGGTGTGTGGGGGTCCTGACGACTTGTGTCAGGAAGCCTGGCATCTCCTCGGTTCGCACGTCAGGGCACGGCTTCAGCCGTGCCGTCAAGCCAGCCCGCCCTCCCCGTCATTCCGAACGGAGCAGGCCGACTTTTACTTCCCGTTTCGCTCCTGCGAAACGGTCGGCCTGCGGATGTGAGGAATCTCTCCTCTCTTCTCCTCGCCCTTCCAATTTCTACTTTCTGATTTCCAGTTTCTAGTTTCGTTTTAGTTTCTGCTTTCTAGTTTCTGCCTTCTAGTTTCTAGTTTTGTGTTGCCCGCACCCGACGGAATGAAGAAACTCGCCGCCGCCATCGAACGTGCCCACCCACATGAACCGCGGCTTTGTTCCGTTGTAGCGCCGGGCTTTCCTCCGGTGTGTGGGGGTCCTGACGACTTGTGTCAGGAAGCCCGGCATCTCCTCGCATGTAGTGGCCGGTCTTGAGACCGGTGCTGTTCCACTTCTGCTACGATTCTGCTGCGGTGCAAGTTTCCAGGTCCGCGTCGTTCTATCTAAGAAGAGGTCCGCATCATGAAAAAACTGGCAATAGCTGCCCTGTGCTCTTTTTTGGGCGGCGGGTGGCCCAGACAAGAAACCGTTTGCTGGCGTCACTGCGCAGCCGCTGGTACTTTCGCCAGAAATTCCTTTGCCGTAGCGACTTCAGGGCGATCAAGGTCAGAGTTCTTCCAGATTGCTAGGAATTCTTGATACCGTCGCTTGGCCGTCGCGTTGTCGCCCTTGATCTGTGCCGCTCGAGCTATTCCATAGATGGCCTTCGGGCGGCCCGGAGTGCGTTTCAGCGTCTGAAGAAATCGCTCCATGGCGTCAGCGGGTCGATTCAACTCCATCAGCAGCATGCCAAAGAGCTCATTGGCTGGAATAATTGGATAGGGCGGCTGGGATAGGCTGTCAATCGAATCTTCAATGGCAGCCGCTTCTTTCATCTTCGCCACTGCTTCATCCGCATTCCCCGAGGCTTTGGCGGCGAAGGCTTCTGTCTCTTTCGCCTGCACCGTGATGATCTGTTGAGCGAACGGATGTTGTCCGGACTCTTGCGCGAGCAGAGCCAGTTTATCTGCGGCAACCCTGGCTAGGGCGGCATCTTTGCGAGTTGCCGCGGCCATCGCTTCCAGTTGCAATTTCACTGCGACGAAATCCCGCGAAGGGACAAGCAGCGGAATCCTCGCAGCAGCGTCCCAATCTCCGGTTTCGACAGCGTAGCGCGTCAACATGTCAAAGTACCCATAAACCACGCGGTCCGGTATGGCATAAATGGTCCGCCCGCGCACGTGCCGCGCTTGTAGCTCTGGAGTGTCGGCCGCGGTCTTCCTGTCGGTCAACGCGTCATATTGCGCCGCGATAATGTCAAGCGTCCGCCGGGCATCCCGATAGCGGCCTAACTGCAGGTAGGCGTATTCCAGATAGTTGAGTGAATGGAAATCGCGCAGGGAGCTGGATTCTCCCGCACGCTTTACATCAGATTCAGAGGTTTGCCAGGCCTTTTCGTTTGTGGCCGCCGACTCATCCCAATACCCTAGACGAGTGAACATGTGGGAAGGCATGTGTAAGGCGTGCGGAACTGCGGCGGCCACTTTGGCGTATTTGCGTGCTGCCTCGAGCCCTTCCTCGGCATGTGCCGGATCGTCATATACATGGATCAGATAGTGCAACACACCTGGATGGTCCGGACTGCGGGCGTAGACCTCCTCGAAGAGCTTGGCTGCCTGCGTCTGGCGCTCAAAACCCTTCGTACCTTCCTTGATTGTCCCTAGAATGGCAAGGCCGTAGAAAAGCTTGGTCTCATCGTCCGGAAAGCTGGCATAAGCTGCAGCCATGGTATCGCGGTAGCCTTCGTCCCGCGCGGCTTTCGGTCCTACGCCAGCATCTTTGAACAGAGCGGCGACCGCGTTGAGATAGAGCTTCTCGCGCGGAGACATTTTCTTCGCCGCAAGTCCCTTTTGCACCAAACCCCACGCAGCAGTCTCGTCCGCGGACGAAGGCGCGTCCCAGAAGGGATGGTTGTATGTCATGGCTGCGCCCCAGTAGGCGATTGCACACTCCGGATCGTCGCTCGCGACCTGACGGAAGCCCTCCAGCGCACGCTGATACCAGAAGTTGTGCAGCAGGGCTAATGCACGGTCGAACTTTGCTCCTACCGCCGAAGCGCACGAAATGTCCATATGCACGCGGCCCAGTCCCTCTTCAGATCCTGAATGCGAGTGCCCGTGTTCTTCAGCCTCTTGTGCAACACCGGGAGCGGAGAGGGAAAACACAATGAGTAAGCATGTGGCAAAGCACCCGAGCGATCTCATGGCGAGCTCCTTTTGGACCGAAAATTTGCCGCTTGCGGTCCCGATAGTGCGCCATCGTATCAAATCCGTGCCCCAGGGCGGGTGGCCCGGGCATAAACCGCTTGGACGACTTTCTCCGATTACTCCACTCCAACTAATTCGACATCTCCCACGGCTTCCATCTCCCGACTCCTGTTCCCGGCGCGCCATCCAATTTACCAACCCTCGACTCTTCAACGCCTTACCGCCCCGCGGGTGGGCCAACCTTTTCCCCTTCGGAGAATCTGGGTGGCCTACCCTTGCGGTTTTGTTTGTTGCAAGGGTGGGGCCTTTTTATATATTTACCGGTGCCAGGCGAATCTGACGCCATACTATCCCTCAGCATCCAAACCACTTAAAGTAATACTTAACTAACTGTACCAATATGCTATAATGCCTAATGTATTCGGCAAGCTTCCTCCGCCATAGCCCCGGCGAGGAGGGTGCCCTTCGAACCATGCTCGCCCGCCAGGTAGTCCTTCTAACTCCTTCAAAATCTTTAGCCCCTACCCAGTTACTTTTTCGCCAACCCTTCGTCCGCGCAAGTCCTTTAGCGGCAACACTTATGGATCGCCCCGCAAG
>JBARRT010000163.1:0-24083 GCA_049644365.1 Candidatus Acidiferrum sp. | reverse complement strand
ATTAAGTAGCTTGTTACTGTAGCAGTGCGCAGAATAGACTTGCCCCCCACATCGCCGCGGATAAGTTGCTTTGGACCTTAACTCTGGAGCGCATAATGATTCGCATAGGTACCTGGGTTGCAGTGTTCTGCTGGTTCTTGACGCTTTCCTTTGCCGCACCCGTTGGACCCACCTATGAAAACTTGAATGCAGTCTTGTGGATTCAAACATCGGTCGAGTATCAGGCCAGTGCAGCACAGACCTATCATTCGGCTGAGCTTGCCCTCTTGCGAGGTCTAAACAACCCACATTGGACTGCAGCGCTAGAACAGAACGCAAATTTTGAGACCCTTCCCCCAGCCGTCATTCTCGACCTGGATGAAACTGTCTTGAATAATTCGGTATTTCGAGCGCGGTTAGTTGCCACAGGTCAGCCGTACACGCCTGCGGCTTGGGCAAAGTGGGTGAATGAACAAAGCGCAGGGCTCATTCCTGGTGCCATGCATTTCCTGCAGTTCGCGCACGCCAACGGAGTGGCTACGCTCTATATTACAAACCGGACATGCGATCCGACTAAAGCTGACGATCCCACGGTGAAACTCCTACGCGGTCTGCACGTTCCCATTGAACCCGTCACTGATCGGCTCTTCTGCTCGCGAGGCGATGACGACACCGACAAGACCGGACGCCGCGCCGAATGCGCCGCCAAATATCGCATTTTGCTTTTGTTCGGGGATCAGCTAGCGGATTTTCTTCAGATTCCTCCCGAGTCGGCAAATCTCGATGGTAGACAGAAGCTCTACGAAGCCCATGAGGGGCTGTGGGGCGAACGCTGGTTTCAACTCGCCAATCCGACGTACGGCTCATGGGAAGGAGCTGTGGGCTATACAGTTGATCGGAAGCTGTCTCACTTGAGAAAGCAGTGAGGGTGCCCCCTGATTAACGGGTGACACATGCCTCCCAGAAGTCGCCGGTTAGAGGTGCTGCGCGGATACAGGCGTGTGGCGCACGCGGCATTCGAATGGAATCGTAAATCGTTGAAGCTTCTAAAAGTTAGAGTTAAATTCCCCACCCTTGCAAAACCCGCAAGGATGAGGCACCGGCTGGGTCAGGGGGCCCGCATCAAATGCACGTCATCGATCCAGACTCGTCCTTTTCCCTGTATCACCAGGTTGAGCCGAATGAGATCAGGCTTTTGCCCAGCCTCCAGGAAAAAAGGAGTCGCGACAGTCATCCAGCTCATGGTTCCCGTGATGGGACGATCCAGCCCGCGGGAGAAGAACTCTCCCTTGCCAGGAATGCGGACCCACATCTCCAAAAAGGCCTTTCCATCCAGATTCTCTGACTGCAATCTGGCCATATAGATCAGGGACGCATTTTCGATCGCTACGTCGGTGACCTCAAACAGTGGCACCGTTACCGGCTCCTTGGCCTCGACACGCAACGAACCTTTTCCGTCCGCCGAGATCTTCGGGTCGAAGCTAGCCCCGGTAGTCGCACGTACCCCTTCCAGGCTGTCCAAGGGGAAGTGCTTCAACTCCACCGCTGCCGTCTTTGGCGCTGGCTCTGACTTGCATGCAATCGTCGCAAGTGCTATCACAAGCGCCAAGAGAATGTTTTTCATAGTTTCTCTTCGCAACTCGCTGTCAGCCGGTATCAAACTCGCCGGTTGAGCTGATTGGAGCATAGTTCCTTGGTCGACGCTAGTGCCTGGTTAATGCGGACAAGTGACACATGCCTCCCAGAAGTCGCCGGTAGAGGTGCTGCGCGGATACAGGCGAGTGGCGCACCCGGCTAATTGCTGGCGGCCAACAAGCTATGGAAGCTGCTGACTGCGGCTGCTTCTGTATCGTAAACATCGAAGACGGTCAGGAGCTTGGTGATTTGCAGAACTTCGTGGAATTTGTTACCCAGATTGGAGAGGCGCACAGATGCGCCGTGATTTTTGGCACTGAGATGCGCAGCGACCAAAGTGCCCAGGCCCGCACTGTCAATATATTTGATGTTGGCCATGTTCAGGACAATCTTCTTCTTTCCTTCGGCAATCAGGCTCTTCAGGTTTTCGCGGAAAGAGGTGCTCTCCTCGCCCAGAACAATGCGACCGTCCAGTGTCACCACGGACACGCCATCTACTTCACTGTTCGTCATTCTTATGGTCATACTTTTCCTTCCTCGCTCGATGAAAGGCCCGCCCGTAGGCACTCCCTCTACGTATTTCGAATTGTTTTGGTCAAGAGAATAATTGGCCTCCAGGACGGGGAATCCTTTTCGTTTCAACAGCCTCAATCGCAGCAAGCTTTCGGTCGATGTGTGGGTCGTTGCGCAGGCCACCTGAGTGCAACAAGCAGGGCATTCCGGCAGCAACTCCACAAGTAGGACAGGGGACGACGAGTAAAGTTAGTGGAGGCATGTCCCCCGTTCGCATTCGGAAACGATACCATCAGACATTTCGCAAAACTGTCCGTTTTGGAACACTCCTCAAATTGGCGTTTCCCCAGAAGTCGCCGGTTAGAGGTGCTGCGCGGATACAGGCGGGTGGCGCACCCGGCCTCTAAGAGCCACTGGAATCAATATGCTTTGACTTTTTGGAGCGCGGGAAAAAGCCTACACCGTACGCCACAAGATAGACTGCCGTCACAGTAAGAATTGCCCGTCCGATATAGGACCAAGGGGTTCTGCCGGGTCAATTGGAAAACTTTTTAGGTTGGGAAGTGGGCGAATCTGAACGAGTCCGATAATCCCCACAACAAGGGCAAGCACTCTTTTTGTGGTTTTCATGTTCTCTAGAATATAAAAAAGGGGACCGTACAGATACTTGAAATGATGTTTTTTGTTTAGCTGCTGAACGCAGCGACGCCCCGCTCTGGCGAGCGCCGGAACTGACTCACGAAGTTTGGAGATTCGGTCAGTTCGGTTTCCCCCATGGCCCTCGCTCTCTGTCAAACACTTCTCTGCATTCCTTTTCGAACAGCTTCCCGTTCGGCGTGGGCGCGAAAGGGTCTGAGCCTAGCAGCTTTACCGCTACCTCTTCGAAGCTCAAGTCAGGATAGTCCTCAGACGCGTGGCTGAATTTCGCAAGCATCTGAATTTGTGCCATGGTGAGCTTAGGGAGGCTCTTTTTCTTGGCTCATTGGGGAAGTGTACCACCAGCCGAGCGGTAGAGGCCGGGTGCCGCATGCTTCAGTGTCAAGCATGTGGGTTTGCCCTTCGCCGAGGGGGACTCGGCAAGCGCCGCATGCTTCGCTCATTCCGAGCCGCCGTGCCGGCGGAGAACGTCCGCGACGGCTGCGGTATCCACCGGAGCTGACCCAGCCCTTACGGACTGGGCTAACTTATGCCGCACCTACTGCGCTCCCGAGGCTATTTGCACTCGAATCTCCTATTAGAATGAGGAGAATTCAACGTTGGGACGATCAGTGTAGTCCTCGCGCCGATCACATTCGTGGCGGAGAAAGTTTCCATGATGCTGTGCTTCCGAACCTTGCAGGCCATGGCGCTCGCGGGGGCGCTCGGATCGCTGTGGGGTTGCGGCAAATCGGCTCCGGAGCCAGCCGCCAAATCTCCGGAAGAAATACTGCAAATCGTAAGCCTCAACGCGGATGAATACCGCCAGGAAATCACCGATATCGACCGGCTGGTCTTCGACGAAAGACCGTTCGATAAAGACCGCCGCGCATTGCTGGCCGCCAAGCTCGGAGAGCTCGCGGAACGCGTGAAAGCCGCCAAGGACTCCCACTTCCTGGAGATCGAGGCCTACGAAATCAAGAGGCTCGCCGATGGCTCCAAGGACATGCCGGAACAGCCGCTGCGCAGCCAGCTTCCCAATCAATGGATGCGTATTCGCAACAACCTTTTCGACGACCGCAGTTGGTTCGCGCGCAGCGCCGCGGATCTCGAGCCGGGGCCGAGCGGACCGCAATAAACCGGCTGAAGCGTTCCCTCATCGGCAGTTCCGTTTTTCAGGCTGGCCCTTCGGTCAGGTTCCTGGGGGCAACGAGCCTGTACCATTTCGGCGTTGCGCCGGGCCGCGGCAGGAGCCTACAGTGATGTTGTATTCGCCTTTCCACAGGAAGAATGCACCCATGCTAGGTCTACTCGGCGGCAAGCTCACCCCTTCTCCCCTTGAGGGATCGGGGCCCTATCGCGCTCAATACGCGCAATCGGACTTGAAACAGATTAGCCGGCGCGAGTGGTGGCTTTGGCTGTCCGCATTCTTCGTGACGCTGCTTTCTGCCGTGGCACTGGTGCTTTCTTCGATCGGCTCGTTCTTCCCGCGCCCGGAACATTTTTATGAGATTCGCCCCGAGCAGGCGCGCTGGGGAGCGATGTCCCTGCTGCTGCTTTTCAATGGCTGGCACGTTTACCGGCAGTGGAGCTTTCGGCGAGCGCGGAGACACCTGACAGGGCAAGAAGCGAGCGGGGACGCGGCAGGATCGGAAGTTAGTAGCATTTCCGGAGTTGGGGGTTTGGATCCCGTCACGGACTTGTACACGCGAGCGTCCGCCGAGCAGCAGCTTGGAAAAGAAATCGCGCGTGCCCGCAGGCAGAACACTTCGCTGAGTATCGCCACAATCCATCTGGAAGAGTTCACGGAGCTGACGCAGCGTAACGGTCTCTCGGCAGCAGACCAGGCGTTGAAAGAGTTTGCGCGGCGCTTGAAGAAGGCGTGCCGCGGGTCGGATTTTGCCGTGCGCCTGTCCAACGACGATTTTCTGCTGGTTTTGCCGGAGTGCAACCTGGGTGAAGTGAAATTGGTCTTGAACCGCATCGGCGCCATAGAAGTGAGCTGCTCGGGCAGGAAGGTCAGCCTCACGTATACGACGGGTTGGGTGGATTACCAGGCCGGAGACCTTCCCGGCGATTTGCTGAAGCGCGCCTCGCAACTGCTGCACCTCTACGATTCAGCAGCCAAAGAGAGCTTCGCCTCGACGTTGCATCCCCACTAGACCGAATGCCGCCTCTGTAAAGGGCCCTGGATTCCGCGCGAGGGCCCACGTTTTAGGAAACTTATTTCAGCCAAGCCTCGTACCTCTCTTCAGCACCGGCCCAGCGCCGGTAGGGAGGTATCCTCAATGTCCGACTGTAAACGAGGTTTCTGCACTGGAACTGCACTCGCCGCCGCCACTACACTGCTCCTCATCCCAGGCCTGGCGCTGGCGCAAACGCCGGCTGCCAAGGCAAGCTCCACGCCATCAACTACATCCGCGAAGCAGGACCGCTGGCTGCACGTGCGGGTGATCAGTTCGGACGCCAAGGGGGAGACGGTGCGCGTCAACGTGCCTCTGGAACTGGCGGAGAAGGTACTTCCGGCGATCAACCATGATCGCCTGCATGGCGGCAAGGTCAAGATTGATTGCGCGCATGTGAATGACGTGGACCTGCGGGTGATGGTGGATGCCATTCGAAGCGCCAAGGACGGCGAATACGTGACGGTGCAGGGTACGGAGAACGACGTCCGCGTCGCCAAGCAGGACAACCACTTAATCGTGCATGTGCTGGATAAGGGGAAGGCCAAGAGATCGCAGGTCGAAATCAAGGTGCCCATGAAAGTAGTCGATGCGCTCTTTTCCGCCGGGAAGGATGAATTGGACCTGGTGGCGGCGCTGCACGCGCTTTCCGCAGCCGGAGACACCGAGCTAGTTTCCGTGAAGGACAACGAAAACACCGTGCGCGTGTGGCTAGACTCGAAGAACGTGACGGATTAACCCGGAGAGGAAAAAATGATACTACTCGCGAAAGCAGCTCTTGGGCTCACCGGCACGCTTTTCGTTGCGGGCGCTTATACGTTTCATGAAGGGGTGATTCGAATTGACGTGGACGAGCATCGTGCCGGTGGCTCGCACGTGCACATGTGGGTGCCGGCAGCAGCCGTTCCCATGGCGATGCATCTGGTGCCGCAAAAACATTTGAGAGAGGCCGTGGAGCACTCCCGAGAGGCGTTGCCGATCGCGCGTGCGATTGTGAAGGAACTGAAAAAGTATCCCGACGTCGACCTGGTCGAGGTCGTGGACGGCAAGCAACACGTGCAAATCCGTACGCACAATGGAAAATTGCAGATTGACGTAGAAGCGCCCGACGAGCAAGTGCATCTGCTCGTGCCGCTTTCGACGCTGGATAATGTCACGAGGCAGTTAGAAGACAGCGCGCCAAGCGCCTGACGTTTTTAGGGCGGAGAAATTGCGCTAAGGAATGGCAGAATTTGCCAGTTCGGACTGCCCGGTCTTGCCGGGTTGAAAATAAAGCTCTTCGAACATGGCGTCTTTCTTCCAGTTGGCGCGCTGCAAGATGCCGCGGGCATTTTCCACCATGTTCGGGTGACCGCAGAGATAGGCCGTAGTGGATTCCGGCCGCAAATCCCACAAATTGGCATACTTGCGCAATAAATCATCTACGCGACCGGTTTCGCCTTTCCATTTTTCGTCCTCCCACGGGCGGCTGACGGTTGCAACATACTTGAACCACGGAACTTCAGCAGCGTAGCGCTCCAATTCTTCACGATAGCCGAATTCCCACGAGCGGCTGCCACCCTGGAGGCAGTACAACCTGTGGTTCCCGGGCATCGGGCTATCGCCGCTCTTCCAATCGCGATAGAGGGTGCGGATGTAACTCACAAACGGCGCAACGCCGGTAACCGTAGAGACCAGCAGATGTTGCGTGCGACCGCTGCGCAGGTCCAGGGTGAAACGCCCCTTGGCGATCTTGCGGCAGAGGAGGGCGTCGCCTTCCTTCAGGTTGTAAAGAAGAGGAGTAAGTTCACCGTGGGGAACGAGTTCAAGGAAAAACTCAAGCGCGTCTTCGTAAGGCGAGGAGACGATCGAATAGGCTCTTTCGATCCGTTTTCCGTTTTGTTCGACTCCCAGCGTGGCGTACTGGCCGGCAAGGAATTTGAAAGGGCCGACCGGGTCCACCCGCAGGAGCCACAAGTCCGGGGAAAGATCGCGGCGTTCGAGGATTCGCGCGTGGAAATGCTTGTCACCGGGAAAGGGCATGGTGCCTCTACAGGTGCTTCCCTTCCCATTTGACCACAAAAAGCGCTCTGGAGAAGAGCCAGGGTAACGGAAATTGGATCTCGCGCCGCTTATTCGTAGGCGAGGGCTACCACGGGATCGTAACTCGCGGCTCGCAGCGCCGGGTAGACCGCGCCGATCGCGGCGCCGAAGAGTGCCAGAACGACGGAAGAGAAAATCCAGCCCGCTGAAATCAGTATTGTTAGCCCTGGATTTATCTCTTTGAGAATCGCCTGCGCTAGAAAAGTGAGTGCGATTCCCAGTCCGGTTCCGAGTAAAGTGAGAATGAGGGTCTCACCGAGGAGCATTCGCACGACATCGAATCGAGAGAATCCCAGCGCCTTCAATATACCGATTTCCCGGGTGCGCTCCATGACCATGGTATGCATATTCAGCAAAACCACGAGGAAGCTCACGACGATTCCGAGTGAGACCATGGTGCGCGTGAACGGACGAAGCTGCGGCAAGTTCGAGGAAGTCATCAGCGAGACGTATTCGGAGAGGGAAAGGATCTTGTTTTGAGGCATGAGTTTGAGAATCTGACCGCGCGTGGCTTCAGTATCTCCCTTGCTTCGCACATAAAACATGGAGACGCGCTTCTCCGCGCCGGCGATTTCCTGGGCCGTGCGGATGGGAATGAAATAGCGGGCGCCCTTCCCGTGGGCGACAATCCCGCTGACTGTAAACGTATGATTCAACAAGGTGATCTGGCTGCCGACTTTCAGGTGACGCGTCTGCGCTATGATGTCGTCGGCGATCACTTCGTCGGGCCCTTCAAAGGGCCGCCCGGCGCGAAAGAGGAATCCTTTGCTCAGCGCATTGAATCGTTTGTAGTCGATGCCGTAGACCATCACTAAGTTCTTTGGTTCCGTCAGGATCACCGTTGGAGCGACCTCATCGACTCCGCTCAACGCGGCGAGCTGTTCGCCGAGCGATTCCTGCATGACGGCGCTGGAGAACGCGAAAAAAATCGAAGAGTTCGGCGGCTGCACCAGGATGTCCGCGCCAACACCTTCGACGCGTTTGCCCCACTCGGAGATGACCCCCGAGGTCATGCCGACAATCATCAGAACGAGAATGACTTGAATGGCGATGGCGATCACGCTCAAAAAACTTCGGAGCGGCCGCGCGTAAATACTTCCCCACAACATTTGCAGCAGGGAAAATGGGCCTTCGTAGGTATCAGTCATCAGGCGCAACCAAGTTTGTACTGTATCATCCGAATTTCGTACCGGTCAAAGCGGCCGCACAGCAAGGCGAGTGCCGAATTGCGAAAAAGATATTTCGCTGCCGTGAAGTTTTCAACACAACTGTTGATAAGTTTGTGGAAAACGCTCGTCCGGGCACGGCTAACTTCTCACTCTTCAACGTTCTTGCACGCTTTGCACAATATCGGTGCAACCAAGCCCGCATTTCAAGTTGGGAAAAAGATTCGCGAACGAATGCAAGGCAAAAGAGTTGTCAATATGAAACAAAACAGTACAGAGAGTTCATCGCGTTCGAGTGCCGTAGCGGAAATTCTTTCTTCGACGCTCGAGATCTTCCACTTTTCTACGCTACTGCTTTGTTTAGTACCACTTCGGCGGCCGCTGGAGCCGAATCTTGAACACTTGCTTTGTATCGGTGATGTCGTACCATCGCCCGTAAGTCTTCCATCCCTCCGCGATCACTTGAATCAGCACGCGGCCCAGCGGCGCGTTGGGCACGTGCGCAATACCGTCACGATTGGTCTTTACATTCAATTCCAATTTCTTGTCTTTCAGCAGCTTCCGTTCCTCGACGTATTTCACATAGACGCTGGCATTTTCCACCGGCGTCTCTTTGTCACCGCCACTCACTTCAATGGTGATGCGGCTCAGCACGTCCGTCTTGACACGAGGAACTTTTTCATTGGGAGCGGGCGGCGGCGGATCTTGGGCGACGAGGCCTTGTGCGGCCAGGAGCGCAACGCCAAGACACAGACAACGAGTGAGATTCTTCCAGGCTCTCATGGAACGGTGAACACTATCCTCTCCGCAGGAATGGGGCGGGGTCAAGTCCAGAACCTGCTTGATTCGATGCCCATTCGGTTCGATACGCTGCTCCGTGGCCTGGGAACCCTGGAAACTTTTCGTGCTGGCTAATTGACTCAACGAAATGGCTCATGTAAGTTCTCAAGAAACTGCTCGGAAGACAAGGCCGGGACGCGGGAACGATGAATCGGACCTCAACGAGCTTCAGAAATAATGGTCCTCAAGCCCGAGATTCGGTCCTAACCGGCGCGCAGCACCCCCTGTGACAATGATTCATGGACCTGGGAACAGACAACAGGCCTCTCCCGGTAGGTACCTGCCGTGAAATGGGCACCGGCTAATTCAGAGTCACACGAGGCATAGCAAGGAGATCACGATGGGTTTTGCCACCAACGCCATTCATGTCGGGCAGGAACCGGATCCGGCGACCGGCGCCATTGTTGCGCCGATCTATCAGACCTCCACCTACGTCAACGAAGAGCTCGGCAAGAACAAAGGGTATGACTATGCGCGGACGAATCATCCCAATCGCAAAGCGCTTGAGCGCACGGTAGCCAAGCTCGAGGGTGGCCACGGCGCCTACGTTTTCTCGTCCGGCATGGCCGGGATTGACGCCGTCTTTCGGCTGCTCCGCCCCGGCGACCACGTGGTTCTTTCCGAGGCCGTCTATGGCGGCGTGTTCCGTCTTTCCACGCAACTGCTCGTGCACTTCGGCCTGGAATTCAGTTTCGTGGACACCTCGACACCGGACGCCGTTCGCATGGCGCTCCGTCCGAACACCAAAATGCTTTACATCGAGACGCCGACGAACCCCACGCTCCGCGTCACGGATATCTCCGCGATGGCCAAGCTCGCGAGCGAACGCAACACCACGCTGGTTGTGGACAACACGTTTCTCAGCCCCTATCTGCAGCGGCCCGTCGAGCTGGGCGCTCACATCGTCGTCCATTCCATGACCAAGTATCTCAACGGGCACAGCGATTCCACGGGTGGGGCCGTGGTTTTGACGCGTCCGGAAGACGCCGAGAAGATTTACTTCATCCAGCGCTCCGCGGGTACGGGCCTTGCGCCGATGGATTGCTTTCTCGTCTCTCGCGGAATTAAGACGCTTGCGGTTCGAATGCTGCAGCACAACGCCAACGGCATCACCGTTGCCCGCCATCTGGATGCGCATCCCAAAGTGCGCAAGGTTTATTACCCCGGCCTGCCCTCACATCCGCAGCACGACATCGCGCGCCGCCAGCAGAAGGGCCCCGGGGGGATGCTGGCCTTCGATCTTGGCTCGCTGGACGCGGCGCGCCGTTTCCTCAATCACGTTAAGCTTTGCGCGCTCGCGGAAAGTCTTGGCGGCGTCGAAACATTGATTTCCCTTCCCGCCATGATGACCCACGCGTCCATGCCCAAGGAAACGCAGGACCGCGTGGGGATCACCGAAGGACTCGTGCGCCTCTCCGTAGGCATCGAGGACGTCGAAGACATCATCGCGGACCTCGACCAGGCGCTATTGTATGTGTGACATTCCTGAGCGAGCCTTGCGTTCCGGACTTCAGCGCACCGAGCTTTCTAGCCACGCCAGATAGTCCTTTGTCCCTGCCGCGACCGGAAGTGTGATGAATTCCGGCACTTCGTAACTGTGGAGGCGTTTCACTTCCTTTTCCAATTCAGCGAGACGGTTCCTCGTGGTTTTCATCACCAGCAGGTATTCGCGCGCCACTTCCAGCTTGCCCTTCCATATGTAGTACGAGTTCATCGGACTCCGCAGGACGTTGACACACGCGGCCAGCCTTTTTTGAACCACGCGGCGCGCGATCTTTCTGCTTTCGCTCAGCGTCCCGCACGTCACCAGCACGACGAGACTCCGTCCCCCCGCTTTCATCGCTTCCCTCCCCGGCCGAGATCAAGCCGCGCGAACTACTTTTGTCCTGGGCAAAGTGAGAATAGAATACCGCTCCATGACGACCTCACCCATCAAGTTTGGCACGTCGGGCTGGCGCGGCGTGATCGCCGACGAGTTTACCTTCGCCAACGTGCGGTTGGCGGTGGTGGCCATCGCGCAGCACGTGAAAACAAAAGCCAAGCAGCCTACGATTCTGGTTGGCTACGATACGCGCTTTTTCTCGGAAGAATTTTCGCAACTCGCGGTGGATATCCTCCAGCAGCAAGGTATTCGAACATTGCTTTGCGAGACCTTCACCCCCACGCCGGCCGTCGCGTTCGAAATCATGCGCCGCAAGCTCGACGGCGCGATCAACTTCACGGCGAGCCACAATCCTGCGCAGTATCACGGGCTGAAGTTTTCTTCGGCGGACGCGGGCCCGGCCCTTCCGGAGGTCACCAAAGATATTGAAGCACGAGTGGCGAAAATAATTGAGAAAGACGGCCCGTTTCCGATGTCGCCGGCCGCGAAATCGCACCAGAAGGATTCGTCCACGGAAAAGGTCAACCTGCGCGAAAACTATCTGAAGCGCCTCGAAGAGCTCGTCCACTTCGATACGCTGCGCAAGGGGAAATCCAAATTTGTTGTGGACGCGCTGCACGGCTGCGGCGCTGGCTATCTGGACCGTACGCTGGCCGACCACGGAGTGGCGGCGCAAGCCATGCGCACCGACCGCGATTGTCTCTTCGACGGAACCGGCCCCGACGTCTCTGAAGAAAATCTCGCGCCACTGCGCAAAGCAGTAGTCGACTCGAAGGCCACGGCGGGCCTGGCAACGGATGGCGACGCGGATCGCTTCGGCATCGTGGACGGCGACGGCACGTGGATTCAGCCTAATCTTATTCTCGCACTTGTCTACGATTATCTGGTCGAGACCCGCAAATGGAAAATGCCCGCGGCGCGCAGCGTGGCCACCACGCAAATGATCGACGCAGCGGCAAAATTCCACGCGCAGACCGTTCATCAAACGCCGGTAGGATTCAAATATATCGGGCAGTTGATTCGTGAAGACAAGATCGCCCTGGGCGGTGAGGAAAGTGCGGGGCTCACCATTCGCGGCCACATTCCGGAGAAAGACGGCATCCTCGCCTGCCTTCTCGTCGCGGAAATGCTTGCCGCGCGCGGCGCTTCCATCGGCGAACAGGTTCGCACAATGTTCAAGAAACTGGGCCGTGAATTCTGGCCGGTGCGCGAAAACTTGCACCTCTCCGACGAACAAAAGGCAAATGCGGTGAAGAAGGTGGCGGTGGACGCTTCGACACTCGTGGGCCGGAAAGTCGTATCCATCGACCGCACGGATGGAGCAAAATTTGTGTTTGACGACGGTTCCTGGATGCTGTTGCGTTTGTCCGGGACCGAGCCGCTGCTTCGTCTCTACGTGGAAGCAGAGAGCGCGGAAGCTTCCGCGAAGCTGACACGCGAAGCCACCAAGTGGGTTCTGCAAAGCTGAACGAAATGGACGCCAAGGAAAAATTCGAGTCGCTTCTGAAGCACTACGGGCCCGTCTTGCTCGGATTGCTTGTGCTGGTGCTCGTGGTGCACGACGTTTTCGGCACCCACGGGTACCTGGCAATGCGCCGCACGCAAAACGAAATCAAGAAGGTCGAAGCCGGTCTCGACCAATTGAACAAAGAGAATTTGCAGCTCGAGCAGGAAGTGCGGGAACTGAAGACCGATCCGCACAAGATCGAAAAAATCGCCCGTGACGAGCTGGGTCTCGCCAAACCCGGCGAAGTGATCATCAAGATCCCGCTGTCGCAGCAACTGCCGCAAAGTCCTACCGCGAAACACTGACCGCCCGTTTCTTCCAGGACGTCCGCAACAAAGACAGCGCAAGCATCGCCAGAAAAATCACGATCAGCCCGCCCGTGGCTTTCAGTTGACTGCACTGGCCTTTCGGCAGGATGGAAAATCTTCCGTAAACAAATTCGATGTGCACCCAGTAGACCAGCAGCGAAGTCTTCCCCAGCTGGATGAGCGGGCTGAATCCCTTCTGTCCAAAACCCCAGCGGCACCACGCGTAAACCAAGAACAAAATCACGAGCAGGATGCCGCAGCGCATCAGGAAGAAATTCGGGCCGCTGTGCCAGTAGTCGTAAACGGCGTAGAGCCGGATGCGCGACGAATCGAATGCCATGGAAAGAAGCATGGCGACGATTCCAGTGCCACCCAGGGCTGCAAACGCCAATCCCTCTCTGCGCTGCGCAAATTCCGAAAAGACAAAAAAACCGACCGCGAGTCCCGCGAAAGCAAACGCCGTCCAGGGAAACAGCGGAAAAAGCCACGGCTGCGGCTCCTTGAAAATATGTACGCCGTTGATGTAGGACTCCAGCGGCCAGGGCAGGAATCTCGGGCGATGCGTGGTCCAGAGCGAGGGCGTGGCCATCGCGACGACCGTGGCGGCAACCAAGCTCGCGATGAGCGTTCGAATCCTCGCGGCGGTGACGTCGCCTTTCCCGGTGAGCCAGCAAAGCCCGCCCAAAAGCATCATGGAAAGGCCAAGAATGTTCAGCACGTCCACGCGCAGCAAATCCGTTGCGGGCGACCACGGATACCCGAGTGCATACTCCTGCACGCGAAAAAGCAATCCCAGTCCATAAACTTCCGCCCCGCGCAATATCGTCTGCTTCGCGATCGCGCCCCGGTCGATTCCCTTTTCGCGCATTTTTTCCGTCACCAGCGCGACGGAAATCCCCGCCAGAAAAATGAAGAGCGGCGCCGGCAGCGTCCCGCCGAGCCGCGACCAGGCCATCAAGGCGGAATTTCGCGCCTCCGGGCTCAACCAGGAATCATAGCAATGCGTCTGGAACATCAGCACGCACGCCAGGCCGCGCATCCAATCGATGTAAGCGAGGCGTTGGGACGCCGGTTGGATTTGGTCTGCCATCGCTCTGCGTTACAATCCTCGTTTGTCCGCCACTCGCCAACTCGGCCCGCTTACCATGCTCGGCCTGTGGGCCGCGCTCACGCTTACGGGAGCGCTTTACGCCGCGTGGCTCGGTTACGGCGGCCGCGGATTTGCGGCAACGCTGACGGCCTTCGCGATTTTCTTTCTGGTGATGCTTCTTTTTGCCGCGCGCGGCGTTCCGGAAAGCCTTGCTGCACGCTTCGGCACCGGCAGCGGCTTTTTGCTGGGCGTCGCGGTGCTCCTTGTCTACCTGATTTACGCCCTGGGAACAAATACTTTCGCATTCACGCCTGCCGCGGCGATTGCCGGTCTTGTTTTCATCCCACTGGCGCTCGCGGCCTCCGCGCAACGGCAGCCACCCGGCTGCTGGCAAGACTTCTTGACGATAGCGGGAATTTGGGTGGCCGTGAAATTCTCGCCTTCGCACTGGTTGTGGCCCTATCCCGGTGGGCGCCTCGCATACGTTTTCACGGTGCTGCTCTGCGTGAACGTCGCGCTCGCCTCGTTCGTGCTCCTCCGCCGCATCAACGGCATCGGTTATTCCATCGGCTGGGGCCGCCACTGGAGCTTTTTCGTGCTCGCCAGCTTCATCGTCTTCGGTTGCATCGCCATTCCTCTGGGCCAAGCCGTCCACTTCATCGAATTTGCCCCGCGCTTCAGCGAATGGAAATCGCTGCCATTGCTTTCGCTCGGGATCTTGTTCTTTACCGCGTGGCCGGAAGAATTTCTTTTCCGCGGCTTGCTCCAAAACATGCTGGCCAGTGCTTCCAAAAGCGAACTCGCGGGCTGGTGGACCGCTTCCCTTCTTTTTGGTTTCTCCCACATCACCAACATGGGCTTTCCCAACTGGCGCTACGTGTTGCTCGCTTCCATCGCGGGCTTTTTCTATGGATGGACGTGGCGCAAGACAGGCTCGATCTTCGCTTCGGCCCTGGTCCACGCCGCCGTGGATGTCTTGTGGCATTTTTTCTTCCGAACAACGTAATCCAGAAGGCAGGCCATCGATGATTTCGATCCCCCTGGGTCACCGTCCTCCCTTTGACACAGGGCCCGAACATGTCCTGGGAGTGTTCGATTGGGGGCAGGGCGGGGCGAAAAGCCTCGACAGTTGATGGGTCCGCGCCTTATTGTCGGATTGCAAGCCATCAAGAAGATCTCCAGATTAGCGGTGGAGCATTTCGACCGCCATGACCCCTCTCTTGCCGCTCGAGTTTGCCCTGGTATCCAGCGACTACGCGGCTGTGACCGCCATTTCCCGCGGGGTAAAGAAATACGGAGCCAAATCGAGTTTATCGCCCGGCGCTGAGTCCGCGCGCGATAGCCTGAGGCGGCGCAAAGTGGACGCCGTCTTCGTGGACATGGAAGCTCCGGGGGCGCTGGAACTGATCATGGACATCCGAAAAGGAACGTCCAACTCGAAGTCGGTCATTTTCGCTTGCGTCCAGAGCTCGAGGGAATCCACGGTCACGCTGAGCGCCGGCGCCAATTTCCTGCTTCTAAAACCTCTGACGGCCGAGAGCGTCGCTCTGCACATCACCATCGCGAAAGAGATGATGGAGCGCGAACACAGGCGGTATTTTCGCCATCCCGTGAACCTGCCCGTGCTGCTCAAAGACGCGGATGGCGATCAGCGGGCAAGGATGGCCAACCTGAGCGAAGGCGGAATCGCGGTTCGCGCCACGAGAGAGTTGAAGCATTCCTCGATGATTGACTTCGAATTCGAATTGCCGTTCGGCGCAACCGTCAGCGGCAGAGGACAGGTCGCCTGGACGAATCAGGAAGGAATGTCCGGAATCCTTATTCATTCGTTCCATGACAAGGGACGAGAGCAGTTGGAAGCATGGCTCGCCACGCGCGAGCAGATCTCCGCCCCGGCGGTTGCAGCAGAAACTTCCTCCTAGAAGCTCCTTCCGCCGACCCCGTAAAGTGCTGAACCCAAAGCAGGTCAGGAACAATTCCGGCTAGGAAACCAAAGCTCGTTTCAATCGTCTATCATCGTCAGTTACCAGGAACATTCAGCGGATTGCGAACGTACCTTTCCTCGGTGGAGGCATCCAATGGAAACGCTTTGGCAAGACATCCAGTTTGCCGTTCGAATGATGCGCAAGAACCTCGGCTTCACGACTGCGGCGGTCCTATGCCTGATGCTCGGAATTGGAGCCACCACTGGAATCTTCACCGTTGTGAATGCCGTGCTCCTGCAACCGCTGCCGTACGCGCACCCCGGACAACTCATTCGAATCTACACGGAATTTCCGACGTTCCCGAACGGTGGGCTCCACCGCTTTTGGACGTCCGGGCCTGAATTTCTGGATCTTCGCCGCGATACTCATTCCTGGACCTCACTTGATCTGTGGATCACCGGTGGAGCAAACCTGGCCGGAAAAACGCAACCCGTGCGCGTCACCGCGGCCTACGTGAGCGGCGGACTCCTGGAAACACTTGCCGTTGCGCCAATCCAGGGACGCCTGATATCGCAAACGGACGATGTACCCGGAGCGCAGGTGGTGGCCGATATTTCCTACGGCACCTGGCAAAGCGTTTTTGCGGGTGATCCCCATGTCGTCGGCCGCGAGACGTACCTCGACGGCCTGAAATGCAACATCATTGGCGTGATGCCGAAGGGCTTTCAGTTTCCGCCGGGCGAGCCGGAGCCGGCGCAGATCTGGACCGCTTTACGATTGGATCCGGCCAATCCGGGAAATCGAGGCGGTCATAACTACTACCTGCTGGGCCGGCTGAAGCCGGGCGTTTCCGGAGGGGCGGCGCAGGGAGAGCTGGCGTCGCTGGTGCAGAGTTACGGCGAAAAACGGGTGCCGAAGACGCATAGCTTCCATCCGAAGACTCACACCATTGTCAGTTTCCCACTGCAAGCGGAAGTCGTTTCGAGCGTGCGGCCGGCGTTGTTGATGCTGCTGGGCGCGGTGGTGTTCGTTCTGCTGATCGCGAGCGTAAATGTCGCCAACCTGCTTCTCGCGCGCGCGGAGGCCCGGCGCCGCGAAATTGCCATTCGCGGAGCGCTGGGAGCCGGATTGGTGCGGCTCGCGCGGCAATTTGTGACGGAAGGAATTTTACTCGCGCTCTGCGGCGCGGCCCTTGGCGTCACGTTATCGTTTGCTGGAGTGCGCCTGGTTCAACTGACGAATGCCGGCGGCATTCCGCGCGCCGACGAGATTTCTATGGACTGGCGCGTGCTCCTTTTCACGCTCGGTATCAGCGTGCTCACAGGAATTCTTTTTGGACTGGCGCCGCTTGCGCCGCTCATCTTCAGTGGAATCTCCGAATCGCTAAAGGACACGGCGGGCAGTACGACCGCCGCGGCCGGAGCGCAAATCTTTCGCCGCGTTCTCGTGGCCGGCGAATTGGCAATGGCGCTCGTACTGCTGATTGGTTGCGGGCTGATGTTGCGCGCCTTTTGGAAATTGCAGGAAGTCCATACCGGCCTGCACGCCGATGATGTGCTCACCATGCGCGTGTCGCTGCCAAGCGGAACGTACACCGACAACGCCAAGATTACCGATTTCTGGACGCGCTTCGAAGGACGCCTGACAAATCTTCCTGGAGTCCGATCCGCCGCGCTCGCTTCCGGATTGGCGCCGCTCCGGCCGCCCAACATGAACGATACGGATATCGAAGGATTCGTAATGAAGGAGGGCGGTCCGATTCAAAACGTCGATTTCTATCAGGCGGTGAGCAAGGATTATTTTGCAACCATGGGAATCCGCTTGATGGATGGCCGGCTATTCGAATCGCGCGACGTGCAGGACACGCCGGAAGTTGCCATCGTCAACAAGACCATGGCACTGACATTCTGGCCGAATCAGAATGCCCTTGGACGGCGCGTGCGTCCCGGCGGCAACAAGACCTGGTGCACCGTCGTGGGGATCGTGGATGACGTGAAAAATGCCGGACTCGACCGGCCGGCAGGCACAGAAATTTATCTGCCCTTCCGCCAGCCTTCGGGGCAAGGGAGTTCCGACATGTACGTGGTGATGCGCGCGCAAGGAGGCGATCCGCGCGCGATGGCCGGCGTCGTGCGCGAGCAACTCGGCGAAATCGATCCGACACTACCGATGGCGGATGTGCGATTGATGGAGGATGTTCTTTCTCGGGCGCAGGCGCGGCCGCGATTCCTCACGCTGCTGCTCTCCCTTTTTTCCGGCGTCGCTCTCGCGATCGCCACCGTCGGCATCTACGGCGTGGTTTCCTATTCCGTCGCGCGGCGCACAAAAGAATTCGGATTGCGCATGGTGCTCGGCGCGCAAGGCGGAGACGTGCTGGGCCTGGTGATGAAGCAAGGCGCAGGAATGATCCTGATCGGTGTGGCAGCGGGGCTGGTACTGGCGTTTGTTTTTACGCGGTTGATGGCCAGTCTGCTGTTCGGCGTAACTGCGACGGATCTTCCGACGTTTGCGAGCGTCACGATTCTTCTTTTCGGTGTGGCGCTGGCGGCTTGTTACATTCCTGCGAGACGCGCGACGCGCGTGGACCCGATCCAGACGCTGCGCTACGAATAAAAATCCCAGGCTTCCCGAAATTGACGGCATGGAAAATAACCAAGTGAGGTGTCCTTGCAACTTGGGGTATAGAATGGGGACCTGAAACCTGGAGGACTAAATGCCAAAGCCATTGACAGCAGAGCAGGCGGTTTTCTTGCTACACGACTTGTATTTGGGAACGTTAAAGATGGAGAGCAGCACAACGAAGAAAATTCTCGAAGCGGTGCCCGCGGATAAGGGTGAGTATCGGCCGGACCCGGCGTCAAGAAATGCGATGGAACTGACGCGGCACATCGCCGCGGCGGACAACCGCTTTGTCGAAACGGCGATCAACGGCGCGTTCGACACCAACCCCGCGATGATTCCGGAAAACGTCAAGACACCCGTTGAAATTGCAGCTTGGTATGAAGAGCGTTACGCAAAGAATATTGAAGCACTCACAAAAGTGAGCGGCGAGCAACTCGCAAAGATCGTGGATTTTCGCGGTATGTTCCAGTGGCCCGCAGTGAAGTTTCTGATGTTCGGCCTGAACCACACGATTCATCACCGCGGCCAGCTCTCTTCTTATCTGCGATGTATGGGCGCGAAAGTGCCCGCTATCTACGGCGAAAGCTACGACAGCGCGCTGGCGAAGAAGGCTGCTGGGTAATAACTGCAATTTGACGGGCATTTACTTCCGCCCGCTGTCGTATGAATTTCGTTGCCGCGGAACGATGGCAACCTGAAGTCGCCGCTAAAACACTTACTTTACAACCCCACTCATGGGACTCGATGCCGAGGCGTACAGGCGCTTGGGCATGCGGCCGGCGAGATAGGATTTGCGGCCGGCGATAACGGCGTCGCGCATGGCTTCGGCCATCAGGACGGCGTCTTGCGCTTCGGCGATGGCGGTGTTCATCAGAACGCCGTCGGCGCCGAGTTCCATCGCCACGGCCGCGTCGGAAGCGGTGCCGACGCCCGCGTCCACGATCATAGGAACTTCGGTGATGCGTTCGCGGAGGATGCGGAGATTCGCGGGATTCTGAATGCCAAGCCCGGAGCCGATCGGCGCGGCGAGCGGCATGACCGCCGCGGCGCCCGCGTCAATCAGTTTGCGCGCAGCGATCAAGTCGTCATTCGTGTACGGCAGAACGACGAATCCTTCTTTTACAAGGACGCGCGTGGCCGCGATGAGCTGCTCCGTGTCCGGAAATAATGTTTGCTGGTCGCCGATGACTTCGAGCTTGACCCAATTCGAAAGTCCGACTTCGCGCGCGAGCCGTGCGGTTCGAATCGCTTCATCGGCCGTGTAGCAAGCTGCGGTGTTCGGCAAGATGAAGATCTTTTCGCGGTCGATGTAGTCGAGCAAAGACTCCTTGCTGCGATCGGTGAGGTTGACGCGGCGGACGGCGACGGTGACCATGTCCGCGCCGCTCGCGGCGTGGGCGCGGGCCATTTCCTGAAAACTGCGGTACTTCCCGGTTCCAACGATGAGGCGTGAGTTGAAGGCGCGGCCCGCGATGACCAAATTGTCCGGCATGGTTGACCTCATCAGGATTTTAGACCTTCAGAGGCTGGCGGACAAATCACGGGCTAGTCCGTTAACCAGTGCAAGGCTGGCGGCCCGAGAGTCACCAGCCTGCCTCACAATGCAGACGGATTTGCCAGAATGGCGGAGCCTTCAATGGGCGCGTGGCCGCAGGAGCCAACTTAGGTCCACGCCGATGCCGAAGGAGTAGCTGTTGAGTCGCAGCGGAACGCTGCGGCTGAAATCGAATTCGAGATCGACGTAACCAACCGGTTTGAAATCAACGCCGGCGTTGAAGCCGTTGTCCCGTACGAGATCCGCGCCGCCCGTGGAAACGCTGGATGAAGTGAAACTCTTGCGATCGGTCGTAGCGCCACTTGCGCTGCATTTCGCCGCAGAGCCGCATCGGAAGACGCGGCTGGTCACTGTCTGATTTCCCCACGGCGCAACATCATAAGCTGAGGCCGAGAAACTGAACTTGCCTGGGTCGTATTCGATGCCGCCGTTAAATTGAGCGTTATAGCCGAAGGTGATGAAGGGGCGATGGAAAAACTTTGTGTCCATGACGCTGTTGGCCACGCCGGCGTCGATAAACGGCGAGAAATCTCCGAAGGCGTGATCAAAATGGTTCGCCAAATTCCAAGTTGCGTGGCCGGTGCTTAGGCCTTTCTTGGTATCGGCCGTAGGAGCCGTAACGTGAATGGCGGAACTATAATTTAAAGACTTGTTCGGGTAGTTCCAACGGAGGTCGGCGAATAAAGTTCCGACGCCGATGCCGGATACCGCGCCGGGATTCTTCTGCTTGATGGAAGTCGGAGTGGTCACGAAATAAAATGGGACGCCCGCGTCAATTCCAAAATGACGGGAAAAATTGTAGCCAAGCGCCGATCCCACATCGTAGACAGAACCGTCGCCGTCGCTGTAACTTCCTTCGAACTTGGCTCCCAGCGTCCAGCCGGGAGTGAAGCCTCCGGGGTTGTCTTTT
The DNA here is from genome assembly GCA_049644365.1 of Candidatus Acidiferrum sp. Lineage (GTDB taxonomy): Bacteria > Acidobacteriota > Terriglobia > Acidiferrales > UBA7541 > Acidiferrum. The sequence goes on along the minus strand of JBARRT010000163.1, from coordinate 3,250 downwards.
GCCGCCCCGGTGGCGGCGGGAACCGGAGACTGCGCAAAGATCGAGGGGCAAAGGCCCAGAAACGCAAGCGTTAAGGCAAATCCTGCGAGAAGAAATCTAAGAACCAGCAATTTCCAAAGTTTGTCAGCCGAGCGCGTGCTGAATTTCAATTGTCCCCTCCCATTTGCTATTCGATTTGGCAGCGGCAACAGCCGCGCGCTTCTGGAATCATTCCAGTGCCAACGCGTGACTGAGTCTGGGAATTGAGGTGGGCGTTGGGTAGTTCGATTGCAGTCTACGAAGAAAGGATGCCCGAGGCCACTAGGAGCAGCCGGAGGGTTTCCGCTGATGAACCTGTACAGGCGGACAGGCTCCGTTTCCGGCGCGAAGAAACGCCGGTTATCCGGGGATGTGACACCGCCAGATTTGCTGATCCTTTTTTCGAGGCGGGCTAGGACTGCAAATGGGCTTCCAGGAACCAGAGATCCTTGTCCAATTCACGCGTGACGCTGGTAAAGAGATCGGTGGTGATTTTGTCGCCGAGATCATCACTCTCATTGACGGCCTGGCGAAGCGCGTTGGCATGGTGGGCAACGTTGTGGACGAGCCACTTGAGCTGGGAAGCTCCGTCGGAGGCGCTCAGGTCTGCTTCCTTGAGACCGCTCCTGGCGGCGGACTCGCGAACGGTGCCGTTAGCCACACCGCCGAGCGTTACAATGCGCTCAGCGATGGTGTCGGTCTGATCTTCGAGATGTGCGGCAACGGAATCGAATAACTCGTGAAGCTGAATGAAGTGCATGCCTTTGACGTTCCAATGGGCCCACTTCACCTGGCTGCGGAGATCGACGCTATCCGCGAGACGGGCATTCAGAAGCGCAACAATGGCTTGCCGGTTTGCCTCGATCTCACCGACGCTGCTCTTGTACATGCGAACTGCTGCAGTTGCTGTCTTGGCCATGGTGTATTCCCTCCTGTGTAATTCCAAATTTATCGTTCACCGGGTTAGATGTATGGGAGCAATAAAATGTTTCGTGGAAATCTCAAGAACCGCGGTCAATCCTGAAGGATCGGACGGGGTTCGGCGACGTCGGCGTAGAGTGATTCGATGACGGCGCTGTACTGCTGTTCGACGACGCGGCGCTTGAGCTTGAGCGTGAAGGTGAGGCTGCCGTTGTCGAAAGTGAAATCTTCGGGGAGCAAAGCGAAGCGCTTGATGGTTTCGTATTGCGCGAGATGCACGGTGAGGCGCTTGACTTCGGCACAGATCAGGGCGTGCACCGCGGGGTGGGCGACCATCTCTTGATTGCTGGCAAACTTGATTCCCTGCTCGGCTAGCTTGGCTGAGACGGTCACGGGATTCGGGACGATCAGGGCCACGATGAATTTGCGCTTATCGCCGACGACCATGGCGTTGAGAATGTACGGGCTGGTTTTGAGGGCGTTTTCAATGGGCTGCGGAGCGACGAATTTGCCCGCGGCGGTTTTCAGCAAATCTTTTTTGCGATCGGTGATGTTGAGATAGTTGTCCTTATCCAGGTAGCCGATGTCGCCGGTGCGGAACCAGCCGTCGTCGCTGAGCACTTCGGTGGTGGCTTCCGGATTCTTGTAATAACCCTGCATGACGCAAGGACCTTTGACGAGAATCTCGCCGTCTTCCGCGATGCGAACCTGCACGTTGGCGATGGGCTTGCCGGAACTGCCAATGCGATTGTGCGGGTAGTTACTCGAAACGATTGGCGAAGTTTCCGTCAGGCCATAGCCTTGATAGATGGGGATGCCGACAGTCCAAAAGAATTCGGCGAGCGCTTTGGAAAGGGGCGCGCCGCCGGAAGAGATGATGCGCAAGCGGCCGCCGGTGCCGAGCCGGATTTTTTTGTAGACCAACCTATCGGCCAGCTTCCATTGAAGCTTCAGTGCGGCGCTGGCGTGCGCTCCGGTGGTGCGCCAAGGCGTGGCACGCTGCGCAATTTTCATCGCCCAATCAAAAATCTTTCGCTTCATGCCAGTGTTCCGGGAGCCTTGCTCGACCAGACGCGCGTAGATTTTTTCGAAGAAGCGCGGAACGGCGGCGGTTACCGTGGGACGAACCTCCAGAAGAGCCTGGGCGACAGCATCAATCGATTCTACGTAGGCGAGGGCAGCGCCCTGGAAGATGTAGATGTAGTCGAGCGTGCGGCCATAGACGTGAGCGAGCGGGAGAAAGGAGAGCGCTACGTCATTTTTGGGATCCAGGCGGAAGTCGTCGCCCAGATCGGTAACGTTTGAGCAGAAATTACTGTGCGTGAGCATGACGCCCTTGGGCTCGCCGGTTGTGCCGGAAGTGTAGATGAGAGAGGCGAGCTGACCAGTAAGAACGTGAGAGGCACGCAAACGGTAGGAGGAAACGGCGGCGGCGCTTGCACCGGCGATGAGGGTTTCGTAGCGCAGGCATTCGGTGGGAACCTCCGGACCGGCATCCGCGACGATGATTTGTTCGAGTTCGGGAAGTTCCTTGCGAACGGCAAGAAGCTTTTGCAATTGTGCCGCGCCCGCGACGAATACAACTTTGGCGCCACAATGCCTCAGAATGTAGGTCATCCGGTCCGGGGACTCGTGGAAGTAGACGGGAACGGTGACGCCGCCGGCGCCAGTGATGGCAAAGTCCGCGGTGTGCCATTCGGGACGATTCGCGGAGAAAAGACCAACGCGATCGCCGGGCTTGACGCCGAGTTCCACGAAGGCGGTGGAAAGACCGGCGACGCGGCGGAGAAATTCCTGAGAGGAGATGGGCTCCCACCGGCCGTCGCGGCGAACCATCTGGGCGCGCGGGTTCGGCAGCTTGTCGATGACGGTCAGGAGGCGCGAGGGAAGGGTCCCGTAGTTCATGGTCTGAGGGTCACTGTACTCCATGGAGTTGTAAGGGCGCAATGCAACGAAAATGGGAAGCAAAGGAAGTAGGGGATCCCCATCAGATTTCAAGAGAGTTCCCGCGTCGCGAAACTCCTCGGGATAGAATTCCTCTTGGAGACTCCTAGTTAACAATAACACCCCCTCCCCCTATGTTTTTTGTAAGTGCGGATTCTAAAGGACTTAAGTTTCTTGTAAGCCCTTTGGAATGAACACTTGCGAGGGCGATAATATACTTGGCTAACCAAACTGTGCTACATTGCTTCGATGTCACTTGACCTAGGTTCCGTCGAAGCCAAGCTGGGGCGTGGCGAAGAGCATCTTGGCGCGTATCGAAGTGAGCTCGATGCTTGGCGAAACAGAAACCCGTACAGCATCGTCAAAG
>JBARRT010000162.1:0-13049 GCA_049644365.1 Candidatus Acidiferrum sp. | reverse complement strand
ATCTCCATAGGGCCCGCGTCCGCCGCAACCACGGGCGGCTTCCTTCTAACGGCTTTATCGAACGCGCGAAGAGCATCGTGCCTGTCTCAAGACTTCGCCAAACGCGCGTCCGATAAAGCACTAGCGTGATCCAGGAACAATCCAGAGTCAGTCTCTAAACGGCTGCAAACAAGGCCACAGGGTGTTACTTGACGGGTCCAGCTTCGAGGCATAGAGTTTCCCGAACCTTTGTATATCTTCGGCCAGCCGCGACCGCTTACAAAACCTTCCGGCCGGGGAAGTCTCACACCGAGGTGAACCTTGGCCACCGAATCAGCCGCTCGGGCCGTGTCCATCGAGGCGAGAACAATCCATAAAGTGCGGATCAGGATTCTCCCCTTTATCTTCCTTCTTTTCGTCGTTTGCTTTCTTGACCGGATCAACATTGGGTTTGCGGCGTTGACGATGAACAAAGAGCTGGCCATCACCGGCCAGCAGTACGGATTACTCTTTGGGATTTTCTTTTTCGGCTATTTCCTCTTTGAAATTCCCAGCAATCTGCTGCTCCACAAAATCGGAGCTCGCGTCTGGATTGCGCGCATTTTGATTACTTGGGGAATCCTAGCCACGATGACTGGCTTTGTGCACACTATCCACCAGCTCTACATTGTTCGCTTTCTTCTGGGCCTGGCTGAAGCAGGTTATTTCCCCGGAATGGCCTTGTACCTGACCTACTGGTTTCCCCAACGCGAACAGGCGCGCGCGCTTGCGCTTTTGATAGCGGCCAACCCTGTTACCAGCATCCTGGGGGCCCCGCTTTCAGGCCTCATCCTCGATCATGTGTACTGGCTCGGCGTCAGCAGTTGGCGCTGGCTCCTGATCTTGGAGGGAATCCCCGCCATAGTCTTCGGCTTCCTCACCTACTTTCTGCTCCCCAACCGCCCGGGAGAAGCAAAGTTCCTCGCAACCGATGAGAAGGAATGGATTCGAGCGGAATTGGGACGCGAAGAACAACAAAAATTGGAGCACCGCCGATACTCAGCGCTCCAGGCTTTGGCAAGCGGTCGCGTGTGGCATCTGGTCTTGATTTACTTTGGGATGATGTTCGGTTCGTACACGCTGATCTCTTGGGCACCGCAGCTGGTGAAATCACTCTCCAGTCTCTATTCCAATACCATGGTCGGACTCTTTCTGCCGATTCCGTACCTAGTGGGCCTCGCAGGGATGATCTTCATCTCCCACAGCTCCGACCGCACCGCGGAGCGCAGATATCATGCAGCGATTCCGGCCCTCGCGGGAGGGGTGGCTCTGGTGCTGCTGGGCGCAGCTCATTCAGCATTCCTTACTGTCGTGCTGTTGTCTTTCGTGGCGATCGGTGTTTACGGTGCTATGGGGCCATTTTGGGCATTGCCCAGCGAGTTTCTGACAGGATTCTCGGCAGCAGCCGGCATCGCCTTAATTAATTCCGTCGGAAACCTCGGTGGGCTTGTCGGACCGTTCATGATCGGGGCGATCGCGATGAGAACGGGGAACCTCTACCGCGGCTTGGCTCTTGCCGGAGTTTTTTTGTTTGTTTCAGCGACACTCGTCTTGCTGCTGCCAAGGAAAGCACGAGCGCTGGCAAAGCGCTGATTGCTCGCGAGTGGCCGGCTACTCGGAAACAATCCGGAAACGAGGTTCAGGGAAGCGGCGGCTTCAGGCGCTATGTCAAACAGGCCGACTAGCTATTAAGTTGTCTGATTGGCACGCGTCGGCGGCTTGGGATTGTCATTCCCATTTCGGCGGCGTATCTTGAGAATTGACCCAATTCCGCTCTCCATGAGGAGTTGCATCATGTCGCGCTTGATTTCCTTACGTCTGGCCGTTTCCATTGTCTTGGCTTCGGCGTTGCTTCCCGTGGCCGCGTTCGCGCAATCCCAGGATTCCGTAGCGGAGGCCGCCCGCCGCGCGCGCGCCCAGAAGAAGAACTCCGAGAAGCCCGCGAAAGTCGTCACTGACGAAACTCTGGAAGTAAAGAAGGGCGATGTGCAGAGTGCCGCCGCGGAGCAGCTCAGAATGCCGGGCACCACGGAAACGCCGGCCCAGCCGGCTCCTGCAAATGCGCCATTCTCCGCAGCTCAGAACGAAAAGAAGGCTCCCGAAGATGAAAAACTTGCCAAGGAACTCGCTGCGTTAAAGGAGCAGATCAAGCAGGCCCAGAGCGACGTCGATCTTGCGAAGCGGGAACAAGCCTTGCAGCAGGATACCTACTTTTCGAATCCTGATTACGTGCACGACACCGCCGGGAAGGCCAAATTAGACGCGCTCAAGCAACAGATCACCGACAAGCAGCAAGAACTCGACCGCCTGAAGGCACGCCTCGCGGAATTACAGCCGCAAGGCAACTCCACAACGGCGCCACCCAAGTCTTAGTTTCTGTCGATTCGATTCCTGCCTTCAGGCTTGTCCAGTTCAAGGCGGAGTCTGAGCGGGCGAATCCAACCCGGTATCAACTCTCACAGTCAGTCGAATCTTTCTCGTGATTTCATATGGCCAAAAAGACTAATCGATCCCGTGAATCCGCAGGCTGACGAGTTGATCGATCGTAAGGTTCTTCATGCCGCGCGCTTGCAGATGGGTGATGAAGTCGGGCGTCACTCCATGAATGCGCATGGCTACCAGTTGATCCGGGGCAGGATGCGAATAACCCAGCTTCTGAAGCTGGCCGATAAACTCAGGCGAAACGCCGTGAATGCGGAACGCAATCAGCTTGTCCAGATCCAGATGATCGTAGCCTTCTTTCTTTAGCTGCTCGACCCATTCCGGCGTCGCGCCGTGAATCCGCATGGCGATGAGTTTGTCCGTGTCCGGGGTGTAACCGGCCTGTTTAAGGCTGCGAATCATTTCCGGAGATACGCCGTGGATTCGAAAGGCGATGAATTTATCGCTATCCGAAAGGTTCAGGCCCGCCGACCGGATCTCCGAAACAAACGCCGGTGAAACGCCATGAATGCGGAACGCGATCAGCTTGTCGCTGTCGGAGGCATTTAATCCCGCTGCACGAATGCCTTCGATGAATTCGGGTGTTACTCCATGAATCTTGAACGCGATGAGTTTGTCCGTGTCCAGCCCTTGCAGGTTCTTGGATTTAATCTCCCGGGTGAATTTCAGGCTGACATCATGAATCGCCATCGCCAGTTGCTTGTCTGCATCAATCCCTTCGAATCCGAGCGATTTCATCTCCTGCAGATACTTCGGATCCGCCAGGAAGTGAAACAGGCCCGCTCCCTCGCCATTATTTAGATATCCTTCGCATTCGAATTTTCCGGCGTCGCGCGCGATTGAAAAATGAACTTCCTGCCGCCCGGCCTTCGCAAAATCTAAACTTGAAAACTCATTTGCAGGCCAATCCGAGCTGTAGTGAAAGTGCCGCCCCGCGCGGGAGTCCATCAAGGAAAACTCGACCTTCCCCGGGATGTCGGAACGGTGAATCGTCCAGTCGCCACCCTGCGATTGGCCGTGAATCGTGCTGACGACGCTAAACGCAATCCCTGCGACGATGAGAACCAGACCGAAAGCTCGTTTGTAGTTCATGGAACGCACTCTTTCTCGCGTCTCTCGCGCAACTCAGAAAATATCGGCGTGCTTCAGTGAAATCAGCTTGTCCAGCGTCAAATTCTGGAATCCATGCTTGCGCGCTTTCTCGATGAATTCAGAATTGATTCCCATCACCTTGGCGCTGATAACTTCGTCGCAGCTCAGGTTCTTGAATCCGGCAGACTGGAGTGTTTTCACGTACTCTGCGGTGACACCCTGAACTTTCATTCCGACGATCTCATCCACATCGGGATTGAGTCCGGTGGCTCGCAGCTCCTTGACGTATTCGGGCGTTACTCCTTGCACCTTCATTCCCACAATTTCGTCAGCGCCCGGTTGCAACCCCAACTCGCGCATCTCGCGCACGTATTGAATGGTGACGCCTTGAACCTTCATTCCGATCAGCTCGTCGATCGAAAGATTCTGCGCTACTGTCCTCATGTCTCGAATGTATTCTGGCGTAACACCCTGGACTTTCATCCCGACGATTTCCTCCGCGCTTGGTTGCAATCCCAAATCGTGAATGGCTTTGATGTATTCCGGCGTGACGCCCTGGACCTTCATCGCGATGATCTCGTCCACATCCAGGTTCTTGAACCCCGCGGCTTCCATAGCATCCAGATAAGATTGTTTCTTGTTGTCGTCATGGGCCGCTGCCGGATTTTTGTCATTGTTGGTTTGCGGCTTCGGCGCGGGCTCGGCTTTTCCGCCAGGCTTGGCGGCCTGCGTGGCGCGTTCCTTCGCCGAAACAGGCTCAGGCTTGACGATGATGATGCTACTGCTTTCTTGGAGCTCTCTTGCCGAGGAGCTGGTCCCCAAAGACGCATGCGCAACGCCCAGAAATGCGTTCCCGGCCAGCAACGCTCCGGTCAGGCAAACAGCACTCACTCCCAGTCCCGCCATACGTGTCCTCCCTGTAGCTGCAGCTCCATTCAATCCGAGTAGTCGGACGACGCGCTCCGCCAGCGGGCTGCGATTCGCCGCCATCATCAAGGCTGGAGCCGTCCGCCATTCTTCCATCAGCGTGAGGGCGCGCGCGTAAACCACCGCGTCGCCGCAAATCGAAATCGCTTCGTCGTCGCAGCAGTTCTCGCGTTCGGCGCGAACCCGCTGGCTCACCCACCAGACGGCCGGGTGATAGAACAGCAGCGTCTCGACGGCGATCTGGAAGAGGTTCACGAAGCAATCCAGCCGGCGGATGTGCGCCAGCTCGTGGGCGATCACCGCTTCGATCTGTTGTTCGTCCATGCCGGTCAGCGCCCGCATCGGCAGCAGCACTACCGGCCGGAACCACCCGAGAACCGCCGGGGCATCCAAGTGGTGGCATTCGCAATACCGGATGACGCGATCGAGCCCCATCTTCCGTTGCAGAGCCATACACCTTGCATGCAGTTCTTGCACGATCGGCTTGATTTCTTTCCGCCGCATTCTTTCGATCAACAGCAAACCGCCCGCAGTTCTCAAGCTCAAGACTAGGACGCCAAGGAACCACAACTCCACGAGCCAGAGCATGGCGGTCGGTTGTGCGCTTAGAGACGCAGCGGCCGGGGCGCCGGAAACTGCTGCGACGACGGCGTGTTGTGCCGCCTTCCCAGCCCACGGCAAAGAACCTTGCGCCCCGGACCGCACGGCCGGAATGGTTTCGCGTTGCAGCCACACGAAGGTAATCACCGGAGAAGCCATCATCAGTGCCAGCGCACCGACAGCCAGCGCGTAACATGCCGCCGCACTCCGGCAAGCCGCCATCGCGACGGCAAACAGCGCTGCCAGCGCCGCGCCCTGCCAGATGAAGTGCAGCAGGGTCCAACCGAGCGTCCGCATCAGCTCCGGCGAAATCCAATGCGCGAAGTTCGTCATCGCGTTCTCCCTTCATACTCATCCAGCAGGCGGCGCAGCTCGTCCAATTCTTTCTTGGACGTTCGCCGGCCCTCCAGCGCATGAATCATCAATTCGCTTGCGGAGCCTTCGAAAACCCGGTGTAGCACGTCCCCCACGAGCTGCCGCTTCGTCTCCTCCGCCGGCTGACAAGCTTCGTAGACGTGGGCACGCTGCTCTTCGTTTCTGCGTACCGTCCCTTTTGCCGTCATTATTTGCAGGAGTTTCAGAACTGTGGTGTATCCGAGCGACTTTTGCTCGCGCAGCGCCTCGTAAACCTCGCGCACCGTGGAAGGGCCTCGCGCCCACAAGACGCGAAGTATTTCGAGCTCCGAAGCCGTCGGTTTCTGTGGAGTTTCCTGGCTCATGCGGAGAGGCTATTACGAAGACCTTCGTATTGTCAACGAAAATCTTCGTACTTCTTTCAGGCCCCCGCTATGGCCTCTCTCTCCCCGCTTCGTTTACCTCGGCTCCAGCACCAGCGGGAGCCCGTTCTTGGGATTCCCGATGATCACAATTTTGGCATTCGAGCTCGCCGCCAGTTTCTCCGTGGCCTCGATGCCTTTCCATTCGAGCAGCTGCGGGCTGATCCCCGCGGCCACAATCTTCTGGAAGTCCGCGATGCCCTGCGCTTCGATGCGCTTGCGTTCCGCCTCTTGCTTCTCTTTTTGCAAAATGAAGCTCATCCGTAACGCGTCCTGCTCGGCCTGCTGCTTGGCCTCGATCGAGCCTTTGAGCATCGCCGGCAATTGCACGTCGCGCAAAAGCACGTTTTCGACGATCACGCCGCGCGGCGCGAGTTGTGCCTTCAACTCGTCCTGAATCTGCTGCTGCACCAGTTCACGTGCATTGGTGTAGAGCGCATTCGCGGAGTGCGCCGACGTGGAGGCGCGGATCGCTGCCCGCAGTGTCGGCTCCACAATTTTCTCCGCGTAATTATCGCCGACGGTCTGGTAAACGTACGCGGCCTTGTCCTTGTCCAACCGGAAAAGCAGCGAAGTGTCCAGCGCAAGAATGAGCCCCTCATTCGAAGGAACGTTGGCGCTCTCTTTCACCGATTGCGTCTGAACGGAAAGTTTCTGCACGGATTTCAGCGGATTAACCAGATGGATTCCCTCGGGCAGCGTCTCGCCGGTCACGCGCCCGAACAGCGTCAACACGCCCACGTTTCCGGTTGGAATCGAGGTCGTGCTCGCCATCAACAGGATGATCACCAGCACCACAATCGCAAGCTGCAATAATCTCTTTCCCGCGCCGGTGAAACTCGGCATTCCCGGCAATCCTCCGCCGCCCAGATCAAATCTAGTTGTCGTTGGCATTTTCCCCTCCGTCTTGCGGCTCATGTACAAGAATCGAGCCGCACCACCCTCACTTCTTAATACGTAAAGAGAGTCCCCTCGATTTCCTTGCCGATCCGCGCCCGCGCTCTTTTTCGAGCCCTTCTCTCTTCCACCAGTCACGAGTCACGAGTCACTTGTCAGCTTCCCAAATAAAGGCCCTTCACTCCCCCGCAACCTTACCACAATATCTTGTAGGCTTTTCTCTTGACACCACAGCGCTCTCGCGGCAGAATTCGCCCCATCAGTTGCTTAGTTCCCGCGCGGCCCTGACGACCTTTGGATCTTGCATCGGAATCTGCCCTGTCCGGAGTCGAGGCAGAGCATGCCGCGGGATTTGGCCAACTAGGGGAGCTCCGGTTTTTCTTGTGCGACCGCTCCAGCCGTGCACGAATCGACCTGAGCTTGCGGCCTCTGAGGGAGACTCAATGCAATACATGCCCGGTTTCACCGTGCAGTGCATCAATCCGCTTTGCGAAGCCCGCGGCCAATGGATGCGCGCCGATATCACCGCTCCCACTCCCAACGACGGCCACTGCCCCTGCTGCGGCGACTACCTTCGCAACGTTCCCCCGCCGCTTGGCCCGCGCTTCCGCATGCGTCCCCGCTCCCTCACCGCGCGCCCGCCTCTTCGTCCACGGCCCCGATAAGGGCAGCGCACACTCGCCTTTGGGAGCAGGCTTTGCCTTACCCGTCGCTGACGGTGTGATAAGCTTCTCGCCGCTTCCTTTTGCCTCAAGGAGTACGCGATGCGACGATTCGGCGTGTGTTCTTTTTTCGTTTTCTCCCTCTTGCTACTCTTTTCCCCTTCTGCCAAGGCGCAGAATCCGCCGGCGACCGCGAACGCCTATGTCCCCGCTGACGTCCCAAATTCCGTTGCAGGCTTTCAGGCCCAAGTTGATGAACTAGTTCGCGTCGGGAAGATGCACGATCAGGCTACGTGGAATATTGCGCTCGATGCGTTTGCCCTGCCGAAGGCAAGCACTTGGTTTGAGGCAAATTTCGCTGCCCAACATGTCGCGCAACTGACTCAAGACTATCCAAAGGTTCGGGACGGTCACCTGGGTCATATTTCGTGGGTGCTGGGTCATAACGTCGATGCACCCGCATTCGCAATCAAAGTTGATCCATCCCAGATGCCCGCGCCTCCTTCCGACTCTGGCTTCGAATCTCTCCTTCCACGTCCTCTGCACTCAGTTACTCTTCAGAACTTTCGTCTGACACCTTCCGCCACTTCGGGATCCATGCCTCCCTCTTGGGTCAGTTCCTTTGCCTACGCGAATGGCCGCTTCCGAATTATTGGCGGCACCTATCCGTTTTGGGCGGAGAAACTAACGCCGTTTCGCGGGCCCATGTCCCTGCCGCCGGCCACAATTCACGGCAGGACCGTGCAGGGGATGGCGTTTCAACACGACCAAAAGGGTGGCGGAATCCTCGGGGTTGTGCAATTGCAAATCAAGTCGAACGCGATGGCCACGTTTCCAAAGTCAAGGTGTTGTCGGGCGATGGTGAGTTTGTGGAGGATGCCAAGAGCTACGCAAAAGCGGCACAATTTCCTGCGATGCCGGACATCCCACAATTAGCGAACGCAGAGAGGAAATGGGAGTTCGAGGTAGCTTTTTTCGAACCCAAGAACTAATCCATCAGTCTTGATCATAAGAAAAGGCCAGAGGCGAACGGTCCCGGCCTTTTCTCGTCAACGATTCTTGATCCTAGCCCTCGACGAGGCCCTTCTCGAGCATCTCCTCGTCGCTGAGCCACAGATCCGGGATATTGGCTGAGCCGAGCCGAAGAATATCTTCCAGCGCGCCGCGCACTTCAGCGAGGCGAAAGTCCACCCCGATTCGCTCGAGCAGTTCGATCAGCGCCTGCGACCCTTCCGCCAGCACCGGTTTTGCCTCCGCGGCGGCGCGATCCAGGCGGTGGTATTTCACGATATAAATGGATTGTGGTCCCGCACCGTGTCTCACAATGTGCAGAAACCCGTTGGTTTTGGGTTTGGCCGGGGCGAGGCGTGCCGCTGCTGCAGAGCCAGAGGGGAGCGCGCTCATCGTGTGTGTGCTCTCACCTGTCCTTTGCGCCTCAACTGCAGCCGCTCGTGCTGCCGCAGTTTTCACACTTGTAGCATGCGCCGTTCGGCACCATCAGCATGCCGCACTCGCTGCACGTCGGCGCGCCTTCGTGCGCGTTGGTCAGCTTGGACGCGGACAACGCTGCCTGCATTGCATCCAGCGATACGTTGTTCATCGCAGGAAGCGCCGCAGCCGGAGCAACCGCGGCCGTCGAAGTCTCTGCCGTCGCTGCACCGTTCAGCTTTAGATAATCCATGGAGATGAATCGTCCGCCCAGCCACCGCGCGATGTAATCCAGCACTGAGGAGACAAAACGGATGTTCGGATTCGCCGTGATGCCCGACGGTTCAAACCGCGTGTTCAACAGCTTGTCCACGAACACTTTCAGCGGCACGCCGTACTGCAAGCCCAGCGAAATCGTCAGCGCCAGTCCGTCCATTACGCCGGAAAGCGTCGAGCCTTCCTTGGACATCTTGATAAAGATCTCGCCCGGACGCCCGTCTTCGTACATGCCGACGGTGATGTAGCCTTCGTGTCCGCCGACGCTGAACTTGTGCGTCACCGACGCGCGCTCCACCGGCATCTTTTCGCGCTGCTGCCGCGCAAAGAGTTCACGTTGCATGGGTTCCGCCATGGCCGCGGGTACTGCTTGCTTTTCTTCTTTCTTGTTGCCGCCCGCGTTAAGCGGCTGCGAACGCTTCGAATTGTCGCGGTAGATGGCCACGGCCTTCAGCCCCACCTTCCACGACTCGATGTACGCGTTCATGATGTCTTCGATGGTCGATTCCTCCGGCATGTTGATGGTCTTCGAAATCGCGCCCGAAAGAAACGGCTGCGCCGCCGCCATCATCTTCACGTGACCCGTCCAGGAAATCGAACGGCCTCCGGCGGTCGCCAGCGAACAATCGAACACCGGCAAGTGCTCCGCCTTGAAGTGCGGCGCGCCCTCTACGGTCCCCTTCTGGTCAATGTGCGAAACAATTTCGCTGGTCTGTTCCGGCGTGTAGCCCAGCTTCATCAGCGCCTGCGGCACGGTGTTGTTCACGATCTTGATCAGCCCGCCGCCCACCAGCTTCTTGTACTTCACCAGCGCCAGGTCCGGTTCGATGCCTGTGGTGTCGCAGTCCATCATGAAGCCGATCGTGCCTGTCGGCGCCAGCACCGTTACTTGCGAATTCTTGAAGCCGAACTTTTCGCCGTGCGTCAGCGCCGTGTCCCACGATTCCTGCGCCGCCATGAACAGTTCCGGCTGCACGTGCTCCGGCTCGATCCCGCGCATCGCCTCGCGGTGCATGCGGATCACGTCCAGCATGGGTTCGCGGTTCACTTCGTAGCCCGGAAACGGTCCCATACGCTCCGCGATCCGCGAAGATTGAGCGTACGCTTCGCCGCACATCAGCGCCGTGACGGCGCCGGACATGTCGCGCCCTTCCTCGGAATCGTAGGGCAGCGCCATGGACATCAGCAGCGCGCCCAAGTTCGCATAGCCAAGTCCCAGCGGCCGGAACTCATGTGAGTTTTTGCCGATCTTGTCCGTCGGATAGCTCGCGTTATCCACCAGGATTTCCTGCGCCGTGATGGTCACGTCCACCGCGTGCTTGAACGCCGGCACGTCAAACTGCCCGCTGGCATTCACGAACTTCATCAGGTTCAGCGAAGCCAGGTTGCACGCCGTATCGTCCAGGAACATATATTCCGAGCACGGATTCGAAGCATTGATCCGCGCCGTGTTCTTCGACGTGTGCCACCGGTTGATGGTCGTGTCGTACTGCATTCCCGGATCGCCGCAGCGCCAGGTCGAATCCGAAATCTTCATCATCAAGTCGCGCGCCCGCAGCTTTTCGTTCGGCTGTCCGTCAATAACGTTCTTCGTCCACCAATCCTTGTCATCCACTACCGCGCGCATGAACTCGTCCGTCACGCGCACCGAGTGATTCGCGTTCTGGAAGAAAATCGAGCTGTACGCGTCGCCATCAATCGAGCTGTCATAACCCTGCTCGATCAGCACGTGTGCTTTGCGCTCTTCTTTCATCTTGCATTCGATGAACTCCACGATGTCCGGGTGATCGATGTTCAGGATCACCATCTTCGCCGCGCGCCGCGTCTTGCCGCCGCTCTTGATTACGCCCGCGAAGGCATCGAAACCCTTCATGAAACTCACCGGCCCCGACGCGATCCCGCCGCCGCTCAGCGTTTCCTTGCTTCCCCGCAGCGTCGAAAAATTCGTGCCCGTGCCCGAGCCCCACTTAAAGAGCATCCCCTCGGTCCGCGTCAGCCCCATGATCGATTCCATGCTGTCGTTGACCGAATTGATGAAGCACGCCGAGCACTGCGGCTTCGGCTGCACGCCCACGTTGAACCACACGGGCGAATTGAAGGCCATTTTCTGTTCGACCAGCAGGTGGATCAGCTCGTCACGGAAGGCGTCCCGCGAGGCGGAATCGGCGAAATATCCTCCCTGTTCGCCCCAGCGCACAATCGTGCTGGCCACACGGCTGATCAATTGCCGCACCGAACCTTCGCGCTGAGCGCTCCCAGGCTTGCCGTGGAAATATTTGCTGGTGACGATGTTCGTCGCTGTCTGCGACCAGCTCTTCGGCACTTCCACGTCTTCCTGGCGGAAGATCGTCACGCCCTTTTCGTTTCCGATCAGCGCGGTGCGCTTTTCCCATTCCACCGCGTCGAAGGGAGACTTCTTCCCGTCGGTGAAGTACCGCTGGAAGAACAGACCTGTCCCCGCCTCTCTCGCTGTCTTTTCTACAGCCGTTTCCGTAGCAGGGAATTTCCCGCCCAGTGCATGCTTCACGGTCGCCATCCGTCCCTCCGCGCCTTGGGGCTCCCACTCGCGGGGGAACCCTTCTATTTTACACCTCTGCGTCCGGCAGAGGCGCCGCGTATCGCTTTAGGGTCTGGGCTAAAGCCAACGCGACTCGATTCGAGCAGTTCGTGAAAGCAGCCAGCGAAAAAAAAGCCGATCGCATGGCGATCGCACTTTCGAGTGACCAAATGGCGGCTGCACTTTTGTAACTGTGCAAAACGCCAATGCTCTGCCGCTGGCCGGTGGGTCGCACACAGCCTCACAGCAGGTGCCGCGCCTCAAATGCGGGCGCGG
The DNA here is from genome assembly GCA_049644365.1 of Candidatus Acidiferrum sp. Lineage (GTDB taxonomy): Bacteria > Acidobacteriota > Terriglobia > Acidiferrales > UBA7541 > Acidiferrum. The sequence goes on along the minus strand of JBARRT010000162.1, from coordinate 1,098 downwards.
AGCATGTACTTCGCGCTCGGTTTTTTCGCTTAGGGCCCGGGTTGGTTTCGCTGCTCCCCACGGACTGTACAGGTTCCCCGACTCAGTCCGTCTGGCGCTTCCACGTCCCCCCGAATCTGGAATCGCAGTATCAACGTATGTAAATTTCCTGTCAAGAGAAAAACGCAAAATGTGGTTGACGCTTACGTACTGTGTCTATTTGTAGTGGTGCTCTTTCCGCGTAACCGCCGTCGCTTCAACGCTTTTCACTTCTTTCCATCTCGCGCTACAATTTTTGCATCCTATCCAAAATGAAACGCTATTCCCTTGTTCTCGCTCTCGTTTGTTCCTCTTTCTTGCCTCGTCCCCTTTCCGCGCAGGCCCATCCGCAGTCTTTTCCTCCTTCCGTCATGCGTTCCGCTTACGGAGACAAACTTCGCGTCCCCGGCATTCCCAATGCCGGCAGAATCAATGATTACCTTTATCGCGGCGGGCAGCCCAAATCACAAGGCTTGGCCGAACTCAAGAGACTCGGCGTCACTGCGGTGGTCGACCTTCGCGGAGAAGACGCCGGGAGGATCGCCTGGGAACGCCAGCAGGTTGAGTCCCTGGGCATGCGTTTCGTCCATATTCCCGTCAGTGGATGGTCCTCGCCAACGGATGAGCAGGTGGTTCAATTCCTTTCTCTCTTCCACAATGATCCCAAAGAGAAAATTTTTGTGCACTGCCGCTTCGGCAATGATCGCACCGGCATCTTCGTCGCCACCTATCGCATGGCCCTCGAAAAATGGCCCGCCGAGCAAGCCCTGAACGAGATGTATTTTTTTGGCTTCAACGGCTTTTGGCATCCCTCCATGAAAACCTTCATTCGCGGGTTCCCTGCGCACCTGAACTCCGCCCCAGCCCTCGCCTCGCTCCGCACTCTCTCTTCGCAGCACTGAATCCACTGCCTGGGTCCTTCCCTCGCAACTTACCATCGATAGTGGGTCACATGATTGCATAACAATGTCGGCGCCTCTCGACGCGAGCAGTCTTGCTTGATAGGCTCGGGAAGAAGGAGCCGGAGTTCGGTTCGTACGCGGGACAGCTCGCTACCGGACATGGCGTGCAGTGTAGCGT
>JBARRT010000161.1:0-15630 GCA_049644365.1 Candidatus Acidiferrum sp. | reverse complement strand
TGTTTTATCGTACCCTATGGGGATGCGCATGAGCGACCTGACGCCAGAACAGTTGTCATCCGTCCCGTGTCCCACCTGCGGTGTCGCTGCCGGGGAGTGTTGTTTGCTGCATTCAGGCACCCCGCGCACAGAACCACACGTAGAGCGGAAGCTTTCCGCGGTTGAGGCGATTGAGACGAAGAGAATTCACGGTGGTCATGGACGTCGATAAATCCCCTTCCGACCAACAATCCGAGATATGCGGTGGTAAGCCCGGTTACCAACAGTGATCTGGAAGTACTTGAGTAAGAGATCGATGCCGACTTGCCCTCTACTTGCCGGCCAAGGCAGCGGAACCAGGCGCTAGCTCAGCGGTTCGTGTCTGCTGGCCGCGCCAAGTGGAAAAACCCTCCTTGACGAGGCTCGAAATGGTACGGCGATTCTGATAAATCAATTTCAGCCACGACAAAGGACCCATTTGGGGGAAATAGATTCCTCGGAAACACATTCGGGCGATGAAAATGTTTATCCGATAGCCCAACGGCTTGTCCTTGAGCGAATCGACAGCTTGAGCCATAGCTTCCGGGCTGTACGAATGAGTCCACCCGGCTTTCACCTCGGCATGAGCTTCTGCGATGGTCATCTTCAGCGGCGTGTGCGCCATCTCAAACGGGATGAACTCCTGCCAGTGCTTCGGGCGCGTCAGTCGCCCGGCGGCGGCTAGCCTTTTGTAAAGCGGCGTCGCGGGCAAAGGCGTGAGTAAGCCAAAGATGGGCAAACCTGCCGGCCACGTGCGAATCTCCTGAAGTGTGCGCTCTGCGACCCCTACGGTGTCGTTGTCCATGCCGAAAATAAAGGAAGTGATGGCGTAAACGTTGCGCAGGGCGAGCCTCTCGAGGACGGCTGCATATTCACCCGGCTTATTGAACCCCTTGTTTACGTCGGCAAGGTTTGTAGGATCAATAGACTCCATGCCTATGAAGACCCACTTGCCGCCGGAGGCGGCAATGAGGTCGACGAGTTCCTCGTCGCGCAAGAGATTGGCGCTGATCTGAGCGACCCAGTGGACTTGAGCGCCCGCGGCGATAATGTCGCGCAGTAGGGATTTCGTGCGTTTGATGTTGATGGCGAAATTATCGTCGATGAAGAAGACGGCGATCTGGCCGCCTTCGCTTTTCGCCCGAGCTTTCAAGAGGAGCAGCTCATTCACAACGCTTTCGTTGGTGCGAAAGCGGATGGAATCGCCAAAAAATCCGGTTACTGTGCAGAACTCGCAGCCATAAGGACAGCCACGCCCCGACTCCACTGGAATGATGCGAAATGTGCCCCAGCCCTCACCGATACGCTGGAGCGTGCGCGTCGCCATCTTTGGAACCAAATTAAACTGATCGAGATTTATTTTGTCCCACGGAATCGGCGGATATTGCTTGAGATTGGGCTTACTTTCCTGTCCAAACGCATCCATCGGAGCGTAGATATCCTTGAGTTGGCCGCATGCGGCATCCGCGACAATCTTTGGCCAAGTTTCATCGGCTTCACCGAGAGCCACCGCGTCCGCATGGCGTGGCCCGCCGCTTCGACCGAGGGCCTCGTCGGCCTCCTCCGTGACGTGAGGCCCACCCATTACGACCGGCACACCAATGGCGCGGATCGCATCGGCCATGCGGTACGCCTTTGCTATCATCCGGGTCATAGCGCCGATCCCGACAAGTCCTACGCCTTGTTCCCGTACGAATCGCGCGATGCCGCCTTCATCCAGTGGTTGTGCGTTGCCATCAATCAACAGTACTTCATGACCAGAGGGAGTCAGTGCCTGGAGGAGAAACATCCAAAGATGCGGCATGAAATTACGTGTGACCCCATTATCGGGGTTGTAAAGCAGAATCCGCATCAGTTCTTCTCCAGTTAGAAGCCGCTCCTTCGTTGCTGAACCGGACAAGCAACGATGCTCCAGACCCGTTTTCTAGGGAGCGCAGAGGAAATCCGCAATCTGGCTCCGAACATACCACGTTCTTCATTCTTCATGCGGTGAATCAGGCGATTCAAGGCGATTCAAGCAACAGCCCTTGGCACCAGCAATCAGGACCGTACCCGATAAACGCCCAAACAGGAAAGTGCGTGGAAGGGGCCATCGGGATGGTCTGAAACCAACTGGCCGTAAAGTTGGCTACACGTAGAAGCGACCTCCGTCGCAGCTGAGCGGCGGCGCCTTGATGTGCCCGCCTCGCAGGAGTAGGATTCGAGCCAACGCTGAATCTTGCAGGAACCGGCCAGCCCGTCCCCGAGGTACATCGTAAGGAGGTTCCTGCCATGCCAGTCACCAAGGAGTTTACAATCCGCTTAGAAGACCGGCCCGGAACGCTTGGAAAACTCTGCCAGGCTCTCGCCGATCAAAACGTCAAGATTCTCGCGTTTCAATCGTTCCCTCTTGAGAAGGGCAAAAGCTCTGTCCACCTCGTGTTGGAGTTTCCGCCAGCGGCCAGAACGATCCTCGATGGCCGAAGGGCGGACTACACCGAGACTAAGGTCGCGCAGGTGAAACTCATTCATCGTCCAGGGGAGCTGGCGCGAGCCGCGTCGCGACTCGGCGAAGCGGGAATCAACATCGATTACGGGTACTGCGGAGTGGAGCCTGGCACCAATGCAACGTTCCTGATCTTCGGGGTCGCGGAGGCGGATAAGGCGGTGAATATCTTTGACCAAGCTGCTGCTGCCAGCGCGACGATGTGAACCACGGAACTGCGACTGCACGCTACTCACAACCCTTACGAGTCGAAAAGAAGGACCCGTAACGTAAGCCGCTGAAACTCGCAGGGAATTTCTGTAAGTTGGAGCGGGCACCGGGATGGGAAACACTATGCCAAATGAGTCGCACCAAAGAGCTGCCGAATACCACGAACTCGCCGCACACGCGCACCGTGCTGCCGCCGCGCACCACGGGAAAGAAGATCACCAGACCGGACACGAGCTTTCCAAACAAGCGTTGGAATATTCGAATAGAGCTTCTCAGTGGTCGCAAGAAGCTCATCGGAAGTCCGAGAAGTCAACGGGGAAGCCATAAGGGTGCGTGGACCCGCCGCGCCGCCTGCTCTAGGGGCGGCTCATTCGGAGTGAACGTGCACTTTGACGAGCGCGAAATTGTGCAAGCCAGGAAAACCTTGCCGGACATTTGCCTAGGCCAGCGATCACTTGATTGCATAACAATGTCCGGTTAGTGCTGCGACTGCCCGTAGGACGTGGGAGGACAGCGAGGGTTTGAATGGGCAGCTGTGTTTCCCGAAGATAAACGAGGCCCGTGCACGTGAAAAAGCCACAGTCTCATTCTTGGCCATTGCTGATAGCTCTTGTTTTTTGCATATTTCCTCTACTGTTGTGCGGTGCTGCTGGAAGGCAGACGACCAAACCAAAACTAAAAGTGGCGGCAGATGGTCTTCCCAGTGGCCACGAGACACCTGAGGGCGCAGCCTGCGACCTGGCACGGTCTTTCATCAATCGGGATGAAAAGCTTTTCTCCACCACGTCCATCAGGCTTTACGCGGGCGGCAATGGACCGGAGGTATATGCGAAATTCCTTCAGGAGACTGTCAAAAGTATGAAGACAGAAGCCGCCAAGAAGGAGCCGTCCCCGCAAGGGCCGAAAAGCATTGGAAAGGTTTTCGCGGCGCGGCACCTCAGTAAATCCGGTCCTGTTTCCTACGGTTATGCAGGTTACGGTTTTGAGGACATCATGTTCGTTGACATTGGCCTCTACCTTCACAACGGGGAGCGCGCAATGAATCGGACCTTGGTCATCAAGGACAGAGACGGCAAATGGTATGTCCATCCAGCTCCATCTGCTTCGCCGCTACTCAGCGAAGGACTCAACGAAGAGAAAGCGTCGGTTCTGGATTTAACTGATGTGTATGAACTAGAAGGGCGAAGACACTAGAGGGTTTTCTATTCCTATGGAAGTCTCTCCGCGTGTCAGTGGACGGTAAGTCGGGGTACTCGATATTTGAAAATCACTTGTCAGGAACCCCGTTTGAGGACCGCCTGCAGTTTTCCGTGTACGCTACGCACAAGAATCAAGAACGGTTGCAACGAGTTTCAAGGAGGGAATCCATGATTATTTGCGATCTCTGCGGCGAAGCAAAGATTTGTCTGCAGAAGGAAATTGAGGGCAAGGAATACGACATCTGCTCCGAATGTTGGAACCCGTTGGCACAAAGGCTAATGGGGAAAGGCCAGACGAAGGATCGGGATACAGTGTTCTTGCCACCGCCGGGGGCTTTCAAAGAACGAGAAGATGAAGAGCCGAAGCCGCTGCCGGGAGAGCCGCCGAAAATCTGGGGTGCCGTGGATCGGCCTCATTGATCGCGCCGGGTTCGGGCACATGGAAGACTAGCTGACTAGTCGTCCGCTGGCTTGATCACGTAAGCTCGCACGAGCTAGAAACCCGCATTCCCAAGCGATCGAAATGCCGCATGATTGTGTTCACTTTTCAGCTCCGCGCAACCCGCGGTGCAAATAGAACAGGATTTAGTACGCTCCTCCCATGCCGCCGCCTGCACCAACTGCGGCCATCTTTTCCTCTCCCTTGGCGTCGGCTATCAGGACTTCGGTTGTCAGCATCAGTGAGACGATGGACGCCGCGTTCTGGAGTGCGAGACGTGTGACCTTAGCTGGATCAATCACACCGGCCTTGACCAAGTCGCCGAACTCACCAGTCTCTGCGTTGAAGCCGAAGTTTTCATCCTTCGATTCGCGCACGCGTCCTACGACCAGCGCGCCTTCGTGGCCTGCGTTCTCGGCGATCTGGCGCAAGGGTTCTTCGAGCGCGCGCTTTACGATGTTCACACCGATGGCCTCATCGTCGTGGAGCTTTAGTTTCTCGAGGGCCGGCCGGCAGCGCAGAAGAGCAGTACCGCCGCCCGAGACAATGCCTTCCTCCACCGCCGCACGAGTGGCGTGCATGGCGTCCTCGACGCGAGCCTTTTTCTCCTTTAGCTCCGTCTCGGTTGCCGCGCCCACCTTGATTACCGCGACCCCGCCGACCAGCTTGGCTAGGCGCTCCTGGAGTTTTTCCTTGTCGTAATCCGACGTGGTCTCTTCGACCTGCACACGAAGTTGCTTGATGCGGCCTTCGATCTCGCTGGCCTTGCCGGCGCCCGCGACGATTGTGGTGTTGTCCTTGTCGATGGTCACTTTCTTGGCGCGGCCCAGGTCCTCAATCTTCACGTTCTCGAGCTTTATGCCGAGGTCCTCGGTGATGGCCTTCCCACCGGTGAGAATGGCAATGTCCTCAAGCATGGCCTTGCGGCGGTCGCCAAAGCCAGGAGCCTTGACGGCAGCGCACTGCAGCGTGCCGCGCAGCTTGTTCACCACCAGGGTCGCCAGCGCTTCGCCCTCAACGTCTTCAGCAATGATCAGCAGCGGCTTGCTCATCTTGGCTGTCTGTTCGAGCAAAGGCAGCAGGTCCTTCATCGAGCTGATCTTCTTCTCGTAGATAAGGATGTACGCGTCCTCCAGCACGCATTCCATACGGTCCGGGTCGGTGACGAAATACGGCGAGAGATACCCGCGGTCGAACTGCATGCCTTCGACCACTTCGAGCGTGGTCTCCATCGTTTTCGATTCCTCGACGGTGATAACGCCGTCCTTGCCGACCTTCTTCATGGCTTCGGCGATGATGCTGCCCACCTGCTTGTCGGTGTTGGCACTGATGGTGCCAACCTGAGCGATCATGTCGCCCTTCACCTCGCGGGAGAACCTCTTGATCTCTCCCACGGCAACTTCAACGGCCTTATCGATGCCGCGCTTGAGTGCCATCGGGCTTGCGCCTGCGGCAACCGTTCGCACACCCTCACGGAAGATAGCTTGGGCCAGCACGGTCGCTGTGGTGGTGCCATCGCCAGCTACATCCGAGGTCTTGGACGCCACCTCGCGCACCATCTGTGCACCCATGTTCTCGAGCGGATCCTGCAGCTCGATCTCCTTTGCCACGGTCACGCCGTCTTTGGTGATGACCGGAGCGCCAAACTTCTTCTCGATTACCGCGTTGCGCCCCTTCGGGCCGAGCGTGATCTTTACCGCGTCAGCCAGAATGTTGACGCCGCGCAAGATCGCCTGACGTGAGTTCTCACCAGTTACAATTTGTTTTGCCATTAGATCTCACCCTCCTGGGTGATCGAAGCTCATGCTCCAGTCCAAGATCTCTGGAACCGAAAACTACTTCTTGCCCGATGCCGCTTTGGCGATTCCGCTAACCTTCACCAGGATTTCCTCCTCGCGGAGGATCAAATACTCCTGGTCGTCGATCTTGATGTCGTTGCCGATGTATTTGCCGAACAAGATCCGGTCACCCACCTTCACGTCGAGGGGGACACGATGGCCCTTCTCCATCTTGCCGGCTCCGATGGCCATTACTTCGCCTTCTTGAGGTTTTTCTTTAGCAGTATCGGGGATGATGATCCCACCCTTCGCGGTTTCCTTCTCTTCCAGCCTCCGCACAAGCACGCGGTCATGCAGGGGAGTGATATTCACAGTCATTTCTTTAACCTCCGCTTAATCCATTCTATAGATTCGAACAGTAAGCTCGCTCTGACTCTGGACCAGCACCTATGGGCGAAAAATCTTCCGGTTCTTCTGTCGCGCTGCTTCGAGGTCATCGGCCTCTTTTTTCTGGCGGTCGATTTCTTTCTGCGGATCCTCTTGCCCCTCTAGCTTTATGGATTTGGCAATCGCAGCATCGGCTTGTGCATCCAGCCCTTTCGAAAACATGACAAGCGCAAAGGAGTTCAGGAATCTAGAACGGACAAGATTTATCGAGTACTGCGAATCTTCCCAGCGGGCGATGACCTTTTGTGTCGACCTATACAGTTCGTTCGTTGGGAAGCTGATCTCGCCAGCAGGCCTCGTTGCAGTTCCGTAGTTTGTCGAGATGGCTTGTACCATGTCCTCGGCAGTTAACCCATGTGTTGCGTCCCGATCATAAGTCACCAAAATCCTGAAGAGCTCGCCATTGTAGAAGCTGAAGAAAATCTGCCGAACCGAATCTGCTTGGAGCGAATAGTCAGAAGAGCTGCTCGGCCAACACGTCAATTCTTGAATTACCGATGGGTGCTTTTGGATCAGCTTTGTCTGGAGTGGTCTCAGGTGAACTTGGTTTGATAGTTCGGGCAAACTCATTCCCAGCGAAAAGCCCCGATACTTGGAAAGATCCTGCCCCTGAATTAAGGGGGCTGAAAGCAGGATCATAACGAGGGAAATGCCTACGCTGCGTATGATTTTCATTTGAAACGTCTCCTACGAAACCTTAAAGATTCAGAATCCTTTCCACTTTAATCAGTGCGATCATTTCTTCCTGACTCAGTTCGTTGCCCCTCGTGAGCCCTATGCCTTGGTTCAAGCGGCAGCCGATCGTGCGCGGTCCATCACCGGAGGGTCCTTGGCACCAAAAAGAAACGCGCTTTCCTGGATATGTCGTGACTGGGCGGAGACAGTCACATAGCGCACGCCCAGGAAACGTTTCGAGGCCTCTGAGGCCAGTCGCATGATTTCCAGGGAATTAAATTCCGCCGACTCCAGGTTCGCCAAGATTTGCTCGACTGCCCTGCGGAGCATCTTTTGTTCGTCAAAACCGAAGACCGTCGCTCCGATTTCACCAGCCAGCCAGAAGAAGGTCCAACCCGCTTCGTGGATCTTTCGACCCAACTCGTAGCCATCGAGATTTTGGACTAATCTCCAGCCAAGTGCACAGGACTCACTCTCGAATCGCAGGGATTCCGGCAAAAGTGTGCCCTCCTTGATAAGGATGGTGCCCGTTTTGATGGTGTCTGGCATTTTGGGCTCTCTCCTCGACGCCTATCGTGGCGCATTGTCCGGCAGCAGCGAGCCGACGGTTAAATGCTTCCGTTGGACTCAATTTAAGCCCCCTTCCGCATCTCGTTTTTCGTTGGAGGGACACTGACTGGTTTGTTTTCCAGCGTCATCCGCAATTCTCGAATAATTTCACCAGCCGTACAGCGTTTGCAGGGGCGCTCAGGACCGTCACGCTCGCAGTTTTACAGTGACTCGCCTCGGCGGGGTTAGATCGGTTGTCGACGTCAAAGTGGGTCTCCATTTCGTGTTTGATGAAGAATAAAGCCAGGACCCCCATGAGGGAGCCCACACAAACCACAAAGTCGAGCGGTACTTGATAACTTGCGAAGGGGCGGCATGTCACCGCCAGGAGCAACGCCGAAATGCAGACCCATTCCATGATTTTCGTGACCATTGACAAACTCGTTTCTCCATCGAGTTCCATCAATGGGGACCCACTGGATGATTCTCCTGACCATTGGCAACCTCATTTCTTCTTCGAGTTCCCTCGCCGGACTTGTGGGGGCGGACTTGGCGCGCCCCCTCCGAACGAAAAGACTTGCCTGCGTCAGGCCGCTACGGCAACGGCGATCTTGTGGAAGGTCGAGTTTGCAACCTCATAGGTTTCAACCTGGGGTGTACCCTCAACCACTCTCGCCAGGATCTTTGTTACTTCTGGATACGTTCCGCGGTTGTAAGCTTCCGCGTTCTCTGCTGTGTCCCAGAAGCTGATTCCGAACGCTTCTGTTCCTGTCGAACCAACGAACGTGATTTCGTCCTGGAATCCTTTCTGTTTTCGAAGCAGGGGGAGGATGTCCTTCTCGAGCGTCTGGGTAAACTCCGCAACGCTATTGGGCTTCAGATGCATGGAAACTCTGCGTGTAAACATGTCACTCTCCTTGGTGGTCTTTGCCAAGGGGGCGATTCAGATAACCTCCATTGGTTCAGGAGACCTGAAGACTCCCTCAGTATCTTAACCAACATAGGTTAATTACCTTGACCTGTCAAGCCGAATCTGAGATTATTTTTAGTGATTAACCAAGTGAGGTTAATCCCGCGGAGGGGCCTGTGGATGTCTGCCTGGTGATCAAACACCGATTGGAAGAATTAGGCCTCGAGCAAAGAGATCTAGCTGCTGCCGCCGAAGTGACGGAGTCCTACATTTCCCAGCTGCTGACTCGGAAGAAACTGCCCCCCGCGCCTGGCCGAACAGACATTTACGACAAGATGGGAAAATTCTTGAAACTCCCCAGCGGCAAGCTTGCGAAGCTGGCTGAGCACCAGCGCAAGGAAGAATTGAAGAGGAACCTGGGGGACCCACCCAAGCCCTTGTTTAAAGAAGTTCGAGAGTTGATTCTCCGCAAGTGCGCACCCGCCAAAGAAAAACAAATACGTGCGATTTTTGAGAAGCAGCCGTTCGGCGAACTCGAACGCCTCGCCACACAGAAGCTCTTGGACGTGGTCAAAAGGGTCGCCAAAGACGAATTGGAAAGTAAAACCTGGCTCCACTCGGTGGCGCGACTCAGGGGCCGTAGCTATGAAGCGATGCGAGTCAGCATTCTCGAGTTCCTGGAGACGGATGTATTCAACGTGTCCGTTGAGAACTGCATGTCCTTCCTGGATCCGCTAATCGAATCCTGGGATATCAACCTCAAGAATTTTGGCATGGAAATTGTTTTGAACCACAGACTCGCCCCAGGGCACCCTAAGAAATTTGAGTTTGTTGAAAAGGAACCTGGCCAACCAGAGGAAGAGCCAGGGCTAAAAGAATTCCTCAATAATAGTTCCCTAAGCGGGACTGCCACCAAGGAAGAAATGGAGTTTCTAAAGAAACTAAGATTCAACGGAAAACGCCCTACTTCACTCTATTATTACCGGGAATTGCAGAACCTCAGGGACCCTCTCCATTTTCGTGAGGCATAAAGTTGAGTAGAAGAATGACGCGCTTTCTCTCTCCTGCGCATTGGCCGATTGAGAATGTGGCGGCGTCAACAGAGAAACAGAACGCCTGTTCGCCTACCACCATGGCACGAAGCACAGCTATCGCGCCGTTCGGACGAAGACTGCCTTCCAGTGGCGGTCTTTTTGGTTCCTTCTTGCGGCCCACATGTGTCCTGCCCACGAGAACCAAGAAATGGCGTGGCTTGTTAGGAGTTCAGCACAAGCAAATCTGATCGGGTGCAGGTGCGCGGCACAAAGGGGCGCGCGGTGATCTGGCCCTGAAACGCCGACGCCCATTTCCCGGGGATGCTGCTCCCGCATGATGGGCAACACCCGTTTGGCGTCAGGTGGTAGCCGAGAATCAAATAGCCAAAGCGCTCGATCAACAGAGTTTTACAATTGGGGCAGCACGTGTTTTCCAGATCGCCCACCTGGCCCGGCAGGTTCCCTGCGTAAACGTAGCGGAGTCCCGCTTTCTTTCCAATCTCCGCCGCGCGTACCAAAGTCTCCGCGCTGGTGTTCTCTGGATCGGTCATTTTGTAGTCTTTGTGAAACGCAGTCACATGCCAAGGAATATCCGGCGACACGCCCGCCAAGAACCGGGCCAGCCGAGTCAGTTCGTCGTCGGAGTCGTTGAACCCGGGAATCACCAGCGTAACGATTTCCAGCCAGAAGCCTATGTCATGCAAGAGACGAATCGTATCCAGGATGGGCTGTAACCGACCGCCGAGCTGACGATAGTGGCGGTCATCGAAACTCTTCAGGTCCACCTTGTAAAGATCCACCCATGGCCGCAGATATTCGAGGACCTGTGGGGTGCCGTTTCCGTTGGAAACGAAGCCAGTCACCAATTCGGCCGCGCGCGCTTCCTTAAAGACAACCACGGCCCATTCACTCGTGATCAGCGGCTCGTTATACGTGCTGACGACGACCCTGCCTCCCTGGCGGAGCGCGTCGTGAACAAGTTCTGCGGGCGTGACGCGCATCGGGCCAACTGCGGCGGCGGGATCGCGCAGGGCCTGCGAGGTCACCCAATTCTGGCAGTAGGCGCAGTGCAAATCACAGCCGAGCATTCCGAAGCTGTAAGCCAGTGCCCCTGGATGAACATGGAAGAAGGGTTTTTTCTCTATCGGGTCGCATTGGATGCCGCCGACATAGCCCCAGGGCACATACAGGGTTCCACTCCGGTTGTAGCGAACCTTGCAGACCCCAGGCTGGCCGTCTGGAATCTTGCAACAGTGCCCGCAGGCAAAACACCGTACCCAGTAGCGGTCGAGCTTTTCGTAGAGTTCGCCCTCGCGAACGTTTTCATGAATGATTTCGCGCAGCGTACTCATCCGTGCCAGGTGTTCTGCCGAGACGGCCGTCAGCTACTTGCTTTTTGATACTTGCCCTGTTGGAACTTACCGCCGTCAACGTAATTCTTATTGATCTCGATGTACGCGTGCCACTTCTCCGGGAGATCATCCATCACGAAAATGGCCGTCACTGGACAGACCGGCACACAGGCGCCGCAATCAATGCACTCAGTGGGATCGATGTACAATTGAGGCACTTCTTCGAACGTCGGTCGGCCATCGTCATAAGTGCGGCCTTTCGCGGGATGGATACAATCCACCGGGCACACGTCCACGCAGGCTGTGTCCTTGGTTCCAATGCAAGGTTCAGCAATGATGTACGCCACCGGCCAACTCCCGCGCGGAGGATCTCCCCACTCCGAGTCTATACTCACTTCTTTTCTTCAGATAGAGGGGCATGTTTTGAGACTTCTTGCGCCCAGCATTTTGTGCAAAGAGTTCTGGTTGGATACGGACATTCATCCTGATAGTTCGCCTCTCCACACTCCCATTTCAACCGCAGCACGGGCACTCGTGAGTGTGAGTGCGGAGCTCGTCCATAATCCGCGCTCCGCCACGGCGTAGCGCCCACCCGCGGCCATCCCCTCATGGCCTCCTTTTTCTTTCAGCGGAGCTTCTCGAGCCCTCATGCGAAGTTGTTCCAGAGGCTCACCTTACTAGCCCTTCTTCGAGGTCACTGCGTAGAAGGCTGCCCACCGCTGCTCCACGTCCTTGCTTTTGCAGTGCGGGCAAACGATCCCGCCCTTCTCATGCTCCGAAAGTGTCAGGATTTTTGAGAATTCTTTCTTGCAGGCTTGGCAGAGGAAATTGTACTGGAGCATAGCTCCCTCCCCATCGCAAACCCTTGTTCACGAAGATCCTAGACGCCCGACCTGCTGACGTCAATTGGCACCCCTCAGTTGAGAGCGGACGTGACGATGGTCGCCAAAGCAAGTCAGCGTTTCCTTAGCAATATAAAAGACTACGGCTCAGATGGGCTGGGGCGATGGCGGCAACAAAAATCCATTTCTGGCATGGAGAGGCGCGCCCAGTTCACCCCGAGTTCGGGTTCCTTTAGGTTCGAGTTTCGCCTTTCAAGATTCGAGCGGAGCGGCGGTCTGGAGCTAATTTCGCGAAGGGGGTTCGAGGAAGACGCGGAGCTTGCGCGAGCAGGAGGGGTGCCGCAGCTTGCGGAACGCCTTGACTTCGATCTGGCGGATGCGCTCGCGGGTGAGGGCGAACGTCTGTCCCACTTCTTCGAGCGTGTGCGGCCTGCCGTCTTCCAGCCCGAAGCGCATCTTGATGATCTTTTCCTCGCGCGGGGTGAGCGTCTTCAATACTGACGCGGTTTGCTCCTTCAGGTTCAAATTGATGACCTCGTCGGAAGGCGAGACCACCGCCTTGTCCGCGATGAAGTCGCCGAGGTGGGAATCTTCCTCCCCGCCGATGGGCGTTTCGAGTGAGATGGGCAGCTGCGCGATTTTCAAGATCTTGCGCACCCTGTCGACGGGGATATACATGCGCATGGCGATTTCTTCCGAGGTGGGGTTGCGGCCAAGCTCCCCCACCAGCTGGCGGCTGGTGCGGATCAGCTTGTTGATCGATTCGATCATATGAACGGGGATTCGGATGGTGCGGGCCTGGTCGGCGATAGCGCGGGTGATGGCCTGGCGGATCCACCAGGTGGCGTAGGTGGAGAACTTATAGCCGCGACGCCATTCGAATTTGTCAACACTCTTCATCAGGCCGATGTTGCCCTCTTGGATCAGGTCGAGGAACTCCAGGCCGCGCTTGGTGTATTTCTTGGCGATTGAGGCGACCAAGCGCAGGTTGGCCTCTGTCAGCTCCTTTTCCGCCTGTTCGGCTTCGGCCTCGCCGCACAAGATGTGTTGCAGTGTGCGCTTGAATTCGGTAAAGCCGACCTCGCTCGAGATTCCGATCTGTTTCAGTTCCGACCGGCGCGAGCGCAGTTCCTTGCGCGCTGCCCTGGCGGTCTCGCCCTTGGCGGCGCCGCGGCGCTCAAGTCGGTCGACCTCGCGCTCGAGTGAATGGAGCCGCTCGACGGTGTGGCGGATCTCGTCGATCAGCCGCTTCTTTTCTAACGGTTGGAAGTCGATCGAGCGAACGAGCTGCGACACCTGGATACGGGTCCGCGCAAGCGCGTACTTGGCCCGCAGGTAAGCGCCCTTCTTGGATTTCGCGGTATTTTCGAGCTTGGCGGCTTGCTTAAACGCCGTCTGGTGGAGCTTCTCGATCTTATCGATGACGCGGAGGGCCTGCCGGGTCTTGCTTTCAATCCTCTCGTCCGTCAGCTTTTCCTCGTCGAACTCGACGATTTCCTTGATCGACCGGGTGTCTTTCCGGAGCTCCTCGCCGACAGCCAGCAGCTCCTTAATCACGATGGGCGAGCGCGAGATGGTCTTGAAGACCACCATTTGCCCGCGCTCGATGCGCTTGGCGATGGCCACCTCGCCTTCGCGCGTCAGCAGCGGCACGCTGCCCATCTCGCGCAAGTACATGCGCACCGGGTCCTTCGTCTTCTCCAGTGTGCCCGGCGTCAGGTCAAGCTCGACTTCCTCAACCGTTCCTTCTTCCTGGGGTTTGGCCTCACCGGGCTCGGCGGCTTCGGCGGCGGCGCGCGCGGCCTTGGCGCTGGCGACATCTTCGAAGAGGTCGATCCCGTAGCGCTCAAAGGTGGAAAGCAGGTCGTCGATCTGCTCCCATGATTGCACCTTGGCCGGGAGCATGTTGTTCACCTCATCGTATAAGAGGTAGCCGTGCTCCTTGCCCATGTTGATGAGCTGGCGGACCGGGTCATACTTTTGTTCCGACAAAGGTTTCCCCCCTTGTCAGGCCACTGACAGAGTTGGCTGGGCTTGACACAAGGCGATACCTTCGTCGAAAGAGGGATACGCAGACGCTCCTACTGGATAAGGAGAAAGATAATGCTGGGATTCCAGCTTGGAAGTAACTGCCCACCGCACTGCTCTTCGTGAGTCCTGGCCCTAACCGCCCCGTGCCCGCCGGCGGCGAAGCCGTTGCAGATGCCGTCCGCGAGAACACGTTTTTGTCACCTTCCTTTTCCTCGTTCTTCTCGATCTCGATCGAGCTCCTGAAGTATGCTCTGTCTTCGATGATGATCTGCGCCGTCGTCATATCTCCGTTCACCGAACCGTCCTTTTTGATCTCGATCTTGCCTTTCCCACGGACATTACTCTTCATCCTTCGGTACACGATCAGCTCGCCAGCAATGACGTCGGCTGTCAACTTTGCTGTGGCTCCGATCGTCACCTTCGGGACCAGTCCTCCGACCGTTCCGTCAATGTACACGTCTTCGTTGCCAGAGATTTCACCTTTCACATGCAGGCTCGATCCGAGGTGCGCTTTCGCTCCCGCTCCCGCTGGACGCATCACATCCTTGTTCATCTTGGTTGTTCCCTCCCAAGACGTCGGAGCGGGCTTTGGCGGCTGATTTATTTGCACATTTTTCGGCTCTGGGTCCGCAGCTTGCGGCGTTTCCGGTTTTTTGTTACTCCACATCGGACCCCCTAGGGACAGCACGGCAGACATATAGAGCCGGCGCCGCAACGTTTCAGGTGTCATCCCTATTTAGTAGATATTTATTCCTGAACATCTTCCCATTCGCCTTGAACGTATATCCCTGTAGTTCTCTCCACTTTTCAAACAGTCTTGGGTTGTTCTTCAGTTGCAGCAATGCAGACGCTACCGCTTCTGCGCCCGGCATGTCTGGGCCCGCTGCAACAGAAAAGCACGTCGATTGGCCGCGGCGGGAGATAAGACGTACGAATTTAGAGTCCACTAGGAAGTGCCTGCGCCCGGCTCTCAGCCAGTAACTATCACCACGAACTTGCTCGGCTCCAGTGAGCGCAGCGACGCGCTTCAGGTATTCTGCTGCGCGCTGGGCGGGCGTGCATTTGGTTTGCATTCTCATCGCAGGTGGATCACTGCGCGGGGCTGAAGGCCTGGCCATCGGCCTTAAACGCCCCGCTCTGAGCGGCCCACTTGTCAAACAGCTCTGGATTGTTCGTGAGCTGCAGCAGCGCCGTAGCAATATGCTCGGATTTCGGTATTTCTGTGTGCGCTGAATAAAAGCACGTTTCCTCGTATATGCATTTGGGGTCCGTCACGTCTCGCATCCTCCCGACATATCTATCGCGCACATGGAATCTAGTTGTGCCGACATCCAGGACATAGCGATTGCCCATTTGCGTGGCGCCGGTGAGGGCAACGATGCGGCGCAGATTGGTTTTCGCGTGATCCTTTCGGTCAAGGGAGTCCAGGCCATCCGAACTGCTATCAAAGCGATTGCCCGTAATTACTGCCACACCTCCCGGGTCTGAGATGTGGAGGGCCTCCTCTAAAACGTCGTTGTGTGGCTGCTCCTGTGGGGCAATTGCTCTAAGCCAAGGCCTGCACCGCAGGCCAGCGAACCCAAACCTCCACACCACCAGACCGAGAAACGCGATCACAGATAGATTTGCAGACGACATACAGGTACCGCCGGGTTTGAAGT
>JBARRT010000160.1:0-15943 GCA_049644365.1 Candidatus Acidiferrum sp. | reverse complement strand
GGGGTGTTATGGTCAACGGGGTACAGACCGGCCGCATCCCTGACACGGACCGCCTGAGATGTTTCAGCGGCTTAACGTTTGGACGCTTGTCTACTTCGCAAGAAAACCGGGTCAATGACCCGCCGCGCGCACGGGCTTTTCGTCGGAAGGTTCGCCTTCGCGGATGCCGCCATACCGGCGCTCGCGCTTTTGAAATTCGAGCAAGGCCTCCAGCAATTGCGCTCGATTGAAATCCGGCCACAGCGTTTCGGTCACGAAAATCTCCGCATACGCAATCTGCCAGAGCAAAAAATTACTGACGCGCATCTCGCCGCTGGTCCGGATCAGCAAATCGGGATCGGGCAAGCCATCCGTATACAAATGGCTCGAAAGCTGCGCCTCCGTCACTTTGTCCGGCGCTCCGTGGCCATTCTGTTCCGCGAGAATCGCGTTCATGGCATCCACAATTTC
Source organism: Candidatus Acidiferrum sp. (assembly GCA_049644365.1). Lineage (GTDB taxonomy): Bacteria > Acidobacteriota > Terriglobia > Acidiferrales > UBA7541 > Acidiferrum. The sequence goes on along the minus strand of JBARRT010000160.1, from coordinate 15,493 downwards.
CGCGCGCCCCCCGTAATTCAGCGCCACGCACAGCACCATGCCTTTGTTCCCTGCGGTTTTTTCCATGGCGTCCCGCACATCGTTCTGCACGCCTGCGGGAAGCTCTTCGATGCGGCCGAGAAACCGCATCCGGATATTGTTTTTCTGGAGGAGCGGCATCTCCTTGCGGAGGTATTCGCGCAAGAGCTGCATCAGGAAATCGATCTCGGCCTTGGGTCGCCGCCAATTCTCCACCGAGAAGGCATAGAGTGTCAGCGCCTCAATTTTCAAGCGTGCGCAAGTCTCGATGGTAGTGCGGGCCGACCGCGTTCCCGCGCGATGCCCGGCAATCCTCGGCAGGTGGCGTTTCTGCGCCCAGCGCCCGTTCCCGTCCATGATTACGGCCACGTGCCTCGGCAGCCGCGCCAAATCAAGTTTTTCGAGCAGCCGCGATTCTTCCGCGGTCACCGGCCCAAGCTCAGTCGGCGTGGCGAGGTGCAGGGTTTTATGTGATTTCGTCAGCGTCACGGCGTGTATTCGTCTTTGAATCCAATTCTTCTTTACGCCGTAAAGTTAACATACGCTTCCGCCACAGCGCAACGCTGCGGTGCCGTGTTCAGCATTAGGGCGCCGGGGGCGTACCTTGTTGAAAAATGGCGGTGTAGGTTAGCACCAGGGTCAGCGCGATCATGGCGATGGCCGTGACCCAGGCAACGACGTTAAACGTTGTGGTGTTGACGTACTCTCCCATCAAGTCGCGCCGGTTGACGAGCAACAATATGAAAATGACCACCACGGGCAGCCAGACTCCGTTGCCCACCTGGGAAAAGATCAAAATCTTCCACAGCGGCGCATTGGGCAGCAGGACCACTCCCGCGCCCACGACAATAAGAACGGTGTAGAGCCAGTAGAATATCGGAGCTTCCTTGAATTTGCGGTCCAGCCCCGCCTCAAAACCGAGACCTTCGCAAATCACGTGCGCCGTGGACAGCGGCAGGATGGAAGCCGCGAAGAGCGAAGCATTGAGCAAACCGAACGCAAACAGGACGCCCGCGCCCTTCCCCGCAAGGGGTATGAGCGCCTGCGCTGCCTGCCCGGCGTCGGTAATGTCGCGATGCCCGGTGGTGTACAACGTCGCTGCGGTGCAGACGATGATAAAGAAAACGATCATCATGCAGGTCACGCTGCCAAAGAGGACATCGGCGCGCGCTTGCGGATATTGGCGGGGACCGACCTTTTTCTCGACAAACCCCGCCTGCAGATAAAAAAACTGCCACGGGGCAATCGTGGTCCCGACAAGGCCGGTCAGCATGATCAGGTATCCCGAATTGAACTGAAGATTCGGAAAGACCGTGTGCTTGGCAGCGATAAGCCAATCTGGCTTTGCCAGGAACGCAGAAAATACATAAGACAGATACAGGACGCAGGCAAACAGAAAAATGACCTCCACCTGCCGGTACGTTCCTCGAATCACCAAAATCCACACGAGCATCGCCGCTATGGGCACAGAAACATATTTGTTGATGCCGAAAATCTGCATGGCCGCTGCGACGCCGGCAAACTCCGCCACAACGTTGGCCAGATCCACGAAGAAACCGGCGATCATCACAAAAAAAGTCGAGCGAAATCCAAACTCCTCGCGAATGAGATCCGAAAGCCCTTTCCCCGTGACCACTCCCATGCGCGCGCACATCTCTTCCGTGACGTACAGCGCAATCGTCATCGGTATGAGCGACCACAGCAGCGCATAGCCGTATTTCGCTCCTGCTTGCGTGTAAACAGATATTCCTCCTGCGTCATTGTCCACATTGGAAGTGATCAGCCCGGGGCCGACCACTGCGAGCAGCAGCGTGAGCCGCCGGCGCAGGCCACGGATTTTCTTCTGCAAGTCCGTATCGCCCGCGCGCACGCGGTCAAATCTCGCGGAGATGGCGCCCCAATTCATCGTTCAGATCAAAAGCCTTTCCTAGTCCTTCACCAGCCGCGACACCACGTCGTCCACCGTGATGGCGCCGATGGGCCGGTTTTCCGCGTCGATTACCGTCAGCATGCGCAAGTTGTACTTGTCGAAGAGCTCGAACACTTCCTTGTCATCCGCGTTTCCCGGCAGGCTGAGCAGCGGTTCCATCTTTAGCTCGGCCATCCGTTGGTCCGGCGCTGCCAGAAGCAGCCGCGCCACGGACACCGTGCCGGAATATTGTGCGTTGTCATCCAGCAAAACAATGGTGTCGAGCTGGTCCAGGTTCAGTTCCTGATCGCGCATCCACTCCAGCACTTCGTCGCGCGCTGAAGTCTCGCCCACAAACACGAAATCCGGGTTCATCATTCCGCCTGCCGTGGCGGGGTCGAATGCCAGCAGTTCGCGCACTTCATCCGCTTCCCGCCCCGGCATCTCATCCAGGACTTCTTCGGAGGTTTTCTTTGGCAAGTCGGCCAGAACATCCGCCGCAGCATCCGGCGCCATTTCCTCCAGGATGTCTGCGGCCTTTCCCGGATCCATTTTCTCCACGATTTGGGTCGTCAGCCGCTCGTCCAGTTCTGCAAGGACCGCCGCGGCCGTCTCTTCGTCCAGCGAGGCGATGATTCCCTGCCGCTCGGCAGCGGAGAGATCCTCCATCATCTCCGCCACGTCGGCCGGGTGCAGATCCTCAAGCTTCTCATGCGAAATGCGCAGCTTCACTCGGCGCAGCGGGTCCGGTTCGATCAGGTTCACAAATTCCCAACGGATGGACTTCTGCGGCAGCCGGCTCTGCAGCCTGCGGATCACAGCCGATGGCACGACGCCCTGGAGGAGCCGCCGCACCGCCCCCGGCAGTCCCACGTCCACTTGTGTCAGCCGCAGCTCCACGTTCCCATTGGCCCGCAGTTCTGCCAAGTCCACATCGTTCACGCGCACGACCTTCCGCCCCCCCGTATCAATGATCTGCTGGTCCATGAGATCCTTCTGCACCGCCAGCCAGGACTCGTTCGGCCGGTACAGCTCCAACGCGCGCTCCCCCACGTTCAGTTTCAACTTTCCTGCGGATACCGATGCGACTTGGTTATGCTTGGCGACCAGCGGCTGATAATTCCCGCGCGAGAGCAGGTAATGCGATACGCGATTCGGCGCCTCCGCCGGCTCGATGAAGAACTCCCGCACCCGCCCGACGAAATTCCCTTCCGAGTCGTAAGCTTTTGATCCCATCAATTCCGTGGCATAGAGTTCCATAGACTTCCCCTTCTCGTACGAACTGGCCTTCCTTGAAACCGCACTCGGCGAATTCGCACCTGTCGGGCAACAAAAAGCCCGCGCACCGATGAACGTTGGCCGCGGGCAAGTGCCTCACAAATATGGACTTACCGTTAGCCGCTAGTGAACCCTCCCCACGCGACCGCTCGAGCCATGGCCTGCAACTCGCGCGAGATCTGCTGGACACCCAGACTGTCTACCAACTTTGGGTTCCACTCCAGCCCCTTCCTACTAGGGCCAGGTTCGACTTCGCTCCTCGCACTCATCGAGAGAGAATTCACTCCGTGGTCTTCGACCCCACCCAATTCTTGGGGCCTCACGTGAATTGATAAACTGCACGCAACGCAATGTCAAGAAAAGAATGGCTCTTGGAGTGATTTTTTTTTGCGCGGGACTACTTTGATGCCATTTTCTGCGTGGGAAAAAGCATGTGGGTGGGCTGCTCCCCTTTTCGGCGGCATTCTTCCATGTACAGCACCAGGTAATTCTTCAGGACATAGTCATTTTTTGAAAATCCAAGCTCCATCGCGGCGCGATCGATCGCTTCTGCAGGTCCTTCCAGCTCGACAAACGCCCCGATCGGCGTTTCATCGAGTTCGATCAGCAGGCCCCGGGCCCACGTTTTTGAATTTGGCAGCCGAAAGGTGGACCGATACTTTTCATAACGGAACCAGCCGCTCATTCCCAGGCCTTCAAAGATTCGCGTAAGATTGCCGGCATCGCTCACTTCGAGTTCCGTTTCATCCCGGACTTTAAAGTGCCCGCGCCGCAGATGGCGGGCCGCTCCGGCAGCCGCCCCGGCGATCGGCTGTTTGAACGTCAGAACCACACGTTGTTTCGAATCCTTCGCTTTGGCCTTTCCATGTACCTTTGGCGACTCCGTTCGAATGCGGAGCAACTGCCCGTGCTTGGCCAGTCCGCCTTCCGGCGTATCGAAAATTACATTTTCCTCGTGGACTCGCTCCGATCCCTTCCCAGCGGGGCGCGCGCCGATGCGCTTCAGGGCGCGGTGAAACGCTTGCACGTCGGCAATCTTCAGCTTGATTTCTGTCTCTTGCGCCATCTTGCTGCTTTCGCTACTGAGGCGGCTGCTTTCTCCCGCCGTCGACTTCCGCTAGTATAGCGGACGCACGCAAAGGAATACTCGGCGCACGCGAATCTCCGGAGCTCGAACTAAAGAGACAAATGAATCCTGACGCTAAAACAGAGACGGCAGCCTCGTCACACGACGCGACAATAGACGCCGTCCCCCAGCCGCCGGTAGCGCGGCGCGAACCCGTGGAACACGTTTTACACGGCGATCGCCGCGTCGACCACTACGCTTGGCTTCGCCAAAAAGAAAATGCCGATGTGATCGCCTACCTGGAAGCCGAGAACGCTTACACGGACGCGATCCTGCAGCCTACCGGGCAGCTTCAAGAAAAGCTCTATCAGGAAATGCTTGGCCGCATCCAGCAGACCGACCTCACGGTTCCCTACCGCCTGCGCGCCTATCTCTATTTCACCCGCACGCACGAGGGCAAGCAATATCCTCTCCACTTCCGCCGGCGCGAGCCGGAGGGTTCGCCGGAAGAGCTCTTGCTGGATTTGAACCAGCTTGCCGCGGGCCACTCCTTTTTGGCGCTCGGCTCGTTGGACGTCAGCGATGACGATCGCCTCCTGGCCTATTCGCTGGACACCACCGGATACCGCCAGTACATGCTGCATGTGAAGGATTTGGTCAGCGGCGCACTACTGTCCGAGAAAATCGAGCGCGTTACGAGCGTCGCGTGGGCCGCTGACAACCGCACGCTCTTCTACACCGTCGAGGATGAAACCACCAAGCGCTCTCACCGGCTCTACCGTCATGCGATCGGCTCCACGGAATCGGATCTCTTGCTCTACGAAGAAGCCGACGAGCGGTTTCGCCTGGAAGTCGAACGCTCTCGCAGCAAGCATTTTATTTTCCTCACCATCGCGAGCCATACAACGAGTGAAGTCCGCGTTCTCCGTGCGGATCAGCCGCATGGCGATTTTCAAATCATCGCTCCGCGCGAAGATAACCATGAATATTATGTCGGTCATCATCCGGGCTCTGCAGGCGATGCGGCGGGGGGCGTGTTTTATATCCGCACGAATTCTGGTGGCCGGACATTTCGCCTGATGTCCGCGCCCGTTTCCGATTCACGACGCGAATCCTGGCAAGAAATCATCCCCAATCGGCCGGAAGTCATGCTCGCAGCGGCCGAGGTTTTCAAGACGCATCTTGTTCTGTTCGAACGCGAAGGCGGTCTTCCCTTTCTCCGGATCGTGGATTTGACTTCTGCCGCTCCTAAACTTCTCGAAGCCTCGCACCGCATCGAATTCGCGGAGCCCGCTTACAATGCGTCCATCGGTGAAAATCCGGAATTCGACGGCACGCACGTCCGCTTTCAATACGAATCCTTTGTGACGCCTCGCTCCATCTTCGATTACGACGTCCGCACGCGCGAGCGCATCCTTCGCAAGCAGCAGCCGGTTCTCGGCGGCTACGATCCCGCGGAATATGTCAGCGAGCGGCTGCACGCAACCGCTTCCGACGGCACGCAAGTGCCTCTCTCAGTCGTCTATCGCCGCGACCTGCCGCGCGACGGTTCCGCCCCGCTCCTCCTTTACGGCTACGGCAGTTACGGCATCTCCATGCCGGTCCATTTCAGTTCGAATCGTCTGAGCCTCTTGAATCGCGGCGTGATCTTTGCGGTCGCCCACATTCGCGGCGGCGGTGAACTTGGGAAGCCCTGGCACGATGCCGGGCGCATGAAGCAGAAGCGCAATACCTTCATCGATTTTGTCGCTTCCGCGGAGCATCTCATCGCCCAGCGATTCACTTCGCCGCGGAAGCTCGTGATCGAAGGCGGCAGCGCCGGCGGACTGCTCATGGGCGCCGTGACCAACATGCGCCCCGACCTTTTCCGCATCATCATCAGCCACGTCCCCTTCGTGGATGTTCTCAATACCATGCTGGACGCTTCGCTGCCGCTGACTGTGGGCGAATATGAAGAGTGGGGCAATCCGCATATTGCAGAAGACTACTTTGAAATGAAATCCTACTGTCCCTACACCAATCTGCAGCGGAAGGCGTACCCGACGATTCTCGTGAAAACGGGGCTGAACGACAGCCAGGTGATGTACTGGGAGCCCGCAAAATATGTGGCAAAGCTACGCACGCTGAAAACCGATGCAAATCTTTTGCTTCTGAAAACCAACATGGGCGCGGGACACGGCGGCGCATCCGGTCGTTACGACTATCTCCGGGAGATCGCGCTCGACTACGCCTTTTTGATGACGCAGCTGGAAATCCGCGAATGAGAATGGCCGACATGGCATGAGCGAGCCGACAACACCGCTGATGCAGCAGTATCACGCCATCAAGGCGCGTTACCCGCACGCTTTGTTACTCTTCCGCCTCGGTGATTTCTACGAACTTTTCTACGAGGACGCGATCATTGCCGCGCGCGAGCTGCAGATCACGCTCACTTCGCGCAATCGTGAAAAAGGCCAGCCCATTCCCATGTGCGGGGTTCCGTATCACGCCGCCGAAGGCTACCTCGCGCGCCTGATTCGCGCCGGATTCAAAATCGCCATCTGCGACCAGATGGAGCAGCCCGGCCCAGGCAAAAAGCTTGTCCGCCGCGAAGTTGTTCGCGTGATCACGCCCGGCACGGCCACCGATGTCGCGGTTCTCGACGCCCGCGAAAACAATTTTCTCGCCTCCGTCGCCCGGCACGCCTCGGGCTCGCCCATTGGACTCGCGTACGTCGATCTCTCCACCGGAGAATTTCAAGCCACGGAATTTTCCGGCCCTCGCGCCGATGAAGCGCTCCGCGACGAGTTGCAATTGCTTCACCCGCGGGAAACGCTGCTTCCCCGGCCCCAGCAGCTCTTTGAAACGGCGAAGACCTCGCTCCTCGAAGGCGCCGGCGGCGTAGAATCCCGCCTTGAGGATTGGGTTTTTCAGCGCGACTACGCCGAACGCATCCTCCGCGAACAATTTGGCGTCGCCGAGCTTACCGGCTTCGGCCTCGACGATCATCTGCAGGCCCTCGCAGCGGCCGGCGCTATCGTGCACTATCTCCGCGAAAACGCCGCCTATAGTGCGGACCGCAGCGAGACCGCCAGCAAAAGTGCGTCCTCCACCGCCGAAGCCCTGCAACATCTCGACCGCGTCCGCTACTACGAACAGCACGACGCTCTGGTCCTTGACCCCGTGTCCGTCCGCAATCTCGAATTGCTTGCGCCCATCTTTACCGAGGAAGCGGCTCGCGCGGCTGCCCCCACCACGCTGATCGCCGCGCTGGATGTCACGGTTACCGGGATGGGTGCGCGTCTCCTGCGCTCCTGGATGCTTCGTCCACTGATTGATCGGGAAGCGATCGATGCGCGCCTCGATGCGGTCACGCACCTTGTCCAACAAACTGTCGTCCGCGGCGAAATTCGCAAAGAGCTTAAAGGCATTCTCGACCTGGAGCGCCTCACCAGCCGCATTACACTTGGCCTCGCGTCCCCCCGCGAACTCGTGGCATTGCGAAAATCTCTCACCCAGCTTCCCGTGCTCAAAAATTTCCTCACACCCCAACCCGCGGGCGGCAGCGAGCTTCTTCGTCATCTCCACCAGGAGCTCGACGAACTCGCCGACGTCCGCGAGCGACTCGAGCGTGCCATTACCGACGACCCGCCGGCCGTGGCCACCGAACCCGGGATGATCCGCAGCGGCTATCACGGCGAGCTGGACGAACTCCGCAACCTCAGCCAGCACAGCAAGCAGATCATCGCGGCCATGGAAGAGCGCGAGCGCAAACGGACGGGGATTAACTCACTGAAGATTCGGTTCAATCAGATCTTCGGGTATTACATTGAGATTTCGAAAGCGAATCTGCATCTCGCGCCTGCCGATTACGAGCGAAAGCAGACGCTCGTCAATGCCGAGCGCTTCACTTCCACAGAACTCAAGGAGTACGAACGCAAAATTCTCGCCGCCGATGAGCGCATCCTGGAAATTGAACGACAGCTTTTCGTGGACATCCGCTCCGGCGTGGCCGCGAAGGCCGCACGGCTGCGCCGCACCGCCAGCGCGGTGGCGCAACTCGACGTGCTCACCGCGTTCGCAAAACTCGCTGCCGACCGCGGCTACACGCCCGCGGAGTTCAATTCCACGGGCGAATTGCTCATCGTCGGCGGCCGGCATCCCGTGATCGAAGAACTTTTGCGTCAAAAGGGCGAGCGCTTTGTTCCCAACGACTTATATTTCGAACCCGGCCGCCAACAACTTCTGCTGATCACCGGCCCGAACATGGGCGGCAAGTCTACCTACCTTCGCCAGTCCGCGCTCATCGTGCTCATGGCGCAGATGGGCTCGTTCGTTCCCGCGCGGCAAGCCAAGCTGCCCATCACGGATCGCATCTTCACGCGCATCGGGGCCAGCGACAATCTCGCGCGCGGCCGTTCGACTTTTCTCGTGGAGATGAGCGAAGTCGCCGCCATTCTGAATCATGCCACGCCCGCGAGCCTCGTTCTCCTCGACGAAGTCGGCCGCGGCACCGCCACGTTCGATGGCCTTTCCATCGCCTGGGCCGTCGTTGAGCACCTGCAAAAGTACACGCGCGCGCGCACGCTCTTCGCCACGCATTATCACGAATTGACCGAGCTGGCCGAACTTCTCCCGGCGGTAAAAAACGTGCACGTTTCGGTGAAAGAGACGCCGAGCGAAATCATTTTTCTGCGCCGCGTGGAGCCCGGCAGCGCCGACAAGAGCTACGGCATCGAAGTGGCCCGCCTCGCCGGACTCCCCCGCAGCGTGATCGAGCGCGCCCGCGAAGTCCTGAAAAGGCACGAGCAGAGCGAGCACGAACTCAGCGAAACACTTTCCCCCGGCGCTGCCGATCCCGCGCGCAAAAATGGCAACCAGCAAATCCTCTTCACCGCGCTGGACCGCGAAGTTCTCGAAAAACTCCGCGACGCTGACCTTGACCAACTGAAACCGCTCGACGCCCTCAATCTCCTCGCCGAGCTGAAGAAACAAATCTCATGAGCAAGAAACCCATGCTCGTTCTCGGCATGATGTCCGGCACCTCCGCCGATGGGATTGACGTGGCCCTCGCGCGAATCTCCGGCACGCCTCCGAACTTGAATGCCAAGCTGCTCGGCCACACTTCGGGGAAATTCCCTCCTGCCTTGCGACGAGAAATTCTTCGCATCGCGGAACAGCAACCCATCTCTGCCGGCGAACTCAGCCAGCTCAACTTTCGACTGGGAGAACTATTCGCAGACGCAGCACTTTCTGCTTGCCGCAGATTTCGTGTGCCGCTATCACGCGTTGCGCTCATCGGCAGCCATGGCCAGACTATTTTTCATCAAGGCCGTCCGGTTCCGTATTTCGGTCCGCCAACCGCTTCGACGCTTCAGATCGGAGAGCCATCCGTCATTGCCGCACGAACCGGAATCACCACCGTCGACGATTTTCGTCCCGCAGACATCGCGCTTGGTGGCCAGGGCGCGCCACTCGTCCCGTACGCCGACTATCTTCTGTATCGCCATCCCAAGCTCGGCCGCGTTTCACTCAACCTCGGCGGTATTGCCAATATCACCGTCCTTCCTCGCGGCGCGAAGCCACAGCAAGTCTTGGCCTTCGATACCGGCCCTGCGAATATGCTCATCGACGCTCTGGTTTCGCACTTCACGCGCGGCCGCCGCCGCTTCGACGAAAACGCGCGCCTCGCCACACAAGGCCGCAGCATTCCCGCGCTCCTCAACGAACTCCTCCGCGATCCCTATTTGAGGCTTTCTCCGCCAAAATCCACCGGCCGCGAATATTACGGCCACGCCTACGTGAGAAAAGTCCTCGCCCTCGGCCGTCGCCATGGCACCAAGCCGAACGATCTCATCCGTGCCGCGACGATCTTCACGGCGCTCTCCGTGGTCGACGCGCTGCATCGTTTCGTTCTCCCCAAGACGAAAATCCACCAGCTCATCGTCTCCGGCGGCGGCGCCTACAATCCGCTCATTCTCGGCCAGCTCTCCGCTGCTCTTCCCGGGATCGAAGTCCTGCCCTCTTCGCGGCTGGGCATTCCGGAAGACGCCAAGGAAGCTTTCGCCTTCGCCCTGCTCGCGTACGAGTCCTTCCACCAGCGCCCTGCGAACCTCCCTTCCGCCACCGGCGCGCGCGGCCCCGCCATTCTCGGTAAAATCTCTTATGCCCCACCGCGCTAACCGGCCGACTCCAATTGCTCGCATTTGCCTTTTCTTTACGTCTTTACTTCTTTACTTCATCGTTTCGTTCTGCCTCATCTCCTGCTCATCTTCCTCTCGCATCGATCCCTCCTCTCTCACTTTCCTCATCGAATCCAGCCCCACCAACCTCGACCCCCGCTTCGCCACCGATTCGCAGTCTCAGCGCATTGACGGCCTGCTCTTCAGCGGCCTCCTCGAGCGCGACAATCAAATGAATTTCCACGGCGACCTCGCCGAATCCTGGGACACGCCCAACCCCCTCACCTACGTCTTCCATCTCCGCCGCGGCGTTAGCTTCCACGATGGCCGCACGCTCACCTCCGCCGACGTCAAAGCCACTTTCGACTTCATCCGAAACCCAGCCAACAAATCGCCCAAGCTCGGGGCCCTTCGCATGGTCGCCTCCATCGAAGCCCCTGACGCCGCCACGGTCATTTTTCATCTCAGCCAGCCTTACGCTTCCTTCATAGGGAATCTCATCCCCTCCGCCATCGGCATCGTTCCCGCGAGTGCCGGCGCGGATTTCTCGCGCCACCCCGTCGGGTCCGGTCCCTTTCGCTTTGTTCAGCAATCGCAAGACGAAGAAATTGTCGTCGAACGCAATCCCGAATATTTTCGCGGCGCGCCGCAGCTCGCCCGCGTCCGCTTCCGCGTCGTTCCCGATGCCGTGGTCCGCGCGCTCGAACTCCGCAAAGGCTCCGCCGATCTGGAGATGAATTCCCTTTCGCCGGACATCATCCCGATCCTGGCGCGCCAACCCGAGCTCGCCATCACGGAACGCTCCGGCACAAATCTCACGTACCTCAGCTTCAATCTCGAGGACCCCGCGCTGGCCCATCCCGAACTTCGCCAGGCGCTCGCCTTCGCCACCGATCGCGACGCGCTGATTCGCTATCTCCTCCACGGTCAGGCCAAGCTCGCCGCGGGCGTGCTCCCGCCCGACCATTGGGCCGCGGAGCCGAACGTTGCGCAGTATCCCTACGACCCGGCCCGCGCCGGACAACTTCTCGACGCCGCCGGCTTTCCCCGCAAACAAAACGGCGTGCGCCTGCACCTCACGCTGAAATGTTCCACGGATGAGCAGGCTCGCCTCATCGGTGCGGCTCTTCAGGAACAATGGCGGCGCGCCGGCATCGAACTCGAACTTCGCCCTCTCGAACTCGCGACGCTCTTCTCCGACGTTGCTCGAGGAAATTTTCAGATCACCTACCAGCGCTGGGTCGGCGCCAACACCGATCCCGATTTCTTCGAATTTGCTTTTTCCTCAAAACGATTTCCGCCCGACGGCGCCAACCGCGGACACTACCGCAACCCGCGTCTCGACGCGCTCACGGATCAGATTCGAATGGAAATGAATCAGGAAAAACGAAAAGCCTTCTGCAGCGAAGCCCAAAAAATCCTGGCCGAAGATCTTCCCTATCTAACGCTGTGGTTTAACGACGTAGTCTCCGTCCACCGCCGCGCGCTGGGAGAGCTCCATCTCTCTTCCACCGCGGATTACAATTTCCTCGGCGTTCTTCGTCCCGGCGGCAGCTAGCGCCGAGGCGGCTCACTTCAATGCTCTCTCAATTTCCGCAACGGAAATGGCGCCCTCGCGGCCAATTCTCCAACTATCCCCATTCAACTCCACAATCGTGGACGCCAGCGTCGCCCCGCTTTCGCCACCATCCAGAACCAACGGCAGCCGCGTTCCCAGCTGCTTCATGACCTGCGCCGCGCTCCCGCACGAAGGAAACCCGGAAATATTCGCGCTCGTTCCCGTCACCGGGCCGTCAAACTCTTCAATCAATTGTTCCACAATCGCGCTCTTCGGCCAGCGCAGCGCCACTCTTCCAGTGTTCGCCGTTACTTTTAGCGGCACGCGACTGGCCGCTTCCACCACCAGCGTCAGCGCTCCCGGCCAAAATCTTTGCGCCAGCCGCAGGAAATGCCGCGGCATGGGCTCCATCACGCTGCCTTCAAAAATTCGTTCCCGCGAAAGAAGAATCGCCTGATCAACGGAATTTACGAGGATGGGCAGCGCCCGCGCCTCGGGGCGCCCCTTGACGCGATAAATTTCATCCACCGCAGCCAGATTGAAGGGATCCGCCGCCAGCCCGTACACCGTGTCCGTGGGAATCGCGACCACCGCTCCGCGCGCAAGAAAATCCGCCGCATAGCGCAGTAATTCCGCTTCGGGAGTTTGCGCGTTCACACGCAGCAGTTCTGCCGGCAACTTTTTGGCCTTCGGCGAAGTCGTGATGCCACCTCGCAGCGTTCCGCCACCGCTGCCCTTATTTGGGCGACGCTACCATACCACCGTAACCCACGCAATAAGAGCCTGTTGCCGCCACCCATTTGGTTTCAAATGGGCGCGCCCACTCAGGCTTGACGCGCGTTGGCGGCTGGCCTATGGTTTTGCGCGCAGAAAGAGTTGAATTCGGCAAACTCGGCAAAGCGTCAAATTCGGAAACCGTGAGGAGAAACGTGGCCGAAATGGAAACCAAGGTTTTTCACATCGAGGCATTGCGCGAATTCAGTACTCGCATCTTCCTCCACTTCGGCGTGCCCCAGGAAGACGCCGCGCAGGCTGCCGATGTACTTGCTTCCGCGGATCTTCGCGGCATTGATTCGCATGGCGTCGCCCGGCTTTATAGCTATTTTGGAATGCTCAGCGAAGGCCACATCAATCCGAAACCCAGAATCACCACGGTGCGATCGACGCTGAGTACCGCCACGATCGATGGCGACAACGGCCTCGGGCTGGTGGTCGGCCCCCAGGCGAATCGCATCGCCATGGGGATGGCGGACAAAGCCGGCTCCGGCTGGGTCAGCGTTAGAAACACAAATCATTTCGGCATCGCCGGCTACTACGTCCTCCAGGCGCTGGAACGCGATTTGATCGGTTGGGCCATGACCAACTCCACCAGCCTGGTCACGCCCCTCTGGGGTATGGAGCGCATGCTGGGCACCAATCCCATCGCCATTGCCTTCCCCGGCAAGGAAGAGCCGCCCATTGTGATTGACATGGCTACCTGCGCCGCCGCGTTCGGAAAAATCGAAATGGCTCGACGCAAGGGTGAAGCCATCCCATCCGGTTGGGGCATTGATAGCGAAGGCCGCGCCACAACAAATCCCGATGACACCGTGAACGGTGGCGCGCTTTTACCGCTGGGCTCCGATCGCGAACGCGGAGGCCACAAAGGCTACGCCCTGGCTGTGATGGTGGACGTTCTCAGTGGCGTGCTCAGCGGCGCCAATTGGGGCCCCTTCGCTCCGCCCTTCGCCCTCCGTTTGAAAATCCCGGAACGCAGCGTGGGCAAGGGCATCGGCCATTTCTTTGGCGCCATGCGCATCGACGGCTTCATGGACCCCGATGCCTTCAAGCGCCAAATCGACGACTACATCCGCGTCTTCCGCGCCACCAAGCCAGCCCCCGGCACCACCGGCCCGCTGATTCCCGGCGATCCCGAACGCGAAGCGGAAAAATTGCGCCGCGAAAAAGGGGTCCCACTCATCATGCCCATCCTCGAAGACCTCCGCGACATCTCCCGCAAAACCGGCATTCCGTTCGACTGATTGCTTCTCCCACGCCTGTATCCCGCGAAAAGCCCAAAGCATCCAACCATGTGTGATTCCCTTTTCCATTTTGGACCTTTGCCCCATACCGCAAGGCGCGACGGCCTCCGACGCTTTGCGTAACAGCCTCGATCTTGCCCAGCGCGCCGAGTCCTGGGGCTACAACCGCTATTGGCCCGCCGAACACCACAACATGCCCGGCATCGCCAGTGCAGCTACGGCGGTTGTGATTGGCTACATCGCCGGCGGCACCAAGACGATTCGCGTCGGCTCCGGCGGCATCATGTTGCCCAATCATTCTCCGCTCGTCATCGCGGAGCAGTTCGGCACGCTTGCCTCGCTTTACCCGGGCCGCATCGAGCTTGGCCTCGGACGCGCTCCCGGAACGGATATGCCCACTGCCCGGGCCCTGCGCCGCGATTTGGTTTCCACGGCAGACAATTTCCCTCAGGATGTCCAGGAGCTCATCTCCTATTTCGAGGAGGCGACACCCGGTCAGGAAATTCGCGCCGTTCCCGGAGCGGGCTTGCGCGTTCCCATCTGGCTGTTGGGTTCGAGCCTCTTCAGCGCGCAACTTGCGGCCAGGCTTGGCCTGCCCTTTGCCTTTGCGTCGCATTTCGCGCCCGCGGACATGATGCCCGCGCTCCATCTCTATCGCTCGCGCTTCAAGCCGTCCAGGCGACTCGATCGCCCTTACGCCATGGTGGGGCTGAATGCCGTCGTCGCAGAAACCGACGCGGAAGCGCAGCACCATTTCACTTCTCTGCAGCAGTCTTTCACGAATCTTCGCCGCGGCAGGCCCGGGCAGGTTCCCCCACCGATTGACGATATCGATGCGTTCTGGTCTCCCGCTGAAAGAGCCTCGGCCGCCATGACCCTGCTGGTTTCCGCAGTAGGCTCGCCGGAAACCGTCGAGCGAGCATTGCTGAATTTCATCGACGTGACGCAACCCGACGAGATCATCGTCACCGCTCACATTTATGACCACGCCGCCCGCCTTCGCTCCTTCGAGCTCCTCGCCGGCATTCGTTCGAGCCTCGCGGCCCGCGAATCCAGTTCGGACTCGGACCTCAAAAAAACCGCTTCCACCTAAGCAGGCAGCGTTACGGCCTAAAGATGCGGACTTGGGTGGTGGGTCAGTTTCCGATAACGCGACTTGAACCAAGCCGCCCGGCGGCGGACGCTTCGCGTGAGGTGAACAGAGCAGTGGTTGCCTAGCGGCTGAGATAAGTTTGGGTCACAAGGAGGTGTCCCTGTGACCCATCTTCGAAAAATGATGCTCGAAGAACTCGAGCGTCGTAATTATTCTGAGGCTACCACACGCTGTTACCTTCGCACAGTCGAAGATTTCTCAAGACGATTCAAGTGCTCTCCAGATGGTCTGGGTCCGGAGCACATTCGTGAATATCAGGCCGAGCTGTTCAAGAAGCGCAAGTTGTCGCCGGGCACGGTTACGCAACGATTGGCAGCTCTGCGATTCTT
>JBARRT010000159.1:0-2440 GCA_049644365.1 Candidatus Acidiferrum sp. | reverse complement strand
TGTGCGAACGCGAGCGCGGTGAGAGACGTAAATTCCGCGGGTTTCAACACGACCGTATTGCCCGTGGCGAGTGCGGGCGCGATCTTCCAGGCCACCATCAACAGAGGAAAATTCCACGGAATGATCTGGCCCACCACGCCGCACGCGGTATAGCCCGGAAATTCCTGCTCCAGCAGTTGAGCCCATCCGGCGTGATGGTAGAAATGCCGCGCCACAAGCGGAATATCAATGTCGCGGCTCTCGCGAATGGGCTTGCCATTGTCCAGCGTCTCGAGAACCGCGAGCCAGCGCGAATGTTTTTGAACCTGCCGCGCGAGTGCATAAAGGTAGCGTGCGCGGGCGTGAGGAGTGAGAGCCTGCCATGCAGGCAGCGCAGCGCGGGCCGCTTTCACTGCGGCATCGACGTCGGCCGCCGATCCTTGCGCCACGGCCGCAAGTGTTTCGCCGGTCGAGGGGTCCGTGGTGTCGAAATATTCGCCGTTTGCAGGAGGCTGCCATGTCCCGTTGATGAAATGCGAAAAGCGCCGGCCGCTGCGGTCCAGCCAGGCCAGAGCTTCGCGCGGATCTTCCGGCGCAGGCCCGTAGTCCATGGTCATGAATTTTTCGACGATGCTCATTCGCTTCTTCCCAGTCGTTTCATCGTTGAACTCGCGATCGCGTGCCTAGGCAATCGGATGCCGGTAGTCCGCCGAGTATCGCCCGGTAGCGTGATGTTCCAACTGCCGTTCGATATCCGCGAGCATGCCGCTAACGCCAAACCGGAACAACTCCGCGTTCAGCCAGGAATTGCCGAGTTCTTCCTTCATCAAGGCGAGCCACTCGAGCGACTGCTTCGCCGTTCGAATCCCGCCCGCCGGTTTGAATCCAACCGCCATTCCCGTTTCTTGCGCATATTCACGGATGGCGCGCGTCATGACCAGGCTGACCGGAAGCGTCGCATTGACCGCTTCCTTGCCGGTGGACGTTTTGATGAAGTCTGCTCCCGCCATCATCGCCACCAGACTCGCCCGCGCCACGTTGCGCAGCGTCAGCAGATCGCCGGTGCCGAGAATTACTTTTAGATGCGCTGGCCCGCAGGCATTCTTGAACATGGCAATCTCATCGTAGAGCGACTGCCATTTTCCACCGAACACATGCGCGCGGGTGATGACCACGTCGATTTCGTCGGCGCCGGCCTCGACGGAGCGCCGGATTTCCGCGATTCGTTCGGCAAGCGGAGAAAGCCCGGCCGGGAATCCCGTCGAGACCGCGGCCACGTGAATTCCGCTTCCTTCAACTCCGCGGCGCGCCGTTTCGACGAATCGGTGGTAGACGCACACTGCCGCCACCTTGATTTCCAGGCTCTCAACGCCCAATCTTTGCACGATTTCCTGCTGGAGCGGCTGGCGAGCCTTGGCGCAAAGCCGAAGTACACGCTCGTCCGTGTCGTCACCGGAAAGCGTGGTAAGGTCCATGCACGTGATGGCGCGCAGCAGCCACGCGGCCTGCCACTCTTTTTTCACCGTGCGTCGAGTCACCAGGGATTGCGCGCGGCGCTCCACAGCGCTGGTGTTCACGCGAACCGCATTCACCCAATCCAAGTTTAGAGGAATGCCGCGGTTTGATTGAAGGTCGCGCCCCGCATACTTGGCGATGGCCGTTTCTGAAGGAGAAATCGCGCCCGGCTTGGCGTTGCGTGCCAACTCAGTTGCGCTCTCGATTCTCGTGTTGTCATGCAAAGTCATGGAGATCTTCACCGCATGGGACAGAGTGATCTATAAAACTCTATCTTAACACTTTGGCAAAGCTGGTTTACAGGCTTGCGCTGCGCTTCTGCCACTCTTTTTCAAACTCCGCCCGGGTGCAAAACGATTTTTGTGTCCCCACTTTCGTCGTGGAAAGTGCGGCGTAGAGATTCGCGCGCCGCAAGGCTTCCTTTTCTGGAATTCCTTCTCCAAGGAAAACCGCAAAACTGCCGATGAACGCGTCGCCCGCGCCAGTCGTATCCACTGCCTGAACCTGGAAGGCCGGCACGTGCTCCATGCCATCCGACCCGGCCACCAGGGAACCGCGTTCGCCGAGAGTGATGACCACGCGCTGCATCCCTTTGTGGAGCAAAAACTCCGCGCACTTTTTTGCCTCATCGATCGATTTCACCGGCATCCCCGTCGTGATTTCCGCCTCGGTTTCATTCGGGATGAAATACGCAGCAGCGCCGACTTGCGCAAAATCCACCGCCTGGGCGGGAGCCGGATTCACAATACAGCGAATGCCGTTCGCTTTTGCAAAGCGCACCGTATAGTAGACGGTCCGTAGGGGAATCTCAAATTGCAAGACGATGGTGTCCGCCTTGCGAAGCAGCGGCGCGGCCGCGTCCACATCCTCCGGCGAAAGTAAATCGTTCGCGCCCTTCACGACGATGATGCGGTTCTGGCCACCGGGTTCCACGAAGATGGGAGCG
>JBARRT010000158.1:0-20196 GCA_049644365.1 Candidatus Acidiferrum sp. | reverse complement strand
GGTGTACAGAGTCCAATCGCGGAGCTCGCGGACGCATCCGGCAATGAGTTCGATCGCGTTAACGGGATCAATCTTCGTGGTGTCTTTAACTGCATGAAATACGAGTTGATCCAGATGCGGAAGCAAGGATGCGGCGCTATCGTGAACAACTCTTCACTGGGCGGTCTTGTGGGTGTTCCCGGCCGTGCGATGTATCACGCGGGAAAGCATGGCGTCATTGGGCTTACGAAAAGCGCTGCTCTCGAATACGCCGCGCAGGGCATTCAGATCAATGCGGTATGCCCTGGCATCATCGATACGCCCATGGTTTCGGGAATGCTAAGCGCTGAGCCGCAAGCTATGGAAGAGATGATGAAGGAAGTTCCGGCTCGGCGATTGGGTCGCCCCGAGGAAGTTGCCGCCGCCGTGCTCTGGCTCTGCAGTCCGGGCGCAAGCTTTGTAATGGGCCAGTCGCTCGCCGTAGATGGTGGCTACACCGCACGCTGAGGGCGAATGCCGCGGTGAGCATCTCGCTGTTGCCGATGCGCAGAATACGAGGAGATAACGATGCTAGGAGCTGTACTGTACGGTCCGCGCGATGTGCGCTTCGAAGAGCGCGACGTTCCGAGAATCATCAAACCGACCGATGCCATCATCAGGATCTCTGCAACGTGTGTGTGCGGGTCTGACTTGTGGCCATATCGCGGCATCAATCCGATCCCGCAGCCGACTCCAATGGGACACGAGTACTGCGGAATCGTCGAGGAAGTAGGAAGCGCGGTCAAATCCA
Organism: Candidatus Acidiferrum sp.; assembly: GCA_049644365.1. Lineage (GTDB taxonomy): Bacteria > Acidobacteriota > Terriglobia > Acidiferrales > UBA7541 > Acidiferrum. Next base: position 19,427 of record JBARRT010000158.1, on the reverse strand, counting down.
TCAAGCCCGGCCAGTTCGTCATCGGGTCGTTTTTCGCGTCCGACAACACTTGCCCCAACTGTCAGATCGGATACCAGTCATCCTGCCAGCACAAGGAATTTGTCAGCACTGCACAGGCGAGTGTGCTGCGCGTCCCGCTCGCAGACGGCACTCTGGTAGCCACTCCGGATGTTCCCTCGGAGGGCATGATCCCGAGCCTGTTGACTCTCTCGGATGTAATGGGCACGGGTTGGTTCGCCGCCAATGCCGCCAAGGTCAAGCCCGGCGCGACTGTGGTGGTGGTCGGTGACGGCGCAGTCGGCTTGCTCGGTGTGCTCTCCGCCAAACAGATGGGCGCGGAACGAATCATCGCGATGAGCCGTCACGAGGCGCGCCAGAAGCTTGCACGGGAATTCGGGGCGACCGACATTGTGACCGAGCGCGGTGAAAAAGGCGTCGCTCGCATCAACGATCTGACCGATGGAATCGGTGCGGACTCGGTTCTGGAATGCGTTGGCACTCAGGAGTCGATGATGCAGGCGATTAGTTCCACGCGCAGAGGCGGCTACGTAAGCTACGTCGGTGTCCCGCACGGCGTTGAGCTCAACGGCGAGCAATTGTTCTTCGCGCACGTCCACCTCCACGGTGGTCCGGCGCCGGTGCGTCGCTATCTGCCCGAGCTGGTCGGGTTGGTGTGGAGCAGGAAGATCAATCCCGGCAAGGTGTTCGACCTGACTCTGCCCCTCGCTCAGGTGGCGGAGGGTTACCGCGCGATGGACGAACGCCGCGCGATTAAGACGCTGCTGCGACCTTGAGTCGTTTGAAGGAGATAAATGAATGATGAACACATGGGCGAAAGACGAGCTGAACAAGATCGCGGAGACGGATGACCTGCATATCTCACCCTTGCGTGAGGATGGGAAGACGTACGGCACTCCTACATGGATTTGGTCCGTCTTCGTCGATGGCGCTCTATATGTGCGCGCATACAACGGCAAAAACTCTCGTTGGCACCAAGCGGCGATTCGGCAGAAAGTGGGGCGAATCACGGCCGCCGGAATCGCGAAGGAGGTCTCGTTCGAGCCGGCCGACGGCGCGATCAACGACCGCATCGATGATGCCTACACAGCGAAGTACAAGGGCAGCGCGTATCTCAAACCGATGATCGGCGCCCACGCCCGCTCCGCGACAGTCAAGGTTCTGCCGCGCGAGATCAAAGCATGAACAAGAGGAGAAAACCATGCCTCATGCGATCGTGAAGTTGTGGCCCGGCAAGTCCGAACAGCAGAAGACCCGTCTCGCGGAAGCAATCACGAAAGACATAATGGACATTTTGCTTTACGGGGAAGAGTCGGTTTCGGTAGCCATGGACGAAGTGAAACCAGAAGAGTGGGTAGAGAAGGTCTACAAACCCATCATCAAGAAGGAGTGGGGGAAACTCTATAAGAAGCCCGGATACGATGAGAAGGACCTGTGAGTTCGTCGCGAATCCCAGGGGCATCGAAGGAGCAGAAATGAAAATACTCGGCGCCACACTCATCTTGGTTTCTTTGTTCACTTGGGCTGCGTGGCAGGCTCACACTGGTGCGGTGCAAGCTGACGCCTCGTCGACTGCATCAGCCCAAGACTCCGATTCGATCGAGATCACGCGAAGCGGCTCGCAACGGCCAAGCAAAGGGCCTGCCGAGCACTTCACTGGCTCAGTACAGATTGAGCCCCTTTTTCCGGCGCACGAGCCGTCACGAGCAAGCGGAGGTAAGGTTACGTTCGAACCCGGCGCGCGGAGTGCATGGCATACGCATCCGCTCGGTCAGACCTTGATCGTGACGGACGGCACGGGCTGGATTCAGCAGTGGGGAGGCCCGGTCGAGGAGATTCGAAAGGGCGATGTTATCTGGACTCCAGCGGGAGTGAAACACTGGCACGGCGCTACGCCAAGTACCGCGATGACGCACATCGCAATCCAGGAACAGCTCAATGGCAAAGCTGTGGAGTGGATGGAGAAGGTCACCGACGAACAATACCGCAAATGATCGTGGCTCTCACCCTGAACTACAGGAGGTCAAGATGAAAGTCATTGCCGCGATGATCGCAGCTCTCTCGCTGATTACCATGTCATGGGCTCAGGGCAACGACACAAAAGACGGGAGGAAATCGGAACCGATGCAGACAGAAAACGACAGCAGGATGGTGGCGCCGGCACTTGAGAAGTACGCGCAAGGCCCCCTCGTCGAACTATGGAAACGCCCAGGGCTCACGCCGCGGGACCGCAGCATCGTGACTATCGCCGCCCTGATTGCGCGCAACCAGACGATTGAGATGCCTTACTATTTCAACCTCGCACTGGATAACGGCGTTAAACCCCGCGAGATTTCCGAGATCATCGCGCATCTCGCTTTTTACTCTGGCTGGGCGAATGCCATGTCGGCAGTGGCGGTCGCGAAAGATGTCTTTGCCAATCGTAAGATTGGGGCGGATCAGCTTCCTCCCACCTCACCTTCGCTTCTTCCGCTCGACAAGGACGCGGAAGCGAAACGCGCAGCGAATGTGGAACAGCAGTTTGGCAAGGTCGCTCCCGGAATCGTGCAGTACACCACTGATGTTGTGTTCCGTGACCTTTGGCTGCGCCCTGGTCTTGCTCCGAGGGACCGGAGCCTGGTCACTGTCAGTGCGCTGATCGCTTCTGGTCAAGTCGCGCAGATCACGTACCACCTCAACAGGGCCATGGATAACGGGCTGAGGCAGGAGCAGGCTGGGGAGGTTGTCACACACTTGGCTTTCTACGCCGGTTGGCCGAATGCCTTTTCCGCGTTACCGATCGTGAAGGATGTCTTCGAAAAACGTCCTCACTAGTGGGTTTAGGGGTGTGCGGCTGTACGGCAGGTTATGCCACTGAAAGTTTTTAGGTTTATGCTGTTGGGTGAGCGATGACGAACCAATTTCGAGTCTCGACCACGCTGCCACGAAAGCTCCAAGAATTGGGCCTTTCGACCGAGACGGTCCTGCGGCAAGCTGGTCTGCCGATGGGATTGTTCAACCAGGAGAAGATTCTGGTGAGTACTGAGGAGTTCTTCGCACTTTATCGAGGGATTGCGGAAGCCAGCAACGATCCGGGCTTTGGCCTGAAGGTGGGGACTGAGGAGCGTATCGAGCATTACGACCCGATTAAGATCGCCGCGCTTTCGGCCCGGTCGTTTCGAGATGCGGTGCTGCGGCTAGCGCGCTACAAGCAACTCACCTGTCCAGAGGAAATCCGTCTAGTTGACCGGGGAAATGAATGCGCGGTGCAGTTCGTCTGGCTTCTCGCGCATGAGAAAGAGCCGTCGTTACTCGTGGACGTCTGTTTCGCATGGATTGTCAGCATCGGACGGCGAGGCACTCGTCGCCTGGTCAACCCTAAGCGAGTCGAGCTTCAGCGAGCCTCGGCGCACCGAGACATCTACGAGGCCCATTTCCGCTGCCCCATAAAGTTCAAGGCCAACCAGAACGCCTTGGTATTCAGCAAGGCGGATATGGAGCTGCCCTTTGTAACTCACAACGCTGATTTGCTCGCGATTGTCGCGCCACAGCTTGAGGCGGAGTTGACCCAACAGCTCGCGCAGAAAACTTTCAGCGAACAAGCAAAAGGCATTCTGAAGCAGCTACTCGCGGGTCAGCGGCCAAGCATACGGGATCTCGGAAGAGAGCTACACCTGAGCACTCGGACGTTGCAGCGGAGGCTCACCGAGCAAGGGATTACGTTTCAGCGTTTGCTGGAAGAAGCACGTCGTGAGTTGGCTCGGCATTATCTTCTCCACTCGTCCCGCGAGCTGAATGAAACTGCCTATCTCTTGGGCTACGAAGACGCCAATTCCTTCTTCCGGGCTTTCCACCACTGGGAAGGAACTTCACCCGCACAATGGCGCGTGCTGCAAAGGAAATCGCAGCCGACGACACATGCGCAAGTTGGCGCGGCCTAAATACACCGCAAAGATGCACCGTGGAGAGGCACCTGACTGGAGGACGGCTGGTTCTTACGACTCTGTCCGCCACATTCGTCTGGCCCTGTTACGAGCTCACTCATTTTCGAGGATGCGCCTTACGTCCCGTGTGCCGTGCAGGATACGAACAATGTGCATGGCGTTTGCCTCCAGAGCGTAATAAATCCGAATGGCTTCAAATCCAGCGACTGGCCATGAGCGGAGATTTTGAAGTCGAGGATTGGTAGAAGAATATCGCGGACCGACGTGAGGATTTTGGCTTAGTGATTGAATGGTGCCCCTGACGGCTTCCCGAAAACGAACGGCGATCTCGGGCGCTTCTGCAGTCAGGAGGTAATAGCGGAATTGGCGTATGATGTCATCTCCGGCGGCCTGTCGATACAGAACCTTCACGAACGCGAGCCGGTCTTATGCCCGGCAAGGAGCGCATCCGTTTGCTTCGTTAGCGAACTCCAAAACTCACCTTCCGTGAGTTGTTTTGATGCAAGCCCTTCAGCGAGCAGGGTATCGAGTTCTTCCGGTGTTCCAGCAAAACCAGGCACGGCGCGCTGCTCAACGGCGGTCAGAGCAGCCTCTACAACTTCCTCAACGGACTTGTAAGCACCGCGGTCGAGCACAGCTCGAAGTCGGCGCTCTTGTTCCGGCGTGAGATGAATCGTCATGTGTTGCTGCTCCGTGGGTTCGTCATCTTCAGGGTAGGGGAAAAAATGACTTCAGGCAAGTCGAATGGGGCTTCTGGTTGGAGAACTACACGCTATGGGTAGAGCTATATGTATTAATGACAACGCCGAGTAACAGGACCGCCGTGACAGTGTAGGATTCTAACCAATGACGGGGCAGCGTTCTAACCAACTGAACTACGTCCCCAGCCGTGGAATCAACAACTTAGCCTAAAACGTTGCAAATAATGCCTTTGCAAGTTTCGCATACAGCGCACCGTTCGCCTCGGTTGCCCCTGACTGCAAGGTTTCCTGGCAAGACCGCCTGTAAACCGCCTGTAAGAATCAGCGCGCTCATGCGAGATTCATACTAGCACAGATGCACCAGGAGACGAAACACGTCTCGACGAACTTGGTCGTCGTCAAGATCAGAAGCTCGCCGAGCTTCAATCGCGCGTTCGGTCCTTGGACTGTCGCAACGGTTGTTTGAACCGCTGTAGTTTTTCTGGAAAGGTCTAGGAAGCGGTCGATGGTGAGCGGCGCAGGCTCAATCGGCGAAGGAACTGGGCGTTCAGCGCGACGATCATCGTTGACGTGCTCATGGCAATCGCGCCGACGCTCATGGGAAGCTCTATTCGCCAGCGGACGAAGAGTCCTGCGGCAACCGGGATGGCAATCAGGTTATAGGCCGTCGCCCAAACCAGATTTTGAACCATTTTCCTGTACGCAGCGCGTGACAATTCGATCGCTCCGACAACGTCGCGCGGATCGCTTCGCACGAGGACGATTCCAGCGGACTCCACGGCAACATCGGTTCCTGCGCCGATCGCAATTCCGACATTCGCAGTGACGAGTGCCGGCGCGTCGTTAACTCCGTCACCTACCATCGCGACATGCTTCCCCCCTGCTTGAAACCGCTGGATGGCGGAGGCTTTGTCGGCGGGAAGCACTTCGGCGGCTACGTCATCGAACGAAATAATCTCACCGACTGTTGTCGGCAGGGAACCGAATGCTTTTGGAGCTATGTGCCTCCAATAATGTCCTCAACTGAACTACGTCCCCGCTGAAGGGTGAAGCATCACAATGGTGGGCACTGTCCGATTTGAACGGACGACCTTTCGGGTGTAAACCGAACGCTCTAACCGCTGAGCTAAGCGCCCAACCAATTCTTCTTCATCGTACAGGAAGCGGCGGGAAGCGTCAACGCAGCGGCGCGCATTGTTAATTCTTGCCGGCAAATTTGTTTTTTCTCGAAGAATTGATTGCCGAATCGCACAGCAGTCCGCGGCGGCAGACGCGGGGAAAGGCGTGAGTTTTCGCAGAAATTCGCGCGGTTCCTTGCACTTTGTGCGGGGTGCCAGTAAACTCGTTTTCTTGCTCATACGCAAAGGAAACGCACAGAGATGCTGATTGTCCGGGATTACGTGGCGCACATGGCCAAGGAAGTGGTGAAACGCCTGGTGGAAGGCGGCCACATTGAAACGAAGGCAGGCGACGCGGTGGCGCATCGCGTGCGGCTGCGGATGATGGAAGAACTCACCGTGGAAGACCGGCTCAACGAGGAAGTGCGGGAGCTCTTGATCGTGCATCAGGATGAGATGCGGCGCACGGGCGTTTCGTACCAGGAGATGTACAAGAAGGCGAAACAGCAACTGGCGCGGGATCGCAAACTGATCCTCAGATAAAAACCGGAAAGCAGAAACTAGAAGGCAGAAAAGGGAAACTGCAAAGCAGAAACGAGAAACTAGAAAGCAGAAAGTGGGAGCGGGAGTGAGACTTAGCCGGGAAAAGATTGTGCGACTGTCGCACCAGATTACGGACGTGCTGGTGGCGAGCGACGAAGTGGAATTTGTGGATGACCGGGACACCATCCGGCAGCAGGTGGTGCTGATCCTGACAGCCACGTTGAAGGAAGAAGAGAAAGTGGAGCTGGAAGTCCGCAAAAAGATTACCTCGCAGAAGAAAGAAATCCTCGAGGGCAGCGAAGAGTGGGACGTGCTCTTCAAGAAGTATTATGGTGATGAGCTGCGGCGCATGGGCATCGCCACGGCGCCGGATGAGCGGGAACATCGGCGATCCTGAATTGATTGAGGAAGTTGGAAGTCGAAAGCTTAGAGTTCAAAGTTGAAAGTTGAAAGAGGCGGAGGACCGTTTCCCCGCCTGCCGCGGTTGTTTCCTGCAAGTGGTTGATCCTATTTGAGATACTGCCGGAGCTAAAGTAATTCATTAACGCCGGCACAAACCAGGCTAAGGGAAGGCCGGGGCCAAAGCCTGGCCTGTACATAACAGCTAGAAAACACAAAAGCGTAAGAGATTATGGCTGAGAGTCGGGGCGCCGCTTGAGGGTGGGGCGGTCGTCGTCGGAGCTATTGGGGTCGTTACCGGTGGGCTGCTTCTTGGATTGCTCGGTTTTGGTGCGGAGCGTGGGCTTGCCGGGGCCATTGTCGGTGGCTTTGCGGCTGAACATGATGCCGCGGAGGCGCGACTTCACGCTGTCAAATTCGGAAGTGGTGACGATGTATTCCGACTTCGCCGGGAGGATACGGGCGATTTCCTTCTGGGTGTTTTCGATGCGCTCCGGCGTCGGGGGATGCGAAGAGAAGACCTTGGGGATAGTGCCGGGACGGCGCTTTTCATCGGCCTGGATGCGCTCGAAGAAGGTGACGTAGGAGTTGGGGTCGTAGCCGGCTTTGTACATGTATTGGAGGCCGAGGAAATCGGCTTCGCGTTCGGCGTCGCGGCTAAACTTCAGGTAGGTGATCGGAATGGCGAGGTTGAGGCCCTGATAGATGCCGTAGCCGGCCCAGCCGCCGGGGCCGAGAAGGATTAGAGGAATGGTGGCGAGCTGCATGAGTTCGCCCTTGGTGGCGTTCTTGGTGCCGTGGCGGGCGGTGACGTGCGAAATTTCGTGGGCCATGACGCCGGCGAGCTCGGACTCTTCCTGGGCGCGGAGGATCAGGCCGCTATTGACGTAGAAAAAGCCGCCGGGCAGAGCGAAGGCGTTGACTTCGTCGGAGTCGATGACCTTGATGGTGAAAGGCACGCGAGCGTCGGAGTTGCGGACGAGATTTTGGCCGACGCGATTGACGTATTCGGTGACGATGGGGTCATCAATGAGCTTGGAGGAGCGCTCGACTTCCTGGGCGAGCTGCTTGCCGAGGCCAATTTCGCGTTCGAGGGAGTACAGGTTCATGCCTTTGCCGACGCTGCGGTTGCCGATGGCTTCGACGTCTTCCTTGGAATTCTTGGGCTTGACCGTTTCCTGCTGCTGGACAGGTTGGGAGGCGGCGGGCTGCTGGGTTTTTGGCTGCGCGGCAGGCTGCTGTTTGGAGGGATCCTGAGGGGGATCTTTAGGGGGATCCTGGCTTTGCGGGAGGGCGAAGGCCGGAGCGACCGCGAGGGCGCTTACCAAGGTCAATTTCAGGGCATGCCGCAGAATCGATTGCATATCGTGTACCTCCGCCTACCCACGAGTATACACCTCGAAACCGCCGGGCAGGCCCTAGAGTGCTCCACTCACTACGATGTTAGACGGCGGAGGAAGGTTTCCTATTCCCGGGGAAGAGGCGCAATTTGAGGTCGGGGCAAAGCGCGGAAGGTCGCGATGGAGAGAACCGGGCAAGGGGAAACCGCGTTGTTGCGTCATGACGAGTGTGTACCGAGCGAATTGGAGGCAGTTGACACCATTGGCGGGGCACTCTAGAGTCAAAGTCAGGCTTATGGGCGTCTCGAAACTTCAGATTGGGCAGCTCTGGAAGAAAGATGGAACGAAGGATATTTACCTCGTTACCAGGCTGTTTTCCGAGGCGCTAAGCACCATGGTGATCCTGCGGAAGTCCGGGTCGGAGGGCGAAGCGCAAATCCGTGTGCGCGTGGAACGCGCGGCGGACGGCGCGCATAGCATCCCAGGATTTTCGCCCGCGCAGGAAGACGAAAAGTTCTAGTGTTGTTTCGAATGCTCGAGCTAGATCGAGCGAACTTCCAGCTTTACCACATCCTCCACTTTCATCAGCTCTTTTTGCAGGAAAGGCTCGCCGTATTTCACGCCAATCATTTCGCCATAGTGGCGGGCGAGCTGGTTCATCTGGTCCTCGAGGCGGTCGATGGCGAGGAAGACTTTGAGTTTTTTGTGGGCGCTGGCGGACTCGCCTTTTTGGGGCCGGAATTGAGAAGCGAAGGCGAGGATGGCTTTGTGGCGCTGGTGGTATTCGGCGGTGATATCGACGACGAAGGTAGGTCGGACGTCGGCGAAGGAAGTGGCATAGAGAATCTTGAAGGGGCGGTGCGGCTCGCCTTCGAGCGGGAGCTGCTTGAGGCCGGCGAGGAAGCAGGCTTCGTAGCCGAGCGTCGAAGCGTGATGGTGGTCGGGGTGGCGCGCTTCCCAGTAAGGGAGGATGACAGTCTTCGGGCGAAGTTGACGAAGCACGGCGGCGAGGCGGAGCTTGTGCTGGCGGGTGGGTTGGACGTCGGAGTCGGGAACGCCGAGGGTGCCGCGCCAGGTTGCGTGGAGGAGCTTGGCGGCCTTGGCGGCTTCCTTGGCGCGCGTCTCGGGAGTGCCGCGGCTGCCCATTTCGCCGGCGGTAAGATCGAGGATGCCGGTCTTGTAGCCACGCTGGGCCATTTTGAGGAGCGTGCCGCCGCAGGTAAGTTCGACGTCATCGGGGTGGGCGGCGATTGCGAGCAGATCGAGGTGCATGAGGCCTCCGGCGCCTTGTGATTGTAAGGTAGGACAGACATTCTTGTCTGTCCTCTGTGAAGTTGTGCAGAGAAGAAAGAGGACAGGCCCTTCGAGGTCTCAGGGTAAACATGAATGCCTGTCCTACGGGAATGTGTTACGGTCGCAGATTCGAACATGATGGAAAGGGACGCAAATCCGGAGGGAACATTGCCGGGCCGCGTGGCGCTGGTTACTGGGGCGGCGAAGCGGATCGGGCGGGCTGTGGCGGTGCGTTTGGCGAAAGAGGGTGCGGACATTGTCGTTCACTATCGTGGTTCGAAAGAGGAAGCCGCGGAGGCCGTTGCGGAAATTGAGAAAATCGGGCGGCGCGCAGTGGCGGTTCAGGCGGACCTCGGTGATGTCTCGCAAATTAAACGCTTGATCGCTGAAGCAGGAAAACAGTTTGGGCGGCTGGATATTTTGGTGAACAGCGCGGCGAATTTCTTGCCAGCGAGTATTGTCTCGACGACGGAGCAGGTGTGGGATGCATCGCTGGGCACGAATTTGAAGGCGCCGTTTTTCTGCGCGCAAGCGGCTGCGCCGCTGCTGAAGCGGAGCCGCGGCGCGATCATCAATTTTGCGGATGTGGGCGGGTTGCTGGCGTGGACGGCGTACATCCCGCACTGCGTTTCGAAAGCGGGCTTGATTATGCTTACACGCTGCTTGGCGAAGGAACTTGCGCCGGAAGTGCGCGTGAATGCGATTGCACCCGGTACGATTACGATGCCGGGAGATCCGCCGGAATGGGAAGAGGATTTCATCAAGCGTGCGCCCCTACGGCGGTCGGGGCGGCCTTCGGATGTTGCGGAGACAGTGGTGTTTCTCGCGCGCTCGGAATTTATTACGGGCCAGGTGATTGTGGTGGATGGCGGACGGACGTTGTGAACAGGGCGAGACGAGCGCGAGTTTTCTTTCCGTGGCGGCGCAACGCTGAATGAACAATCCGAAGGTGGGCCGTGCAGAGAATTGCGGCGGGGTGTATTCTATGGCATTGAATGGCCGCATAAATCCGGCGCGCTGGCTGCGCGACAATCCGGAAAACAAAAGACAAGGAACTGACCGAAGCAATGGACAACGAATTAAAAACCCAGCCTCATGGAATTCATGACGTAGAGATTCAGGAGTGGCTCGAGTCGCTGGATTCCGTGCTGGAATCGAGCGGACCGGAAGTGGCGGCCGAGATTCTGGAGCGGCTGCGCGCGCACGCCACGGTCAACGGGATCGATCTTCCTTTTAGCGCGAATACGCCGTATGCCAACACGATTCCCGCGCGGCTGGAGCCGCTGTTCCCAGGAGACCAGGAACTGGAGCGCCGGATCAAGAGCCTGATTCGCTGGAACGCGCTGGCAATGGTGGTGCGCGCGAATCGCGTGGAGCACAACATCGGCGGGCACATTTCGACGTATGCGTCCGCGGCGACGCTGTACGAAGTTGGTTTCAATCATTTTTTCCGTGCGCGAAGCGAGGAATTCGAAGGCGACACGGTTTATTTCCAGGGGCACGCGTCGCCGGGAATTTATGCGCGCGCGTATCTGGAAGGCCGCATCAGCGCGCAGAAGCTGGAGAATTTCCGCCGCGAACTGAAGCCCGGGGGCGGGCTTTCTTCGTATCCGCATCCGTGGCTGATGCCGGACTTCTGGGAATTTCCGACGGTATCCATGGGCTTGAGCCCGCTTATGGCGATTTATCAGGCGCGCTTCAATCGCTACCTGGAAGATCGCGGGATGAAACCCGTGACGGATGCCAAAGTGTGGGCGTTCCTGGGCGACGGCGAGACGGACGAGCCGGAGTCGCTCGGTGCGATTACACTGGCGTCGCGCGAGAAGCTGGACAATTTGATTTTCGTGGTCAATTGTAATTTGCAGCGGCTCGATGGGCCGGTGCGCGGCAACGGGCAGATTATTCAAGAGCTGGAATCGGCGTTCCGTGGCGCGGGCTGGAACGTGATTAAAGTTTTGTGGGGAAGCGAGTGGGATCCGATCTTGGAGCGCGACACGGAAGGCTTGCTGGTGAAGCGAATGGGCGAGCTGGTCGACGGCGAGTACCAGAAGCTGGTGGTTTCTTCCGGGGCGTATGTGCGCGAGCATTTTTTTGGGAGCGATCCGCGGCTGCTGCAGCTCGTCGAGCCAATGTCGGATGAGAGCTTACGCCGGCTGCGGCTGGGGGGACACGATCCGCGCAAGGTGTATGCGGCGTACAAAGCGGCGGTCGAGCAGAAGGGCAAGCCGACGGTTATTTTGGCACGCACGATCAAGGGCTATGGGCTAGGCGAAGCGGGCGAAGGGAAAAACGTCACGCATCAGCAGAAGAAGCTCAACGAAGATGAGTTGCGCGAGTTTCGCTCGCGTTTCGGGATTCCGCTGAACGATGAGGATTGCATCGAGGTGCCATTCTACCGGCCGGCGGAGGACAGCGTCGAGATTCAGTATCTGCGTGCGCGACGCGAAGCGCTGGGCGGGTACGTTCCGACGCGCAGCATCCGTTCGAAACCGATCGTGGCGGATCACGATGAACTTTTCAAGGAATTTCATGAAGGCAGCGAGGGCCGGGAAGTTTCCACGACGATGGCGTTCGTGCAAATGCTGCGAAAGATGCTCAAGGATCCGGAAATCGGCAAATTGATTGTGCCCATTGTGCCGGACGAAGCACGCACTTTTGGAATGGAATCCCTGTTTCGCACCGTGGGAATTTACTCGAGCATCGGCCAGAAGTACGAACCTGTGGACGTGAACACATTGCTTTATTACAAGGAAGCGAAAGACGGGCAGATTTTGGAAGAGGGAATTACCGAAGCGGGTTCGATGGCTTCGTTCATTGCGGCCGGAACGGCTTACGCGACGCACGGGATCGACACGATTCCGTTTTTCATCTATTACTCGATGTTCGGCTTCCAGCGCATCGGAGATTTCATCTGGGCAGCGGCCGACATGCGCACGCGCGGCTTCATGCTGGGCGGCACGGCGGGACGCACGACACTTTCCGGAGAAGGACTGCAGCATCAGGACGGTAACAGTCACGTGCTGGCGTTGCCGGTGCCGAACGTCAAGGCGTACGATCCCGCATTTGCATTCGAATTGGCGGTGATCATCCAGGATGGCATTCGCCGGATGTACAAGGACGGCGAAAGCATTTTCTATTACCTCACGGTCATGAACGAGCCGTACGCCATGCCCGCGATGCCGGGCGACGTAAAAGAGGGCATTTTGAAAGGCATGTACCGGTTCCGGCGCGCGACCAATGGGAAGTCGAAATTGCGCGCGCAACTTTTCGGCAGCGGGGCGATCTTGAATGAAGCGTTGCGGGCGCAGGAGATTCTGGAAACAAAGTACGGCGTGGCGGCGGACGTTTGGAGCGTGACCAGTTACAAGGAGCTTTACAACGACGGTAATGAAACCGAACGGTGGAACCGCTTGCACCCGAGCGAAAAACCGCGTGTGCCGTACGTTTCGCAATGCCTCGCGGACGCGCCCGGCGCGCTGGTTGCCGCTTCCGATTACCTGAAGACGCTGCCGAATATGATCAGCAAGTGGATGCCGCGGCGGCTGGCTTCGTTGGGCACAGATGGATTCGGCCGAAGCGAAGGGCGTACGTCGTTGCGCGATTTCTTCGAAGTCGATGCCCGCTTCATTACGGTGGCGACGCTTCACGAGCTGTTCGCGGACGGGAAGTTGGAGCGCTCCGTTCTGGACAAGGCGATCAAAGAACTCGGCATCAACGCCGACAAACCGAACCCGGTGATTTCCTGACCGAGTTGTTGCGACGTTGGCCACCGCGCGAACTGCAGCGTTTTCAGGCGGAGTTCTCCAGAATTTCGCGGGGCTTAATGCGGCCGGTGGCAAGCTGGGCGACTAGCTGAGCGTTGGCCGCGAGGAAATCGTAGGTTCCCAATTCTTTGGGAAGCACCCACGCAATTTGTTCGAATGCGCGAGGCGTTATTTCCGGCTCTCCGATCTCGACCGCATAAAACAGAATTTCCAGATCCTCCGGGGTTGCGGCGTACTTGTGGACCGTCCGCCCGATCGGCACGCTTCTTTGCATCCTCGCGCCAAGTTCCTCCTTGAGCTCGCGGGCGAGAGCTATTTCCGGGGTCTCGCCGGGTTCCACTTTTCCGCCGGGAAATTCCCACTTGAGCGGAGAAGTGTCACTGCGTTTGCGCTGTCCAATCAGCAGGCGCCGGTCGCGCCGTTCGATGACAGCGGCCACGACGGTCTTCATCGCGATCCCCGGAGTTGATTTGCGGAATGCAGAAGCCTGTAGAGTGCGCGTGCGCCTTTGATAAGAGGCGGTCCGGGAGTGTTCAGAAGCTCGTCGCGAAGAACGTGGACGCGGCGCTCGCGAATCGCCGGCAAATCTCGCCACGCTTTCACTTCGTACGTTCTCCGAGGATCCGGTTTGTCACCGGTGGCGGCCCAGGCTACCACGATGACTTCGGGCTGGGCGGCGGCAACTTCTTCCTCCGTGACGCTTTTGCCCGCGGGCACCACCATTTCGCCGCCGCAGATTTTCACGAGCTCGGCGACCCAGGGCGGGGAACTGATTCGCGGATTCGGCCAGGCTTCGCAGTAGACGCGCACTCTGCGCTTCGTTCGCCGCGACTTGTTCGCAATTGCAAACTTTTGCTGCATCTGCCGTATGAGACGGCTGGCCGCGGCCGCGCGTTGCGTGAGCGCCCCAAGGAGGCGGATATCGGCCTCGATATCGGAGATCGTCCGCGGATTCATGGCCAGAAAGTTCAACGGATGCTCCAGAAGTTTGGCGACGGTCTCCTGTTTGTAGGGAACGGAGCCAATCACGAGCGTGGGCTTCAGCCGCAGGATGTCCTCGACGGACTCCATGTGCCAGCAGTCACCGAGTTTTGGCAGTTTGCCGACGGGGGCCACGTCGGCGCACCATCTCGTGACCCCGACGAGAGAGTTCTGCGCGCCGATCGCGCACAAAATGGATGTGGCGCTGGGCGCAAGCGAAACGATGCGCAATGCTGCTCGTCGAGAGCCCTTCATGGTTTCTGGAAGAGAATAGCAGAGGCGATGGCGTCCCGCCGAAGCACAGGTCTGGATTGACGCGGCCTTGCGAGTATGATGCACTTCGTTCCCTGATTCCTGGAGGACTCTCGTGCGATTTTCGCCGCTTGCTCTTGTTCTTATTCTGCCGCTTTCCGCCTCGACGCGCGCGCAATCTGCACCGTCGAAACCCGACGTTGTTCCGTACCGCGCGACGATTGACAGCGTGAAGTTCGTGTTCGGTGTGGCCGCGCCGGTCGCGCATCTAAAAGCGGGCAACATTCTCGAAGCGAACTCGCTGGACTGCTTTGGCAACGCCATCAAGAAGCCTGGGGATCCGCTTGCGCTGGTCAAAGGCGACAATCCGCTAACGGGCCCATTTTTCATCGAAGGCGCGGAACCGGGTGACACGCTCGTCGTTCATATTCTCGATTTGCAGGTGGATGGCAACCAGGGAATCGGCGCTTTTGCGCCGGGATTCGGCGCGCTCAATCAAACCAATTACACGCCGATGCTGCATGCGCCGCTGCCGGAGAAAATCTGGTTTTATCCCATCGATCACGCCAGTAACACGGCGACGTTTCAGGCGCTCGATTCGAATTACAAGGTGAAAATACCGCTGCATCCGTTTCTCGGCTGCATCGGAGTTGCGCCCGCGGGCGGCGAAGCGCGCAGTTCCATCGTGCCCGCGGAGTTCGGGGGGAACATGGATGCGCCAGAAGCTTCGTCGGGAAACACGCTTTTCTTACCGGTGAATGTTTCGGGCGCGCTTTTTTATTTTGGCGATGGTCATGCGGCGATGGGTGACGGCGAGATCGCCGGGACTGCGATCGAAGTGCCGATGAAAGCGCGGCTGCAGTTTGACCTGGTGAAGGGAAAGCATACGAACTGGCCGCGCTTCGAAAACGAAAAGGAAATCATGGCTGTGGGCGCCTATCGGCCCTTGGATGACGCGCTGCGCATTGCGTACACGGAGCTGGTGAGCTGGATCCACGCGGATTACGGAATCTCTGAGCTCGACGCGTATCAATTGCTTTCGCAGGTGGGGAAGGTCCATGTCACGGAAATGGTGGATCCGAACTACGTAGTGATCGCCTCGATTGAGAAAAAATATTTGCCTCGAAAGAAGTGAGCATTCTCAGAGGACAGGCAGGAATGCTTGTCCTAAGCGCATGGATTTCATTCTTTGCTCGTTGCAGCCGCGGCACTGCCTTTGCCATACTTTCGAAGATGTTCAGCGAAGCCGTACTCGATCATTTTCGCAATCCGCGTAATGCCGGAGAGCTGCCCGGCGCCACCGCAACGGTGGAAGTTAGCAATCCCGTTTGCGGGGACATCCTCAAGCTGGCTGCGCGAATTGCCGGGGGACGTATTGCGGAGGCGCGGTTTCTTTGCCGCGGCTGTACAACTTCGATTGCTTGCGCATCTGTCTTGACTGAGCAACTCCGTGATCGGTGTCTCCCCGAAGCGCGCAACATTACCGCGGACTCTATTTCGGAAGCTCTTGGCGGGCTGCCGTCCACAACATTTCACGGCGCGCAACTAGCCGCCGATGCCCTATCAGCAATGCTGCAAAAAGTGGTTGCGGCTCCGCGCTAGTCCGCCTCGCCGAAGGCCTTGTTCATCGTGTCCGGGTCATTCAGATTGAGTACGCAACCTTCTTCGTTTGTGCGGATTTCTTCCACTTCGCGGGAATGCGCCCAGACGACGGCGCGTGCTCCCGTTTCGAGCGGGGCACGCAGAAGTTCGTCGTACAAGCTCGCGGCGAAAATCAAGGGATGGCCCCGGCGCCCCTCGTAAACGGGCAGGGCAATCGGTTTTCCAGACTTGTAGAAGCGTTCCACCAATTCCTGGATCAGCGAGGCGCTGATCAGTGGGTGATCGATCAAGCAGAGCAAGATTCCCTCCGTGCCCGGCGGCAAGCTGCGCAGCGCTGCCTGAATGGAAGTGAGCTGCCCCTTCTCCCAGTCCGCGTTGATGACAATTTCGTCGGATTGGAGGTGGATTGCTTTTGCGATAGGCTCCGCGTCTGCGCCGAGCACCACCCGACGTGCGCCGATTTGCGGATGCACGGTTACTTCCAGCAGATGTTCGAGGAAAGGGCGTCCCTGATAAGCGAGGAGCGCCTTCGGCGAGCCCATTCGGCTCGAGGCCCCGCCGGAGAGGATGACGGCGGCCAGCATGTGCTCCCTTCAGCGCTCGGTGACGGTGGCGCGCGCTTCGTATTTCAATTTTTTGTGCGCCGCGGATTGCGCGTTGCGGCGCACGGCAATTAATTCCGCGACAATGCTGACGGCAATCTCTTCAGGAGATAGCGCGCCGATTTCCAGCCCCATGGGCGCGAAGACGCGTTCGAATTCTTCGGGTTTGTAGCCGTCGTTTTCCAGCGCCTTGTAGACGGATAAGACTTTGCGCTTGCTTCCAATCATGCCGATATAGCGTGCTTCGGTGCGCACCGCCCAGGCCAGCACGCGCATGTCTTCTTTGTGCCCGCGCGTCACGATAAGCAAGTAACTGGACGCGTTGGGATGAATCTTGGCGAAAGCGTCTTCATAGCTCGTATGAATGTCTGACGCCATGGGAAAGCGCCCGGCATTCGCGAAGGTTTCGCGATCGTCCACAATGCCAATGCCGAAGCCAGCGGCGCTGGCAGCTTTTGCCACTGCCATCGAAACGTGGCCGCCGCCGAAGAGATGCAGCATGGGCTGCGGAAGAATTGGCTCGACAAAAACTTCCAGCGTGCCGCCGCAAATCAAACCGTTGTCGTAGCTCGCTTCGTTGTTGAGGTTGAAAACCATCTTGCGCGGCGATTCCTTCTGCATGACTTCTTTGGCAGCAGCCCAGACTTCCGCCTCCACGCAGCCGCCGCCGATGGTTCCGGAAATCGAGCCATCCTCGCGCACCAGCATTCGCGAGCTTTCGTAGCTGGGGATTGAGCCGTTCGTGTGCACGATCGTGGCGAGCGCCGCGCGCTGTCCGGCGCGCCGCATCTTCACGATTTCTTCGAACAGGTCCACGTCTGGCCTCAGACCTCAGCGTACGGCGCACGTAGTTTACTGTCAATGCGTGCGCGTTTCTGGACACACTTTCTCCTGAATGCTACCTTTCGAACTCTATTCGACCGGGCGGAGGATTCATGAAAGCAATCGTCCTTCATCAGCACGGCGGGCCAGAGGTTCTGAAATACACGGACGTCGCCGAGCCGGTCATGCGCGCGAACGAAGTGCTCGTGCGGGTGAAGGCCTGCGCGCTGAATCATCTCGATCTCTGGGTTCGTCTCGGCATTCATGGCGTGCCAATTCCGCTGCCGCACATTCCGGGAAGCGATGTTGCGGGCGAAATCGCGCAGGTTGGCGCGGATGTCACGACCGTTCGGGTCGGGCAAAAAGTGGTGCTAGCGCCGGGCGTTACGTGTGGCAAATGCCCCGCGTGCATCTCCGGGCAGGACAATCGTTGCCGCAACTTCACCAATCTTGGCTACATGATTGACGGCGGTTGCGCGGAATTTGTGCGCGTCCCCGAAGTAAATTGCATGCCGTATCCGGAAAACCTAAGCTTTGAAGAGGCGGCTTCCATTCCGCTCGTGTTCCAAACTGCGTGGCACATGCTGATTGCCCGCGCCGAATTGCAGCCCGGCGAAGATGTGTTAGTTCTCGGCGCCGGAAGCGGCGTGGGGAGCGCCGCAATTCAGATTGCCAAATTCTTCGGCGCGCGCGTAATTGCCACGGCCGGCAGCGACGCGAAGCTGCAAAAGGGCAAAGAGCTTGGCGCGGACCATCTCATCAATCACAAAACGCAGAAAATCCGCGACGAAGTGCGCCGCATCACAGGAAAGCGTGGGGTTGATGTCGTATTCGAACATGTTGGCACCGCCACTTGGGACGAAAGCTTCGCCAGCCTTGCGCCCTCCGGGCGACTCGTAACCTGCGGGGCCACCACCGGATTCGACGCCAGGGTGGACCTCCGCTTCCTTTTCAGCCGGCAGCTTTCGCTCCTCGGCTCCTACATGGGCACAAAATCGGAGTTGCTCACGGTGATGAAACTTGTGGCTGCGGGCCGCTTCAAGCCCGTCGTAGATCGCATCTTTCCGCTGGCGGAAGCAGCCTCCGCGCACACCTACCTCGAATCCAGCTCGCAATTCGGCAAAGTGGTCCTGAAGGTTTAGTTTCGCCTGATATCTGATATCCTCGCCTCCTACGTTCCGCAAAACGGTGACCGCAACGTAAGATGGCCAGCATTCAAGCGCACCTGGCAGCATGGATCGTCAAATGGCGGGTCAAGCGGCGTCTGAAAGGCGTGCGGGACTATCGCCGCGCGCGTGCGATTCTTAAACCGGACCCGTACAAAGTTCCGTCTTCGATTCGAGTGACTACTGCGCATCTCGGCGGGGTTCTCGGCGAGTGGGTCGAAGGACCAAAGGCCGGCGATCTCGTTCTCCTTTATTTGCACGGCGGCGGATACTTCGGCTGTTCCGCCGAGACGCACCGCCCGGTCACGGTGGGCTTCGCGTTCCACGGCTTTCGCGTCTATGCTCCCGACTATCGGCTCGCGCCCGAGAATCGGTTTCCCGCCGCTTTGGATGATGCTGTCGCCGTGTATCGCGCGCTTCTGGATGTCGGCCACGAACCGCAGCAGATCGTTGTTGCCGGTGAGTCGGCAGGCGGTGGTCTTTCGCTTTCGCTGATGCTGGCGCTCCGCGCGGCTGGCGTTCCGCTTCCCGCGTGTGCTGCCGTTTTTTCGCCATGGACCGATCTCGCTGCCACCGGCGAATCCATCCGCACGAACGCGAATCGATGTGCCATGTTTTCAGGAACGGATATCGCGCCTACGGCGCGCTATTACCTCGGCGACACGGATCCGTGCAATCCTCTCGCCTCTCCTCTGTATGCGGATCTCACTGGCCTTCCGCCGGTACTCATTCATGTGGGCGAGGACGAAGTTCTCCGGGATGATTCGACGCGGCTAGCCGAGCGCGCCCGCGCCGCGGGCGTTCCCGTCGAGCTGAAAATCTGGCCGGTGGTTCCGCATGCCTGGCAACTCGCGCCGCACTTGATTCCGGAAGGCCGCGCGTCTTTGCGGGAGGCCGCCGAGT
>JBARRT010000157.1:0-4734 GCA_049644365.1 Candidatus Acidiferrum sp. | reverse complement strand
TGGAGCCGGTGCAAGTGGGAGGCGTCACTGTCAGCCGTTCCACGCTCCACAACATGGATGAGATCGAGCGGCTGGAATTGCAGATTGGCGACACCGTGCTGATCGAGCGAGCGGGCGAAGTGATTCCGCACGTGCTGAAAGTGGTGAAGCCGGGGAAAAATCGCAAGCCGTTCAAGATGCCAAAGAATTGCCCGGAGTGCGGGAGTGCGATTCATCATGTGGAAGGGGAAGTGGCGTACCGCTGTGTGAACGCGGCGTGCCCGGCGAAGCGAAAAGAGTCACTGCTGCACTTTGCGGGGCGGCACGCGATGAATATCGATGGGCTGGGCGAGAAGATCGTGGACCAGCTTGTGGACAAGGGCCTGGTCAAGGATGTCGCCGATCTTTATTCGCTGAAGCTGGACGGCTTAGCTGCGCTGGAGCGCGTGGCAGAGAAATCGGCGCAGAACCTGCTCGATGAAATCGAAGCCAGCAAGAAGAACAGTCTTGCGCGGTTGATTTACGCGCTGGGCATACAGTTTGTGGGCGAGCGCACGGCGCAGTTGCTGGCGGAACATTTCTCCTCGCTGGAAGAATTGGCGGCGGCGAAAGAAGAGCAGCTCACTGAAGTGCCAGAGGTGGGACCGAAAGTTGCCGCCAGCATTGCCGAGTTTTTCTCCGAGCCGGCGAATCTGAAGCTCATCAAGAAATTAAACAAAGCTGGTGTGCATCCGACGGCGGAAAAGCGCAAGGTCAAGAGCGATAAATTTGCGGGCAAGAGTTTCGTCTTTACCGGCGGCCTCGCCAATCGTTCACGCGAAGAGGCCGGCGAAATCGTGCAGCAGCATGGTGGCAAAGTTTCGGGCTCTGTCAGTAAAAAAACGGACTATGTCGTTGTGGGCACCGATCCCGGGTCGAAATATGACAAAGCGAAGGAACTGGGGGTGACCATTCTTACTGAAGCCGAATTCGAAAAGCTGCTCGGGCTGAAGTGAGCGGAGAATCTACTCGGAATCCTCTTCGTCTTCCTTCGGTCCCAAAAGACGGAACAATGTCCGGTCCATGACCCAACCCACAGCGTTTCCTACGCGACGTGGAAAGAAGAATCCGGCAAGAACAATCGCAATAAGGATTCCGAACAGGACGTGCGGATTGGGGCTCGGAAGTGTCGGAATGTACTTTTGTATCCGTTTCCATTGTGGTTCGAGTTCCTCTTTCGCGAGGATGACCAAAAACATAAGGAAAATGACTCCCAAGCTGCCTGCAAGGATTTTCAGAAAATAGACCACCGACCATTCTGAACGAGGGGACACGTCCCACATGACTAGAAGATAGTGGTCACCGCGGCGGAGACGCTTGATCGCTTCGTCCCAGTTTCTGTGGGCCACATCATTCTCTTTGCGCAAACGTTTATAGGCGTGGTGGAGGAGGCCCGAAATCTTGGCCTCATACTCAGTCGTGTCGTATTCCGCCTGGAATTCATCGTTCAGCTGGACTGGATCTTCGGGGACGAGCCGCTCTCTGTGAAATACATCATCCGTTTTTCAAGGTCGGAAAGAGGCACACCCTCTAGCGAGGCCTGCTCTGCAGTCTGCGCGACGAGAAAATCCTTTGCTTCGCGGACTTTCATGGCCGGGATTGTATCGCCAGAATAACAGCCACAACTACACATTTTCCGCGCCCCAGTCAGGGTATAATTCAAAGTGGCGGGCGGGCCGGGTGATCGCTGGCTTGGCCATCGGAAGATGGCTGGGCGGGAGGAAAGTCCGGACACCGTCCTGAGGCACGCTCTTCACATTGTGGGGAGCGGAACTCTTGACAGGGCAACGCGCCTGGTAACGCCAGGGGGCTTGCCACGCAGGGTCTGCCGGAAGGCAGAGTTACACGCTTCGGCGTGTGGCGCCGGGTTTAACCCGGCGCGGTGCGGCTAAGCTACGGAAAGTGCCACAGAGAATAGACCGCCGGCGGAGCGCAGCACGGTGGCATCGCGCAGGGAAACCTGCGAGACGTCTTCGAAATGCACGCAACGTTTGGCAAGGGTGAAAAGGTGGGGTAAGAGCCCACCGCTCCGGTGGCGACACCGGAGGCACGGAAAACCCCGCGTGGTGCAAGGCCAAATAGGAGGGGAGAGCCGGCCCGGCTCGATAAAACCCTCGGGTAGGCTGCTGGATCCCGGTAGCGATACCGGGACTAGAGGAATGATCGCCGCGACACGCAGTTCGCTTCGCGAATTGCGCGCCGCACAGAATCCGGCTTACAGGCCCGTCCGCCATTTTTCTTTCATTTGCAACAACATCGCTTGATTACCGCCTTCGTAGCGTCCAAATTGCGTGCACTCCGCGAAAAGACTTTGCAATCGTCGATCAGTTCCCTGAACTTCTCCTCACCCGCGCATCTCCTAAGCGATGTCCAGATCCTTCCAAGCAACTGACACCATGCCCGCGGTTCGACATGTGCACCTCCGACTCTAGGGCGCAGGTCAGGCCGCTTTCCGCTATTATGCTCCTCGTAATCAGTGCTTTGCATCAACTCTTCGCTCTCCTCGCAAAAAGGCATGCGGCGTGCTTTCTCAACGGAGCGAGCAGCGGCTTGCAGGAAATCGAAAGTGATGCGGATCACCGCTGCGTTTGCGAAACAGGGTGTGGAGTCCGAACTCCATAACAACTCCGTAAGCGAGGATCCGTGAAAATAAGCCAACTGAACTCGTTCAGTACTCGGCGAAAGGCCAATTCAGCATGAATGCCATCACGTGGGGAAAAAATAAGCTCGGATTTATCGGAGTCGGCTACATGGGCCGGCCGATTGCGCAGAGGTTGCTTGAATCCGGCTTCAAGCTGACCGCTTATGACCGCAACCGCAGCAAGGCGGAGGAGTTAGTTCGATACGGCGGTACCGTCGCGGAAAGTGTTGCGGGCCTTTCCTCCAGTTGCAACGTTGTGTTGTCGTGCCTTCCGAGCGACGAAGCTGTCCTGAACGTTTACAAAGAACCGGACGGGGTATTCGCCAATGCGCATCGCGGCTCACTGGTCATCGATCTAAGCACGGTGAATCCCGAGACCTCGCAAGAACTCTCAAGCCTAGGTTCAGAGCGGGGAGTTGAGGTCCTCGACGTGACTATATCGGGGAGCACTCCTGCAGCCGAAAGGGGGCTGCTGACTTTATTCGGCGGTGGTGACAAAGCATGCTTTGAGGCCGCTGAGCCGATTTTTCGCGCGATCGCGCAGAAGTATTTTTATCTGGGGCCGAGTGGTTCCGGAGCGACGATGAAGCTTGTGGCGAACACCCTGCTGGGAATTGGAATGCAGGCGATTGCCGAAGCCGTCGCACTCGGTGAGAAGGCGGGACTTGATCGCAATCGTTTGCTCGATGTGTTGTCCCAGACTGCAGTGGTTGCTCCAGCGCATATGGGCAAACTGCAAAGAGCGATGAAGAGCGACTACAGCCCGCAATTCCCGATTCGGCTAATGAACAAGGATTTCGGGTTGATTCTCAATCTCGCGGCTGCCGTTGGCGCGCGAATGCCCGCAGCGGGAGCTGCTTTTGAGATCAATGCGAGGCAATCGGACGAAGGAGCGGAGCAAGATTTCTCGGCGGTGATGCTACGGATGGAAAAGGAAGCGCATTTGGATTCTACGGGCGAAGGGCGGATTCGAATGGGCGCCCCTCGAGAGAAGCTGGTCTAACGGGATGGAGTCCAGTCTCGTTGCATGCGTTTGAAGTGAGGAGCGGCAATGATTCAACTGAAGGTGAACGTGTTGGCACTAACGAGGACGAAATTTGGCTGCGGCGTTGAAGAAGGCCAGTTCGAACTCTATAAGACTAGACACAAGTTCAACGGCACCTGCGCCAACGCACAGTGGCTTGGCTAGAAATATAGCGACCTCTGACCAAACAACGAGAAAGGACAACCATGCTGGAATACATCAAAATCGACGGTACAAATCTCGTTAGTTCCCGAATCGCGCTGGGCACCTGGGCCATCGGCGGCTGGATGTGGGGCGGAACTGACGAGAAGGAATCCATTCGCACCATTCATGCGGCACTCGACCAGGGCATCAATCTGATCGACACTGCGCCTATTTACGGCTATGGACGTTCCGAAGAGATCGTGGGCGAAGCACTGCACCAAAACGGTCGGAGGGAGAGCGTTATTCTTGCCACCAAGGTTGGCATCGACTGGACGAATGGCAAGATCGAACGCAACTCCACGCGCCAACGTATTCTCCAGGAACTCGAGGATTCGCTGCGTCGTCTCCAAACGGACTACATCGATATCTATCAGGTGCACTGGCCCGACCCTCTCGTCCCAGTCGAGGAGACAGCCCTCACCCTTCGTGAACTCTACGAACAGGGCAAAATTCGCGCTATCGGCGTAAGCAACTATTCGCCCGAAGAGATGGAGCGTTTCAGAGCCATCACGCCGCTTCACACGATTCAGCCGCCCTACAATCTCTTCGAGCGGGAGATCGAACGGGACGTTCTGCCGTACGCTCTCGGCAGTGGAATCACCGCGCTCACTTACGGCGCCCTCTGCCGCGGATTGTTAAGCGGCGCCATGAACCGGGATCGCCAGTTTGCGAAAGACGACATGCGCAAGACAAGCGACCCCAAGTTTCAGGCCCCGCATTTCGCTGAGTACCTCAATGCAGCAAGCAAGCTGGATGCATTTGCTCGCAAGAACTTTGATAAGCGCGTGATTCATTTGGCGGTTCGCTGGCTACTCGATCAACCAGGTGTTGGCGTCGCACTCTGGGG
>JBARRT010000156.1:0-4191 GCA_049644365.1 Candidatus Acidiferrum sp. | reverse complement strand
GCGCAGTTCCATTCTGCGCGAACGCACTGGTTGCCAACATCAAAAACAACAAGGATTGCAGACCCACCTGCGGTAGGCATCTGGAAATTCTCAAATAAATCCTGCGCTGAATGATTTTCATGGCTGCTCCTGACTTTGGAACCGAACAGTTCACCTCGGACAACGCGCACACTTGACCCGTCCGATCCTGACAGCTAGCACGGGACAGACCGGCCCCTTCCGCGAACTGTGCTATATTTCTTGCACCGTTTTCGCGCTGTGTTGTTCCCGAGCAGCCTTCCAGAATTTGGTCGCCACCTGCCCAATAGCGCTGGGAGGGCAAGAATGTCCTTAAGAAACTCCAAAGAAATCGCAAAACTTGGGCTTTAACAGTGTCCGCGAAGGAAAAAATCGTCTACGAGTTTGGCCCGTTTCGCCTTGATTCTGCTCAACATCTGCTTTTTCGAGACGGACAGGTAATCTCGCTGGCGCCTAAAGCCGCTGAAACATTGGTGGTGCTGGTCGCAAGGCACGGCGAATTAGTGGAAAAGGAAGAGCTGATGAAGGCGGTTTGGCCGGATACGTTCGTGGAGGAAGCGAACTTGACGGTCCATGTCTCGGCGCTGCGGAGGCTTTTCCAGGAACAGGCGGTTCCCGGGGGATACATCGAAACGATTCCGAGGCGGGGATACCGCTTTGTGGGGGCCGTTGTGGAGCGGTCTGCCGCCGAAGACGAAGCATCGCGTACCACCCTTGCCGGACAACAAGAAGTCGCTGCACCACGCCTGCGCGCTTCCCGGCTTCGCCTCTTCATTGTGGGATCTTGTGTGGTAGCGCTGTTGGCAGTGGGTTTCTTGCTCAAGAGTAAAGGGCGGTTATTTGCTTCTGCTCCGCGCAAGATCCATTCCGTTGCAGTACTGCCGCTCCAGAATCTCTCCGGAGACCCCTCGCAGGAATACCTTGCGGACGGACTTACCGAAGCGCTGGTGACAGACTTGGCGCAGGTGAGATCGCTGCGCGTGATCTCGCGGACGTCGATCATGACGTACAAGGGGACGAAGAAGAAACTTCCTGAAATTGCGCGGGAGTTGAATGTGGATGCGGTCGTGGAAGGTTCGGTGATGCGCTCGGGCGACCAGGTGCAGGTGACCGCGCAACTAATCGAGGCCCCAACAGATACGCATCTCTGGGCGGAAACTTACGAAGGCAGTCAGCGCGAGCTGCTGGTGCTGCAGAATCGCATGGCCCAGGCAATAGTGCAGCAAGTGCGCGTGGCGCTCACGCCCGAAGAAAAAGTCCGCCTAGCCACGATACATCTGGTGAGTCCGGAGTCGCATGAGGACTATTTGCAAGGCCGCTACTTCTGGAACCGGCGGACACCGGCGGCATTATTAGCGAGCCTAGAGTTTTATGAAAAGGCTACGAAAGCTGATCCCAACTCTGCCGAAGCTTACGCCGCCATGGCCACGGTTTACGCCACGATGGTGGCGACCGATCAGTTTCCGCCGCAGGAAATGGAAGGCAAGGCTAAGGCGGCCGCACAAAAGGCCTTGTCCTTCGATGAAACTTTGGCCGAACCACACGCTGCTCTGGGCTTCATAAGAGCCGTTGGCGACTATGACTGGGACGGCTCGTTCGCCGAGTTCGAGCGCGCCATAGAACTCGATCCCAGTTATGCCTTGGCACACCATTGGTATGGTTACATGCTGGAATTTCGTGGCCGTTTCGGTGACGCGTTACGGGAAGTTCGCAAGGCGCAGGAACTTGATCCCCTCAATTTGGCGGAGCAGGAATCGCCGGCACAGGTGTTGTATTGGTCCCGCAAATATGATGAGTGCATTGCGCAGTCGCGGAAAACGCTCGAACTCGATCCCAACTTCTTCTATGCGCACATGTTCATGGCCGATTGCCTCGCACAGTTGAAAAAGAATAACGAAGCCATCTCAGAACTCCAGCAAACGCTACGCATTACACCTCACAACACTGCAGTCATGGCGCGGCTGGGGTACGTACTCGGAACCGTCGGGCGAAAACGCGAAGCCTTGGACCTCTTAAAGCAGATGGAACGGGAGCGGCAATCGGAATACAATTCGGCTGGATTGCAAGCCTGGATCTATGCGGGAATCGGCGATCGCGAACACACCCTAGAATCCCTGGAAAAGGATGAGAACCAACGCGGAACCACAACGCTTTTCCTGAGGGACGATGCCAAACTAGATCTCGTGCGCGGGGAACCGCGATTTATCGCCCTGCTTAAAAGAGTGCACCTTGACGATAATTAGCCCTCAAGAAGTAACCCGAATACGCTGATCTGATCGATTCTTTTCTCTACCACCGTGTACAGCGGACGTGGGAATTCTGGCTGGATGGTCGGCAAATACGGAAATTTTCGGATGGCCCTTCACGATCCGCCTGAGGAGAGTCTTGGGTACGCGCGAAACCCGTTTTCGGTCCTCGATTCGGGGTAAATGGGGTTTATCCCAACTTATCCCAATAATCTGCCAACCGTGCCCAAACCGTCCAGGGCTTGCCGACCGCCGTCTTGCGTTATCATAAAGTTAGGCCGGAGCCGGAGCGCAATCACCCGTCTTGAAAATCGCTAAACTCGAAAGGGTTTCGAGGGTTCGAATCCCTCCTCCTCCGCCACTAAATCCCAAGCGCTCTTAGATTTAGAGACGACTGCCAATCTCTCTGGCGAGCATAGCCTTTATCCCAATTTATCCCAATCACCGAATTGCCTGCCCCAGCGGTCCGAGAAACCGTTAAGCCCGAAAGGGTCTCGGGGGTTCGAATCCCTCCCTCTGCGTCAGAGTTCGATGAGAATAGAATTTACAGGCTATTTCCCTTCGATAAGTGTCTCGTATGGAGCACGAGCGGATAAGTTCCGGGTTGCCTGTCATCCGACCACAATTGCGGATTCGACTCGCCGAATTGGCGGGCACGGGAATAGCAAACTATTCCTTGTAATATGTAGTCGCAAGGGACTTAGATTGAAATAGGTTGCGACTAGAAGACGAGTTTGAGGGCGAGTTGCATGATTCGCGGGCCCAGGGTGGCGACAGGCGCGCCGAAGGCCGTTGTACCGATGCTTTGTGGAACGAGACAAGGCGTGCCGGCGATTCCGCAGCTGATCGCCGAGGAAGAGCGCGAGAACTGCGTGGTCCGCACGTCGGCGATATTCACACGGTTGAAAACGTTGAAGGCCTCCCAGATGAATTGAAAGTGCAAATGCTCTTTGATCGTCACATTGCGGGTGAGGCGCGAATCCAGAGAAACTGCTGTCGGCAATCGGAAAGTGTTTCGTGGCTGGCCCGGCGTGCGGTCTGATTGGGAATTGCCATCGTTGTTGAGATCGAAGTTCACGAGACTCGAATAGGGCAGTCCGGACTGCACGGCCAGAATCCCACTTAGTGCCCAACCTCCAAGGATAGCTTTCCTGTTTTTCGACAAGCGATTTGCATAATTCAAGTCACAGAAGCCGCTCAGGACGAATCGGTGCCGCGCGTCCTCCAAGCCGGTGCTGCGATCCGCTCTGGGGGTGAAGGAATCGGAGAGAAGAAGAGCATCGTTGGGACCACCGGCGTTGAAGTTAATCGCTTCAGGGCGGTCGTCAATGACTCTGCCCAGCGTGTAGCCAGCGAGAAACTGGAAATTGTTCGAGAAGCGCTTATTCAATTGCACCGCTGCGCCGTGATACGTGGAATTTGCCTCGGTTGCAAGGAGAAAAATGCGGTCGAAGCCAGGGAAGATTGGCCGGGCGCCGAAGAGTTGATAAGTGAGGATGGCGTTTGTGCCGGCAATACCGATGTTGGTCGGAATGGGTTTCGACAGATTGATGTCGCGCCAGCGCGGCAGGTGTGTTCCTCTTACCAACAAATCGCTGACGGAGATGGCCCAGTTGTCGCGCAATTGATACTCGATGCCCAAGCTGGCGTGTTGGTCGTAGGGCTGCACGTAGTCCGGCGAGAACAGTTGGATAGTGTCATTGCCTGTTATTGGTGGCGGGCAGTTCTCTGGCATTCCGGATGGATCAGGAGGGCCGCAGAGGGTGTTCGGGTAGGCAGGAATCGAGGAGCCGGAAAATGTGCGCGTCTCGATGGTGACTCCGTTCTGTGTGTGAGCCCGGCCAGCAATCGCATCCTGCAGTCGGGCGAAGAAGAGTCCAAAGCCGCCGCGCACAACTAAACGTTGAGTCCGCAGCGGGGTCCAGGC
>JBARRT010000155.1:0-20980 GCA_049644365.1 Candidatus Acidiferrum sp. | reverse complement strand
CGTAAGTACATACCGGATTCGAGTCGCTTGCGGCGGCTGAGAAAAGGGTTGGAACGCGTGCGTCGAAGCGGTGGGGTTTTCCACGTCTGGTTCCACCCGGAGAATCTTTATGCAGAGTGGCCGCGCCTTGAAAACGTTGCTGCCCGTTTTCTGGAAGAACTTGGAATCCTGGTGCGCAACGGAGACTTAAGATGCTTGACAATGGGCCAGCTTGCCAGCGAATTCCAAACGAAATTAGTCGCTAAAGAGGGTTGTAATCCCATTCCGGCGCCCGCGGAGGCTGAATACGCGTCTCGCGCTATGCCGAGACGCGAGTTCGGCCCAAGTTTAGCAATTACGCGTTAACTCAACTCTCCGCGCCGGACCTCTGTGAAAACCAGCACCTATGGGGCAAGCAGATGGAGCTGTTGCCCCAGTTGCAGCCGCGCAGCTTCCAGCGCGTTCGGGTTGTGATTCCAGTTGCTCCAACTCGTGGCAATTGGCACGATGATGGAGTTCACGAGGGGGGCTTGTCCCAGGTTCTTGAGGATCTGCGCGTATTCGTAGTCTTGAATGCCGTCACGAATGGCCTTCAGACGGATCCCGGGAGCGGACTCCGTCGAGGCGATCGGACCCGGCGGATAGAGGAAGATTCCGTCACCCGGTCTTCCCAGGCCGCCGCCGCAAGCGGTTGTATCCACATTGTTCCAACTGCCGATGGCGTTCCCGGCGGTCCATCCGTCGGCGCGGTAGTAAAGAATTCCAGTGGCTCCTTGCGTCCAGTTTAAGAACCCCGCCTGGATACGCTCGTTGATCGGTGGGTAGTCCACCAGCCATTCCGGAGCGTTGCCGAACCCCATGTTGCAACTGGTATAGCTCCAGAGGTCTCCCCCGCCGGTAAACGGCAGACTGGGCCACTGTTGCACGGAATCGAGCAGCACCCAATGGTCGATGGCACTGCGCCCATCGCCCTCATTGAAGAGATTCGGGTCCGGAGTGTTGAGGGTCATCATGGTCTTGACGCTGCGATTGGCGGCATGGGCATTTAAGCCCATGGTTTTGAGGGGGGAGTACGCACTGCTGCAGCCAATCAATTCGTCGGCGAGGTAGAAGTCCAGCCCCAGACCAGCCGGGAAATTGGCCGCCGCAGCGTTGATTTGGCTTGTCGAAGGAATGCTGCTATACGAGCCGTTGCACTGAATCCCGATATAGTAGTAGCTGTCCAGCCCCGAGCGGTTGAGGCCGAAATTGGTCATATCGGTGGAAGCGTTGGCGGCGGCATCGTACCAGCCCATAACCTTGTTGCGCATCAAGGCTTTGCCCAAACTGGCTACGGTATTGCCAGCGGCAGGGGGCCAGAGGGTCCAGAGAGAAAGCTCCGAGGGCTGCACGGGAAGCTCAAAGTTCCATACCGTGAGCGTCACCGGGATGGTCACACTACCCTGATCGGCGGTAACCGAGATAGTGCCGGTATAAGTTCCTGGCGGACTGTTCGTAGCTCCATGCGGGACAGAAATATCGATCCAGTAGGGTTGATTCTGCCCCGCGCTGATGGTGGCATTACAGGCTTTGAGCGCGGCTGCCGATCCGCACAGCGGCGAATCTGTTTCCGGATCATTGAAGGGAATAAGCGGCTCCGCGTAAGTTCCCGAACCCAGCGGTGGATTGCTGCCTCCGCCGTAACTCGCGGTGCCGGTAACCGTGAGGTAGTATTCGCGGAAGAGGGTCACGCTGGAAGCGGGGATCGTGGCACCACCAGGACCGGTAAGCGCGGAGGCGCTCAGGTTCACGTTGGTCAGGCCACCGGAAGGAGCTTGCACCACAACCTGGGTGTCCACCGTTTCGCCGCGTGCGCTGGACAGACTGATGGAAGAAACCGTTCCGGGCGCGTCGGTCTTGCTCACTCTGACTAGACCTGGTGATACCCAGGCAGGAAACGCCGAGCTTGTCTGCTGAACGCCGTTCCCAGACAAAGAAATGGTCGTCGGCGAGTTCGTAGCATTGCTAGTGGCCGTAACGCTTCCCGTCACACTCCCCGTAGCAGCAGGGGCAAAGGTTACATTCAAAGTCGTGGTTTGTCCAGGCGTCAGAGTGGTTCCAGCGGGCACGCCGCTGGCATTAAAGCCCGCACCAGAAACGGTGATGTTCGAAATCGCGACGTCGGAATTGCCGGAGTTCGTGAGCGTTACAGGGAGAGTGCTGCTAGCGCTTGTGTTTACGTCCCCGAAGCTCAGACTTGCTGGACTGGCACCGACCAAGTAGGTGGCGACCGCGGCATTCACCGTGAGCGTGGCGGCACCGCTGGTCAAGTTACCGGCTGAGTTGCTGACCACAACAGTGAACTGCGCGCCGTTGTCTGATGTGCTTGCGGCCGGTGTAGTGTAGGAAGCTGAGTTAGCTGCGTTGATGGAATTTCCGCTTTTGTACCACTGATAGTTGAGAGGAGCGGTGCCCACGGCCGCGACTGAGAAGGTTGCGCTTTGACCAAGAACGACTGTCTGGCTGACCGGCTGAGCGGTGATCGAGGGTGGAACGGCCGGGGTGCTGATCGGCGTATTCATATCGCTCTGGATCTGGGCTGGGGTTAGCGCTTGGTTGTACATGCGCACCTCGTCGACCGTCCCATTCAAGACCCGTGCCGTCCCCCCGCGGTTCTGCCCACCGATCCGAAGCGTGTTGATCCCGCTTCGGAAAGGATTAGCGTCTGCTGCGGCGCTGAATGCTGCATCCAGATTCCCGTTGATATAGAAGCTTATAGCTGGGCCGTTTCTGACGACTGTAATGTATGTCCACGTGTTCAAGGGCACTTGGCCATTTCCCGAAACGATATAGTAGGATGGCGGGCCCCATACATTGCCGCCCGTGGTCTGCCAAGCGAAGGTGAGGTGGTTGCTTGAATCCAGCCCGAATAAATACTCATCATCGATGGTCTGGCTCCACTTGTTGATGACCGACGAAATGTCGGCATTAGCCGCGAGCACATTCACCCAAGCCGAGAAGGTTGCTGCCGTTCCAGGATTCAAGGAGTTGGAATTAGCAGCCTCAACGTAGGCGTTGGTTCCATTAGAGGAAAGGGCGTTTCCATAGCGTCCCGCGGTCGCCCAGGTGGGACCGATCAAGGTCCCTATGTTCCCGTTGCCGGAAGCATCGGCCGTGGTGGTTCCGCTTCCCTCATTGAAGGCATATGCCGCAGTCGGCGTCAGGGGATTGACGGTTAGTGATGCGACAGAACTAGTAGAGCTACCGGCACTATTGCTGACGGCAACGGTGAACTGTGCGTCATTGTCCCCAATCGTTGTGGTTGGGGTTGTGTAGCTCGCCGAGTTCGCACCGCTGATGGCTGTCCCGTTCTTCTGCCACTGGTAGCTAAGGGGGGCGGTGCCCGTTGCAGTAATCGAGAACGTTGCCGTCTGTCCGGCCGTGACGCTCTGGCTGATCGGCTGAGTGGTAATCGACGGCACCACGGCAGTCACAATAAGCGTCGTGGTGCTACTGGTGACGCTGCCCGCTGAGTTGCTGACCCGCACGGTGAACTGTGTGCCGTTGTCCGATGTCGTGGTGGCCGGGGTTGTGTAACTTGCTGAGGTCGCCCCGCTGATCACTGCGCCGTTCTTCTGCCATTGATAGGTGAGAGGAGCTGTTCCCGAGGCCGCGACTGAGAACGTTGCCGTCTGACCTGCCGTCACAGTCTGGTTTGCCGGCTGGGCAGTAATTGATGGTGGCACGTTAACTGTCAGGGTGGCAGCGTTACTGGAAACTGTGCCCATGGCGTTGCTTATTGCAGCCGTGAACTGCGCTCCGTTGTCCGAACTCGTCGTGGCTGTCGTAGTGTAGCTGGGCGAGTTCGCACCACTGATCGCCACGCTGTTTTTCTTCCACTGATAGGTCAGGGGGGCGGTGCCCGCGGCGGCGACAGAGAACGTTGCGGTCTGGCCGACTGTGACCGTTTGGCTTACCGGTTGCGCTGTGATCGAAGGCGCGACCCCAGCTGCACTGTTGAAAACTATGTCCACCCAATAGTTCGATGAGTTCGAATGGGTGGGGAAGCTACCAGGGCCGCCCCACACGCCGTCTGGGGCGCCATTTCCGTTTTGCAGAGCATGCAAAGGTGGATTATTCACCCCGGAAGTCGCGAAGTAGTTCCAGTTGACGCTCCAATGTCCGTTCGCGCTCTGGTAGGAAGCTACGTAGACGGTGTTCGCCTTGATGGCCACCGGAGTCGAAAAGTTGGCCTGCTGCCAACCTGAAGCGGTTTCTCCCGTAAAAGTTACTGTAGCCAACAGCGCACCTGTGCGGCTCCACAAGTGGCCTTTATGGAGACCGGTGTTGGCCGCGCTCTTGTAAAAGCGAATGCCGGTAATCGTGCCGCTAGTATCCGTCTTAAACGAAACCCCCAGCTCAAGCGGCCCGTCGGGCCCATTATCAATTGTCGCCGGCACAATCGTGCTCGGCCAGATGGTTTGCTGGGCTGCCGCGTTGGCGGAGCAGGCCAACACAACAGCGAAGCCCAAGAGCACTGCTCCAGCGTGTCTAAAGAACTTTGTTTTGGATACTCTTGTAGCGGCGTTTCCCGTGGCCACGTAGAAATGACGTTCTGCTATCCTCATCCCTGCCCTCTAGATTTAGTTGGCTATTCGGCGGCGCCGATCACTTAGCCTGGATTTTGTAGCGGCAAATCTGCGGAGGTCTCTGCGGTCTGACGACTCTTGCAAAGTTTCAGATGGGCATGCTCCGCCGCGATTCCCTTAGACTTCTTGAAATTCCGCCCACAGCCGGGACGGTAAGCCAGTCGCGTTTCTGGCAGTATCGGCAGAGAAATGATTCTCGCGTCAGACCTTGTGCTTCGGGGGCGTCTCCTTTCGTCCTACAGAAGTGCAGATCCTACCTGTCCCATCGCGCAGGAAGTCTTGTCCGCGTTAGAGGAAAAACCTGAAACGGATTTCAGGGATAAAAGCAACGCAGAGCCGGTCTTTGCCCGATTGCTTGGCGAGTTGAATCTGGTAAGCCGCAAGTGCGGGTAACTATGACCACGAGCCGAATCTCTGGAATGGTCGCGCAGGCTGCGCAACGCGCACACAGTCAGCCCAGCCGATCGGCGCTGCATCTTTATCCGGAGTTTCTGAGAAACCTGCCTTTCGGAGTGGTACTCCTGTACCTTGAGAATCCCCAGGACGTCAAAACGTACCGAATCATTGATCTCAACCCGGCAGCTGCAGAAATCACTGGGTCTACTCCGGAGGAGCTTCTAGACAGGACCCTTGCCGATTTCCCTAAGCTTTTGGATAAGCCACTCTCTGGCCAGCTTCTCAGAGACTTTCGTCCCGGGGAGGCAAGAGACTTGGGAGAGATCTCCTACGGTGACGAGCGCATTCGCCAGGGCATTTACAGCGTCCGGGTCTTTCCGTTCTCCAAGAATTACTTGGGGGTTGCCTTTGAGAACGTGACCGGTCGGAAACATGCCCAAGAGGCTCTCTTCGAAAGTGAGGAACGCCTTCGGTTGTTAATCGAAGGCGTGCGGGAGTACGCGATCTTCCAACTGGACCCACTGGGCCACATCGTCAGCTGGAACGCCGGCGCCGAGCGTCTGAAAGGCTATCGCACGGACGAGGTCCTCGGAAAATACTTCTCCGTATTTTACGAACCGGAGGACATAGAGAATGGGAGGCCGGAAATAAACCTGGCGGAGGCAGCGCAGAAGGGGGAGTGCGAAGATGAGGGTTGGCGAGTCCGCAAAGACGGTTCCCGTTTTTGGGCTAACGTCGTAATTACAGCACTGCGAGACCCCAGTCGGAATCTGCGGGGATTTGTCAAGCTCACACGGGATATGACGGAGCGTCATGGGAGAGAGCAGGTTTTGAAAGAAGCCAAAGAAAAGCTGGAACTCCGCGTGGAACAGCGGGCAGTCATTCTTACGAAAGTGAACCTCGAGCTTCGAGAAGAAATCGCCGAGCGCGAACGCGTCGAAGGAGAACTAAGGAAGTCACTCGAACAGCTACGTGCCCTAGCGGCCCGCCTCCAACTTGTGCGCGAAGAGGAACGCACGCTGGTAGCGCGAGAAATGCACGACGAACTCGGCCAAGTTTGCACGGCGATTAAGATGGATCTCGCATTGATTGGCCGCAAGACAACCAAAAGACAGGCTCCGCTCCGGGCCAAGGTCAACTCGGCCATTCAATTGGTGGATCAAATGATCCTTACCTTGCGGAGAATCGCCTCAGCGCTCCGCCCGAAAACACTGGATGATCTGGGCCTGACCGCCACGCTGGAATCGCACGCGCAGGAGTTCGAGAGCCGCACAGGGATTCGCTGCGTTGTCGCTTTGCCACAGGAACAACTTGCCCTTGATTCTGAGCGTTCGACAGCCATTTTTCGGATCTTTCAAGAATCGCTAACCAATGTGGCGCGCCACGCTCAGGCCACGCGGGTCGATGCACGCTTAGAGAAGGGACGGGATCAACTCATTCTCCAGGTTCACGATAACGGCAGGGGTTTTGATGCCGAGCAAACGAACACGCGCAAGTCTCTCGGCCTTCTTGGAATGCAAGAGCGTGCGCTCTTGCTCAATGGGAAGCTCAAGATTGAAGGAGTGCTTGGCTCCGGAACGACCATGACGTTGTGCATTCCGCTTTCAACCTCGAGCTTGCCAGACAAAGAATCGTGATGAGAATTCTTATTGCTGACGACCACGCGGTCTTTCGCAGGGGGCTCAGGGAGACCCTTGGTGAAGCGTTTTCACGCGTGACCTTTGGGGAGGCGAAAACGGCACAGGAAACGCTCGAGTACGTGGGTCGCCAAGACTGGGATGTCGTCATTCTGGACATCAGCATGCCTGGAAAAAGCGGGCTTGACATCTTGGATGACTTGCACCGTTTGCGGCCGAAGCTACCGGTGCTTCTCTTGAGCGTTCATCCCGAAGAGCAATATGCCCGGCGTGCACTCAAATCCGGCGCGGCTGGTTACCTAACGAAAGAAAGCGTGCCGGAAGAGATAAAGGAGGCAGTGCGGCGGGTGCAGGGCGGAGGCCGCTACGTAAGCGCAGCTTTAGCCGAAAAGCTGGCCTTCGACTTGCGAAGAGAAGCCGATACCCCAGTTCATGAACTGTTGTCTGATCGCGAGTTTCAGGTGCTTCGGATGATTGCTTCGGGCAAAACCGTCAAACAGATAGCCGACGAGATCGCACTCAGCGTGAAGACCGTCAGCACCTATCGCGCAAGGATATTGTTGAAGACGGGGATGAAAACGACTGCAGAGCTGATTCGCTACGCTCTTCAGAGTCAACTGGTTGAGTAGAGATGAGCGCACACTCGGTCTCAGGTCGACGGACGGTCCATGATTTGTTGCTTTACCGCCTTGAACTCTTCATGTCGGACAAGCACGGTCACGGCTACTTCACTTTGTCCTACAAGAGATTCCTGTTTCCACCGGATGTATTTCAGGCCGAATTTGTCATTCTCTGTACATGGGCCGACGGTTCTCGAGAAAGAAAAAGATGAAAATCTTTATCGCCGATGATTCTAGAGTAATCGTGGAACGCCTGGCAGATCTGCTGGAGGAGGAGGTACCCGGAGCGCAACTTGTGGGACAGGCAGGCGATGTGCCAGGAGCTATAAGCGGCGTCCAGAAAATGATGCCAGACGCCCTCATTCTCGATCTGCAGATGCCCGGAGGTAGCGGTCTCGATGTGCTCCGTGCTATTCGCACGGACTATCCACACCTTTATGTTCTGATTTGCACGAACTACCCGTATCCGCAGTATCGTGAGGAATGCTTGCATGCCGGAGCAAATTTCTTCCTTGATAAAACTGCTGAATTTGAAAAGATCCCTGTCATCCTCCGTGAATTGATCCAGAAAGAGACTAAGGTTTCTCCGACCACTCGCTGAAGGGAGGCCTCCAGCCTCCCAGAGCCAAGGAAAAGCAACACGATAACCATTCTGGATTCATCTTTTGAATTAAAAACTCTAGTTCCGGAGTCGGCACTAGATTTATTCCGATTGATCCGGTCGGTATTTACCCCCGTTTTAGGCATTTCCGCCTCGTAGTTTTCCGGTATCCACCCGATTGCCTTCCGGTCGCTATTAAAGCATAGGTAAAAGTCGTCTAGAAGGTGGTTAAGAGCGGGAAAGAATGGATGAGTTCATTGAGAGGGTGTTCGTCCTGACCGTAAGCATGGCTAAGGTTAAGACGTGGGTGTCCTCCCTCAGAGCGCTGTCGTGATTGCTGGTTTGCAACGAAAATGGTTCCATCCAACCGCCCGGCGAACAAGGAGAAGTAAAATGAGGAAGCTGAATGTTCTGGGGATCATGTGTTTCGCCTTCGTTCTTGCTTCGACAGGCCGAGCCCAGGCCGCTCCCGGAGTGAACGACGCCGAACTGAAGGGCGACTACGCATTTACCTTTGACGGGATGACCACGGGAGGCGGCAACAACTCGACTCCTTTCGCTGCTGTGGGAAGATTCACGTCTGACGGGGCCGGAAATCTGACGAACGGCGAACTGGACACCAACGGTGTAGGTCTGCCGGAGAAATTAATCGCTCAATCATTCGCAGGGACCTACTCGATCGGCGCTGACAACAGGGGCGTGATGAGCTTGAATATCCCGGGCGGAGGCACGCTTGCCTTCGCCATGATGGCCAACGGCAACGCCAAGTTTGTCGAGATCGATGCTGCGGGAGGGCACGGGACAGTCGGCTCTGGGACTATGGAGAAGGTGGACACCACTGCATATAGCACGGCCAAAATCGTCGGTGATTACACGTTCGGTGTCGCCGGCTTGGACGGCTCAAACAACCGCACAGCGATTGCCGGCCGCTTTACTGCAAACGGAGCGGGCACGTTCACCAACGGAGCCGCCGACGTCAATCTGTCAGGTATGTTTTCGACGTTAAACGTTTTCGTAGGTAGTTACATGGTCACTGACGGGGCGACCGGACGAGGCATAATGAATATGCCTCCCGTGGTCGGCGGTACGCCAATGAACCTGAACTTTGTCTTCTACGTGGTCAATGCTGGGAAGGTGTTTGCGATGGAGATGGATGCGGTCACACCAGCGACGCCGCTATTGAATGGGACCGTGCTGCAACAGCAAAGTCCCCCCGGAGGTTTCTCCAACGCCTCGCTGAATGGTGGCATGGTGATTTACCTTACAGGACGCGCCGGGTCCGGGTGCGGCGGAGGAACAGCCCCGGCGCCTAATGTTCTTGCAGGTTTGCTTACTGCCGATGGCATTGGAACTGCCGGTCTGACCTACGACCAGAACTGCGGCGGGGCGCCCACGTCCGTAACCGGTCTGCCCGGCACATACAGTGTCACAAGCAATGGCCGGGCAGCATTCCGGCTTGGAGGGGCTTATGTGGCTGCCTATATGGTGAGCGCAAACCAGGCCTTCTTCATCGTCCCGGATAGTTCTGTTTTGTTCGGGTTCGCCGAGCCCCAAGCAATGGGGCCTTTCACGAATGGCACAGTAAAGGGTACGTATGGTGGATCTACGACCACCCCGGCGACTCTCGGCGTCGCTATCTTCTCCGGCGAGTTCACGGCAGACGGTGCCATCCCTACCGGCAATATTACCGGCACCGAGGATATCGGTGCCGCGAGCGGACCGACTTTGGGCGCGACGGTCAATGCTACATACTCAATTTCCTCATCCCCAACAAATGGAAGAGGAACCATTGCAGGAAACATTGGAGGGAACGGCATCATATACGGGATCTCTACATCGAAGTTTGTGGTGGTTTCGTTGAGCGATCCGAATCCCGCAATCTTGATGTTCGAGCAGTAGTCTTCACCCCCTCCAACCTCTCTCCTCGCTGAGCCCTTGTGAGCGTGATGGGGGCGTTCTTCCGCGGCAAGGTGACCGCTGATGCCTACCCACGTTTTAGGCATTTTCCTATCGCGGTTTTCCAGTATCCACCCGATTGCCTTTCTGTCTCTACCAAAGCATATCTAATGCGTCGGCGAGCAGCCTTGAAGGGAGCCGAGGGCAGGAAAAGGGTGGATGAGTTTATACGGGGCGTGTGAACAAAAGCTTGAGAATCTCACGGTAGCGCTTAATGCTCTGGAAAAGCACAGCTCGTCTGGCGTGAATTCTAAGTGTTCTTCGTGCCCACCGTGAGTATGACTTAGGTTTAGGGCGTGGCCACCTCCCTTCCCGGTTCGCAACATAGAGGACAGATTCGATCGCCTAGCCAACAATTGGAGGAAAGATGCGTAAGCTAAATGCTCTCCTGATCCTGTGTTTCGCGTTGCTTTTTGCTTCGACAGTTCAAGGCCAGACAAATACCGGGGTGAACAACGCCTCGTTGAATGGCAATTACGCATTTACCTTCAACGGGATCAGCGGGAATGGGAGCGTCTCTTCCGCTTTTGCCGCCGAAGGGAGGTTCACGGCGGACGGGGCCGGCAATCTCACCAACGGCCAACTGGACACCAACGCCGTGGGTGGCGGAGGGGCCGCGCAATCCTTTACCGGGACCTATTCGATCGGTGCCGACAATCGCGGGGTGATGACCCTGAATTTTTCGGGCAGTTCGGCGAAGCTCACTTTCGCAATGATGGCCAACGGCAACGCCCAGTTCATCAAGTTCGACGCCTCGGGAGGGGCGGGAACGATCGGCTCGGGGACTATGGAAAAAGCGGACAGCACCGCGTACAGCACAGCCAGAATAACGGGCGACTACGCGTTTGGCGCCGCCGGTTTTGATAACGGAAATAATCGCGCCGCGATCGAGGGCCGATTTACTTCTAACGGGACAGGCGCTCTCACCAAACCGGCGGGGGACCTCAACGGCTATGGCACTGATTATCCGATGACCTTTACCGCGGCGAACTACACGGTATCCAACACCGCCACGGGCCGCGGCACCATGAATTTCACCTTCACGTTTGGCGGAGCACCAGCGAGTTTGAATTTCGTTTTTTACGTCGTGAATTCAGGAAAACTGTTTGTGATGGAGAGCGACCCGGTCACGACAGCGACACCTCTGCTAAATGGCGCCGTGGTGCGCCAGCAAGTTCCCGCGGGAGGTTTCACCAACGCCTCGCTGAACGGCAACCTGGTGATTTACCTTACCGGGCACTCCGCGTGCGGCACTGTATCAGGCGTGCCCAAAGCCGTCGCCGGTTTACTCACCGCCAACGGCAGCGGCGCCCTTTCCTTAACGTACGACGAGAACTTCTGCAGGGCGCCCAATTCCGTCACCGCTGCGCCGGGGACGTACAGTGTGGCCAGCAACGGGCGCGCACCGATCACCATCGGGGGATACAGCCTGGTCGCCTACCTGGTGAACTCGAATGAGATTTTCCTCTTCGTCTTGGATTCCAATGTTTTGTTCGGGTACGGCGAACCTCAAGCGGCGGGGTCGTTTGCCAATAGCACTCTGAAAGGTACGTATGCGGGGTACACGACCAACCCGGTGGGGTTCGGAGTGGTTGTTTTCTCCGGCGAGTTCTCGGCGGACGGCGCCACCCCCACAGGCAATATCACCGGCACCGAGGACATTAGCACGTCAAACGGACCGGTCTCCGGCGCAGCGTTCAAAGCGACGTACTCCGTAGCCTCATCGCCAACAAATGGCCGGGGAATGATGACGGTCACTTCGGGGAGCGGAGGCAACGCGGTCATCTATATGATCTCCGCATCGAAGTTCGTGGTGGTTCCACTGAACGACCCCAATCCCGCAGTCTGGGACTTCGGGCTATCTTCTGTTCCTGCGTCCCTTACTCTTTCTTCGCTTTCGCTAAACCCGACGAGTGTTACGGGCGGGAATTCCTCCGCGGGCACAGTGACGCTCAGCGGACCAGCTCCCACAGGTGGCGCGCAGGTCACCCTCTCCAGCAGCAATACGACGGCGGCCAGTGTTCCTTCCAGCGTGACGGTTGCAGCCGGAGCCACCAGCGCAACGTTCACGGTTAGCACAAGCGCCGTCGCTGCGTCGACCACAGTCACCATCTCCGCGACTTATGGTGGCGCGACCAGATCGGCCTCGCTCACCGTCACGCCTCCCCCTGCCCCCACTCTCTCCTCGCTGACGCTGAACCCGACGAGTGTGCGTGGCGGTATGCAACCCTCCACGGGCAAAGTGACGCTCAGCGGGCCGGCTCCCGCAGGCGGCGCGCAGGTCGCACTTTCCAGCAGCAACCCCGGGGCAGCCAGCGTGCCTTCCAGTGTTATCGTTCCTGCCGGAGCCACCGGTGCCACCTTCACGGTGAACACATCCGTAGTTTTCTTTTCAACTTCCGTCAGGATCTCGGCTTCGTATAGGAGCAATACTCTGACGGCAGATCTTACCGTTTCCTCGTTGCTCTAGTGGCAGCGGCAACGCCGAAGTATTCGCCAAGGTCAAGAGAGTTGTGCGGAGTCGAAATGTGCGGCTTAGTTTTTTCGAGCCGAAGGGGCGAGCCGCGAACCCCGAAGATGCGCAATCGCGTGATTTACGCGCTATTCGCTACTCGATGCGAGAGAATTCGGTCCCTGCGGGACGCCGACCTATTCTAGGGCAGCCACTAGAACAGACGGTCGACGATAACTGCTTGATGCTCGAGAGAGAACGTGAAGTTCTGCAAGGGATTCGCGGAAAATATCGACGTCCGATTCATACTGCCCTACTTGATTTCTGACCTAGTTGGAAGGCGCGAAGAATCCCCGCGCCGGCCATTCAACCACCGGCACCAACCAAGCCTCTTGACCAATTGACGGCCTGTCTTTGGAATTGCAATCCCACGGCAAAATGTCCGTTCGGGAGCCGCTGACAGTACACGACGCGAGCGAATGTTCGGAGATCACCCATGAGTGAACTAATCATGAGTCGCTCGTTCAGCTCTCTCGCTCGCTGGGTCAGAACGCGCATTCCCAGCGAGCAGACGTTTTCTGTAGTCGTCCGTTCGGCCGCAGCCGGGTCCAAGACGCTGGAAATCTGCAACGGAACCGCCAGCGGAATCCGCTTCTCAAGTCTTCCAGACCGCGCAGGCATTTCTGAAGTGACCTTCCAATCTGGGCTTTGTTGGCTGGCACCGGGCTGGGCAGTGCCAAAAAGTTGCCGAAGCCAAAAGAATTCAAGCGACGATGATTCTCTAAAATCCAAACTGCCTGTTGAGATTAAGCACTGGTCGCCATCTCCATAACTGGCGCCGATCGGCGCCGTTTCTGCTCGTACATGGCCTGATCGGCCTTGGCCATCAATTTTCCAATCGAGGTGCAGTTGCGCGGATCGAATCGCGCAAAGCCTATACTGAGAGAAATTTCATGGCGAGATTGTTCGGCATTGATTGAGTCCAAGCCATCGAAGAGTCGAGTCTGGATTGTGCGCTCGCAGTGCCCGGCTGCCTCGATCGCAAGAACAGCGAACTCATCTCCTCCCTGGCGAGCGATAACATCTGAGTCCCGAAATGTTTCTTCAAGAACCTCTGCCGTACGCTTTAGTACGCGGTCGCCTTCCAAATGGCCGAAGGAATCGTTAATCTGCTTCAAGCCGTCCACGTCCATCATAAAAAGGATCATTCCTCGGCCGGTTCGCCGCCCAAGTCTCATTTGGCGTTCTGCCATGGCCATGAAGCCACGGCGGTTATACAAGCCAGTGAGCTCGTCGGTGAGTGCAAGATTGCCGAGTTCTGCCTGCAATATGTACTGTTTCGCGGCACACCGGACTGCCCGCATCAGAAGCTCGCTGACCTGCCGGCTCCGGTCGTCGCCGAGCACCGTGCTGCCAGATTCCGTGCGTACATCTCGCAATAATTTGGCCAGGTCTCGATTAGCTTCTGAAAGTAAAGATTGGAAAACATCATCAACCGTGTCATTTTCTCTGCCTGGCGACAAGACTGGCGCTCTGCGGCGAAACAATGATTGGGAATCGACGGCCATGTTCAGGATTGCGACATCAGTCGGATTGGATTCGTATCCCATTCTGGCCTGCCGCCTGCGTAGGCAACTGCTTAATCGAAGTCTATTTGATCCCATGGGCATCTGCGTTCATCCTCGTTCTACGGATGACCCTCCGCGGTGATCTCGATTTCTTTTGAGACAATTTGTTCCACTGGTGGTTTCGTGGAACTCCGCTGTTTCAGTTCAGCCAGCAATAGGCGTCCATCCCCCAGGAATGAGAGCCGGCGCGCAATACTTCCTAGATCATAAAGGTCGTTCAGAACTCCGCACCTCTGTAGTCCCTTCCAAACAGAGGGAGTAACGGGCAGCGGAGCGCGCCCGTGCTTCATCGCGAGAAGAACGACTTGATGCCAAAGCAAATGAAACTCCGCTGATTGCCAGTCGGATCGGACATTTTGCGCACCAAGAACCACATCTCCATTCGCCGGCTTCCTTTGCTGAACTCCTTTTTCCATCGACCCCTCCAACGCCGTGAGTTCGGCCCGCCTCCGTGTCAGCGCTTGTTCGGTAGTTTGGTGTGATCGAGGTGGGGGCTCTGTCCACGGAGGCGGCCCGCTCCTTTCGCTGCAGCATAGCCGGTTGCCAAATCATTTCAATCCGGTGAATCACCCATTTCGACGGAGTGAAATGACTGAAAAGTGCCTATCGGCGATCCCCTTTGGCTGGTGGTGTCAAGCCTGGATCAAACCGCGGCGAATGGCGTAGCGCACCAGACTCGCTGTTTCGTGGATATCAAGTTTCTTCATGAGTCTTGCTCTGTGTGATTCGGCAGTTTTTACGCTAATCCCCAGGTGCGCGGCGATGGCTTTCGTGGACTTCCCTTCACCAACTAATTGAAGAACCTGGCGCTCGCGCCCAGAAAGAGGATCGGCCGAGTCATATGTTTTGGATAAATAGGCATCAACAACAGCGCGCGAAATGTTCGGGCTAAGATAAATGGACCCGCGACAGACTTCTTGTATCGCATGCACGAGCTCGTCCCCCGCCTGGCTCTTCAGCACATATCCTCTGACCCCGGCACGCAGAGACTCGGTGACATACTGATCCTCATCGTGCTGCGTGAGAACTACGACCTTGGTCCTCGGAGAGGATTTCTTCAGTTCGCGAGCCGTATCGACACCATTCAAGACGGGCATGTTGATGTCGATGATGGCGATGTCAGGTGCGGTCTTCTCTACCGAGCGCAGTGCTTCTTGTCCGTCCGAGGCCTCGGCGACAATTTGAAATCCTTGTTTTTCCAGCAATGCCTTAAGGCCCTGGCGGACCAGGGCATGATCATCGGCAAGTAGAACACGTGTGGGCATCTCCGCCGGTAGGGTAAGAAATCCCTCCAACCTGGGCAATCGGGTAGTCTCCTCTATTCCTGTGGGGTAAAGACCGGATCAGTGGCAAGGCTGAAGCAGGAGATGATCTGGGAGCAGTTTCTTATCTTCCCGAAATCGCTCTATTTGCAGTGGTTACGGAAATGTTTTCCATTCAGGGTTGCACCAACCCTCGGCGGACTGCATAGCGCACAAGACTTGCTGTCTCGTGAATATCCAGCTTCTGCATGAGTCGCATGCGGTGAGATTCGGCCGTTTTCACGCTGATACCCAGGAGGGAAGCAGTATCCTTGGTGGATTTTCCTTCTGCTATCAGCTGCAGCACCTGTCGCTCGCGCACAGTCAAGGGATCCGCAGGCCGGTCCGCTTTGGAGCGGTATGCCTCCACCACCGCGCGTGAAATGCCCGGGCTTAGGTAGAACTCTCCCCGTGAGACCTGTTGAATTGCGTGAACCAGGTCGCTTGCGACCTGATTCTTCAGCACGTATCCTTTCACGCCGGCTTCGAGCGCCTCGTGGATATACTGTTCTTCTTCATGCTGTGTAAGGAGAATTGATTTTGTCTTTGGGCAGGAACGGCTCAGTTCGCGAGCCGCATCTATGCCGTTCTGTGTCGGCATGCTGATGTCTAGGACCACGATATCCGGGTGGTGCGCCTCCGTCAGGCGGACTGCATCTTGCCCATCGGAGGCTTCCGCAACAACTTGAAATTTCTCCCGCTCCAGCAATGATTTCAGACCTTGACGAACCAGCACGTGGTCATCCGCGAGTACGATGCGAATTGGCATGATCACCCTCCAATGGAAGTCGAATGGAAAGCTCGGTTCCTTGCCCCGGACGGGACTCGATTCGAAGTGTTCCCCCGATAGAAGTCACCCGCTCCTGCATCGCGATAAGTCCCAAGCCCTTCCGGCCCGGTCTCGCTTGAGCCTGGCAGGAGTCGAAACCTCCCCCGTCGTCCCGGATCGAACAACACAGCAAGAGATTTTCTCTCCACGCACGAATCCAGACATTCCCCGCCTTTGCATGTTTGACGGCATTGGTTAGAGCTTCTTGAACGACGCGATAAAGTGTCGTCTCGATGGCCCCAGGCAGGCGTTCGGAAACACTCGCATCAATGTGGATCGGCAGGGCAGCGCGCTTCGAAATTCCCTCCGCTAGAAAACGGATCGCGGGAATCCAGCCGAGATCATCCAAAATCGTTGGCCGGAGTTCGTGGGAATACCGCCGCAAGTGTTTTTCAACTTGGTTCAATAATTCTTTAATCCGCGCGACCTGCACTTGCTGGGGCTCGGGGAGTTCCGGAGCCACT
Source organism: Candidatus Acidiferrum sp. (assembly GCA_049644365.1). Taxonomy (GTDB): domain Bacteria; phylum Acidobacteriota; class Terriglobia; order Acidiferrales; family UBA7541; genus Acidiferrum. Next base: position 4,489 of record JBARRT010000155.1, on the reverse strand, counting down.
TCGGCCAGCGCCAGGTGCACGGCGACGAGCAGTTGTCCAGCCTCGTCGTGCACCGCGTACGCGATTCGCTTGATCTCTTCCTCGAGCGTTTCATTCAATTGACGCAGAGCCTTCACCGCATCCTGAAATCCACGGTGTGCCATCTCATAAGGGGACAAGCACTCCGCGAAGAATTCGCCGCTTGACCGGAGCAATTCCTCCCGCCGTTTCTCACTTTCCGTGCCGCGAACCAGAGAAAGCACAGCTTGATGATGCAGGGAAGCCATCTCCACGAGACTCCTTTGCTCGGTAAGCGCTCGACGGCCGAGTTCATACGCCCGGCCCAGTGCGGGTTCGCCTCCCCCGGCCACATATTCACGCAACGAAATGCGGTACTCGTCTTCAATACCCGCGCGTGGCTTCGCCTTGCGTCGCATTGCGACCTTCATGGATTAATTCCCGTTAACCGCACGACTAGAACGAGCGCATCGTCATTTCCGCTGCCATATTGATTGAGGATTCTGTCTGCCGCCCTTTGCGGATTCTCCCGAGCGGAAAGGGTCGCGGAAAAATCCCCTCGGACTCCGTCGGTTACAAAGAAAAGTGTGTCTCCCCCCACGATCGGAAGCACAGTGGCCTGAAGGGCAGGCAACTGGGAACCCACGACGCCGGCTCGGAGGAGCAGTGACTCCCTCACCTTTCCTTTCTTCGCATCGGCGCGCATCAACACTCCTTGGACGTTCCCGACACCAAGCCAGGTCATCATGCCATGTTCGGTGTCAATCCAAGCAAGGCTCAATACAACCCCGCGAGTTGCCCGGAGTTTCTCGTGGCATCGTTCTACCAGAGAGATAATCGGTTCCTCGGCAGAGTTTCTGAGAAGCGCAGCTGCCGCCTTGGAAGCATTGGCAGCTTCCTCGCCGTGCCCTATGCCGTCAATCGCGGCAATCAGAATTCCGCTTCGGTTGCAGCAAACCAGATGGTGATCGCCCGATTCTCCCTGGCCCGGAAGAACGAACTTCGCGACGCCATATTCAACCATCGGTTCTTTTATTGTTTCCACTTCTTCACCGCCACTGTCGTTCCCCTGCCGGGTTGGGAAGTGATCTCAAATTCGTCCATTAAGCGGCGCACCCCAGGTAATCCAAGTCCCAGACTTCCCGACGTGGAGAACCCGTCTCGCAGCGCCTGACGAATATCAGGGATCCCGGGCCCGTCATCGGTGGCGATCACCGAAATGCCTTGACGGTTCGTGCCATTCACCATCTTTAGCGTGATTTGGCCCTTGCTCGCGTAGGACACGATGTTTCTCGCGAGTTCTGAGATTGCTGTGGCAATAAGTGTGGCGTCACCCGAGGAAAACCCGATCTCACTCGCCATCAGCCGGCCCTTCTGGCGGGCTGAGACTATATCCTGGTCGGACTTGATTGCCACCTGGATTTCCCCAACCGACACGATGGCTCACTCTCAGTTCGTAGTTTTGAACTTTTCGTTCAAGTAGGCCAGACCTTCTTCCAGGTCCAGCGCGGTCGCAACGCCTTCCAGCGTCAAGCCCAGTTGCACCATCGCGAAAGCCACTTCGGGCTGAATTCCTACGATCACCGTATCGGCGCCGCGCAGTCGAATCATGTGCGCGATCTCACGCAACGTCCGTGATGCAAAGGAGTCCATCACGTCCATCGCTGTAACATCGACGATAACCGCTCGGGAGCGAAACTTAACAACTTGCTGCACTAATCCCATGCGCAGTTGGTTGAGGTCCGCATCCGAGAGAGCGGCCTGAAAGGTCGCGATGAGGACCGCTCCCTGCTTGAGAATCGGGACTTCCACGTGGCCTTTCCTCCGATCCGCTTAGCGTGACTCCGGCTCCGCTAGTCTCGCAACCTTGTATCCCAAGACTCTTTCCGCTTGCTCAATGCCACCCTGCAAGTCGCCCACGGTGTTCATCTTGCCGAGGTCCACACCGATCGTCACCAGCGTCTGCGCAATCTCCGGCGAAAGCCCGGTCACAATGACGGTCGCGCCGAGAAGCCGTGACGCTTCGACTGTTTGCACCAGGTGGTTCGCTACCGTGACGTCCATGGCTGCCACACCGGTGATATCGATCACCACGACTTTCGCTCGGTTGGTGCGAATTCCCCGAAGGAGCTGCTCCGTTAATTGGCGGGCGCGCTGAGGATCGATGACGCCGATGATGGGAAGAATCAGCAGCCGCTCGCGAACCTGCAGCACCGGAGTGGAGAGTTCGCGGATCGCTTCCTGTTGCTGGCGAATAACGCGCTCGCGCTCTTGCACGAAGCCGACTGCCACCGTGTTTGCAATCCGGTTTGCCGCCGGCTCGTAGGCATCCAGGATGCGATTCAGCTTCTTGAAATCGTTCTGGTATTTGGCGAACAGGGAACGCGCCAGCACGTCGCGCAGCAACAGCACAATTCCGACGACTTCGTGGGTTTCGACACCGCGTGGAATGATGCGTTCTGAAAGGTTTCGCGCGTAAGCTTGCAGCGCTTCGAATGCCTCGGTTTCCAGAGCCTCAACGTAACTGTCGTATATCGAGGTTGCTTCCGCGAAGATCTCTTCTTTGGTCATCGCGGTGAGCAGGCGCGTCTCAGAGATGCGCACCACCCATTCCTCGCGTAATTGCGTTCGATTCTGCCGGAGGTGTGCCACAAGTTCTCGAAGGAGTTCAGACGGCGCTTCGCTGCGCGCCAATTCCGGGGCCTGGTTGTTGAGTGTCATTGTCTCTCTCGATGTTTCGTTTCGTTTCGCCACGATCATATTCTCCTCGCAGTGAAGGCCTGGGCGCTCCGCCATGCTGCCTGGCTAAACTGGAAACTCCAATGGAATACCATCGGAAACCTGCCCTCTCAAGCAAGTAAACCCCTTATCTGGCCTCAGGTAAAGACCTGAGTTAAGAGTGAGATAATTACATTATAGAATAACGCTGTCGTTCTCGCTGGTGGCTGGCTTGTTCTCTCCTTGACAGCTTAGGAGTGAGCGCGCTACCCTCCTGACCATCTTAGGAGTACGCATGACTGACCAAGCCCAACTTCTTCCTGGCACTCTCGATCTCCTCATCCTGAGGGCGGTCTCTCTCGGCCCACTGCATGGGTACGGCATCCTTCTGCGTATCGGACAGATCTCCGGCAATGCACTGCTGATCGAACAGGGTGCACTCTATCCCGGTCTGTTTCGCCTGGTGCGTCAGGGACTGCTCAAGGCGAGCTGGGGCACGTCGGAGAACAATCGCCGCGCCAAGTTCTACGAACTCACCGCCGCGGGCCGCAAGCGTCTGCGCGAAGAGACCGACAACTGGAATCGGCTCGCGAGTGCCATCGGTTCTGCTCTTGCTGCGCAACCGGAGGAGGTATGAGACTCCTCGACTCGCTTCGTTTCCGCATCGGCACTCTCTTCCAGCGTTCGCAAATGAATGCGGAGATGGAGGACGAGCTTCGTTCCCACATCCAGCATCGTGCTGACGATCTCGAGCGCTCCGGTCTTCCTCGTGCTGAAGCCGAGCGGCGCGCACGCATCGAGTTCGGCGGTCAGGTCCGCTACAAAGAGGAGTGCCGCGAAGCAGCCGGTGGAACACTCATCGAATCGCTCTTACAGGACCTGCGATTCGCCCTGCGCCAGATGCGCCGTTCCCCCGGCTTTGCGCTCACCGCGGTTCTTATCCTGGCGCTTGGCATCGCCGCCAATGTCATCGTTTTCGGTGTCCTGCAGGCGTTGATCCTGCGGTCGCTGGATGTGCCTCATGCAGACCGGGTGATGACGCTCCAGCCCAAAAACGGAGGCCCCTTTCTTTCGTATCCGGAAGTGCGCGATGTGCGTGATGGGAATTCGGTGTTTTCTGCTGTAGCTGCTTTTGAGATACAGGATTTTGGCTTGGAAGCCAACGGCTTCACCCGGCCTGTCTGGGGATATGAAGTGAGCGGGCAATACTTCGAGGTCGTCGGTGTCAAACCGTTCCTCGGGCGTCTGCTGGAGCGCGCCGATGACGACCATCCGGGAGCGTCAGAGGCAGCGGTGCTTTCCTGGTCAGCATGGAAGAGTGATTTTGGCGCGGACCCCCACATACTGGGAACGGTGGTCCGCATTAACAAGCATCCGTACACCATCGTCGGGGTCACGCCGGAAGGGTTCTACGGCACAGAAAAAATTGCCGAGACTGATATTTTCGTTCCGATGGCGAACGAAGCATCGCTGGACGGGTTCAACTGGCTTGAGTCGCGCAGCTATAAGAATCTCTTTTCGATCGTGCGCATGAAGGACGGGGTCGCCATGCCCCAGGTGCAGGCTGAATTGAATTCCATTGCTGCCCGGATTGCACGGCAATATCCGAAGGAGGAAGAGGGGTCGGCATTCAAGCTGGCTCTTCCTGGTTTAATCGGGGACTTTGTCGGCGGGCCAGTGCGCGGTTTTCTGGCCGGGGTGATGATGCTGGCCGGGATTGTGCTGCTCGCCGCCTGCGCCAACCTTGGCAGCCTGTTCGCAGCCCGTACGGCAG
>JBARRT010000154.1:0-5270 GCA_049644365.1 Candidatus Acidiferrum sp. | reverse complement strand
GAGGGTAGCTTTTATCCCACTGGAATGCAGCCGCGCGATTTCCCTTCCTACTACGCTACGCAGTTTGCCACGGTCGAAGTGGATTCGACCTTCTACGGCTGCCCTTCTGCTCGGACGGTCAACAACTGGGCCTCCCGAACTCCCGAGGACTTCATATTCTCTGTCAAAGTTCCGCAGGTCATCACGCATGAAAAAACACTCGTGGATTGCGACACTAAACTCCAAGAGTTCGTGAAAGCGATGGGTATTCTCGGTCCGAAGCTTGGTCCGATGGTCTTTCAGTTCCCGTTCTTCGAACGCTGGGAATTCCCGAAGCAAGATGATTTTCTCGCCGTGCTGGTACCCTTCCTGAAGAAACTTCCTGCTGATCGCAAATTTGCAATCGAGATTCGCAACAAGAACTGGCTCGATGCGAGATTTGCTGACTTACTCCGGGAACATAACGTCGCCTTGACCCTGACTGACACATCGTTTGTGCCCCGGCCCTGGGAGATGAAGGAAAAGTTTGACCTGATTACAGCGGACTTCACCTACGTGAGGTGGCTTGGGGACCGCAAGGGAATCGAAGAGGAGACAAAAACCTGGGACAAACCGTCATTGACCGTCGCGAGGACCTGACCAACTGGGTCGAACTCTTCCGCAACTTCGCGGCACGAAACCTCAAGATATTCGCCTACGCGAACAACCATTACGCTGGGCACGGCCCTGCGACAGTGCGGCTCTTCCAAAAGCTCTGGGAAAAGAAGTAGACTGAAGTTCCGTTTTCCTACCTGCGTTTCAATCTCAATTGAGGACGATAAGAGTGGGCCGCGTGTGCCGGTGTACAGTGCGGGTTTCCGATCGTAAGGGCTTTGAACATTCAACAGAGGTTCAGACCGCAAGTGTCTATGAGGCGGCGTGCCGTGCCTGGTCGAATTTCAAATCGGTTGAGGAAACCGCGGAGGAGTCATACAAGACGAAGGAATTCGTCGTTGAGGTTCACCAGGACCCAAAGGTTTTTAGCGTGGAGTTGGAGAAATTGCTTGAGTGGCTCGACCGCGGACGGCGTGGGCATCATGATACGCCGCGTAAGAAATGGCTGAGGAGGCTGTTGGACGCCAGCGTTTGGGGACCGCCGACAGAGGAGGAGGAAGCGCGCGGTAGGAGTAAGTAGGCAGTGCCGAAAGACTTAACCGCCAACGCAGCGAAGCGCAATTGGAGCGCAAAGACCCGAACAGCACTGTACGTTATTGGTACATGGGGCGAGGTTATGCAGACAGGATGCCGCCTGGGCAGGGGTGGGAGCCACAATGGAAGTGACCAGAGGCAAAGCGATGGCTGCAGCTATGCCTATCCTTCGAATGGCGACGCGACGGGAAGGACGTTCAACCTGCACTTCTGTTGCGACAAGGAGATGAGCGTTCGCCAGCTGGTCCAGGGCCAGCAGTACCACAGATTCGTCCACATGTGCGGAGAGCTCCCGCGAAAGCGTTCTTGCGATTTGCGACGTGCTATGGTTACCATCGCATAGCTTCCATGCGGCCGCCGCCATCGAATTCAGACAATGGCCCACGTTGCTTTGTGGGTCGTAGACTAGAACCTCGTAGCCGAATTCCCGTGAGAGGCAATCCACGCGGGCCCGCGGAAATTGTCGATCTTTCATGCCATCTCCAGTCGTTCGCGCGCGCCCGACAGATTCAGGATGGACGCAGCCGCTTGGCGAGCTTCTCCCCGTGTCCCCTTGATGAATACCGCCTGTTTGGCAAGCTGATGGAGTCTCCTGAGAGTCTCACGCGGCTGGCTTCGGACGGCGACGCCATTAGCCAAGAGTTCCAATGCTCCTTGCCCCTGCGACAGCGGAGCCGGCTGCCATCGTGCCCCCGCCTCGTATTTGCAAATCACTGCCATGCCCATGGGCAGCGGCTTGACGCCCGAGGCCGCGCCCAATCCTTCGGCCGTGTACTTGGTTTGAGAATAGGAAGTGTCCTCCCGGATTCCTAGAGGCCGTGCGAACGGATGTACCAAGCCCGAGTTATCCACGACAGCGAACTCATCGGAATAGTACGTTGCGCCGAGGCGCAGCATCTCTCGGACTAGCGTCGTTTTGCCGCTGAAGCTGCGGCCGGGGAGCACAATCGCACGTCCTTGCCAGCCAACTACCCCCGCGTGCAGAAACGTCATATCCGAAGTTGCTTCCGCTGTGTATCGGTGGAGGTCTGTCTCCAACGCCGCCAGCACTTGATCCAACGCAGCTCCCCGCGCCACCCGCATGCTGTCCGCATAGAGGACGTGTAGACGGCACATTCCGGCGCGCTCGCAACCTTGTGCCACCATCAACGAATACAATCGCTGGACGATGACTCTGGGGGATTTCTTCCATCCAGGCGGCAGCAGGGGAAGAACGCGAGGCAGCACTCCCGCGACGTTGACACGCACTCCGGTACGTACTCCAAATGCGGACAGTACTAAGCCTTCCGCCCAATCCAGGCGGTCGAGTTTCTTCATTCAATAGGAATTTGCGTCGAGTCGAGGCCATCTGGTGGTCTGCATTCGCGCTCCTATCTCATTCGTGCACAAGGGAAACGACTAGGCTACGGTCAGTGTTCTTTCCCATATCTTAAACCCTGACTTTTGCACCAGCAACCGATATGCGAATTGGCTTACCGGCGGACAACTGGTAGTCAAAAGCGAGGAGGCCTGATGTCGTCGGGGCTTTGAATGTGGCGGGAAATCGGGTCAGTTTGCGAATTGGATTGATCATTCCCTTCGTGTAACCGTAGATGTCTACTTCCTGGCCAACCTGTAGTTCGTCGAGACTGAAAGTAAGACCATGGTGGTGATGGGGAAGTGGGCGCTGTAATTCGAAGATGGCAAGGTCCCGTTTCTTGGCAAATGGAAGCATACCCACGTTCGGTATGTAGTTCGTGGAAGAAGACGGGATTGTCGGGGGGGAGACTTCCTGGGCGAGTGTCGCGGCGGACAGACACGAACATACAATCAAGATCGGAATGACTTTGTGCAAAATCATCAGACATCACGTAGTCCCTGAACGAGCCCGTTCTAATGTTTTGCACGCGCTTCTCCAAGGAGTGAGTACTTAGCACAAAGGATTTAGTGAGGTTTGAAACGGCGGCCCGACCAAAACGAAACGGATAAGGGACCCATTGCGGGAAAATGGTGCCGATACGAACTCATGAGCGGTGAAAGAAGTCCGTAGATCTAAAATCGACTTACGGGCGGTCGGGGCTTTCGATGGCTTCGTGAAGGGCCCACACGGTTAGGACGGTGGTGATGCCGATGGCGTACCAGATGAACTTGCTTTTCGCGGCTTTGATCGGCGGGCCGCCGGAATTCCTGCCGCCTGAGCCGCGCGGCCCCTGCGGGGCAGATGCAGTGGCCGGCGAATCAAGAACGATGCGATAGGCAGTACCCTCTGCAATTACACGCACATCATCCTCGACGGCGACGGTGAGCGAGCCACGCGTGCTCTTCACCACGAGTTCCTTGGGGCCCAAAACGGTAACCTGTCCGATCGTCGGCTGATCCGTGTTGGGGCGAATTATGGCCGAGGCCACATGCAGTGCAAAAGCCTTCGAATTGGCGGTGGAAAAAGCGGCGGAGCCCACGGTGACAATCGCGACAGGCGTGACATCATCCGTCGCAAGCGTGGCGCTGCTTGCGCCGGAAAGAAGCAGACGCGCGGCGCCGGCGCGGACTTGAATGCTGCCGGACTGCTCGGTGCTCAACCGATCGCCGCCAAAAACCGTCGCGCCGACAGATGCCGCTGCGGCACCCAGGTGTGCGCGATCCGCATAAACAATCGTGCCAAGCGAAGATGAGGGAGCGCCCCAGACAGGTGTAACCAGCAGAGAGATAGATATTAGTGCAGCGAGATTTTCCCGCAAGCGCGACATTACGTCTCCAAAGCTAGGAAAGAATACTGACTAAGTTTTGCGCCGTCAATCAATAAACACTTCTGTTGCCGGAAGTGTGCCGTCCTTGCTGTGGAGGGCCGGTCTGTGGAGGGACGGTGCTGGCCGACATTAGTATTCCGCTGTTACAATGCAAGCCAACACATGGAGTTTCCGTCGAGCCGCCGTTCCCCTCGTGAACGTACCAGAATCCCGCTGACACCATTTCAGTCTTGTCCGCCGGTCTCTCTGCGGGATATACGATTGGCCTGTCACCCAAGACGAGATGAAAATTGACTCCATCCGAGCGAGAAATGATTGGTCCCCAATCGTTCAGCCTCTCAATAATGCCGGGCCGTCCATTTGCCAGACAGTGAGGACAAGTATTGAAATTCATCCAACGGAGCTTCGGTACGGTAGCATGATCAGAAAAGACACTTCGTGAGGCCGAGGGATCGGCTCCGACATTAGATCGGTGACCAAAGCTGAACATGACAGACTCCAGAAGAAGGGCGTCCCGCAGCGTGGGGTCATCCATCCAGCTTCCCTCTCAGAGGCATGGAATGACGGAACGCCCTTCAGCAATGCGGTTTATACATACTCACCGACAATATGTCAAGCACCTAATATATACTATTAGTATTTCAGCACGTGATTAATCACTGGATTAATCGATGACAATTCGCGTAAAACATGCGCCGATTCAAAGGCGTTAGGCCCATGGCGCCCCGAAACACTTGCCTGCCGATCTGACCTTCGATAACGCGGTGTTACTGGGGGTCTGATACTCTCCCAGAGTCCGTACCCGCAATCGTCGGATGGGAATCAAGCCACTTGCAAATTCTCTCGAGAGAAAACACATGATCGAAACAGTGACCTCATCGCTATGGGAAGAACTGATTCACAGCCAACGCTGGGAGGAATTGCGCGCCAGATTGACAGCGACCCATTCCTCCGATATAGCGGAAGCGCTGGGTCAAATCCATGGGAAGGAGCAAGCGGTTGTCTTCCGCCTCCTCTCACGCGACCACGCGGCTCAGGTGTTTTCTTATCTTCCCTCCGACCGGCAGAAGGAGTTACTTCGGGCACTCTCCACGGACGAGGTGAAAAGTGTTTTGGATGGGATGCCTCCCGATGACCGCACGCGCTTCTTCGAGGAATTGCCCGCCACGGTGACCCGGCAGCTGCTGGAAGTGCTTTCTCCCGAAGAACTGAAGAATGCTCGCCAGCTTCTAGGCTATCCGGAGCATAGCGTCGGGCGTTACATGACCCCCGACTATGTGGCCATCCGCCCGGAGATGACGGCCTCGCAGGCTTTGGAGCACATTCGCAAAGTAGGACGCGGAATGGAAACGCTCAATGTCATCTATATCCTCGATG
>JBARRT010000153.1:0-10548 GCA_049644365.1 Candidatus Acidiferrum sp. | reverse complement strand
AACGGTGCTAATGGCCGCGGCGCTCAAAAGCTCTGGCGTCAACCTTTCGGCTCCGGGCTCCTGATTGAGAATGGCGAGCAAGGCGGAAGCGTCCAGCACCACCCTACTCATTTCGCGCGGCCTCGCGGCGTTCGGCAATCAATTCGTCCACCAGAGAGGTACCCGGCTTCACATGCTTGCGGACCAGCCGCTGAGCGCGCTCAATATTGCCTTTCAAGGTGGTAATGCGTAATTCGTCGTCTTGAATCTGCAGGACGACCTCGTCACCAGCACTGATGCCCAACCGCTTACGAAAAGAAGCCGGAATCACCACGCGTCCGTTTTCGTTGATCCGCATGCGTGCTTTTAGCTTCATGTCATTTCTCCCTGTGTGACACTATTGTAGCATATGTCATGCAGGGTTAGAAATGACACCCTTTCGGATCTGCGGGGCGGATGGATCTTTCTCTTCCCCTTTTCTGACTTCTAGTTTCTGATTTCTAGTTTCAAGTTTGCGTCTTACTCTTCTCCGTTTTCTAGTTTCCAATTTCTAGTTTGCAGTTGGCGTCTTACTCTTCTCCCTTTTCTAATTTCTATTTTCTAGTTGGCCGCGGGCGCAGGCAAAGGAGGCGGGAGCTTGCCGAAGGCGAGGGCGTCGAGGGCGCTACGGCGGCCGGTAAGTTCAACGGGTCAGGCGGTGCTCGCGATTCTAGCAGAACCTACCTGACCCTTTTCCCCTTTGGCTCCGTGCCAAATCGAATCTCAAAACTACCAACTGTAGTGCACCTTGTAATTTACCATTTTCTCCCCGTCAGCTGGAACCTGCACTACGAACTCCACGGTCTGGCTGTCGACTTTCTTAAAAGGATCGGAATTCTTGACGATGTCCCAGCTCGTCCAGCGATAGAGATGCTCTACGATACGCACATCGACGGGCGCGGTCTTGTGATTCCGGACCTTGATTTCAAAGGATTCGTCGATCCACCGCCCATTGAAGTCCGACCGGTATTCCGTCCGGCTGCGCTCCCCAGTCATGTCAAATGCGCTGCCAGTGTACAGGCGGACGGTCTCGTCCTTTGGCGTGTGGTCGATGTCGTTCTCGCCGGTGAACTCGAGCTGCCCATCGTCATCACGGCGGTAGAACCGTACACGCCCTTTTGGAAGCGGCATACCGAGATGATTCGCCGTGCTGTTTTTGAACTCCTGCATCACCCAAACCTTCGGATTAGAGAGGGTGCCGTAACTCTCCTGCTGTCGGATGTTCTCGTACGTCCAATTCCGGTAATTTTGGTCGATTTTAAATCCATCGTAAACATAGACCATTTGCGACTGAATGCCTGCGGCGCGGATAAATTCCACCTGCTTCGTTTCACGGTCGTGAAGAGTCGTGGCGTGCTCTAGAGTGTAGAGATGATACTCGTCGAAGGTTTTTTCCGTAACCGGTGGACCGAATTGCCCTCCACCCCTTCCAAACGTCGAAATCGCCCCCATTGCCATCCCCATTACCGGCGGCGGCTGGACTTTGTTCACGTCACCGGCCATCAGCTTGACGTGCGCGTCACGAAACGTCCTGCCACTTTGATTGTCCAGTGTCACCCAGCCTACGAGCTCCAGTGTATTGCCTTTCGGCGGCGCGACGGCATTGTAGCTGGCCTCCCAGTTCATACCACCTGTCACGTAGCTGAATTCTGCTGTTATAGCTCCCGGTTTATCCGTTTGCAGCTCCCAGGCCAGCGTGGGCTTGAGCACTGTATCGTCCGCCAGCGCCGGAAAGAGCGGCTGGCCCGGAAGCGAAAACTGCAGCTTGCCGTTTACTTCAATGACTGGCTGTTCTCCGCCGCCCTGCGTGTTCGTAGCCTGCTGCTGGTAATACTGCTGTCCGTACGCACGAATGGCGGCGTAATGGGGCACGTAGCCGCTCCGGATGATTTTGCCTTGCACCAAATGCGGGTTGGCTTCCTTGTCCGTCTGCAGGAAATCAATCGTCTTGCCTTCGTAGAGGGACAGCAGCAACTGCTGAGAGACGGGATCATTGCGGTAGTTTTGCTCGAGAATCTGGAGACGCCGGCCCGTATCGAGTGGGCGCAGGATCACGGAATCTGGCTCTAGATGCGCCGTGATGTCTGTGACTTGCACGTGGTTCACGCCCAACTTCAAATCGAGCGGCATCTTCTGCCTCACCACCGCAAATTGTTGATTGTAAATCGTCAGCGCGGGAGCTTCGCCCTTCGGCTCGTCATCTGCGCCCGCGGCCCACGCCTGGTGGGTTGGATCGAGTACTCCCCAGAGAAGGACTACACACAAACTCAAACTGCCGATTCGCTGCATGTTTTTCACGACCGCCTCCTATGCATAGCAATTGCCCCGGTTAGACGCCAACTGGTTCCTTGCTGTTGCACCCCACCAAACGATCCTTTGGCGGATGGCCGGCCTTCGATCCCGATGCCGAAACCTTATCTTCGGCGGCTGGTTAGAGCCTGCCCCACCCGCCATCCCGGATGACTTTACGGGACCGAACGGACCAGGCCGACTTTTATTCCGCGTTTGTTCCTGCGAACCCGTCGGCCCGCGACGGGATAAATCTCCCTGCTCTTCGGCCTTTGCGGATCATTCTAAGCTGCATATTCTGTGAAGAGTCTTAGCAAGTCTTCCGGCTGGGCCTGAATATCCGAGGACCCATCTCGAATATAAACCACACCCCCCAACATATGTGCCGGAGCTTCGCCGCGAGAAACCATGATGCTGGCAACGGTCAGTCTACGTATGTCCTCAAATCCGACCTGGATCGCAGGCGCCGGCCTTATGCGACTACGGACTAGTTGCCTGATCTTTGTCTCTAGTCGGTCTCTTTGCTTGTAGTCGAGTTTTAGCCCCATTTATGTGCCCACTATCATCAACGCCGATGAAAACCTCACCATCGTTTTTCTGTCCTTCGCCGTTTGTCAAAGCCTCTCCCAAATGCGGCACACTAATCCCTCTCAAAGCAAAATAAGGTCGTAGAAACCGCAGGCTGGAACGCGGGGACAGACGGGACGTTTCCATTTTTTGGAGATTTTCGGACTATACGAAGGCTTTGTTGAGCTTGGGTCCCAGTACCCAGAAAGGGACCAATCCCCTCTTGCTTGCTTGTAGTTTCTACACGCGTCGCATTTCCCCTTCCATCGCCTGCTACCCTACCCCGTTGGTCTATGTGATTGAATTCTCAGCCTATTAGCAAATCCAACCCCAGTTTGGAAGGGAGGATGCCCTTCCACCAGTGGGACCAAGCACTCTAAAAGACTGCCCGTTCGATAAGTGTAGTTTGCGCCGAGAAACAGAAAAGGCGCTCAAGGAGGCGCTGCGGCCTGGACTGGTGCCAGCAAGAACGACTTGCACCAGTCGACTTGGCAATCGGCCGCACTTCTCATAACCTAAGAACGCCCAGCGAAGGCCAGAAAGGTGAGAATCATGCGTATCGCTCGTTTGATTTGTTCGTTGTTGCTCGCAGTTGGATCATTGGCGATCCAGGCTCAATCCCGAGCCCAAGTTGCTGTGGGCATCTCCGTTCAGTTTGGCCCTCCAGCATTACCAGTCTATGAGCAGCCTCTTTGCCCAGGCGACGGTTACATCTGGACCCCGGGTTATTGGGCTTGGGATCCCGAGGACGAGGACTATTACTGGGTTCCTGGGACCTGGGTCGAAGCTCCCGAAGTCGGCTTCCTCTGGACGCCCGGCTACTGGGGCTGGGAGCGCGGTGCCTTTTTCTTCCATGAAGGGTATTGGGGCCCGCACGTTGGGTGGTACGGCGGCATCAGTTATGGATTCGGCTATTTCGGCCACGGGTATGAAGGCGGCCGATGGGATCACGACCGCTTTTATTACAACCGTTCCGTGACCAATGTGAACATCACTGAAGTCCACAACGTCTACAACACCACCATCATCAATCGCAACGAAACCCGCGTCAGCTACAACGGCGGCGATGGCGGTATCCGCGAGCGGCCCTCCAGGGAAGAAGAATCCTTTTCTCGCGAACGGCACACTGCCCCGGTTTCCGTGCAACACCAGCACATGCAGGAAGCGCGCGGCAATCGTGAATTGCGCGCTTCAGTCAATCAGGGCAGGCCTCCCATCGCCGCAACGCAACGCCCCGGATCATTTCGCGGCTCTGCTGTTGTTCCAGCAAGGGAAGCCGGCGGACGCTACGAGCCGCCAGCCAATCGGCGCGGTAATAACAATGCTGCTCGTCCCGATAACAATCCCAATCGTCCGCCCAACCCGGGAGGCAATGCCAATCGTCCACCCTTCGCCCACGCCAGGGAAATTACACCTCACGATCGGCCGGCTCCGCCGAGCACGGGCAATCCCAAGCTCGACCGGAAATACGGGCAACAGCAGGACCGGCTCTACTCCAAACAGGCGCAAGAGCATCAGAAGCTCCAGCAAAAACAAGAGCAAGACCACCAGCGCCTGGCGCAGCAAAATGCCAATGAAGCAAGAAGGCAGCAGGTCGAACAGCGCCACCAGCAACAGACCCAGCAAATGGAGCAACGCCACACGCAACAACAACAGAGGACGCAGGAGAGGCAGCCGCCGCCGCGCCAGAATCCGCCATCTAAGCCGCCGAAGGAAAAGCCTTAACAGCCCGCTCGCGGCAGGCAGGCGGGTGGCCGCGGCCTAATTCCGAAATCGCCTTGGGTGGCCCATCGTTGCGGGTTTTGCAAGGGTGGGGTCTTTCTCCTATCCCTTTTCTGATTTTTAGCTTCTAGTTTCTGATTTCCTAGTTTCTAGTTTCTGATTTCCTAGTTTCTAGTTTCTGATTTCTGATCTGCAGTTTCTGATTCTAGTTTCTGCCTTCTAGTTTCTAGTTTCCAATTTCTGCCTTCTAGTTTCTAATTTCTGATTTCTAGTTTCTGATTTCTAGTTTCTGATTTCCGATTTCTAGTTTAGTGGATGCGCGCTAGAGAACGCTCAAGAAGGCGACGAGGTCCGATTCCTCCTGAGGCGTGAGAACAAGGCCAAAGCGGCCCTCGTAAAACTGCACCGCGTCCAGCAGAGTCTGAGCGGATCCGTTATGGAAATACGGGGCGCGGGCTGAAAGACCGCGCAGGATCGGCCCCTTGATCTTGCCGACGTGGTCAAATCTGCCATCGATCAAGGCTTGGCCAAGATCCGTAGTGGTCTTGCAGATGCTCGTCCGCTGACCCGTGGCCGGATTCGTTTTGCACACCGTGATGGTCGGCAAGTAGCTCATATCAAGCCCGCCCATATTGGCAGACGAATTGGAGGGGCTGGGGTCACCAGTCCCGATGTTCAAGGGCGTCGGAAAAGAATGATTGCCCACGTTCGGAGTATCGTGGCATGTGCCGCAGGTTCCCGTAAGTGAGGGAATACCGCCGTCAACCAGACCGCCAGCCGATAGATCGTCGTTTATGCCAGCTACACCCGTGATGTTGATCGGCCTGGAATTGAAAAGGACCTGGCCACGCGCAACCGCCCCCCGCGGGGACGTATCAGGCAATGCCGCCCAGGCGTCAAAGGGGTTGAAGATCGCGGGATTGAACTTGCCGTCACCCGGCGTCACAAGGCCACCCGGAGTTTCAAGCGTGGGGACCAAAGGGTTGACGCTGGAGTTTACACTGATAAAGAAAGGCTGTGTGGCAAGGGATACAGGTCCGCCATTCGCGCCATGGGCGTCCAATCGGCCGCTGTAACTGCCGATGGTTTGCGCGGTGAATAGTGCCATCTCAAAATTGACAATCTGCTGCTGCTCCGCGGGGGTTGGTCTGGTACCGTCCCCCTGGGCATGGCCGCTAGTGGCATCGACGGACTGATGCGCTAGGTCGGCAAGCAAATTGTCGAGGTTGTGGGGTGGTGGGGCGTAGGTGATTTTCAGCGTTCCTGTTAGCGGCGACGATTCGCGGCCGTCAAACATGACCGCACTCAGGAAACGCAGGTTGGTAGAGGGCAGAGGCCGCCGGTACATCGAGATCACATCGGATTCGTTACAGCCATATGGATTGTTCACGCTGACGACTCGATAGTCCGCACTTGAGGGGACAGCGATGGCGATACGGATCAAACCGCGCGTCCGCAGCAGGCTATAGGCAGCAGACCTTCCGGCAAGCGTGGAGACATCGATGCTGTGGTTGCAGTTGGAACCGTCGACGGTGCGGAAAATTGGGTCAATGCCTTGGGTTTGGTCGAACCGCTGCTGGACATTGGCGGCTGCAACGGACATGCCGTCGCTGGGTTGGTGGCATGTAGCGCACGAGCGCCCGTTCGTGCCGATGCTTTGGAAGAATGGTCCCGTCAGGTCGATGCCACCGCCGGTGGTGCTATACGTCTCAGACGCGCCACCAGGATTCGCGAAAAAGGTTCCGTTCGGGATGAATGAAAACTGCTGTCCACTAACCCCGACAATGGCGATCAGCGTGGCGACAGTCAGGAAAACCCCGCTGAGGACGTTGCGCTTGTATTGGCGCGGGAGTCGAAAGCTCCTAATAGAAAACTGAGACATGCAACGCATAAAGCTGGACTGCTGGGCAAAAGTCCGCATCGAAACACCCCTCGTAGCGCCAGTGGCGCGGGCTAGCTCTCTCTGTTCTCAAAAGGGACAGAATTTCTCACAATCTATGAGAGTAGTGATGAGATCGCAATGCACGCGGCATTATCTCTTGATGACCAGCCAAGCCTCAGATAGGATTGCGGTTACGTATATTGGTGACCGCCTTAGAAAGGGTGGCCCAGTCCTTGGAGTAGTGAACTGTGGCGGAAACGAAAGAACTATCGCCCAGTCGTGTCCTCCGCTTTGGTGTCTTCCAGATAAATCTGGCGGCGCGAGAATTGCGCAAGCATGGTGTGCGTGTCCGATTGCCAGGCCAGCCCTTTTGCATCCTATCGATGCTGCTCGAGAAACCGGGTGAAGTGGTCACGCGAGAAGAGATGCGGCAGCGGCTCTGGGCTGCGGATACCTTCGTGGATTTTGAGCACAGCCTGAACACTGCGATCAAAAAGCTTCGGGCAGCGCTGGGGGACTCCCCAGAGAATTCGCGATACATCGAGACCATCCCGCGCGTGGGTTATCGCTTCGTCGCCCCGATTCAAGTGATTTCCGATCTGCAAGGGATGAAGCACATCCTGGAAATCGAGCAGCCTCCGGCAACTAGCGCAGTGGATGCTATAGCCGGTTCGAGAATCCCGGAGATTTCTGGTGCCTTCGCCAACAATACCTGGAAGATCTCAATTCTGGCGATCTCTATGGTGGTCGTGGGATCGATTGGCGGTCTCCTCCACTATCGTTCCCGACAGGCAAGGCGGCTCACTGAGAGAGACACCATCGTTCTGGCCGACTTCACCAATACGACTGGTGATGCCGTCTTCGACGATACCCTGAAGCAGGCGCTTTCCGTGGAACTCACGCAATCGCCATTTCTCAATGTTGCATCGGACCTAAGGGTCAGCGAGATGCTCCGCCGCATGGGTCGCTCACCCAATGATCCGGTAACAAGCGAAATGGCAAGGGAAGTTTGTCTGCGGCTTGGAGGCAAGGCAATCCTGGCCGGTTCGATTTCCAGCCTGGGCAGCCACTACGTGGTTGGTCTGCAGGTGCTCGGTTGCGCCGACGGAGACATGCTAGCCGCGTCTCAAGTCGAGGCCGCAAACAAAGAAAACGTACTGAAGGCTGTGAATGGAGTGGCTTCCCTAGTGCGCCGCAAGGTAGGAGAGTCCTTGTCGTCGCTTGAGAAATATGATTTCCCCGCAGACGCTACTACTAAGTCTCTAGAAGGTTTGAAGGCATTTAGCATGGGCCTAAGAGTTTTGCGGGAGAGCGGTGAGGGCAACGCGATCCCCTTTTTTCGGCATGCCATCCAACTCGATCCCGAGTTTGCACTCGCCCACGTGACCCTAGGCCGCGCATACGAGGACGTGGGTGAAGATAATGAAGCGGTGGATCACTTCACCAAGGCCTTTGACTTGCGCAACAGGTTGGGCGAGCCGGAAAGGTACTACATCACGACTCTGTACAACGAAACAGTAATCGGCGACATGGAACAAGCAAAGATGACCGGTGAGTTGTGGACGCGAGCCTACCCGCGGGACAGCGTCGCCCGAGAAAAGTTGGGAACGATATACGGGGAACTAGGGCTATCCGAAGAGGCAAATATGCAATTCCAGGAAGCTTTGCGGTTGGATCCCGAGTCCACCATTAATGTTTTCAACTCGGTGATGATCGCCGCCGCCCTCAATCGCCTGGACGAAGCGGAACGAGTTTTGCACGCAGCTCAAGCACGCGGGTTGGATGGCCCAGTTATTCATGAAAGCATATATCCGCTCGCCTTTCTCCGCGGCGACCGTGCCGAAATGGAACGGCAGATAACCTGGGCAGTCAGCCAGGGTGATGCGATACTTTTCTCACAACACTCAGATACTGAAGCCTATTACGGTCGCCTTCACAAAGCGCAGGAATTGTCCCGACGCGCGGTGGAATCCGCCATGCGGAATGAAGCGAAAGAAACGGCTGCGCTGTGCGAGATCGCCGCTGTCTTGCGCGATGTGGAAATCGGCAATGTATCTTCGGCGGCGCAAGGTGTGCGCGCTGCCTTATCGTTCGCGCCCAGTAGGAACGTCAAACTTCTTGCCGCACTCGCACTGGCGAGAAGCGGCGATACCGCGGCTGCAAAGACGCTAATCAAGGAGCTGGAAAGTAAGAACCCCCTCAACACGCTCATGAAATTTTACTGGCTGCCGACTCTGAAGGCATCTCTCGAAGTTCACACTGGTAACCCGCAGACCGCAGTTTCTCTCTTGCAGGGAGCGGCTCCGTATGAACTCGGTGAGACTTCTAATGTATCGAATGTATCGAACATGTACCCCACTTACGTCCGCGGCCAAGCCTATTTGTTGGCGCACAACGGCAGTGCAGCCGCGGCAGAATTCAAAAAACTTCTAGACCACCGTGGCATCGTACAAAACAACATCCTCGGCGCGTTATCGCGACTACAGCTCGCACGAGCCGAGGTGATGATGGGTAATACGGACAGTGGCCGCAAACAGTACAGCGATTTTCTCTCTTTATGGAAAGACGCCGACCCCGACATTCCCATCCTGAAGCAAGCCAAAGCCGAGTATGTGAAGCTGGAGTGAGCCAGGGACATAACGAAGGGAGCGGCAAGACATAGAATTGCCACGAAAGGACAGCCTGACATTTGCGCCGCCTCTGCAAAATGGACTCGTGCATTCGGACGGAACCCGGGAACAGACGGGACGTTTTCTGATATTTTAATTTGACCCGCATTACCGCTGTGGTAAATAGTTTTGTTCAGTACTGCGCCTCGGCCTAGCCGGGGCGTTTCTGTTTTAGGCCCATGTTTGTTGGTGGCACAGGCTATCAGCCTGTGCTCTTCTCAGTAAGAAAACCCCAAAACTCAACTCTAAGGAGACTTTTATGTCCTCTCTCAGTAACGTCGGCCGCTCTGCGGCCGCCCGTAAGGTTGACCGCTTTGCGGTCACGCATAAGAACGACCGCGCATCCTTGTGTTCCTTTACTTTCTCGGATGGCCGCCGTTGCCGCACTCCGCGCGCCGCCAAACATCCCCACTTCTGCTTCTACCACGCCCAAAAAGAAGCCCGGGCCCGCGCCGCAGAAAAACTCGGCAAAGACCTGGCCTACTTCTTCTCCGGCGACTATCTCTCCGCGTGCGATCTCAGCACCGCCCTGTCACGCCTCATTCCCGCCGTAGTCCGCGGCGATGTAAAACCAAGAACCGCCCGCACCGTTGCCTACCTGGCCCAAACTCTCTTGCAAGCCATCCACATCTCCCAGCATGAATACATCAACGCCTTTGATACCGACGACTGGCGCGAATCCATCCGCAATTCCGTCAACGGCAACCACGACTACCTCTTCCCGCCCAAACCCGAACCCCAACAGCCACAACCACAATCCCAACAACCGGGCCCATCGTCGCGCGCTCCAATGCCTCCCACTAGCGCCGAATTCGTTCAGCAGGTAGTGGCCGGTCTTCCGCGGTCTTTGCGGTCCGACCCGGTCGGACAGACCGGTCAGAAATCATCGCCACCCGCGCCGCAACCCTCCACTACCCAACCCCAAGCCTGTTCTCCGGCCAATTCACCCGCTGTACTCAAACCTCAGCCCACCCAAGTCCCCGCCCCACAGCCCCCCTCGCCCATCCCAACGCAAGCCACTCCCACCACTGTCATCCCGAACCCAGTCGCGTCCTTTGCGAATGGGGGTGAGGGACCTGCTTCTTCTTCGTCTTCTCTAACCTCCGCACCATCTCCAACCCCCGCCCGGCCCAACAACCCACCGCAGACTGGCCCTTCCACTCCGCAACCTACCGCAAACAGGGGTGCCTACGCCCTCCACTTCGACCACAACTGCCGCCTCCTCCTGGACGGCAAACCCCTTTAAAATCAACACTTCCGCAACCACCCGCAACTGTTGATGGCTCTGTTGACATCCTGAGCACAGATTGCAAGAGAGGCATCGACGAAGTGTGAGTTGCGGTGTTTTCTGATAGGCAGGAGGGACCATGGCCGAGGTCGGACTCCTGCCTTTTGCGCGCG
>JBARRT010000152.1:0-16428 GCA_049644365.1 Candidatus Acidiferrum sp. | reverse complement strand
CGCTTCCCCTTTGTTTTGTTGGGTTTGGTTGTCTGGTGTTGTACCGCGTGTAGGCCAAAATTGCGCTCATAACCCGAAGGTCGTCAGTTCAAATCTGACCCCCGCAACCAATTCGTGATCCACAAGGCCGGAACCCAGGATTCCGGCCTTGTTCTTGCAACCGCTGGCGGGCTATTCATTGGGTCGCACACAATCCCAAGAAACTGTTCTCCGCTTCCACTCTCTCGCATGGCTCCGGTATCGAACAGTGCCGGTAATTCCGATCATCGCATTCCGTTAGAACGCCTGCCTGTCACACAGGAGGTCGTGGTTCTTGCATGAACGTTAGCTTTTACTTGACACAAATCAAGAGAACATGTATATACATCTTATTAAGAATATGGCGATTCACGACGAGCATCCCTCGAACGCGCTCTTTGCACTCCCGTGCGCCTGTCAGAACCTTCGGCGCGTCACCCGACTTGTGACCCGCATTTACGACCAGGAGCTCCGCAACGCCGATATCGAAATCAGCCAGTTCGGTCTGCTGACAGCACTTGCCATTTTGGGCGAGGCAAATCAGAAGGCCCTGAGTGCCGGTTTTGCCATGGACAGCACGACCCTCACGCGCACCTTGGCCCTGTTGCGCAAGCAGGGCTGGATCCACGTCAGGCCCGGGAAGGATCGCCGCGAACGGGTATTTCGCCTAACGGATGAAGGAAAGAGGCAAATGGCTATGGCTCAGCCGCACTGGCAGGCTGCGGAGCGTCGCTTGCGAAAGGCGTTGGGACCTTCGGTTTGGAAGCAGATGCAGGCCACCGTCGCCCGAGTCACGAACGCGGCGGGAGGGGCCTGATTTTTTGTACCCGTATTATATGTATATACATCTATTGTGAATGAGTAAGTTCTCGGAAAGGATTGCTCGCATGCGAAAACTCGTTTCTTTGTTAGCAGTACTGGCGCTTGGCGTAGGCTTCCTGGCTTGGGCGGGAACAAATAGGACCGTCAGGGGTGGCGCCAACCAGAATCAATCCGGCTCTTCCCGCCCGGAACTCGAATACCTGAAAGCGGTGAACAGGACCGCGCCTCCACAAGATCCGCAATTGCTGTTTCTTCTCATGGGCGCGTACACCAATGCAAACCAGCAAGCGGAAGGTGCCGAGTTCCTCACCGCGCGGTTTAATGAATTCGGGCCTCGTCTCACTGATGCGCAAAAGTCGCTCTACCTGAGCGCCGTCGGTTTGTTGCGGGCCCAGCACGCCTCGTCGGTCTCCTTGCTCCACCGCATCGGCTATGTGAAAAACACCATCGCAATGCTGGACCAAGCCAAGCGGCTCTCTGGCGGCCAAATCTTTGTGGTGAACTGGATTTCCGGCGTCGTCCGTTCCCAACTCCCGAGTTTCTTCCATCAGAGACAGGCCGCACAGAGTGACTTAACGTGGTGTGCCGCGAACATCGCAAAGGCGCCAAACATCGGCTGGCTGCGGGAAGTGGATTTTCGTTTGGGATCGCTTGCTCTCGCCGATGGCGACCGGGTCAAGGCGCAGGATTACCTGCGTCAGAGCGGCTATAAATCTTTCGACAAGCCGGTTGTCCTTACCACGCCATTTTCAGAAGACCCGCTGTCCGGGCACGCTTTTGCTTCACGCCGCATCACGGAGATTGTTCCCGGCCGGGTCTATGCACTCTCGGGCTTCGAGTTCACGGAATACTATTTCGTGGTCTCCGACAATCGGCGAGAGTTGATCGGAATAGACGCGGGTACCCGCGCCGATTCCGCAAAGACCGCCTACGAAGCGTTGCGCGCCTACACTCCCAATCTGCCGGAGCTGACCACCATTTTCGTCACACATTCGCATTGGGACCACATCGGCGGACAAACCTATTTTCGCGGTCTGAATCCGAAACCTCGCTTCTACGCGAGAAGCAATTATCAGGAAGAAATAGCAGGCGAGATCAACGGGCCCGAGTCCATCGCGAAACAGTTCTTCGGCGAGCATTTTAACCTCGACGATGTTCGAGATTTCAAACCGGACGCGATTATAGACCGCCCCACTGAACTAAAAGTCGGCGGAACGCGCATCGAGTTGATTCCTGTGCACGGGGGAGAAACTCACGACGCCATGTTCATCCATCTGCCCGATTTGGGCGTGCTTTTTGTCGGCGATTTCATCATGCCTTACATCGGTGCGCCGTTCGTTGTAGAAGGAGACCTGCAAGGTCTGCTCGATGCGATTGACGTAGTGGTGCAAAAAAATCCGCGCTACATGCTGCACGGTCATGAGCCGCTGACGCGGAACTTCTCCTCTCCCGACATGCTGGCCCAGCTGAAGACAAACCTTAGCTGGCTGCGCGACCAGGTCCTTGCCGCAATCCACCGTGGTGACACACGTGCTGCGATCCACCAGGCGAATCTCATTCCGCCCGGCCTCCTCGGGGGCCATCCCGACGCGCTCTTGCCTTTCCTGATCCTGCGCGAACATGTGATCGACCGGCTCTATCACCAGAGTGTCGGATATTGGCAGGCCGGCCTCGAAGGTCTCAACCATCTCGGCGATTCCGACCGCGCGGAACTCTTGGTGGACTACCTTGGCCTCTCAGAAAAACAGCTTGCGAAGGCCGTGGAAAAAATGGCCGCCGACGGCAAATATGAACTTGCGGCGTCGCTCCTCGAATCGGCCAGCGCCAGGTACGGCCGCACCGAATCGATCGCCAAAGCCGAGCGGTTTGTTTATCTCAAACTGATGGAAAAATATCAGAACACCGACCCATTCAAATACATTCTTTACTCGGCGAAAATCGGCGAGCAGACCCCGGCCATGGCTGTAAGCAAATGATTAGCCCACTGAATCGTTAGCTGGTGGCTCTGTGCGCAGCTGGTAGAACCTGTTAACGAGATCGTCGTCCGGCCCGTTTCGCAGACGTGCAAGGTTGCGCTATTTCCTAGCTCTTTGGCCGGCAATCTCAAACGAAAGGCGCAGAAGTTCGATAGCTCGGTCCACGTCAGCCGCTTGCCTCAAGTAAATGCTGACCCAGCCACTCTCGGGAAGGATGTGGTGCGGTTCGGCCCGACCAGCTACAACCAACTCATTGTGGATTCCCTTCGGAAAGGGAATGTCCACCAAGCTGTCGCCATGTCGTGGCCGATTTCGCGCCTCCCCAGGCAGTATTCCGTACCTCCAAAGCGATGTGGCTGCGACGTGATCCCTGGCCAGTCCTGCAAGGCGGCATGGATTTTTTCTTTCGCTCCTGAAATAACCACTCATCTTCTCCCGAACATCCAATTTGATGTAAATGGGCAGACGTCAGTTATTCTCAGCGGAGATGATGCCGATTCCGGTGGAGGCGGATTGCTAATTCATCCTGCGCTGTTCGTACTTACCAGCATTGGCGTATTTTCAATAACTTTGGGCGCTGTAATTTGCGCCAGAAGACCTCTTTTCCAAGCGATTGTGCACCAACTTTGCACCAAAATCTGGCTCCTTTGCAGTCCAGTCACGCCCCCGCCGAGCACAGTCAGGATCGTGGACGCGACCCGGGCGGAACATCGCGATCGCCGGCACGCCGTCGATCCAGCCGGGCAGCCGACGGCCCGCGCCGCTGGATAGCGCGAAACGACGAGGGGTGCATCCTTGCTTCCTGCTGAGCGCCAGCTTTCACCGTGGGGAATCTTATAGTGTTCCGCCGTAGTTGGCCACAATCGCTATCAAAACAGTCTGGTAATTGGAAAATGATGGAAATCCAACGGTGAAGTGTCTAGAATTCTCCTCGCACCGACAAGATAATAGCCGCCGTCGTTCGCGGGCAACGCCCTAGCCTGCGGATCCGCATGGCCGCGACCGGCGATCTGCCCAAGCTGAGTAGCGCCGGCACTACCGTAGTAATTGCCAGGAAGGCTGATTCGTGAAGAACGAAATCGATTGACGGAACGAGCCCGCCCGTTTCCTATTGTGCGTTCATCCAGGCGTCCGACCCCGTTAGCTTGACGGCCACATTCGTAAAGAAAATTCGCGCCGGCTTGCCGTCCGCCGTTCCGCGATGATCCGTCGAGAAGAGCAGAGGGCCAGCTTTCTTGTAGCCCGCCCAGGTGGTTGTGACGTTGCTCGGTGGTTTGGGTCCGCCGCGATGATAGATGAATTGCACGACTCGCCCATCCGACCCGACGTAAAGATCCCAAGTGTCTCCCGGCGTGTAGCCACCAACCTCCGCAGGATATTTCACCGAGACAAGTTTCGCCGTACTCTTTCCGATCGGCAATTTTTGGTTGTCCTTCTCCACTACGTTCGCGCTAGTGTCCCAGTAAACATGGAAAGGGAAGATCACCCAATAATTGTCGTTGACGAAGGCCGGCTCAATTTCATCTTTCACGTTGGCAGGCGCGGTGTTGAGCTGAGAGCGGAGATAGGTAACCTTGACCGGCTTGCCGTCCTTGTCTTTTCCTTCGTAGGAGACTTTTCCGGTCTTGGGCTCCCACTCCCAGGAACGAGAGAGATCCAATTTCAAGGCTGGGAGTTGCAGGTTGAACGTATAGCGGATCGCTTCAACTTGCCCATACGAATCAAGGCCATAGGTTTTGGCGAGCTGTTCGACAATTGGCGGGCGCTTTTGCGCCCAGGAGTTTGGAGCAAGAACCAGCACCACGAAAGCCAGAAGAGAGATCATCGTTACACGGGTCGCATTTGTCATGGAGTTTGCTCCTCGGTGAATAGAACCGATAATGTGTTGGATGACGGGCAAGAGTTTCGGGATACGCCAGGACATTTCGGCACAGTACGCTTCGCCCACGCCAGCCATTCACACCGCTTGCTCGGTTGGCCTCGCATTATACAGCACACCTTGGGTGATTGTGTTCTCGCATGCTCATGCGGCCACACTCGGTATGTCACACAAGTTTGCAGACCGCATTTGCAAAGGGCACCTAGTCCGTTGAGCATCGGGTTGCTGCCGGTCGTGTGAACTGGCGCAACTTGATAATTGCGCCGGCCGCTGCGACGGATCCGTATTCCAGGAGCATAATCCAGCCAGGAACTAACCACGGACGTCCAAGTGTGCGCAGATGCCAAACGTAGTAAGTGGGAATGATGCTAACTGTCCAGATGATGATCGGTACCGTCGAGGCCGACCGCAGGAACGGCAACAGCCAGAGCAGGTACCATGGATACACGACCGGTGCACACAGAAGCGATGCTGCCATGGGCCATGCAAATGCGTCCGAAGACCATGCCAGGGCCTTGCTTCTCATCCAAATTGCAGTAAGAAAGCCGACAAGCACTGCCAGCCCAGCTACAAGCTGCGGAGCCGCCACTCGCTCGAGCGTTGCAAACACCGGATCATTAAAGCGGTATCTCTGCACGTAAGTGCCGAGCGAGCCGATCGGAATCCGTCCGTGGTTGAAAAATGGTACGTATAGCAGTCCGACCACGATTGCCGCCAGCGCGGCGTCGCGCATACGAACGCGCCTCCAGTAGAGTGGCAGCAGTACAATCGGGAGCAATTTCACTGCAACAGCCAGCCCAAATGCCAGGCCTGCAACCGCACGCCAGCGGCGCACCAGCGCGGCGACGGACACCAACAGCAGCAGCACGCCGACAATGTCGATGTGACCACTGCCCGCCACGTCCGTCGCCAGCAGCGGGTTCCAGGCATAAGCCAAAACCCAGTGCGCTCCTTGCCCACTACAACACAATATATCGAGCAAAACGAGAACGATCGCCAAATCGCAAACTACAAATGCTACTTTCAGCGCAAAAATAGACTCATGAATCGCTGTTACCGCCCGGAAGAAGAGCTGCGCACCGGCCGGATAGGGGCTCGGCACCTCTGGGTTGTTCAGCCCGCGAGTCTCAGGCGTGTGTAGCCCAGCCAGGGCAGGATCTGCGGGAATCACACTGTAAGGGTTATAGCCGAGCCGCTGCACGCGCCCATCCCATAAGTATCGGTGGATGTCGTCATCTGGGCCTGGCGGCACCATCACGAATGGAATCCGCCACAAAGCGGCCAACGCGAGGCAGGTAAAGACGACGTGACGCGGGAACCACCGCGTCCGAAAAAACTCGCGGATGGCGAGGAGGTACGCCATGCCGGCAATAGCCAGACCAACCAAAAACGACCGTGTGCCGACGCCGTTGCGCGAACAGCTAACCACTGCGGCAAGGATGATTGTGCCGAGTCCATAGAGCCTGCGGGAGGCGGTGATCGTCACGGTGCACCGATGCTCGACCGGTGCTCAACCAGCGCTCGTCTCCACTCGACCAACCAGGCAGCCGTTCGTGGCGCTCTTTCCGGATCGAGCCGCAGGTCCGCAACCAGCCGTGTCAGGTCGGCCGCAAGGTCGATGTCGTAGAAGGAATCTGTGAAGCCTACTGAAAGCCTCAGGGCCCGGGCGCGCGCCAATAGCGCCTCAAGAGCCGTCTTTGTTCCCATCCCATCGCCATTGAAAAGCTCTGGATAGTTCGTTTTTGCGCCGACGAGGTAGTAGCCGCCATCGTGTGTCGGTCCGACAACTATGTCGCGCGCAGCGAGTACCTCGAAGGCGCTCTCCAGAACGGACGCCGGCAGGTGTGGACTGTCACTGTTGAATGCGATGACCTGCTGGCGGCCAGCCGCGAAGTTAGTGAACACCGAGGTGAGGCCTGCCGCGAGGCCCTCTCCGTTCTGTGCCACAACCCGCACACCGTCACCCGCCAAGCGCGCTAAATCGCCGACATCCGTAGCGGGGCACATTATTGCAACCTCCGCATTGCGGAGCGAGCGCGCCAGCGCCACAGTGTCGTCCAGGAGGCAGCGGTAAAGCTCGGTCACAGCTAAGACAGGAAGACTCTTCGCCAATCGGGTCTTCACCATGCCGGGCTTCGGTGCTTTGGCCATGATGACCAGCATGCGGCCCAGCTTGGGCGAATGCACTCTGGTCTGGCTCGAGAACTCCATAGGTATGTTATTCCGGATCTTCAAGCCGACCGCGCCGCGTGCCAGCCCGTCGGCGCCGGAAATAATAGCGCATGATGAGGCTGAGAATGAACCACGCCGCTCCAAGAGTGCCCTTCACCGTACCGCTGATTTTCGACTTTCCGATGCGTGGATAATAGCTGACTGGTACCTCAACGATTCGGAATCCCGCCAGGGCACCCTTGAGAATCATTTCGACTGCCCAGCCATACGTAGTCTCCTCGAGCGCCAGGACACGAAGGACATCAGCGCTCGCGGCGCGGAACGGGCCGAGGTCAGTGATCTTGAGGCCATATAGAAGCCTGATCAGGCTGGCGGCGAGGCTGTTACCAAACACAGAATGCCAGGGCAGTGCGCCGGGGGTGCGTTGCTCCCCGAGGCGCGAACCCAGCGTGATGTCCGCACGGCCTTCGATGATCGGAGCCAGGAGAAGCCGTAGCTCAGCCGGGCGATCGCTGTAGTCGCCGTCGAGAAACACAACTATGTCAGGGGTGCTGGCACTGGCGAGCCCTGTCAAACAGGCGCGACCGTACCCGCGGCGAGGTTCGTGAATGACGCGCGCTCCCATCTTTGCAGCGATCTCCGCAGTTCCGTCAGTTGAATTGCCGTCAACAACCAAAACTTCGGACACAATATCGGCGGGAAGATCAGCCAGAACGTGGCTGATCGCCGACGCCTCGTTGCGCGTCGGGATGATGACCGACACTCGCACTGGACCCAGATTCAAATCACCACCACGGGGAGGACGGCCAGCGTCGCGCCAGCCATCCATCGACACCCCAGGTTCGGCCCGCGCTTCCGACAGAAAGCGCAAGCGATGAGAGTAACGGGACCAGCAGCTCCCAGATCCACGAGGTGCCCCACTCCGAGACCCAAAGGCTGGCGAGGAACCCGAACGCCACAAAAGCTACCGGGCGTGTGAGCAGACCGATTACCAGCAGGACTCCGAGTGAGATCTCTGTCATGGCTTGCATCGGAGCCGCTATGGCGGCGTGGCTTGCCATAAATCCCATGATGGCTTTCCACGCGGCTGGCGAGTGACTCCCCTTGATGTAGTAGTTGATCACGCCTGCGTAACCCGCCGGAGTGTAAGCGCCCTTCCCCAGATTCTCAAAGAAGACCCACACAAACATCGCGCCAATCGTCAGCCGCACTATTGCCAGCCCGATTCGCGCGTACGGTTCGTCGACCACTCGGCGTGTGCCATTTAAAGCTGGGTCTAGATTCATCATAGTGGCTCCCCTCCCTGTATCCCCTCGGTCGAGAAACTGCTTGAACTGAGTGTTGCTCCCCCCGGCCGTCGCGACATCGACGAGCGTGGCCGATTTCGTTCGCAATGAACGGCCATCGAATTGTTCCTGCACAGAGCTTCACAAATCAGCCTCTGGCAATCACTACCGTTGTGCAGGAGCTTCTAAGCTTCGGCAGATCGCGGTTGGCCGCCATTCGGACCTCCAGGCTTGGCCGCTCCCCGCGAATAATTGGACAATAAGAGTCGGGCTGAAGCAGCGCACCTTGCAAGCGTCGGCGGCCAGCACATCCTCCATGACACGGGCCCCGAAACTCGCAAGGCTCGCAGAATTGGGGAAGTGTCCGTGCCTGCTCGAAGGGTGCGGAGCTCAGAATGTCGGGCCCCGCAAAGATCAAATCCGAAAGCGGTTCGCCCGATCCGGGCCAATAAACGCAGGGTTGTGTGGTGGCTCGCGGTGTCACTCGAACGGTGCTAACTCCACATCCTCCTCCTAGCGGTGGGAGGCCCGCTATGGCTCGAACCAGTGGCTCGCCAATAGCGATCACATCGGTCTCCGCAAAGAGGCGACGGAACCCCGCCCAATACTCCTCATAACTCAGCGCATAAATGTCAGATCGCACTGCCTGATACACGTTAACTCGCAAGGGAGCGTCAAATTGTTTGGCTACTCGCGCCACATCCGCCAGACGCAAGTAGTTCGCCTTCATCATGACGGCGATAATAGTTACGGGCACGCCCAGTCTCACACAACGCTCTGCCTGCTGGTGAATGAGCCCCCAGTTGCCGGGACCGCGCTGTGCATCCTGCTCGGCTTGAGTTGGGTAATCGACAGAGAACTCGATGTCGTGGAAGGCGCGCAATTCGTTGTCTTCCAGAACAGCCACGCTGTGGCCGTTGGAAGTGATGGTGAGCTTGACGGGTTGTGTGCGCAGGTAGGCTAGCATTGCCTTAAAATCTGGATGCATGCCGTTCTCGCCGGTGCCCAGATTCACGGAGCGAACAGCCAGCCTTTCCATAACTGCCTTTACTTGATCCAGAGAGAGACGGTCCGCACGAATCGGATCGCGGTAGCAGAAGGCACAGGAAAGATTGCACTCGTTGGTCAGCCCGAGGCCTAGCGAAATACCACCATCAGGTGGCACCACGCGTGATGTGGCCGATGAAGACTGGATTGTGACATTGTTCATGCACCGCCCTCCGTCACCGGACCTGCGCAACGTGCCAGGCATTGAGTATAGCGGGCGACTGCGGCAAACCCCGGTCGCCTGCCTAGCTTGAGCTCCAGTTCAAAGGCCCGGTCGTACTCAGCACTGAGCGAAACTCGTGGCGGCAAATAATCCGACACGACCCGAAGACCGCGCTTGGCATTCACCGCGAGCGACGCTTCCATTAGCATGGCTTGCAGGCCTTCTGCCGTAAACAGACGCACCTTGCCTGCCTACAGAAACTCATGTCCCCACTGAGCGGTAAGGTTTTGTTCCGCTGCAGCCAAATCGCCGGCTTGGATAGCGGTCTTCAACACCTCGCCTGCCTAGTTGCGCACGATAACCGACAGTATCGCCGAGGAGTCTCGCATCGCGCGAGCGGCACCGCGCAACACAGCAACCGGATCGTCGACATATTCCAGGATGTTGTGGCAAAGAACGACGTCGAACGATCCCGCCGGAAACAGGTTCGCCACTTGGGCCGCGTCGCCGTGGTTTAGAGCGATCCTCCCGTCAACGCCAGCCTCCCGTGCCGCGCGTTTCGCGATATCCAGCATCGCTGAAGAGGAATCCAGCAGCGTCATGCGAATGCCAAGACGCGCTAGGCGCACGGCGGTCGCTCCCGTACCGCACCCGAGATCCAAACCGCGCAACGACCGCCTGCTCTGCGGCAGGACCAGAAAGTCCTGCAGATTGGCGAAAGCCAAGCCGCAGCGCAAGCGGCCCTCAGGTGTCTCGAGGTAGGCGGCGTACTTGTCCGCGCCGCTCTGGAAGCGATCGCTGTCGGGTTTGGCAGTCATCTGCATGCAAAACTCAGGCGAGATCGATCCTCGATCCAGTAGCTGGCGGAAACAAAGGTGCGGCTCAATAGAATAAGCTCACTGAGACAAACGTGCGATGCTTCCCACATCTTCGGGGCGCGCCACCCATCTCAGAACACTAACACCTTCGTTGCCCTATGCGAAACACTCAACGCCAGATGTCCAGAACGAGCCCAAAAGGTCAGACTGGCAAAGCGAAAGTGTCTGAGAATGGGATTGGAGAGGCGCCAGGTTTCGGCTTTCGGATTCTATTGGAGGCGCGGAAGGCCGCTGTATCCAAAAACCGGCTCATACATTGTATACGGCCAGAGTCGGGTGTACGTTATCAGTGAGCAGGGAAGTCAAGAGAATTCTGCTGGGAGGACGTATTGGCATGAATCGTCGTAATTTCTTGCAATCAGGGAGCATTGCGTCCGTAAGCCTCGCGTTCGCGAAGACTGGGCGCTTGTTTTCAGAGGTCACAACGCTTGACCGTTGGCGCACATTTCAAGTGACGACCCGCGTCGAAGTCCTGAAAACTTCCGGGAAGACGCGCGTATGGCTGCCGGCGGCACTCATTAGCGAAACGCCCTTCCAGAAGACGCTCGCGAATACCTTCAGTTGCGAGGGCGGAACCGCCAAGATGGTCGAAAGCAAGGGCGACGCGCTCGGAATCATCGCCGCAGAGTTTTCATC
Organism: Candidatus Acidiferrum sp.; assembly: GCA_049644365.1. Taxonomy (GTDB): domain Bacteria; phylum Acidobacteriota; class Terriglobia; order Acidiferrales; family UBA7541; genus Acidiferrum. The sequence goes on along the minus strand of JBARRT010000152.1, from coordinate 5,551 downwards.
CGGCGTAAGGCCGATCCTCAACCTCACAAGCCGAATCGCGACTAAAGACTATGCGGTCGATCTCTCCGCGCCCAGCAAGGCACCAAAAAGGGACCGCGAGGAATTGGAGCACTTTTTGCGGCCGACCAACCTCCTGCCGACCGACGGTATCGTGAAGGCTACGGCGAGCGAAATCACGAAGGGCGCGAAGACGGATGTTGAGAAAGCGCGTGCAATCTACGAGTGGATTGTTGACAACACCTTTCGGAATCCGAAAACGCGCGGCTGCGGCGTCGGCGACATTCGCTTCATGCTGGAGTCCAAAGATCTGGGCGGGAAGTGCGCGGATCTAAACGCGCTGTACGTTGGGCTGGCGCGCGCGGCGGGCCTCCCCGCGCGAGACGTTTATGGCATCCGCGTCGCCAAGTCCGAGATGGGATACAAGAGCCTCGGTGCTTCGTCAGAGAACGTGACGAAAGCGCAGCACTGCCGCGCAGAGGTTTACCTTGGTGACTACGGCTGGGTACCTCTAGATCCTGCAGACGTGCGGAAGGTCGTGCTCGAGGAACCGCCCGGAAATCGACCGCTGGAGGACGACATGGTCAAGAAGGCCCGCGCGCGGCTATTCGGGTCCTGGGAAATGAACTGGGTGGCGTACAACTTCGCGCACGATGTCACTCTTCCCGGGTCGAACGGCGCGCCAATCGGTTTCCTCCTATATCCGCACGCGGAAACGACCGAAGGCCGACTCGACAGTCTCGATCCGGACAACTTCAAGTATGAGATTACGTCGACGGAGACCACATCTACGAACGGCCGACGGAAACAGACGTAGAAATGTCGTTCGCTCCCTGCACATTCTGGGCGGCGCATGGTCGGCAATCCGCGAACTATCCAGAAACGGGGTTGTGGGAAGTGAAAGACGGGGTTCTGGGTGGATTGTCGGCTACCCGGAAGTAGCCCTTGGACCCCGATTTGCCTGACGAATACCTGAATAGGGGATCGGCACTTCTCCGGTAAGCGCGCCGGTCTCAATGGGTCGACGCAACAGCAACTCGAAACCTCCTTGTAGGGTTTCAACAACTAAATGTCGTTCGCGAGCTTTGATTCAAGCGGAACACCACCCTGGCTAGGTCTTAGTTGAGTGCAGGCGGACAGATCGGTTCTCTAAGGATTTGTTAGTCGCACCGCCCACACAGATGTAGGGTGTGGTGAATAGTATGTAGGACGGAGGACGTCCGCTCCGGACGAGGCCGCAGTGACGCTGACATCGGCGCGGTTCGCTCCAAAAGACAATTGACGCTGTCGCAAGGAGTGCCGCATCGTCATGTTATGGACCGAGTTAGGCAAACATCAACGGAGTGAATCGCTTCGGCCTGGAAGTCTCGTATGACAAACATCTACAACGCTCCAAATATTGATGAATATCTGCGCAGGCGACTGATGCCGGTGGAAGGCACGATTCCGCATGTGGAAGGAATCGAGATGTACGGCAACTCCATTCCCGCGGGAACGGTCGGCGGCGACCTATTTGAGTACATAAACTTTCAGCAGCGTTACGACATCGACGCCCGCATTCAGCGGGCCCTGAAGCGATCGAAACGGTATTTAGAGCCGTTCCCGGCAGGCGCCATGCCGCGTAATTCGGTGGACGATCATGTCCAATGGTTGAAATCGAGGCCCGGCTACAAGCCCGAAATGGAATCCGCTTACAGAGAGGCACGAAGCTCGGAGCAGGTGCGGGTCGCCGAAGACCTGCGCGAGTTGTATAGCACGGCGGGAGTTCTGTTGGTGGATGCTCAGGGACACGGAATCATTGCAGCGAAGATCGCGTCGACGGTCCACGACACATTTCATGCTCTCATGCTGTCCGAACTTGATCATCGAGGGAAAGCGACACCGGAGTTATTCGAGAGGATCAACCTGAGGTTGGCCCTATCTGTCACCGCACGAAATGCTCTTGGCAGGAGCGAGAAGGAGAGCGCCCAGGAGATAGCTACCATGCTCTACGGCGAAGTGCACCCTTATGGCTACTTTCGATTCGTGAACTTCGGACATGTACCCCCATTGGTTTTCTCCGCCGAATTTCGCAAGTTCATGGAGATTGACAAAAGCCGGATGGTGCAATTCCTACCGCTTGGCGTGCAGATCCCCGAAGATCATCCTGATCGTAACAGGTATTTGTCACTGGAATTCCGGGAAAAGAAGGTGAACTCTTCCGATGTGGCCGAGCTCACGCTGTTGAGTCCGGGGGACATTTTCTTCCTTTATACCGACGGGGTCTACGACGGCAGCGACAAAGAAGAACGTCAGCAACTTGAAGAGGTGATGCGTGAGCGCTATCGCCAACCGGCAAAGGAAATCTGCAACGCTCTGCTGGAATATGCGGTGAAAAAGGACGATCGTCTCCGCCAGATTGGCGAACGGGACCGTATTGACGATAAGACTGTGTTCATCATCAAGCGCAGCTGAAGAATGCCGTGGCAAAGGTTTTGCAAGGTGGCAGGCGTTGACCTCCAGGACCTGTGATCGTCGGGCAACTCGGAATAGCGCGCCCTCCTCTCGTGATTCCCAGAGGCCTGCGCGATACACATTGCGATACGCAATAGCCGCTGCCTATGGTGTACTTCCAATGACTTGCAGTGCCGTCCGTGCTCTTCTATGCCATTGAAAATACTCGAAACCAGCTAACTGTCACGCAAGAGGTCACGGTTCGAATCCTGTCGCTCCACCAATTTGAAACACGACATCTAGGCTCGCCACCCTCCCAACGAGGCATTCAGCGCGATCAGATTCCGGGAGGACAACGGTTTACAAGACCGTTGTCCTCGATTGGGAGCTCGGAACAGACCATCGGGTGTCAGCGTCCAAAATCCAAGGTTTCGGGGCGGTTTTTGGGGGGCTGCGAACTGTAAGGGCAATTGAATCATCAAGACTTAGGGTTTGATCGTCAAACTCATAACCCGAACGTCGTCAGTTCAAATCTGACCCCCGCAACCAATCTGAAATGCGCAAGGCCGGAACCCCGGATTCCGGCCTTTTCTTTTGTGTAAGCTATACGCTGTTTTCAGATTCCACCAGTCGAAACGAAGACAGCGAACTCGCTCGCGGCGGGGGTTTAGGCGGGCCAACTGTCACCTCGGCGGTGCCGTATCTTCCGCCCGCTCACAAAGCGCGGGCGCATTGCACCGATGTTCTTGTTCACGCCCCAGTTTCTTCCGCATATGGACCTCCGTTCCTCCGCGTTCAAAAGAAACTTCGTCCATGGCCAATTTCATCAAGTGGATGCCGCGCCCATGTTCGGCACCGAGGCTTTCGAACGCCAGAGGATCGGGAACCTTATTGGGGTCAAATCCTCGTCCCTGATCCCTGACCACGACGGACACTCCTCTGCCACATTCGCAGAGGCAATGGACGTGAACCAACTTGCTTGCGTCTCCGCGATTGCCGTGGAGCATCGCATTACTCAGGGCTTCCCGAAGCGCGAGTTCAACGAGCTGCTCCTCTCCGCGAACACTGCCAGATGCCGCGATCAGGCTCATCAACCAATCCACTAGCGGTGAAATCTGGCCGATCTCGCTCTGCACCCAGGTGCGCACCTCCAGCGGTGCATCCTTGAAAGAGAGTTTAGGAAGCCTCGACTGCAGCGATTGGAAACTGCCAACCCAAATCATTTCTGCCACTCCTTTCAGGACCCACTGTTCGACGCTTAATGTCCGGCGCCAGGACCAGCCGACCTGAATTTGCGCGTGAAGAAAACCAAAGGCGCTCCAATCAAGCAGGCGCAGCCCAGCAGCCAAAAGCAATCGAGAAAACCAAGAAACGCCGCCTGCTGATGGATCACTCGCGCCAATTGTGCTTTCGCGTGCAGAGCCGCGTCCGGAGTCGTAAAACCGTGCGTCACAAAATATCGCGACAAAGTGGCGAGTGTTTCTTGATAGCGCCGCTGGAACGGAGTGGCGTGAGCAACCAGAACCGTTTGGTGATACTGCGTTCGCCGCGCAAGAACGGTTGTAACGAACGCGATCCCAACGCTTCCCCCTTGGTTCCGGAACAGATTGGTCAGACTCGAAGCTTTGTTGTTCTTGTTCTTTGGCAAGAAGGAATAGGCCAGCTGGCTCACCGGCACAAACAGTGGGGCAATCCCAAGCCCCTGGATCGCACGGGCGATCGCCACATGCTTGTAGTCTGTGCCCAAGTCAATGCTGGCGTAGCGCCACATGGCAATGGCAAAAATTATGTATCCGGTGAAAATGAGCGGCTTGATTCCAACCTTAGGCAAGATTTTCACGATCAGCGGAGCCAGGGCCACGATCACGAAGGCGCCAGGTCCAAGAACGAGTCCTGCATCGGTAGCGCTATAGCCATAGAGGCTTTGGAGCATCTGGGGAATCAGCACCGTGGATCCGAACAGAGCAAAGCCAAAAAGAAAATAGTAAAAGTTTGCGATGGCGAAGTTGCGGTCCGCGAGCAGGCGAATCTCCACGACCGGGTCAGGATGGCGCCATTCCCAGAACGCGGCCGCAACCAGTGCCACAAGCGCGATCGAAAAGAACAAAACAATGAAGCCGCTTTCGAACCAGTCTTCGGTTTGTCCACGATCCAGAACAACTTCCAGGCACGCAAACCCGAGGGCCACGAGGACAATCCCCAAGCCATCAATCCGAAGCCTGCCGCCTTTCCGGGCGGATTCGACCTCACGCGTGAACTCTGGAGGGTCGGAAACGAGCCGGTTCGTCAGGATGAGAGACACAATCCCGATGGGAATGTTGATAAAGAAGATCCACCGCCAACTCCAGTTGTCGGTGATCCAACCGCCGAGCGGCGGACCGATCACGGGGGCAGTGACAATGGCCATGCTGTAGAGAGCGAAAGCCGCGGGCCGCTTTTGCGGAGGGAACGTGTCCACGAGAATGGCCTGCTCCACCGGAGCGAGTCCACCGCCTCCGACTCCCTGCAAGACGCGAAAGAAGATGAGCAAGCCCAGTGAAGGCGCGAGTCCACACAGCAGCGAACTCAACGTGAACAGGACGACACAAAGCATGTAGTAGCGTTTCCGCCCGAAGGCGCGGCTCAGCCAGGCAGAAAGCGGAAGTACGACAGCATTCGATACCAGATAGCTTGTCAGGACCCAGGTGCTCTCGTCATAGCTGACGGCGAGGCCGCCGGCAATATGGGGCAACGCGACATTGGCTATGGCTGTGTCGAGCAGTTCCATGAAGGTCGCCAGGGTGACGGTGACCGCGATGATCCAGGGATTGATCGCTGGCCGCTCGCCGGCCACATACGGGACAGGAATGGAAGCCGTTGTAGAACTCATACAGGTGCCGACGCCCCTTTGATGCGACAAGAGACCGGTCGGTCGCATCTAATATCTGGTACAATGCAATAAGCGACCAGTTGGTCGCAGAGCTGATTTTGAGGGATCTAAATGCGCAAAGGCGAGCAGACCCGCCAGGACATCATTCGCAAGGCGGCGCCCATCTTCAATCAGAGGGGCTATGACGGTGCGGCCTTGTCCGATCTCATGCGGGCAACGGGTCTCGAAAAAGGCGGGATTTACCGGCACTTC
>JBARRT010000151.1:0-4889 GCA_049644365.1 Candidatus Acidiferrum sp. | reverse complement strand
GATCAGAAGAAATCATGTAAGCTATGCTCGAATGAGAAACCGGTCGGCTGCAATAGTTTTGCTTCTGTTGGTGCTGGGGGCCTCCTCGTGTTCGCGGGGGCCGCAACGGGCGTTAGACTTTCCGCTGGTGCAGAAATATACGACGCAGGCGGGAGATCTGTTCTATTTCCGGCCGCGCGATGGACAATTTGTGTTGCTGGAGCGGCGCAAGGCGCTGGCGGTGGCGGTTGCGCCGGAGCCCAATATTCAAGCCTATTCCTACGAGGATCGGATCACCGTGAGCCGGCCGCAGGGCGAGATGCTGGAGAACACGGTCTTTCTGGAGAAAATCGGCGCTCAGCAAGCCCTGGCCATCACTGCCGACGGATGGAAGCTGGCGGGCGGCGATGCGAACGGTGTGGCTACCCTTTGGGACATCGCGACAGGGAATTTGACGCTGCAGCTGAATGAGCGCGGCCCCATTCTCAGCCTGGCCTTTTCCCCCGATGGAAAATGGCTGGCCGTTGGCGTGGCCAAACCGGCCGGCGAACCTGCGGATACGGTGTGGGTCTATGACGTCCGCTCCAACGGTCCGCATCACAGCTTTGGGCACGCTGCGGCCGCGGCGCTGGCGTGGTCGGCGGACAGCCGGTGGCTCGCGGCGGGATTGGATGACGGCACGGTGCTGGTGAGCGAGGCCGGCAGCGATCGCGAACCGCGGCGAATTCGGTTCTCCCCCTCCGCAATCACCGCGCTTGATTTTCATCCCTCCGGGCAATTTATGGCTTCGGCTCATGCCAATAAACGCGTGCTGCTTTTCAAACTGGCAACGGGAGAGCGGCTCTATACCTTCCAGGCGGCCCTGCCGCCCAATCCGCGTTTCCCCCGGGTCATCGAACGTGTTGCTTTTGACGGGAAGGGAACTCGCTTGGCCGCCGCCTATGCCGAAGGCGAGTTCAGCATCTGGGACACGACTGCTTTGCTGCAATAAGGCGCCGGATTCTCAGTCGCAGGCGGCGATTAGGCGGGGAAACCTGAGAAGAAAGGGACGGTAAAAAGATGGAGTAAAAGTCAAAAAAACGACACGCAAGTACGGCGTATGGGGCACGGCACCGGGAGGCCAGCCTTCTCGTGGTAAACTTCAGCTATGGAACTCACCCTCCACATCCCGGACGATGTAGCCCAGCGGCTCTCTGCCTCGGGAAGCGATCTCTCCCGCCGCGCGCTGGAAGCTTTTGGACTGGAAGAGTACAAGGCGGGCCGGCTGACGGAGCCTCAACTTCGCCAGCTTCTCGGCTTGCAAACTCGCCAGGAACTCGACGGCTTTCTCAAGGCTCATGAGGTTTGGCTCAACTTCACACTGGAAGATCTCGAGCGCGAACGCGCGGCCCTGCGACGATTGGGCTTTGGAAACTAAATGCGGGTTGTTGTCGCCGACGCGACGCCGCTCCACTATCTGATCCTCGTCGACGCTGCCATCGTTTTGTGCCGTCTTTTCGAGAAGATCCATGTTCCCACCGAAGTGCGCAACGAACTCATCTGCGAGGCCGCTCCCGCATCGGTCCGGAAGTGGATGCAGCAGCCTCCACCATGGCTCGAAATCCTCGTCGCGCCGGCCGCAACCCATCTAGATTCTTCACTGGCAGCACTGGACTCGGGGGAGCGGGCCGCCATCATCCTCGCAGAATCTATCTGCGCCGATCTCTTGTTGATCGACGACCGCGCAGGGGCAATGCTGGCCCAGCAGCGAGGTTTGGCGGCAACCGGAACGCTGGGAGTGTTGGATCTGGCTTCTCGGGCGGGCCTGCTTCATTTGCAGGACGCGTTCGCACGCCTACAGAAAACCAATTTCGGTTATCCTCCGTCTCTGATGGAGGTGTTGCTAAAGGAAGAGAGAATCCGCAGGAAAAAAGACGAGTAACGGACTGCGGCTGCGTAAGTGAGGTGCCACTTTTTCAAGCTTGCGATCCCGCTGCTTCATGTATCGAACTCGGCCGCGGCAGAGGACCTCTATTGCAACGGTCTCGGCTTGCAACGGGATTTGCCCATCGAGGGGGATGACGCGAAACCCGATCCCTGTTACATGGGCTTAATGCGCGATGCCGTCTGGCTGCACATCTCCCCCCCCGATTTCCGGGGATGGCGTTTCCGGTGGGGTGGCCAACCTGATCGTGGAGGACGTGGATCCTCATCACGCGCCGCCTATTGGAGCTCTTCCTCAAAATAGAAATGGTGGTGGTTCCGGCATCCAGGATTGAACAGGGCAGAGCAGACCGGGCAGCGAGACTCGCATTGCATGTATTCGGAAATCGTCAGCTTTGCGCCGCATGCCCCACACAGAATGGCTTCCTGATTCCATTCGCTGCGTGGCCAAACGTCGATGGCATGACCTGCGAGCGCGATATGGCAGTCTTTGCAGGCATACCAGGTCGCGCAGCACTTCATTTTGATGGCGATGATGTCCGCCTGCGTATGGTGGTGCAAGCAACGCGTCTGCGGATCGAGATGCAGTCCGCGGACCTCTGGAGTATTTGCAGGTGCGGCGCGGCGGAGGACCGGTTTCTTTTTTCTTTGCGTCGGCATTCGATGAGAAGGTACCACTTCGAGCGGGAAGGCACGATGTATCGTGCCCCTACGGTGGGGAAATGGCGAGACGAAAAATGACGCCGGCAAGGACGCCGGCGCTACGGCGCGGGGCGCTTTTCAGGCCGTACGCCCTTTGACTCTTCCTCGAAATCGCGGCGAAGGTGCCGACTTCTTGCTCCGTAAGGCGGCGCGACTGGATCGAACTTCGAAGCGCACGCCTTCCGCGCGTTGCAGATAGGCAACGATCTCAAACAAGTTGCGAGCCTGCGGGTTGCCACGGGGACCGAGCATGCGCATCAGACTCTTCGGGGAGCGGTGGGTGACGTCACTCAGCTTGGTAAAGCCAACGGTGGCATTGATGAAATCGCGCAGGATAATCTTGCCGGTTTCCACGTCACCTGAAAGAAAGTTTTCGATGCCCTCGCGGAGAAGCGCCTCGCGGAATCCCGGATCACGCTTTACGCGCGCCCGGATGGTTTCCTTGAAATCTCGTGTCAAAGCCATGGTTGTCACCTTTCTGCACCCTTTCGTTGCTTGTAGTCCTGCCAACGGGCCAGTGCGGTGTTGATATCTGCCTGCTGGCGTTTCTTTGTTCCTCCGCCAACTAGGATTACAAGGCGGTCGCCATCTTTGCCGAAGTAAATCCGGTAGCCTGGACCAAAATCAATCCGGTACTCGTAAACACCGGCTCCCACGCCCTTGGCGTTGGAAAAATTGCCCTGGTGGATGCGTGCTAGAGCAGCCGCCACCTTGGCCGCCGCTTCTCGGTTCAACCGGTCATACCAAGCGGCATACGGACTGCGTCCGCTCCGGTCAAGGTATTCGCGCACTTCGACCATGCTTGATGGTAACATATGAGGTACCATTGTCAAGGTCTGTCGCGTACGAATGGCCGGGATGGCAGGAAAACATGAGGAGGCGACGGGCACGACTGAAGTCGTGCGCCTACACGGGAAGGGGGAGGTCCCACGGGAAGAAGGGCACGATGTATCGTGCCCCTACGGGAGACAGCGGCGGGGAGAGTCAAAATCAACATCCCCACCCTTGCCCGCCTACGGCGGGCAGGCACAACCCGTGAGCTTGGGCCACGCACAAAAAAATTGAGGGCGCAATCGCCGTTAGGCTGCTGCGCCCTCTAAACTGAGCCGTAAAGTTTCTAACCTTGCCGATCCCCATCCGGCGACGGACCTGCCGTTAGGCTTGCCACGCCGTCCAAACGGAGCCGGTAAGGCTTCGAGCTTCGCCGTTCAATTTCTCGGCGCAACCGCCGTTAAGCTTGTTGCGCCTTGTAAACTGAGCCGTAAAGTTCTTAAGCTTCCCGGTTCAATCTGGTGCAGAAGATAAATCTTCCCGTTGGCGGCGTCAATCAAATTCGGATGGAACTGCTGTGCAAATCTGTGGACAGGTGTGCAAAATTCTCGGGCGCACGGCCAAGGCTCGTTCCGCCGGAACGATTCTGGACGCCACAACCTTCGATCCATCATGCGGGTTCGGCGGGGATCGTACCTGATCCATTGGTCTGCGTTTCCCCGTGATGGTCAAACTGCGTGAACCAGCTCAAGCTTTCGATTCTCGAGTTGCATCTGTTGTGTACACTCGGCGATTTGATCGTCAATCGATTTAATTTCCAAAGCCAAGCGGAGATCGTTGGGATTTCTCTGATATCTCTTGAACAGAGGAACTCTTCTATTCCTGAGATCTTCGCGTTTTCTCTTCCAAACTCCTGCGAGGGCCGTCATTGAACTCACCTCGGCAAGAGTGTCCACCGATTCTAAAATAGTTGTCTGTACAATTTTAGACAGTTTGTCCACGCAAAATTCGGCTCTTTTCAGTTCATTTCGCAATCATTGCGAAAACAGCAGAAGGGAAAAGGCGGTGAAGCAGGAAGCGGTCAATTGGCCTTGGTTGCGACGATCGTGAAACTAATCTTCAATTTGTCCTTCACTTTGACGGAGCCGCCGCCGACTTTTATGGGGGTGATGCCGTGGTCCGTTTGCAAAACCGAAACTTCTCCTTGTGCCCGTAATTCGCCCGCCGCTGCGCGCACGCGCAGGGGAAAGCTGACCGGCTTTTCCACTCCGTGAAGGTTCAGTTTGCCGGTGAGTGTCAACTCCCAGCCGTCGGCGTTTTTTTTCACCGTGGACACGTGCGTGGACGTGAATACGATTTCGGGAAATTTTGCGACATCGAGGGCTTTCTCTCCTATCATCGTCGCCTGAACGTCTTTGCGGTCTTTTTCTGACTCGCCAGGGTCAACGGCTGTGAGCGATTTCGCGGGAACTTTCAAATGAACGGCGGAGGCTTCCATGTTCTGGGGATCAAAT
>JBARRT010000150.1:0-3565 GCA_049644365.1 Candidatus Acidiferrum sp. | reverse complement strand
GACGTAAACATAGCGGTGGACGATTTCAAACCCGGAGGTGTAGCGCACCGCGCCTTCAAATCCCGCGTACTGATTGCCGCAAACGATGAGAGCGTCGACCTTTTCCGCTTCCATGGCCGCGCGAATGTTGCTATAGCGGCGGTCGATTTCCTTTTGACTGGTCATTGGTGTGATCCGGTTCTCCTCTCAGTGCGCGCCGCAAATCTCTGCGGCAGCCAACGCGTAAACCCGCGTGGTATTAACGAGCGTTTCGATGGCTACTTTTTCGCCTTCGGCGTCGCGCGGCCCGCTGGAAGGGCCGTAATTCAGAGTCTCGATTCCATAACGTGTCATCACGGAAGCATCGGAATCCCACAAGACGGTGGCGTGTTTCGGCGCGGCGCCGAGGACCCGCTGGTGGCACGCTTCGACGGTTTTCACCAACGGATGATCCTGGGAGATTTCCGCGCCCGGGACGGACACATAGGTTTCGTACTCCACGCCGTAGTCCGGATGTTTCTTGCGAAGCTCCAGGACAAGCTGTTTGATGGAAGTCCGCACTTCCTTGAGCGGCATCGTTGGCGGAACGCGCACATCTAGGAAGACATCGGTGCGGTCGGGCGTCCGGCTGACGCGCCAGGGGTGACCACCGCGAACACAACCCACATTCACGACGCCGGGCTGTCTGTCGTACGTCGCTTTCTTTTCCCACGCGGCGATCCAGTAATAAATCGCGTCGAGAATCTCTTTCATTCGAAAGACCGAACTGTGCTCCTGCTTCCCGCGCGTAAATGCCGTGTGCACGTAGTGGCCCCGCGTTGAAATGCGAACCCAAACGGTTCCGTAGTGGCCGAGCACCAGTTGCAGGTCCGTGGGTTCGCCGAGAATGCACATATCGGGCAGAACGCCGTGATTCACCAGGTGATGCGTGCCAACGCCGTAACCACGGAATTCCCTGCCGACAAATTCATCGCTCCATTGTGTTTTCTCAATTTCGCCCACGACAGCGGCGATGATGACGTCCCCCTCCAGCTTCACGCCCGCGCGCATCAGGGCCTTCACGGCTTGGGTGTAGCAGACCAGAGCGCCTTTCATGTTATAGATTCCCAGGCCGTAGATCATGCCCTTGCGAATCGCGGCTTTCGCTTTGTAGCCGAGTCCGGTCAGAAAAGTTTCGCGTCCGGTGTTCGACGTATCCATGTGCCCGTTGAACATCAAACTTTTCCCATTGCCGGTGCCTTCCCACAGGCCAACAACATTGGCGCGGCCCTCCTCGACTTCCTGCCAGGTGACGCTGAGCCCCGCGTCCTCCAGCGCGCGCCGCATATACCGGCCCATCTCCAGCTCTTCGCCCGTGGGGCTCGGGATGTTCACGACGTCGCAGCACATCGCGACGATTTCGTCCTCGCGAATTTGCGAGAGGATCGTCTTGGCCTGGTCTTTCTTCATGAAATGAGACTCCTCGGAGTCACGGTTCTCCATCTCTCCGGGCGGCTACCGGCGAAAATCATCCGGATACGAACATAGCTTTTCGCAACCGCTGGCGGTGATCAGGAAATTATCTTCGAGCCGTAATCCGCCGCCACCCTCCCAGTAAACACCCGGCTCAATCGCCAGGACCATCCCCGAGCGTATCGCTCCCGGCGCTGCCTGATGCGAATAGGGCGCTTCATGCGCGCGCGCACCCACCCCGTGCCCAACGGGGTGCGAGGGTTGACCCGGGTAGCCCGCGGCGTTGATCCCCGCACGAATGATCCGGTCAATCTCGCCAAGCGGAGCGCCGTCCCGCACGCAACCCACCGCATCGCCGAAAATCTTCAGCAATTGATCGAGCAGCCGATTGTATTCCGGCGTCAAGCGTCCGGGACAAAGATTTTTCGTCAAGTCTGTCCAGTACCCGTCGGCGCAAACCCAAATTTCGACGAGCGTCGGTTCATTCTGGATCACCGGGCGGTGCGAGGTCGCAGTAAAAGTGGCAATGCCCTTCCCGGACCACACCAGGGTGAACGCGCGTGCCATCTCCACTTTGCCTTTGTATCCAACGCCCACGGCGTGAATGTGCCCTTCAATCATCGCTGCGACTTCGCTCTCTTTCATGCCGGGCTTAATGTTGTCGCGGGCGTACTCCATTCCGATGGCCGCGAGCTCGTTCGCCAGGCGCATGCGCTCGATCTCCTGCGGCGTTTTGATCATGCGCAATTCGGAAAGCAGTGGCGCGGCGTCCACGACTTCAGCGCAACCGGCGCGAAAAGCGTCGTAAAAACCCTGCCAATAGACTGTCGGTTCGCCAACCATGCGGTCGCAGATCTGCGAAGTTTGTGAAAGCTCGATCCCGACGCGGCGCGACAGCTTTCCTTCCCGTAAAACATCCACCGCCATTTCCACCGCGCGAATCATCGGCGGGCGCGGGTCCCTGGGGTGGTAGAAAGGGAAAAAGCGAACATCTTTGTTCCAGGCCGTGAGCTGCGCTTCGCGAAACTGGGGTTCGATGACCAGCAGCGTAGGATCTCCCTCGCGGGGAAAGATCGCGAGGTCATAGCCCTTCATGGTCCAGTAATTCGTGAGATATAGGACGTTGTCCGGAGCGCGCACGACGACCGCATCAAGATCTTGCCGCTCCAGCATTTGCCGGACGCGTTGCCATTTCTCCTGATCGAGCGGATATGCCATAGCGCCTCGGATTATTTCGCGGCCGGGTGCCCCTTAGCCTTACCCTGGTACGTCCACGATTGTTCTTTGCCCTTGATCAAACGGTAGAGCGCCGTGTGCAGTGGCGCCGGAATTCCCGCGCGGGCGGCTTCACGAGCAATTGCTCCGCCTAGAAAATCAATTTCCGTTCTAAGTTTGTGCCGGATGTCGTACAACATGGAAGGTGGGTGATCCGTCTGCGCGCCAACCTTGTTCATTTCCCACGGGTCTTCGTAAAGTTTTACGCCCAAGCCGGCGGCCACACTCTTTCCCTCTTCCATCAGCGCATGCAGGAGGTGACCCAGATCGCCAAAATCTTTTTCCTCAGCAAAATGAAAACTATGCGGCAACTCAGTGAGAGCGGCAACGGAATTGACCGAGGAATTGAAGATCAACTTCGACCACTGCGCGGGGCGCGCGTCTTCCAGAGCAACGGCCTTCAGGCCGGAAGAAGTGATGAGCTCCGCCGCTTCTCTTACGAGCGCGAAAGGCGTTTTGGTCGGCTCGAAAGGCCCCATCCACGTTGCCGTGTCGAGTTCGTACTGCACGTGCGTGTCCGTGTGGCGCGTTCCGCTCATAAATGTCGTCCCGCGCATCACGAAAGTATCCGCCAGCGCGGCAATGACTTCTTCACTGCCCAAGCCATTCTGTGAAGACAGAATTGCGCCTTTCTTGAAAAGGTGCGCGACTGGGCGGACCGCCTCGGCGGTTTGCGTGGCTTTGCTCGCGACAATCCCCAGATCAAACTCCGGCATCTCGGTGGGGTCAGTTGTGGCGCGAAGATTCGCATGAAATTCGTGCGATCCCGTAACGGAAATGCCGCGCTCATTAAGCGCGCGTGCGTGCTCCACGCGCCGGACATACGCCCAGGTCTCGGTGACTCTTGCCAGGTGGGCGG